>CBDVDM010000007.1:0-69812 GCA_965372745.1 uncultured bacterium
TGGGAAACAGCGAGACTCCGGAGAGGCTTGATTTTGTTCGGGCAATTGTCGCCGAAGATAACAAAACCGGTAAGTGGAATGGTAAGGTGATAACACGGTTTCCGCCTGAACCTAATGGGTTTTTGCATATCGGTCATGCAAAAAGTCTTTGTCTGAATTTCGGCATAGCCAAAGAATTCGGCGGTATCTGTAACCTTCGTTTTGATGACACCAATCCCACCAAGGAAGAGCAGCAATATGTTGACTCGATAACAAAAGACGTTAAGTGGCTTGGCTGGGATTTCGAGGACAGGTTGTATTTTGCGTCAGATTATTTTGAGCAGATGTATGAGTATGCGGTTGAGCTGGTAAAAAAAGGCAAGGCTTATGTCTGTGATTTGACGGCTGAGCAAACCAGAGAGTATCGCGGCACATTAACAGAACCCGGCGAAAACAGTCCGTACCGTAATAGAAGTGTCGAGGAAAATCTTGACCTGTTCGAGCGAATGCGAAAAGGTGAATTTCCGGACGGCAGCAGGACATTAAAAGCCAGAATCGATATGTCGCATCCTAACCTGAATATGCGCGACCCGGTAATCTATAGAATCCTGCACGCAACACATCACAGAACCGGCGACGATTGGTGTATTTATCCGATGTATGACTGGGCACATGGTCTGGAAGATTCGATTGAAGGTGTCACTCACTCGATTTGTACTCTCGAATTTGAAAACCACAGGCCTTTGTATGACTGGTTTCTTGACCAGCTCGATGTCCATCATCCACAGCAGATAGAATTTGCAAGGCTGGAACTGACTTATACCGTTATGAGTAAGCGGAAACTGTCACAGCTGGTCGAAGAGGCCCTGGTAAATGGCTGGGATGACCCTCGTATGCCGAGTCTTTCTGGAATGCGAAGGAGAGGCTATTCACCGGCTGCTGTCCGAAATTTCTGCAGGGTAATCGGAGTCAATAAATTCAACAGCACCATCGATATTGCCCTGCTCGAACACTGTCTGCGCGAGGACTTAAACAAAACATCTCCCAGGGTGATGGCGGTGCTTAGGCCTTTAAAAGTTGTTATTGATAACTATCCGGATGGCCATGTCGAGGAGCTTGACGCTGTCAACAATCCTCAGGATGAATCAGCAGGCACCCGCAAGGTGCCGTTTTCAAAGGTGATTTATATTGAGCGGGAAGATTTTATGGAAGAGCCGGTAAAAAAATTCTTCCGACTTGCACCTGGCAGAGAAGTAAGACTTCGCTATGCGTATTTTATTACTTGTACCGACGTAGTTAAAGATGACAGCGGCAATATTGTTGAACTTCACTGCACATACGACCCTGCTACCCGAGGCGGTGACGCTCCGGATGGTAGAAAGGTAAAATCAACACTGCATTGGGTCTCGGCGAAACATGCCATTGATGCCGAGGTTCGGCTGTATGGCCATCTGTCTACAAAAGAAAATCCGGAAGAGGCGGAAGCGGGAAAAGACTTCAGGTCAAATATCAACCCGAATTCACTTGAAACTCTTCACAACTGCAAGGTTGAATCTTCGTTAGCCGATGCCAGGCCTCTGGACAGGTTCCAGTTCGAAAGACTTGGATATTTCTGTGTTGACCCTGATAGTTCAGGCGGCAAACTTGTATTTAACAGAACGGTGACATTGCGTGATACATGGGCAAAAATTCAAAAAGCTCGTCAAAAAAAATCGTAATTAGCCAAAAAGCTCTTTGAATTTATTTTCGATGGATTCGCTTTCGCAAAGTGTTTGGCCTATCAGCACAGCACAGGCGCCGACTGAAATGATTTTTTCGACGTGCTGTCGTGTTTTTATTCCGCTTTCGGTAACGAACTGTTTATTATTATCATCAAGAAGGTCAGCTAATCGGCTGGCATTGTTCAAATCCACCTGCATTGTGTCAAGATTGCGGTTGTTTATTCCAAGTATGCTGTAGCCTTTTTTGGGAAATCCTATAAGGCTTCGTACTTTAAGCAAGGTGTCAGCGTGATGAACTTCGAGAAGTACTGTAAGCGTCAGCTCGGCAGCGGTAATCATAAAATCCATTAACTCGCCCGGTTTTATAGCTTCAGCTATTAAAAGAATTGCGTCGGCACCGGCAGCACGGGACTCGAAGATTTGATACCGGTCGATGATGAAATCTTTTCTCAAAACAGGAATATCAACAACATCTTTGACCTGCTTTATATATTCGAGTTTGCCCTGAAAATATTTTTCATCGGTCAGGACGCTTATGGCATCGGCACCGCAGCTTTCATAAGTTTTAGCAATCTCAGCAGGGTCGAAATTTTCACGGATGATACCTGCCGACGGCGAGGCCTTTTTGACCTCGGCAATCACGTTTAGGCCATGCGGATTTTTTTTAGTTACAGCCCTGTAAAAATTGAGGCATTTCGGCATAGACTGTATCTGTTCTTCGAGTTCATGCAGGCAAATTTGTGACTGTCGCCTGTGAACCTCGATTTTTTTATCTGCAATTATTTTGTCTAAGATATTAGCCAAAAGTCCAAAACCATGAATTATCACTTCATTTGTTTGTAGGATATACTAAATACAATATGCGATGTACGAAAATTATCCTGTTGCCTTGACATAGGCCATTCGTACCTGGCTGAGCGTATTTTCAAGTACTTTTTCTTCCTGCTCGGTCAGATTACCTTTTGTTTTTTCCTGCATGGTTTCGAGCATATCGATATTGTATTTTGCCATCTCCAAATCAGGTTCTTTATCATCCTGACCTTCAATCTTCAAAGCGCCCAATGCAAAAAACGCCTGTGTTACCAGCATACTTACCAATGCAGCGAAGTCGCCGGCGGGCAACGGGCCTCGATGTTCTTGCTGAGAGGCTTCTTTTTTCTCAATTTCTTCCCGGGCGGCGAGGGTTTCCTTTTCTTTCCGGGCCTCGGTCTTCCAGTCCTCATCGACAATTATCTTTTTCTCATCTTCTTTTTTCTCATCTGCCATAACCGTAATTCCTCTAATAGTTATTAACGATACTTTTTCATGTCCCTGTCAATATCACGCTTTTGCTGACGCTCAGCAATGCTTTTACGTTTATCATATTGTTTTTTGCCTTTTGCCAGGGCGATTTCAATTTTAGCCAGGCCTCTGTTGTTAAAATAAACTTTTAGCGGCACAAAAGCAAAACCTCGCTGTTCAAGTTTTACCCTTAGTTTTTTTATCTCTGCCTTATGCAGCAGCAGTTTTCTTGTTCTAAGCGGCTCGTGATTATTGATACCAGCCTGTTTATACAGACTTATGTTGGCGCCGACGAGAAAACATTCGTCATCTATAAGGCGCACGTACGAACCTTTTAAGTCGATATTGCCGTGGCGAACCGACTTTACTTCGCTGCCCATAAGCTCTATGCCGGCCTCGAACTTATCCAGAAGCTCAAAGTCGTGATAGGCCTTTTTATTAACTGCAGCAGGTCCCTTGCTGTTACTGGATTTTCCGGATTTCGCCGCCATTTTAGATATGATAGCTTCAGCCGGTTGTTTTTGCAAGAATACTTACAACTGCCGGGAATGTTATCATTTATGTGGCAGCCATTGATGAATGACATTGCCAGGACATCAGGCAGTGAATCTGTCAGTTATTGTTTATCTTCAAAGGCCGAATTTATTTGAGTAGGCGAATGCTTAATGGATAGCGGTATGCTATGCCATTGCCGGCCTTGACCGCAGCTATAATACAAAAGACAATATCCACGATTGGAATGGCTATAAGAAGTGGAATTCCAATACATACAGCACTCAACAGAGTTGATACAAGCATTGCCAGCACGACGGTAATCTGGAAATTCAGCGCCTCTTTGCCCTGATTGTCAACGAAAGGCTCTTCGTCCTTTTTTAACAGCCAGATAATCAAAGGCCCGATGAAAGTGGTAAAAATAGCCAACAAGTGACAAAGCACAGCCATGTTTCTTGCATCTTTAGAGACCTGGGTTTGTTCGGCCTCGGCGCTTTGCTCTGCACTTGTGTTTTCTGTATTTTCTTGTGCTTGCGGATTCTCTGTTTCTGCCATGGTCTACTTCCTTTCAATAAGGTTATAGTTGACTCAACAAATCAGTATCACTTTTACCTTGTAGCGACTTAGTGGTCAAGAACAAATTTTTATTATGAGAATGGGAAAAAGCGGCTTATAGTACAACCTTGCTAAATTCAAATTATTTACTCAAATTAACCGATTTTGAGCCGAATAACACTGTAAGCCTTGATTCAAGCAAGAGATAAAGCTCCACGTTTTCAGCTACGACGCCTAAAAACAGTTTCCATTCTTTCTCACCTGAGTCTTAATTTCAGCTTAACCTGCCGAAATATAATAGGGCAGACGTGCAAAATCCATTGCAATATCGATAGTTATTACTTTGACTTTCCTGGGAACGCTTAAATGGCAAGGAGAGAAATTCAAGATACCTTTTATTCCTGCTTTCACTAATGCATCGGCTGATTGCTGAGCGACACTGCTGGGGACGGCAATAATTCCGAGGTCAACGTTTCGCTTTTTCAATATCCCAATTTTTGAAATGTTTTCGATTAGGATGCTGTTTATTTTTCGCCCTGTTTTCTTAGGGTCGATGTCAAAGGCAGCTACGATGTCGAAGCCGTATACCTTAAAACCGGGATACGCTAAAACGGCAGTCCCCAGATTACCTACTCCGACCAGAGCTGCTCTGTGACCTGTGTCAAGTCTAAGAATTCTGTTAATCTGCTTCACCAGATTTTCAGTGTTATAACCCACGCCCGGTATCCCAAAGTCACCGAAGTAGGAAAAATCCTTCCTTATTTGCCAGGAATTGACACCAACAAAAGCGGCTAAATTTCGGCTGGATATATTTTCTTTTCCCTGTTCAGAAGAATGCAACAACGCCCTCAAATAGATTGGCAGACGTCTAATGGTTTCATCTGGAATTTTGCGGTATCTCATAATCCACTACCTATATTAGTAATAGTGTTCGTAAATATCTGTACTTAAGTTCACATTCACAGAACATGGTATTCAGCCTTTATGCCATACAGTTGACGTGTGTGAATAAAATCTATACTATAATTTTCTGTCGAGTTTTCGGTAGCTTACAGCCTCTGCGATATGTTCGGGCAGGATGTTCTCGCAAGTATCAAGGTCGGCGATGGTGCGGGCGACTTTGCAGATTTTGTCATGGGCACGAGCGCTTAGGCCAAATTCGGTCATAGCCTGTTTTAGCATCATTTCACCGGCAGAATCGAGTTGGCAATATTTTTCCACCTGCTTGTGTGTCATGGTAGCGTTTGTCCGGAGTTTGCCATCTCCGAATCTGACTGTCTGGATTGCTCTTGAGGTTTCGACCTGATACCTTATCTTTTCCGAATCGAGCAGGCCTGATTTTGAGCGTAATTTTCTAAAAGTCACAGCAGGGACGTCGATGTGAATATCAATTCTGTCGAGCAGAGGCCCGGAAATTTTTGAAACATATCTTTCAATCTGATTAGGTGTGCATTTGCAGTTTCTGGAACCCGAGCCGTAATATCCGCACGGACAGGGGTTCATTGCGGCGACGAGCATAAACTGTGCAGGGAATTTAACAGAACCTTTTGCCCGTGAGATAGTGACGAAGCCGTCTTCCAGGGGCTGGCGAATCATTTCCAAAACATTTCGTGGAAATTCGGCAAACTCATCAAGAAATAAAATGCCAAAATGCGCCAGAGATAATTCACCGGGTCTTGGATTGCTGCCGCCGCCTACCAGGGCCGGGCCTGAGGCTGTGTGATGCGGCATTCTGACTGGTCGAGTGGCCAGAAGCGGAGTCTCTTTCGGCAGCAGGCCGACAGATGAATATATGCGGGTTGCCTGGAGCGATTCTTCAAGGCTGAGATTCGGCAGGATAGTTGCCAGTCTTTTGGCAAGCATGGTTTTTCCTGCTCCTGGCGGACCCATCATAATAACATTATGTCTTCCGGCGGCAGCGATAGTAAGAGCACGTTTTACAGATTCCTGTCCCCTGACGTCAGCAAAATCCAACTCGTAACTTAAGGCGGTTTTGAAAAGCCGGTCGATGTCAACGGTAGTGGTTTCCGGTGCCAATTGGCCTGAAAGAAATCCAGCGGCCTGAGCCAGTGAGCCGATACCGTAAACTTCGAGTTTGGTGACAACAGCAGCTTCGGCTGCATTTTCCAGAGGAACAATCATACGGGTAAAACCGTTTTCAGCAGCGGTCAATGCCATGCTTAATATGCCGTTTACCGGCCTGACTCTTCCATCAAGAGCGAGCTCGCCGACGATAACAAAATTTTTAAGGCTGTCACTTACTAAAACGCCCTGGCCTAAAAGCATCCCTAAAGCGATTGGTAAGTCGAAGGCAGGTCCTGCTTTTTTGACATTGGCAGGAGCAAGGTTTACTACCGACCGCGTTTTCGGATATTTATATCCTGAATTTATGATTGCACTTTTGACACGTTCAATGCTTTCTTTAACAGCGGCATCGGGCAGGCCGACAATCAGTGATTTTTCAAAACCTGTTCTGCCTACATCAACTTCAACATCACAGATGATGCCCTCAATACCTTCTAAGGTAACGCTGTGCAATTTAGCTAACATATACCCCTTCTTTTTGAGAGTGTTATATTCTTACTTCGACTAAACTACCATCCACCGGGCTGGAGTATATCAGAAACTTCTTCGTTCCACCAGTTCGGGTCTCTGAAATACTGTTTTAACATCATGGCGGCGACAACACCGTCTCCGGCAGCGGTGGCCAGTTGCATGGCAGCTCCAATTCTGCAGTCACCGGCGGCAAAAATGCCGGGGGTACTTGTGCGAAGATACGCACAGTCGCATTTTATAAAACCGTTGTCGGTCAGCTCTATAAAGCCTTTTAAAAAACCTGTGTTCGGTACCATGCCAACAAAAATAAAGACGCCGTCGCACGGATAATCCTCTTCCTGACCGGTTTTGACGTTTTTAAGTTTTACAGACTGGACCTTTCCACTGCCTTGTATGGCTGTCGGGATTGTGTTGTATTTAATAATCAGGTTCGAATTGGGCGAGCCGGCTTTTGCAAGAAGTTCTTGCTGCAGGACTTTTGTTGCTCTGAACTCGTCTCGTCGATGTATTATGGTGACTTTTTCGGCATATTTGGTCAGATGCAGTGTTTCTTCAAGTGCGGTGTTGCCGCCGCCAACAGCAACGACCTGTTTTCCCTTAAAAAATGGTGCATCGCAGGTACCGCAATAGCTGACACCGGCTCCGGCATTTCTAAATTCATCTTCTCCCGGGATGCCAAGCCTGCGGTAGTCGCTGCCGGGAGTAAGGATTACTGCCCTTGCGATATAGCTATTGTCATCATAGCTAACCTCGATATTGCCATCGGATAATTTTTTTAAGGCGGTAACTTCTACGCCTGTTTTTATTTCAGTACCGAAAGAGACTGCCTGGTTTTGCATTTTTTCAATCAGTCCGGGGCCATCAATTTGCAGGATACCCGGATAATTCTCGATTCTGTCGGTGTTGTTAATCTGACCTCCGGGCAAAAACTTTTCAAGAACCAGAGTTTTGAGTCTGTCTCTTGATGTATACAGGGCAGCTGCTAACCCGGCAGGTCCGGCGCCAACGATAATACAATCATAAAGTCCGGGTTGCTCGGTCATAATAAATATCCTTTACAAAGCTGCTGTTAGGGCTGATTTTGTTCCAGGACTTCACTGTCCTGCAGTCCCGATTTGTCGGGATTCGGCCTGTGTTTGGGAAATAGTTTTAATATAGTGTTTATGTCAGCACGTTCCAGAATTATTCTCTCCCGGTGCAGTAATTTTTTGGAAATTAGACCCTGCTGATTTATAAAAACCGTTTCCATAAATCCGCTACTGTCCAGTAACTTAAGTTCCAATACATATTCATGCTCTTCAGTGGAGTCGGCTGTAAGCTGGGCGATTTTAGTTATAAGAAGCGGAGTAATTTGTCCGTCCGACTGGATTATATCTATAATTATTTTATTGTATTCGGAACTCAGCAGCTGCTGCATGACCAAATCGAGAAACAGTTCGGGTATAGCAGCGGATTTTAACCTGAATTTTGTTTCTCTTGATTGACGTTCGATAGTCGAGACGGTAAGTGTTTGTGTTTCATCAAACACTACTTCAATATTTTTTTTACCGCTGATACCGGATGATTGGTAATTCCATTTAAACAAATCGATATTGTTGGTTCCCCGGAAAAACACCGTTTGCTGTTGTGCATATTGGCCTCGAATATATAAAAGACTTTTAATCTGGACATCTGGTTGCGTGCTGGGCCCAAACAGGTCAAATTGGTCTGTTGTAAAACCTAAAACCTGTCCTCTCGAGTTTTTAATCAAAAAACACTGCTGAGGATTCTGGTTTGAAAGATAGCTTGCCACACCATTGTTTTTAACCTGTTCTATGATATCGCCGCCGGCTTTCAGCGGTTTATTATGCCTTGATTCGACTATAAGGTGCGCTATGACCAGGGTTAAAACAAAAAGTCCTAAAAAAGCCATTTTATTCGCAGAGTATTTTATTGTCTTTAGATTCGGAATCATAATCGTCTGATAATGATAGTGATTAATGGTAACTTTCGCAACTTTTGGTTTAATTTAAATAAAAATTCAGGCACTAACAATTGATTGGCTGAAGAAGAGTGAGAATTTACCTGAGAACCGATTTTGCGAATCCTTGAATTATTCTTATATATTTAAGTAGCAAGCGGGGGCTAAAGGTTACTGCTGGTTAAGCAAACAAGCTAAAAACAAGTTCTATGGGGGATACATCATGAACAATGTGGTAATGCTGTGCGGAGCCGAGCCGAGGAAAGTCTTACATGCAGTAATTGGAAAAAAAGTTCCGGTTATCCTGTCCTACCTTTCAAGAAGTAAGCAACACATAGCAAAGGTAGTGATGACCAAGCTCGGAGCCAACATATTAGAGATGGAAGTTCTGCCGAGGAAAGAGCCGCAGCCGATAAATATTCATATCAACCAGGATGTGAGCATATCGTTAAAATACGGGTACGGCAAATTCGTTTTCGAGTCAAAGATTATCGACCTTAAGCCCTCGTTGAATCCGGAAAGCGGCGGCATAATTGTAATCAATGTGCCTGTACGAATTGAATTGGTACAGAGACGAAGCTACTTCCGTGTTAATGTCCCCAAGTCGATGAAAGTTTGTGCCAGGATATGGTACGGATGCCTGCAAGGTAACGGCAGTAACAGTAAACCCGAACATCACTGGGAAGGAGCTTTAGTTGACATATCCGCAGGAGGGGCACAGATAGCGATTGATGCAAATCAAAAACAAAACTTCAGGGCAGGTCAGTTTGTTGTGATGCAATTTACACCGATGCCTTATGAGACTGCTTTTACTCTTAACACTCAGATTAGAAAAGTTCTGTTGACTGCTGACAAGGGCCATGTCTGCGTAGGTTTACAAATTATTGGTCTCGAAACCAGTTCGCAAGGCCGTCAAACACTGCAACGGCTTTGTGATATTGTCGAACAATATTATCAGTTGAACCAGGCAAGTATCAAGCAACAAGACATGCAGACGATGACGACCTGAACATGCAAATAAATTTCAGCCGTTGAGATACTGCGGATAAGTCCACAAACCGGCAGTCGTCAGGTAATTGCCGGCTGCTGTGTTATTGATTGGACATCTTTTTTCTTGCGGATGACCTTATAATAAAACCATTTTAAAAATCCACTCGCAGCAAAACCACAGAAAATAAGCGCCAAAGCGGTTTGTATGCTCCATATAATCAGGCCTATGAGAAACAGCGCTCTTATAAAGTAAGCGAAAGGTTTTTTGCCCCTTATGTATTGATTTACGATATGGGGATAGCGGATTCTACTGACCATCAACATCGCTACACCAATAAGCAGGAAGGGCAGAGCGCAAATAATAGATTTGCTTAAAACCACATAATATTGACTTGCCTGTTCTGAAATACCAGTTAGTGTCTGCTGTTGAAAAATGACAAGGCTGACGATGACACCGGCAGCGGCAGGTGTCGGCAGGCCAATAAAACTCATGTGGACAGATTCGTCTTCTTCGTTTTCGACGTTGAACCTGGCAAGTCGAATCGCAGCACAACTGATGTAGGCAGCAGCAGCAAGCCAGATGAATCTTTCGATAAAATTAAGCAAAACATTGTGGAGCATATCAGCTCCAAGTTCGTATTCCAAAATCTTTATCATTAAAAAAGCAGGGGCGACACCAAAACTTATCATGTCGCAGAGGCTGTCGAGCTGGCCTCCAAAACTTGAGGTGCTTTTGCTCATTCGCGCGACTCTGCCGTCGAGCATGTCTGCAATCATTGCGAGTAAAATCATGTATCCTGCCATGGCAAAATAAGTCAGTTGAAACTTTTCGTGGAAGAAGTGGCTGTTGTCGTCTGCCGCTGCTTTGCTGGCAAAAATCAACGCTGCAAAACCACAGATGCCATTTAGAAGCGTAATAAGTGAGGGCAGGATGGCTATATAATTGAGCCTTTGCTTTCGCATTCGCCTCAGCAGGCTGTCTTTTGCGGCTTGTGTTCTCAGTTTCGTCATATTTCGTACCTGAAAAGTGCTGTCAGTCCAGCTTTAACTTTGTCGCCTTTTCTGACAAGGCACTTTACGTTATCTCGAGCAGGTATGTAAAGTTCTGTTCTGGAACCGAATTTTATCATTCCGAATTTCTGGCCGCCAGACAATTTTTCGCCGGTGTTTACCTGGCAGACGATTCTGCGTGCGACGGCACCGGAGATTTGGCGAACGAGAAACTTATCGGTGGGGTTATCGGTTCGAATCATGGCAACATCGTTGGATTCGTTGACTTTTCCTGCCTGTGGGTGGCGAGCGTTTTTGAAGCGGCCTTTTTTGTAGGTTATTTTCTCAACGGTGGCGTTGCATGGACAGCGATTGATGTGGGCGTTGAAAATGCTTAGAAAAATGCCGATTTTAAGGGCCTTTCCGTTAATAAAGTCGTTATTATCGAGGGTTTCGATATCGATTACAGTACCATCTGCGGGGGCAAGCAGGAGATTGGTATCGTCTGGTGATATGCGGTTCGGGTCGCGGAAAAACGATAGAATCCATATCAAGATAACGGCCAGAACAGCTTCAATGAGAAATATTGCAATTCCGGCAAGTGGCGAAAACACCACTGCTGCCATAATGGTGAGGATTACTGCCGGAAAGACGATAACCTGCGGCAGACCATATTTTGTAAATGGTATTCTCATAAATAAATATGGTAACCTCGGACGGTCTAAAAGTCAAGAAATGGTCTGAAACTGTTCCCCCTGTACCCCAGTGCTGGCTATGTAAAATTGGTACTGAAAAAATGAAAAGTTCCGCAAATTTGCTTAATGGGTTGTTAATCGATATATAGTTTTATATATAACCAGTATCGTTCGGGTATTTGAAATGAAAAACAAAACTGAAAATGTTCAAAAATAACAACCATTTTGATTCGGTTGAGGGTTTTCTTGGATTTTACGGTCTTGAGTTTGAAGGCGTAGAGCATGAGTTCGCAGCGTTCAAGTCTGGTGGTTTTGAATTGGCGGGTCATATATTTAAGCCTGCTGAATACAAAGCTGTTGTCTTTATACTGCATGGATTTTTAGACCATACGGGTTCATTGAAAAATATAATCGAGTATTTAACCGGCATGAGGTTTGCAGTTGCATGTTTCGATTTACCCGGACACGGATTAAGCAGCGGTGAGCCGACGGCGATAGATGATTTTGGCCAATACAGTGACGCACTGTGCGACTTTGTAAAAGCGGTCAAACCAAAACTAAAAGCCCCCTACCATATGATAGGTCATAGTACGGGGGCTTCGGCAGTGATTGATTATCTGCTTGAAAAGAAGGGAGATGATTTTGATAAAGTCATCCTGGTTGCGCCGCTGATAAAAAGCGTATTGTGGAAGACATCAAATATTTGTTCAGGGTTTTACAGACTGTTCGGTTCAAAAATGCCCAGAGTTTTTCGGAACAGTTCGCATGACAAAAATTATCTTACATTTGTAAAAAACAAAGACCCATTGCAGGCAAAGCAAATATCTGTTAGTTGGGTTAAAGCCTTGTATGAATGGAACAAAAAAATTGCGGCGCTATCTCCCTGCTCTAAAGAAATGAAGGTCATTCAGGGCACTGAAGATACTACTGTTGTGTGGCGATTTAATATGGAATTTATAAAAGAGAAATTTCCCAAAGCTGATATTGCTTTAATCAAACACGGCAGGCACGAATTATTCAACGAATCCGAGGGCATACAAAAAGATGTTTTTTTTCAAACAAATGATTATTTTAAGGATATAAGCAAGTAAGAGTTAAATATTGGTCTGTGGCAGGGATTTTGGTATAATCTAAGCAAGATAGGTGTTTGTGATGAAAAAGCGGAAACAAGAATTTGATTTGTCTTTGGGCGAGCATTTCATTGATTCTGCTCGCAGGAACTGGTCCAGGCGGTGCTTGGCGGATGTTACGGGCAAAAGGCTTAATTATGGCAAGACGCTTGTCAGCGCTGTAACCATTGCAGAGCAGCTTGGTAAATTAACTGAAGGCCAGGACAAGATTGGAATCCTGCTTCCGTCATCAGTTGCGGGAGCACTGGTGAACCTGGCGGTGGCGCTATTGGGCAAAGTTTCTGTTAATCTGAATTACTCCTGCTCAGAGCAGACAGTGAAGTCAGCAATCAAACAGTGCGGTATTGAAACAGTCATATCATCACGCAGTTTTGCAGAGAAACTCGTCCACTTTGAAAACCTGAAAGGCCTGGTGTATCTTGAAGATATCACCGTAAAAATCGGTATAACAGCTAAGGTAAAAGCTTACCTAAAGTCTCGGTTTGCCAGTCGTCGGGTTTTGGCACATGCTCACGAACATGAACGCAATAATCTTGCAACGATAATTTTTTCATCCGGAAGCAGCGGAAAACCCAAAGGGATAATGTTAAGTCACAACAATATCTTTTCAAACACACAGGCAATCCGTAAAGTCATACTGTTAAAACCTGAAGATAATCTTTGTGCTGTACTTCCGTTTTTTCATTCATTCGGGTTGACGTGCGGGCTTTGGCTGCCATTATTTAGTGGTGCATCAGCGGCCTATGCACTGAATCCGCTCGACAGCAATTTAGTTGAGAAAGCTGCCAGTGAAAATAAATCAACGGTATTGTTTGCAGTTCCGACATTCTTTTTAAATTACATCAGGAGGATTAAGCCGGAGGCTTTTGCCAATCTGCGTATAGTAATGGCTGGTGCAGAGAAGCTGAAAGTACCCATCGCAGATTCGTTCGAAGAAAAGTTTGGAATTCGTCCGCTGGAAGGATACGGGGCGACTGAATTGTCGCCGGTGGTGTCATTAAATCTGACAGATGAATTAAGTACGGGACTGCATAAGGCAGGGCAAAGGGAAGGTACTGTCGGATTGCCGCTGCCGGGTATCGAGGTGAAAATCGTTTCTACACAAACAGGCGAAGAACTGCCAGCCGGTCAGTCGGGGCTGATAATGGTTAAAGGTCCAAATGTAATGCTCGGTTATCTGGATAAACCGGACGAGACTGGAGAAGTTCTGCGGGACGGTTGGTACGATACTGGTGATATAGCAAGTATCAACGAGGATGGTTTTATAACAATTGAGGATAGATTGTCGCGATTCAGCAAGATTGGCGGAGAGATGGTGCCGCACCTCGGTGTTGAAAACGTTTATCTCGAAGGGCTCGGTACACACGAACAGGTTGTAGTAGTAACGAGCGTACCGGATGTAAAGAAAGGTGAAGAGCTTATTGTTTTATACGTGGACATGGCCGGCAACGTAAATAAGCTGCACGAGATTATTTCAAAAAGCGATTTGCCTAATACGTGGAAACCCAGGCGTGAAAACTATATCAGGATAGAGTCAATACCGGTGTTGGGCTCTGGGAAGCTGAACATTGCGCAGCTGCAAAAAATTGCAAAAATTGCAAAAAACAGCTCTGCTAACCAACAATAATACTTACAAAACAACCGCAAAGAGGGGATTTGCTTCAATCAGGTCTTGACGGCGAAGTGGAAAGGTATTAACCTTGCACGGAATCGTAAACAAGAGCAGAATAAGTAATTGATAAGTACAAATTGAGGAAAGGAATTTAAGATGTTCCCAGTAATAATTGATGTAACAGCAAGAGAAATACTCGATTCGAGAGGTAATCCAACTGTTGAAGTTGATGTTTTGCTGGAAGACGATTCGGTTGGCAGAGCGGCAGTGCCTTCCGGTGCAAGCACCGGTGCTTTTGAGGCATGTGAGCTTCGTGACAGCAGGGCTAAACGCTATATGGGTAAAGGTGTTTTGACAGCGGTTAAAAACGTAAATGAAATTATTGCACCTGAGGTTCTCGGGCTTGATGCTACCTGTCAGGAAGAAATTGACCGGTTGATGATTGAACTTGACGGCACAGCCAATAAAAAGAAACTTGGAGCAAATGCGATATTAGGAGTGTCACTTGCCGTTGCGAAGGCGGCAGCGGCTTCCTGCAGTATGCCGCTGTATCGTTATCTCGGAGGCTGTAATGCCAATATCCTGCCGGTGCCGATGATGAACATCCTAAACGGCGGCAAACACGCAGACAATAATGTCGATTTCCAGGAATTTATGATTATGCCTGTAGGTGCCAAAGATTTTCCCGAGGCACTGAGGATGGGAACTGAAACTTTTCATACCCTGAAAAAAGTCCTTTCAAAAAAGGGGTATTCAACTTCCGTTGGCGATGAGGGTGGTTTTGCTCCATCACTGAAGAGCAATGAAGAGGCGCTGGAAGTTATTATGGACGCTATAAAAAAGGCAGGTTACAAGGCAGGCAATGAGATTGCGATTGCTCTTGACCCAGCTTCGACAGAAATGTTCGATACGAAGACAAAGAAATATAAATTCTTCAAATCGGCACCGAAAAAAGCGGTAACCGCTGAGACGATGGTAGAGCACTGGGCCAAGTGGGTCAGTAAGTATCCGATTATTTCAATTGAAGATGGACTTGCAGAAGAGGACTGGGCCGGCTGGAAGAAGCTGACGAAAAAACTCGGTGACAAAATTCAATTAGTCGGCGATGATTTGTTCGTGACAAATACCAAACGTTTAGCCAAGGGGATAAAGGCAGGCTCGGCCAACTCGATACTTATCAAGTTAAATCAGATTGGCACATTGACCGAGACAATCGAGGCAATCAACATGGCCAAACGGGCCGGCTGGACAGCGGTTATTAGTCACAGAAGCGGCGAAACAGAAGACAGCACTATTGCCGATCTGGCGGTAGCCACGGGCGTTGGCCAGATTAAAACAGGCTCTGCCTGCCGGACTGACCGGATTTGTAAATACAATCAGCTGCTTCGAATTCATGAAGACCTCGGTGAAGCTGCTGTTTACGGCGGTTTTATGTTGAAATAATTTTAAGACAGGTTTAAATCGGCAGGTGTGGGATTTTCAATGGAGTGAAAGTTTTCACCTGCCGTAATTTTTCGGCTATGCGAAAGCAAAATATCTTACGAACGCTTTTGTTTGTCGTTTTTTTCAGCCTCGCAGCTGCGACGCTGGCCATGGCGATTCTCTGTAAAGACTTGCATCAGTATTACCTCAACAAGGCGGTGTTTAAACGCACACAGCAAAGGCTTGAGCAATTAGAGTCACTAAACAAGGATTATGATTTCCTTTTAAATCAACTGCAGGCTGACCCGAATTTAGTTGAGCGTCTTGGCCCGGCGATTTTGGGCACTAAACCTGAACAGGCAAATACAATTTATCCGAAGGCAAAGGCTGAACAGTTAGCCGCCGCCAAAAAGGCATTGAATGAGAATCTGAGTAAAGAGGCTGAAAGTCCTGAAATTCCCGAGTGGTTAGACCGATGTAATGAACCGACCAGGAGAATCGGGTTATTTGCAGCAGGCGGAGCATTGACTATCATATCCTTTGTCTGTTTTAATCATAGCAGGAAAAAAGAGGAAAAATCTTAAGTTTCTTTTTCAAATCTTAACAGTTTCAGGCCTTTATCTTCATCGAGTTTTCGCTTGGCATCAATACCCTCGATTTCAATGATAGTAACTTCGAGGATTAAAAATGTTTTTGCACCGCCTCTGGGACATCCAACCACGGTGTCATCACCTTTACCTATTGCGGTGTGTATGTGAAGTTTTGGGCCTTCATCGTCGCAGTAGATGGTGCCGACGCCGAGAGTTTCGCCCGGCCCGACAAAATCTTTGAAGTTGCCGATGATTTTCGGCTTTTCCTGCTTTGGTCCGACAACGACATTGGCCTGTCTAAAACCTCCGGTAATAAAAACTGCTGCTGAGTTTATGTTTTCCTTTTCAGCAAGTGATTCGATACATTCGTAGAGGTCTTCACCTTCAAATAAGCGAACCCCAAAAACCCTGCCGGTTTTGCCAACTGAATATTCCATATAAACTTTGCCTAAACGTGAAATCTTAATTATAAAAACAAGAACAAGAGAAAGGGAAACTAAAAATGGGTCATTGACCATTAAAAATAAAAAAAATCCGGAAATTTTGCTGATTTTATCGAACTTTTCAGCTATTACCTGCGTAATGCTGATATGAGAGAGAATCCTCCCTCTTTCTTAAGGACAAAACTCTTGTTAAGGATATGTGTGTGAACGGCAGTGTCCAGTGGGATACTGCCGTTTGCTTTATGCGCAGAAAAAATCTGCTCAGAATATATACAGATGCTTATTTCGGATTGGCTTAACATTTGATATTGTAATTTAGCTGGAAATGCTTTGCTCCAGAGTTGCCAATATTGCTCGGGCATTCGAGACCTTGTTGCCGCTGGGCCCCTGCCATCGCAGTTGAACATCTCGCTTTAGCTGGTACTCAATTTTTTTACATGCCAGAAGAACCGTTGCGTGATTTTTATTGCCCATGCACCTTCCAATTTCCGGGAATGACATCTTCGTGTGCTTTCTCGCAAGGTACATACTGAAGTGACGTGCCAATGATACGGTCCTGTCCTTTTTCGAGGAATGTAAATTCGCAGAGGTTACCCCGAAAAATGTTGCTGTCGCTGATTCGATATCGCTAACGTGAACAATCGGGTCGGTGCGAACCAGGTGTTCACTGAGAATCTCTTTGGCAAGACTCAGGGTAATTTTGCTGTTTTGCAACGTATTATAAGCGGTTAATTTCAGCAATGCTCCCTCGAGTTCGCGGACATTACTTCGAATATTTTCCGCTATGTAGTTGATTACAGGTTCTCCAAACGGCTTTCGTGTGGTTTTGGTATATTGGCGGCAAATCGCAACTCTGGTTGCAAAATTCGGTGCGTTGATCTTTGCGACCATACCGGATACAAAACGATTGACAAGTTTTTCAGAAATCTCTCCAATCATCTTTGGGTGAGAATCTGATACGAGGACAATTTGTTTGCCGGCCAAATCAATGGTATTGAATGTGTGGAAGAATTCCTCCTGTGTAGAAGGTTTGCTGGCCAGGAAGTGAATATCGTCGATAGCCAACAAATCCGTTTGTCGCATTCGTCGTCTAAAAGCCTCCAGCTTTCTTGTCTTCAAGGCCAGCACGAACTGATTGGCGAAATCCTCCGCTGAAAGGTAAAGCCAATTAGTTTGCGGTCGGGTCTTACTTATCTGGTTGCAAATCCCTTGCATCAGATGAGTTTTCCCGACGCCGTATCCTCCGTGAATAAACAGCGGATTAAATGGACTTTTTTGCTCTCTTGTAATTGCTAAAGCTGCATTATGGGCCAGCTCGTTTGACGGGCCTACAACGAAAGTATCAAGACTTAATTTAAGCTTTCTTGCCTGTCCCGGCCTTGTTCTTACACGCTGGCCGGTGACCTTGTTATGTGCACTATTTACCGGTTTTGTCCGGGTATCGAACAGTGTCCTCCTTTGATGTCCTGAAAGAGTTGGGTCAATCGTAAATGTTAGTTTAAAGTCGTTTGCCGTTACCGAACGAACAGCCTGGCTAATCTCATTCGCAAAATGGCTCTCAATCCAGCTTGATATGAAAAGATTCGGCACATCAATTTTTAAATAACCATCAGTAAAAGTAAATCTGGTTGAATCCTTGAACCAAATCCGAAATTTCTGCTGGCCTATCCTTTCAGCAAGAGCTTTATTTACAGCACTTACTTCATCCGTGACTGTGCTTTGCATCGTTTGTATACCCGTTATTAAGAAGTTAACTGTCTCATGTTGTTCGCTTAATGTAATGCCTATTATTAGATAGAGAAAAAACAAATCAAGCCCGATTTATGAAATTTCTTTTCCACCACAGAAAGGTTGTTGTCAGTATTGACTTTGCGCATAAAAAAAATTTGTTTTTCACAAATTTTGCACACTGTAAGTCAAGCTTGTGGATAACTGGTGGATTAGGTTTCCAAAGTCAGTTTAATAATACTGATAAGGCTGAATCTATCTGTTAAATTTTATCTTAACACTTTCAGATTTTCTCTAAAATTGCCATGTATCCACCATCATGGTCGAAACTTTCCGGCCAGGCAAGAGTGAGCCTTTCATATTCTAAGGTGAAATCAGAATTATGGTTTAGAAAAGTCTCTACGAGTTCACAATCCTCTTTTCCTTGAATGCTGCACGTGCTATACAAAATTCTGCCTTTAGGCTTGAGCATATTCACAGCGGACTCAATCAGTGCGATTTGTGTCTTTGCTAAACTTGTTACAACATTTCTTTTGATTCTGTATCGAACTTCTGCCCTTTTTGCCAATACTCCGGTGTTGGAGCATGGCACATCAAGTAATATCCAGTCAAAAGAGCCAACTTGAGCTGTTATTTTACCCAAATCTTCGTATTCAAAAATGTTAATACTCTTTATTCCCAGCCTTTTTGTGTTCTCCTGAAGCTTTTGCAGCCTTTGACTGTCGATGTCGGTGGCAAAAATTGCCGCTTTACCATCTGTTATTTCCGCCAATTGTGTGGTTTTTGTGCCCGGGGCAGCACATAAATCGAGGATTTTACAGCCTGGCTCGAATTTCAATGACTTAAGCACACTAAAGGCGGTCAAATCCTGGACGGTAAAAAGTCCCTGCTCAAAACCGGGCAAAGAGGTGATAGCTTTTGAGCTTTTGACCCGGAGCATCGAATCTTCAAAGACATCGAAATCAATGTCGGCGTCTCGAAATTCGTCGGCTAATTGTCCAATCGATGTTTTGAGCGTATTGGGTCTTAGATAAATGCTTGGTCTTCGATTGCTCGCAAAACAAATCTGTCTGAGTTTTTCCTGACCGAAATTACTCAGCCATTGCTGCACAAGCCATAAGGGAAGTGAAAACGCCATGCTGTAATAATCAACCGGCGATTTTTCCGGGTCAGGCAGGATTTGCGTATTAAATTGACAGCCTGTCGACAGATTCTGCGGCAGAGTTTTTTTAATATCAGCCTGAGTCAGTGGTATCCGGCGATTGTCGATGCTTCTCGCTATCTGGCGAAGGACGGCATTTACAAAATTTACTGCCTTTTTGCCGGATACGGCTTTGGCGTTTTCGACCGCTTCATTGACAACGGCGTATTCGGCAGCAGCCGGATTGAAAATAAGTTCATAAGCAGCAATGCGAATTATATTGATTAGTTTGCCTGGTATTCTCTCTGGCAGACAATCAGCTAATTTACCAACAACCATATCTATAGCAACTCGATTTCTGATACAGCCGAAAACAAGGTCGGTGGCACGCTGTTTTTCACTGGTTTGCGGGAGGAATTTATCAAGTATCTGAGCGACATAGCTTCTTTGCTTATCGTGGTCGAATTGATTTAAAACCTTAACTGCAATTGCACGTGCGGTTTTCAATTTCTGCTCTACCATTTTATCTATCCAACGGAAACACACGGAAAAAACCGGTTAGCTCTCAGGCCTGCCCTGACAGGCCAATAAACCTGTCGCCCGGACAGCAGCGCTGGCCATTGACGAAATCCTTAAAATCTTCGAGTCTGCCTCCGGCAGGTTTTATTTGCAGAATCTCCAAAGCACCTTGGCCGCAAATTACATTTAGATTTTCATCAAGAGTACCTGTCGGCAGATTACTTTCGGATTCGACTACTTTTGTCATGGCTAAAGCAACCTGTTTTGTTTTGCCGGTTTTTTTCGAGAGATAAACTGCGGTGGCCTGGGGCCAGGGCCAAAGGCCACGGATTTTTCTCTCCAACAGCACAGCAGGCTCATTAAAATCCAAAAAGCCGTCACTCTTTTTCAGTTTCGGTGCCAAAGTCACTTTTGAATGGTCCTGTTCGATATACTCAGAAGTTCCATTATCAATTTTTTCGATTGTTTCCAACAGCAGCGGTGCTGCAAGCTTTGCCAGCCTGTCATGGAGCTGGTCTGCGGTATCATCTGCATCGATGTCGGTTTTCGCCTGACTAAGAATATCGCCGGCATCCATTTTTTCTACTACGGTGATTATGCTGACACCGGTTTGTTTTTCGCCTTCAATAATCGCCCGGTTTATCGGTGCAGCTCCGCGATACTTTGGAAGCAGCGAGGCATGGACATTGATTATTCCTTTGGGCGGCAAGGTAATTAATTGGTTGCCGATTTTTTGGCCAAATGCGATGACTAAAAGCAAATCCGGCTTGTAAGAAGCTATTTCCCCAGTCATCTCGGGGGTATTTACATTGTCTGTTTCAGTAAATTCGATTTTGTGATTCTCAGCCCAAAGTGCGACGGGCGTAGGTCTTGGTTTTTGCCCTCTGCCTGCAGGGTGCGGCGAAGCTGTTACAATAAATGCCGGGGCATTACCCGATTGAGATAATGCATCGAGACAATCAATGCCGAACCGGCCGCTACCTAAATAGACTATCTTCATTACATGCCTCAAAAATAAATGAAACCAGCGGAGCCTAAATCACTTAATGTGCAGAATCAAAGTTTTTTTCAAGTTTTTTCAGTAGTCTTCGATTCATGATTTTTGCAGCCTGGCCCAGGCGATTGACGATTGTTATCCCTTCAATATGGTCGTTTTCGTGCTGGAGGCATCTGGCATAGAGACCTTCTGCCTGGTCGGTAAATTCGTTGTCGTTAATATCGGTAGCTGTGACTGTGCATTTCTTATATCTTTTAATCTTGGCGTAAACCCCCGGCACCGACAGGCAGCCTTCCTCTATCGCATCAAGCTCGCCGATTGGTGTAACAGTTGGATTGATGTATACTCTTACCGAATCCATGTTGCCATCAAGCGATATAACAAACAGCCTCAAAGACACGCCAATCTGCGGAGCTGCCAACCCGATCCCCTTGCTGGCGAACATAATTTCCTTCATCTTTTCCACAAGCTGACGAATGTTATCATCGATTTGTTCGACTGGCTGAGCAGGTTTGGCTAAAACGTCGTTCGGATAACGAGTGATTTTACATTTTTCTATATCGAACATTTACCTCGTCCCACATTTATTGTTCGCATAAGAGGATAAATTATTTTCCATCAAACTCATCACCATCAAAGGTACTGCCAAGATATAGTTTTCTTACTGTCCTGTTTTTGACAATTTCAGCCGGTGCTCCTGCTCCGATTACTTTTCCATGGTCGATTATATAGGCTTTGTCCACTACCTCTAATGTTCTTTCGACATTGTGGTCGGTGATAAGGATGCTGACACCTGAGGCGACAAGGCGGCGGATTTCACCCTGGAGGTCCTCTACAGCAATCGGGTCAACACCACTGAACGGCTCATCGAGTAAAATCAATGAAGGGTCTGTTACCATTGCGCGGGCGATTTCAAGCTTTCTGCGCTCACCGCCTGAAAGGAATCTGCCGTGACTTTTTTCGACTTCGGTAAGGCCGAAACGTTCAATAAGCATATCGGCTTTGCGTTTTCGCTCGCTCTTGGTAAGAGACATCGTTTCGAGAATCGCATCAAGATTGTCTCTGACGCTAAGCCTTTGGAATATGCTCGGTTCCTGTGAAAGATAGCCAATGCCCAGACGTGCCCGTTTGTACATGGGCAGGTCAGCGATGTCTCTGCCTTCAAAAACGACCTCTCCGGTATCAGGCGCAAGCATACCGATAATCATTCTAAAGGTTGTGGTTTTTCCGGCACCATTTCGGCCAAGCAGGCCAACGATACACCGCTGCTCAATCGAAATCGAGATATTATCGACGACCGCTCTGCCGGAATAGCGCTTTACTAAACCATGAGTTTCAAGAAGAGTCATTGCTTCAATCAAAATAGAGCCCTGTCAATCTGTATATACCTTTATTTAACGATACTGGTATTATAACAATACGTTAAGGGAAAGCAAGTCGCCTTTTTTGAAGTAAAAACGTGGGATAAGGTAAAAACTGATAAAACTTCTGGCCTTTTTTTGAACTTTTTGCTATTTAATAATGTTCTATTATTAAGTAAAAAACAGTATTTATCTGATTTAGGCAGCCCATGTTTGCAGTAATAAGTGACATACATTCCAATCTGGAAGCACTGACGACGGTTCTAAGTGATATCGAAAAACGCGGTATCAATACAATTTACTGTCTGGGCGATGTTGTAGGCTATGGGCCTAACCCTAAGGAATGCCTGGATTTGATTATTGAAAAGACCAGGTGGTGTATCCTTGGCAACCATGATTATGCTGCGCTTTACGAACCGACAAATTTTAACTACGCTGCTGAGCAGGCAAGTTTCTGGACACGCGAGATTCTGGAAGAAGATGAAGATAAAAAGAGTAACGGGGAAAAACGCAACAATCGATGGAACTTTCTGGGCAATCTGCCTATGCGCAAGAGTCTCAAGGCCAAACTTGGGCCAACGGCCACTGTGGTCGACTTTGTTCATGCAAGCCCGAGGAGGCCCATTAATGAATATGTATTTCCTGATGATGTCTACAGCAACCTGATAAAGATAAGAACTTTGTTCAGCAAGGTCAAACACATATGTTTTATTGGCCATACGCATCTGCCGGGCGTGTTCCTGGATGAACCAGACTTTTATCTGCCTGAAGAACTTGGTGGTTCATATCCCATCATTGAAGGAGAAAAAGCCATAATCAATGTTGGTTCGGTTGGTCAGCCTCGAGACAAGGATAACAGGGCAAGTTATGTTTATATCGATGGCAACCGTGTGCATTTCGTCCGGCTGGAATACGATTACGAAATTACAATAAAAAAAATAAGGTCTATCGACAAGCTCGATAACTTCCACGCTGAACGGCTTAAGGAAGGAAGATAGTGAACAAATTCAAAATCCAAAACTACAGTTCAAAATATAAAGTTATAAAATATATGAAAAAAATATTTTCTATTCAACTTGCAGGATTATTTTTTGTTCTTTCATGCTTCTGTTCAGTTGTTCTTGCTGACTCGACTGGTTTTAAAGTAGAACCTGCGGAGGCAAGGACCGTAATCTTAGGTTCTACTGACAAGCAAACCGGTTACAAGTTTCAACTGGAACTGACCTCAAAAGCAGCTGCAATAGAAAGAGCTACCTTTAGTGAGTTCGATGACCGTGACCCGGATGACCCGCAACCTTTGGTTATCCTGTCGCCGGTTTACCAGCCTAACGGCAGTGTAGTCAGGTCAATGGCAAATACGGATTTTGTATTTGTTGAACATAAACTTCAATTAGGCCTTAATAAGCTGAACTGGAAAAGTTTTGGTGTTCAAACAGATATCGATGGCTCCCAATTGGCCCGGTTCGAGGTGATAATAAAAACCCTAAATGATAAACCTGTTGTGAAACTTATTAAAACCTACAAAATTATGCCTGACAGCTACGAGATAAATTGCAGCTTAACGGTAGAGAACCTGACCTCAGAGCAGCAAAAGGTTCGTTACAATTTGTCCGGGCCGGTTGGGCCTGGGAAGGAAGGCATCCGGGCTGACATGAGAAAGGCTGTTGCCGGTTTCCGGAATACAAAAGGTGACATTACCAGTACTAAACTTGACTTAAAAAAACTGCGCAAGGCAACCTCGGTCGAGGAAAGAAAACTCATAAAAAACAGCGACAGATTTTTGTGGGCGGCTGCTACAAATAAATATTTCGCAGCGATAGTAGTGCCGCTGCCGGACGAAGGTAAAGCGTTTTGCGACTGGATAGCAGATAAAACAGGTATATTCTATAATCCGGATAGAGATGAAAAGGCCGACAGTGGTGATGAAACAATCGGTATTGATTTTAGTATCACAACAGCTATTTTAGCTGCCGAGCAGAGTAGGGAATATAACTTTCAGATTTATCTCGGCCCTAAGGACACAAGGCTTTTCAGCAAAAACCAGAATTACCGCAATCTCGGATTTGCTCATACGATAGATTTCATGGCATGTTGCTGTCCTGCTGCTGTCATTGGGCCACTCTCATACGGTATCCTGACAGCGATGGAATGGATGTATAAGTACCTTCGTAACTATGGAATTGTAATCATCATCCTGGTATTTATCATTCGAATTATCATACATCCTCTGACCAAGCACAGCCAGGTCTCGATGCACAAGATGCAGAAACTTGCACCCAAAGTCGAGGAGGTTAAGAAAAAATATGCAAACAATAAACAGGAAATGAACAAACAGGTGATGTCTCTTTACAAAAAGCAGGGAGCATCGCCAATCATGGGATTTTTGCCGATGCTGGTGCAGATGCCTATCTGGATAGCACTTTACAGCACGATATACTCAAGCATTTCACTTCGGGGCGCAGAGTTTTTGCCGTTCTGGATTACCGACCTGTCAGTGCCGGATGCGCTGATTAAATTTAATGCGGTAACGCTGCCGCTATTCGGAAAGCTGGATTCGTTTAACCTGCTGCCGATATTGATGGGATTTGCATTTTATTTTCAGCAGAAACTAATGCCAAAACCACAAACGGCGTCAGTAAATCCACAGGTAGCTCAGCAACAGAAAATGATGATGGTGATGATGCCGGTTATGTTTCCGCTGATGCTCTACAAGGCCCCTTCGGGATTGAATCTTTATATTATGGCCAGTACCTTTGCAGGTGTTATCGAGCAGTATATCATCAGAAAACATATCCGCGAGAAAGAAGAGACTGAAACAAGAGGCTTGGTCGCTGCAACAAGCAAAACCGGTGGTAAGGTTAAAAAGAAAAAACCGAAACCATTCTATAAAACATAGCGTGAAGCGAAAAACAAGATACGAGCTTAATGACACAATAGTCGCCATCAGTTCAGCTATTGCTGAGAAACTGGTAATCATACGTTTAAGCGGGCCTGCTACGCTAAAAACTTTAAGTCAGATCTCAACAGCTATTCCAGAAAAACCCCAAGCAGGTATATACAAAGGATATATAGCTGTTGATGACGATTTTAAAATCGATGCGGTATTATACCTGTTCTTAGCACCGCATTCTTATACTGGTGAGACGGTTGCAGAAATTTATATGTATTCGAATCGGGCGGTGACTGAAGCTCTCATGGCGAAAATTTTGAGCACAGGTGTTCGGCTGGCCGAGCCTGGAGAGTTTACCGCACGCGCCTACCTTAACGGCAAGATTGATTTATCGCAGGCTGAAGCCGTCAATGAAATAATCTCAAGCTCAAATAAATACCAGTTAGCTGCCGCTGAGAAACTTCTAAGTGGAAAACTCGCACAGACTACGGAGAAAATCTGCGAGCAGCTTATGGACATCTTAAGCCTGATTGAGGCAGGGATGGATTTCAGCGGTGAAGATATTGAGTTTATAACCTCTGAGAAGGCGGCAGAGAGGCTAAATAGTATCAAGGTCCAGCTTGAGCAATTGCTTTCAAGCAGCATAAGTTATGAGTCGTTAGTTGATTTGCCGTCTGTCGGAATAGCCGGCGCAACCAATGCCGGTAAAAGCAGTCTGCTTAACGTTTTGCTTGGAAAAGAGCGAAGCATCGTTTCTGACGAACATAAAACCACGCGGGACGTTCTGGCTGGTACGATTGACCTGGCCAACAGCCGGGTTGCCCTGTTCGATTGTGCAGGGCTTATAGAAACACCGTCTGATATATTAGATAAGCTGACACAGCAAAGAGCTGTCGAATCGCTAAATCATGCTTCAGTTGTGGTTTTTTGCGTCGATATTTCAAAGTCAGAGTGGAATGAGGACTTAGCAATTCGCGGACTTATCAAACCTGAAATTTTTATCCCTATAGCAACAAAAGCAGATCTGGTCACAAAAAATTTGTTAAAAGGTAAAATCACGGAACTAAATGCTCTTTTCGGCGCTGATTTTTCACCGCTAAGCGTTAAGAGCGGTTTGGGTATGGAACGACTGGTAAATATCATTGATGAAAAAATACTCGAGTTTAGTTTTGGTAATCGAGGTCAGGCAGATGGGCAAAACTTTTTTGAAAGTCTTCATGTATCAGGGCCCGGCCTTACCATCCGGCACAAACAGGCGGTAACCGAGGCAATTGACAATATTACTGAGTCTGTTGCTGAAATCAAGGCGGGTAATGACGAGATGGCTGCAATGATGATGCGAACTGCTTATCAGTCACTTTCAAATATTGCGCAGGAAAACATCGACGAGCAGATACTGGAAAATATTTTCGGGCGTTTCTGCATTGGCAAATAAGCCGGAGCGGTCTTTCGTTTCGGGCTGCTTTATTTGTTTTTAAAATACCCGAAACTTTCAGCTGCTCCGGCTTTTCGTATTTAAGCCCTTTTTCGGCTCTCTGATAATACGTACTGTTAAGGAGTTAAGACAGTTCGCAATGAAACTTTTTATTTCTACTTATCTTTTGCCTCAAATTCGGCGTCAATTACGTCATCACCGCCTTTTTTCTTCTTCGTTTCGTCTTCGGGCGGCGTGGTTTGCTCGCCTTGGGTCTGGCTGGCCTGCGAGGCGGCCTGTTTTTTAGCAGCCTCTTCGTAAAGCACCTTGCCCAACTCCTGGCTGGCAGTGGCGAGATTTTCGCTAGCCTTCTTTATAGCCTCGGCGTCTTCGCTTTTTACAGCTTCCTTCAAACCGTTAAGTGTGTTTTCAATATTACCTCGCGCCTCGGCAGAGACCTTATCGCCATGCTCTTTGAGTGTCTTTTCTGTTGAGTAAATCAACTGGTCTGCCTGGTTCTTCAGGTCAACAACTTCTCTTTTCTTTTTGTCTTCCTCGGCGTGAGACTCGGCATCGGAAGTCATTTTCTTTACCTCTTCGTCACTCAGGCCTGAGCTGGACTTAATCTCTATCGACTGCTGCTTGCCAGTTCCCAGGTCTTTGGCAGAGACATTCAGAATACCATTGGCATCGATATCAAAGGCAACTTCAATCTGAGGAATACCGCGTGGTGCAGGCGGAATATCTGTCATCTGAAACCTGCCAAGAGTACGATTGTCTCTGGCGAATTCGCGCTCGCCCTGCAGCACATGAATATCCACAGTAGTCTGACTGTCAGCGGCTGTAGAAAAGACTTCCTTTTTGCTTGTCGGAATCGTGGTATTGTGTTCGATAAGCCTTGTCAAAACACCGCCGAGAGTTTCAATTCCCAGCGACAGTGGGGTAACATCCAAAAGCAGGATGTCCTTTACACCTGCATCACCTGCAAGGACAGCTCCCTGAATGGCAGCACCTAAAGCGACAACCTCATCGGGGTTGATACTCCTGTTAGGTTCTTTGTCGAAAATATCTTTCACTATTTCCTGAACCTTCGGGATTCTTGTTGAACCGCCGACGAGCAGAACCTCAATAATTTCACCTGCCGAAAGCTTGGCATCGGTTAACGCCTTTTGGCAGGGTTGTTTTAATCTTTCGAAAATTGGTTCTGCCAAGGACTCGAACTTGCTTCGGCTGATAGTAATCTGAAGATGTTTTGGTCCGGAGGCGTCAGCAGTAATAAATGGCAGGTTTACCGTTGATTCAAGCTGGCCGCTAAGCTCGCATTTTGCTTTTTCAGCGGCTTCTTTGAGTCTTTGATGCGCCATCGGGTCTCCACGCAGGTCGATACCTTCGGTCTTCTTGAACTCGTCAGCCAAATAATTAATCAAGACCTCATCGAGGTCATCACCACCTAAATGAGTATCGCCATTTGTGCTAAGGACCTCGAAGACGTTGTCACCAATATCGAGGATTGATATATCAAACGTACCTCCACCGAAGTCAAAAACCACAATTTTTTCGTTTTTCTTTTTCTCAAGGCCGTAAGCAAGAGCTGCAGCGGTCGGCTCATTGATAATCCGGTCGACCTGAAGACCGGCGATTTTGCCTGCGTCTTTTGTTGCCTGCCGCTGAGAATCGTTAAAGTAAGCAGGAACTGTGATAACGGCATTGGTAACTTTTTCACCAAGATAGTCTTCAGCGGTTTTTTTGAGGTCCTGCAGAATCATCGCTGATATTTCCGGCGGTGTATATTTTTTGCCGCGAACATCGACTTTGACTAATTCTTCAGAACCACCGGTTATTTTGTAAGGGACAATTTTTTCTTCCGAGGATACCTCGCTGTGTCTCCTGCCCATGAATCGCTTTATCGAAAAGACTGTATTTTCAGAGTTTGTCACCTGCTGATGGCGGGCGATTTGGCCAACAAGTCTTTCGCCTTTATCGGTAAAACCGACCACCGAAGAAGTCAATCTCGAGCCGGAAGAGTTAATCAACACTTTCGGAGCCGAACCTTCCATCACCGCTACCACTGAATTCGTCGTTCCCAAGTCTATTCCAATTATCTTAGCCATAACTAATTTCCTTTCGCTAATTTAGAATGTTGCCACTACATGAAAACAAATGTGCAAAAGGCGTGCCAGTTGGGCCTTTTTAGAGGCCGCTGTGCGTAACTGCTTTCTTTTTAAGAGGTTATGTATTTATAAATAATTGATTGAGATTTGAGAAAAGCCGATATTGTGCCATTTTGGCAGAGTAATTTGGCATATACACTGTGGTATGCAGACTCAGCTGTTCAGGGTTGAGCGAATGATTTTTGCTCTGAGGGCGTCCCTGTGGGTTGGGTCGAGTTCTTTGCCGTAATTTAACTGCAAATGGGCCGGCAGTGTCAGCATAAACAGCCGATTTATTGTAGCGATTGAAAGAGTGGACTTATCAGCTTTGTCTTTGCAGAGAGAGTAAAGACCTTCTATGGCAGGTGTTGAAACTCCCATATGCTCATGTATATTGACGCCAAGCCTCAGGTGGCTTAGCAAAAATAAGGCTTCCTGCGAGCTTATTAAATGGGCACTTCTCAACAGTGCCATCGCCCGCGAAATTTTATCATCGAGTATATCGCATTTCTTATCGAGCAGCTGATTTCTGGCAAGGGTTTCGTACTCGACAACTTCAGGAATGACGGTTTTTTCGAATTTGGAAATAATGTCCTGCTCGGAGATGCCGAGTGTCACCTGATTTGATAGCTGATAAAAATCCCCTGCAGCTTCAGTACCTTCGCCGAACAGGCCTCGCACCGCCATGCCCATGGCCTTGGCGGCATTGAAAAACTTCTCGATGTGGCCGGTTATCTTCAAAGCCGGCAAATGCAGCATTACAGAAACTCTTATGCCTGTACCAACGTTCGTCGGGCAGGCGGTTAAATAGCCGAACTTTGTACTGAAGGCATAATCGATTTTTTGCTCTATCATATCATCAATACTGTTGATCTGGTCAAAACAAGCGTTCAATTGCAGTCCGCCTTTTAATACCTGGATGCGCAGGTGGTCTTCTTCGTTGATCATTCCTGTAAAAAATTCCTTTTCAGCGATGACAGCTCCTCTCGGGCCTTTTCCGAAGGCGTGATGACGGCTAATCAAATGCCTCTCTACAAGAAAATTGCGGTCAAGAACCGGAGCTTTTTCCACTGAGATATAAAAGACCTTATCGCCAAGCTTTATTGACATCAAAACGTCTTTTAGCTTTTTCAATATCTCGGATTTCTCATCGCTTGAGCATGTATTCAGGAATTTATGGCCTGCCAGATTTCTTGCTAAACGAATACGTGAGGAAATAACGATATCCGCCAAAGGGCCGGAGCCGTCAAACCATTCATTTATATTATTACTTATATCGGTCAGTTTCATATCTGTTTATTTACGTAGAATCCTTCGCCTTTCGCTGATTAATTTTGTCTCTAAGTTTTGCAGCTGTTTCATAATCTTCAGTTTTTACCGCCGCTTCAAGCTGCTGCTGCAAACTTGAAATTTCTATCTGCTTTTTTACGGTTTTTGGAGCCTTCGAAGGCACTTTGCCGCAGTGACTTGTCTTGCCGTCATGGGCTTTTTTGATAAGCGGCAAAAGAGATTTTCCAAAAACTTCATAATCGTTGGGACATCCCAGCACCGCTTCTTTTCTAAATTTATCCAAAGTGAAGCCGCAATTTGGACATGAAAGCTCCTCGCCTGAAACAGCGAGCATCTCATCATCTGACGGCTGGACACTGAGCAGGCTGCTGAGTAGTTCATTTATCGGCATCTGGCTTTTGACTGCGATACCCTGTTCAAGCGCACACTGCTCGCAGACGTGAAGCTCAGTGCGATGGCCATCACTGATTTCCGTCAAGTGAATAGTAGCTTGTTCTTTTTTGCAAATTTGACACTGCATATTAAACTCTATTATAACAGATTCAGTAAAGACTTATCGACAAATTCTCATCTCGACTGGAGAACGATTTGTCATTTTGCGAATTTCGCCGAAAACCCCGGTTGTTCAAAAACCCTTACGCTGCTTAAAGTTACGCCATTTGGCAGTTTCGATTCAATCTTTTCAAATATGTATTTGGCTACGTTCTCAGCAGATGGGATATTCACCTGAAAATATTCAATTTCATTCAACGATCTGTTTTCAAGTTTTGTTACTGATTGTGTTATCATCTGCTTTAATAAATGAAAGTCAATGACAAGGCCTGTCCTGTCGAGATTATTCCTGCTGACTTCTACCAAAACCTTCCAGTTGTGCTCGTGCAGCGGTTCCTTTAAACCATCGGAAAGAGCAAACTGATGCGATGCCTTAAAATGTGCTTCGACACGAACTTCAAACAAATCAACCTCCTGTCAAATCGGACGGTATTTCTGGTTATTGACCTGATTCAGTTTCAAGGCGTTCTCTCAGACGTTTGTAGATGATTTTTGGAATCAGGTTCGAGACATCCCCGCCTAATGCGGCAATTTCACGAATCAACGTCGAGCTTGTAAATCCGTACTCGGCGCTTGTCATAACAAATACAGTCTCAATCCCGGCTACAGCACGGTTGGTCATTGCAAGTTTAAATTCATACTGAACATCGGTAAGGCTTCGCATTCCTCGCAGTATAACATCTGCATTTTTTTTGACGGCATATTCGACCGTCAAGCCGTCGAAACTTTCTACCGTAACTCTGGACATGTCCCTGGTTAGCTCAGCTATCATTTCAACCCGTTCCTGCGGCGTAAAAAGCGGGTTTTTAATAGGGCTTCGACCGACGGCAACTATAAGCTCGTCAAAAAGTTTTCTGCCTCTCTCGATTACATCGAGATGGCCGTTGGTAATCGGGTCAAATGAGCCTGGGAATATCGCTCTGGTAAATTTTCTCTGCATTTAAAGTCCCCTTATTTATTGCAACTGACCGATTAGTCAAGTTGAGTCATTTACAAAAGTAGATTATAACAAATATACCGGACAGGTCAAATCAGTTCATTTCCTTTCCCAGTTTGCTGACGGGCATTTTCTTCTTTGGTCAGGGTAACAGGGAGGTCGAGCCAGAATTTTGAGCCTTTTCCGAGTTCGCTTTCCATGCCAATAGAGCCGGCCAACATAGCAGCTAATTCATTACTAATGGCCAGGCCAAGTCCACTGCCTGTTGATTGGCGTGTTATCGAACCATCAACCTGGCGGAATTTTTCAAAAACCTTTTCCCTATCAGCTTCTGCGATTCCACAGCCGGTATCAGAGACAGCTATTCGTACATGTCTGTCATCTGTCATCGACGTTTTGATTTCGATTTTGCCGTGCTCGGGTGTGAATTTTACGGCATTACTCACAAAGTTATACAGTATCTGCTGAACTTTTCCACCATCAGTCATAAGTTCAGGTATATCGGCATCGACTCGCAGCTTAACTTTGATTCTCTTTTTTCTTGTAATACCGGCAAAAGAAGCTACGACTACATCGCATAATTGCTTCAGGGATGTTTTTTCAATGTGCAGTTTCACTTTATCTGCCTGCGATTTTGCCATCTCGAGCAGGTCGTTAATCATATTAAGCAGGTTCTTTCCGCCGGTAATGATATTCTCTGCATATCTTTTTGCTTTGTCTTCTTTTAAGACTTCGGGTCTTTCACGAATAATCTCGGCGAAACCAAGTATCGCGTTTAAAGGGGTACGGAACTCGTGACTTATATTTGCCAGGAATTCGTCCTTTAATTTATTAGCTTTGAACAACTCGATATTTCTTTCTGAAAGCTCGACGATTTTATCATCAAGCTGTTTGTTGGTTTGACGCAGTTTTTCCTGAGCTGCCTGCAGGCCATCAAGCATGTGGTTGAATGCTTCAGCCAGCTTTTCATATTCGTCTCTGGTCTTAATTACACTTCGGATGTTGAGATTTCCTTCTGCAACATTATTTGCAATAGCTCGCAGCTGTCGAATTGGACTTAAGATTACCCGCTGAGTGATTATGTAAAAGGCAACAACTGCGCCAACGCCGCCAATCAAACCTGCTATAATTATCAGTATCCTGTTCATAAGAACTGTCCTGGTTATTTCGCCGGCAGCTCTTTTAATAACTGCAGCACCTATCGGTTCATTGTTGTTAAACGCAGTGGCTGAACCCTGGGGATTGTGACATGCAAGACAGTTTTCACCAGCTCTGAAAACCCGCACGTAATGGCTGTAAAGGACCCTGCCGTCTCTGGCTAAATGGGTTTTGTCGTCTCTGCTTTGACTTGATTTTAGAAACTCGACCATTTCACGCTGCTGTTGTGTCAATGTATCGAGACTTTTGTCGCTTTCAGCTTTAAAGCGAATCCAGATTATTTCAGGTTCGTTTACATCAATCTGCCGGCCGGTATTATCCAGCGAGACAAGAGCGGTTTGGTCCGGCTGTTTCAACTTGAAGTGGTTTCGCAACAGCACCTCGGTTTTAGCTCTTCCGGAATCAAGAGAGGATTTTCTTGTCAGCTGACCCATCCAGACATACGGGATAGCTAACGCCAGTCCCAGAACAAGCAGCACTGCTGCTCCAAAGGCCAGGCGACATTTCTCTGCCAGCGAAAGAGGTGACAGATGCAAAAACACCAGAACCCTGTGATAAGTTTTGCCTATCTGCTTACGCATAAATTTCAATTTACTAAAAGCTGTTATGTGGCGTTATGCTTTTAATTATCTGTGGTTTTCGCAGCAATCATTTCCTGTCATCTTCATTCTTTTCTATCTGGTGCAGGTGTTTTTGAGTTCGCAGGTTTAATTCTTCAAGCTGTTTCTGGTCAACTTCGCTCGGTGCATTGGTCATAAGACACTGGCCACGCTGAGTTTTCGGAAAAGCGATAACATCTCTTATATTTTCAGTGCCTGTAAGCAGCATAATCATCCTGTCCAGGCCGAATGCAATTCCTCCGTGCGGCGGTGCACCATATTCCAGGGCCTTTAAGAAAAACCCAAATTGTTGTTCAGCCTGTTTTTTGGAGATATTAAGAAGTGCAAAGATTTTTCGTTGCACTTTAGTGTCATGAATACGGATACTGCCGCCGCCTATTTCCGAGCCGTTTACTACAAGGTCGTAAGCCTGCGAATTTATTGAAGCCGGGCTACTGTCGAGCTTGTCTAAATCTTCAGGCACAGGGGCGGTAAAGGGATGATGCAGTGAATCATAGCGTTTTTCGGCCTCGTTCCATTCGAACAGCGGAAAATCAACTATCCAGACAAATTCAAATCTGTTCTCATTGTAAAGCTCTAACTGTCTGCCGAGTCTGCATCTTAGCGGGGCAAGAGCCTTATTGGCAACCGGTTCGGTATCGGCAATCAACAAAATCAGGTCGCCGTCTTTTGCTTCAAAGCGTCCGGCTATCTCGTCGAGTTGCTTGGGTTTAAAGAACTTGGCGATACTGCTTGCCAAAGTAATTTTGCCGTCCTGCTGCTTTACTTTTAGCCATGCAAGTCCTTTGGCGCCGTAGTCACCGACAAAGTCGGTCATGGTTTTTTCAATATCACTTCGTGAGTATTTATCGCCGCCTCCGGGCGCACATAAACCTTTAACAATACCGCCTTTTTCAATGACAGAAGCAAAAACCTTAAAGTCGCAGTTCTTTACAATGTCAGAAATATCTTTTAACTTCATATCAAAACGCAGGTCAGGACGGTCAATACCATAATCATTCATGGCCTGCTCGTAACTCATCCTGCGAATCGGAACTGCCACATCGACATTCAGGATTTGTTTCCAGACTTCGGCAATCATTTTTTCGTGAATGCCGATAATGTCATCGCAATCAACGAAACTTGCTTCGACGTCGATTTGAGTAAATTCTGCCTGGCGGTCGGCGCGAGGGTCTTCGTCACGGAAACAGCGTACTATCTGGAAATATTTGTCGACACCTGAAACCATTAGAATCTGCTTGAATAATTGCGGCGATTGAGGCAGTGCATAGAAAGAGTTTTTGACCAGCCTGCTTGGTACTAAAAAGTCCCTTGCGCCTTCGGGCGTGCTTTTTGCAAGCATGGGAGTTTCAATTTCCCAAAAGCCTGCCTTGTCAAAATAGTCGCGTACAATTTTTGTTACACGATGTCGTATGTGCAGTTTGTGCTGCATTTTGGGTCTTCGCAAATCGATATACCTGCTGGTCAGGCGAAGTTCTTCATTGGTTTTTTCGGCGTTGTCAATCTCGAACGGCGGGGTCCTGGCGATATTAAGAATTTCAAGTTCTTTGACGGCAATTTCAATCTGTCCCGTAGGCAGTTTCGGGTTTTCCATGCCATCACCTCGCGGCTGAACAACACCTTCGGCAGCGATGACCCATTCATCGCGTGCTGTTTTTGCAAGTTCATGAGCTTTCGGCTGAGTTTCCGGATTGAAAACCAGTTGTGTTACACCTTCTCTGTCACGCAGGTCAATAAAAACCAGTCCGCCGTGGTCACGATATGACTTGACCCAGCCGGCGAGAATTACTTTTGTACCTGCATTATCCAGACGAAGCTGGCCGCAATTATGTGTTCTTTTGAGCATTACAAACCTCTTCAATAAAACTTTACCAGGCCGTTATATATCAATTTCCATTAATTAAGGTTAGCCCCCAACTTTATGTTGGGGGTTTTTAGACTTTACAAAAAACGTCAAATCCCTGATTACAGGATAGTCAGCATAGTCCAATAAAGCTGTTTCGTCAATAAACTTTAGTGAATTGGTATGTTGGTAAGGACATTGATATATCGTTTTCAGCGAATGGTCGTAAGGGCCGAGATTATATGCGGTAGATAAATGCCCAAATAGGCCAAAGTTTTACCGTTCACCATAATTTTTCTTTTGAACAAATAATCCTGATGGCAGGTCATTGGCCTAATTCTCAGAGCATGTCGAGTTTTCCTTATTCCTTTTCTTTTTTCTCTTTAATAACCTCTTTCACACCTTCAAGAAACCCTTTTAGGGCGTCCTTTGCTATTTCCATTGTTTTCTGGCCTGCATCTTTAGCAGTCTCCAAAGTTGCCTTCGCAGCATGTTTAGCAAGAACAGCGGTTTTTGCACCAGCCTGCTTTGTTCCTTCAATTATGCCCTGTGCCGCCTCTTTAGTTAAGTCCGTCACTTTCACTTTAGCTCCCTGGGCACCCTGGATAACGCCTTTCATAGCGTCCCTGGCAGCGGCTTCCACTTTTTCTTTAGTGGGTTCTGTTTTCTCCAATACTTTTTTAACTGTCTCTCTGGTAATCTCGCCCACCCTCGTTTTAAGGTCCTCACCTTTTTCTGCGGCCTTCACCACAGCATTTCTGACAGCCTGGGTTACTTTACTTTCCTCTTGTTCCATGATTTGTCTCCACTTATCGAACAGGTTAGCACTTCATATTATTCCGGCAATATCATCAATAGTATCTTTTGTTTTCTTTACCGATTTGAAATTATTTTCTTCAGGTATTTGTTGTCCTTTTCTTTTCCATAAATGTTGCAATTTGTGTTCTTGCTTCCCTGTATCCCTCATCGATAGCCTCCTGGGCCTGATGGAAATCCAAAAATCGGATGTGTCCCAGTTTCGGTTGTATCAGAATATCGGGGGGTTCGGTTTTTAACCTGGTGGCGGTAATCTGCATTTCCATAATGTAGATGGAACTTGCCAGTACCTCGAAGATGTTTGGCGCAGGGTCTTTTTTCATCCATTGTTTTATCTGTGCCAAAATGGAAGTACTTGGTGCACCAGCCCGTTTGTTCAAGGTGTCAATTACATTACGAACCAGCGTATTCTGAACAATGAAACGACTATGCTTTGCAGGTGGTGTTGGCCGGGATTTGGAATGAGCATTATTTCTGTTTTCCACAATGTCATGATTCAGGTCAACGGCAATAACTATGTCGGCACCCATCTGTCGCGATACATTTACAGGCACAGGATTAACCAAACCGCCATCAACCAGAAATGTGCCATTTTTCTTTACCGGAGTGAAAATGCCGGGGACTGAGATACTGGCCCGAATAGCTTCAACTATGTCTCCATCCCGTATGTTCACCTCACATCCGGTATTCAAATCGGTGCAAATAACGCATAAAGGCAGAGAAAGTTCTTCGATGTTCTTTTCGGATATATGCTCGCGAACCGAATCAGCTATTTTTTTGCCATCGATTAGCCCTGATTTTGGGAAAACCATATCAAAGAGCAATGCGATTTGTTTTTTATCAAGTTCCAGGATGGTGTTCCTCAGCGTTTCAATCTTGCCGGCGGCATAGAAGGCCCCAACCAATGCACCAATACTTGTACCAGCTACATAGTCCACACGAACCCCAGCTTCAGTCAAAGCCTGAATCACGCCAATGTGAGCCCATCCACGAGCCGAGCCTGAACCCAGGACCAAACCAATTTTCTTTGAAGAAATATGTTTATTAGTTTTCATCTATTTTTCTGATTCTACGTTGGGTCGATGTGCTTTACTCACTATTCGAGTCGTAGCGCGCAAGCGATCCCGAGCAAAACATAACTGCTGATTTTAACCGGAAATGCCTTAATGTAAAGGGCTAATTGGTTAAGGAATGTTTAAGCGAGGCGATTCAATGGGGAAAATGTGCTGGTTTATAAAACAGTATTAAAACTGACACCTTTAATGGAAATTTTAGAGAAAATCCGAACCGAAGATACAAAGATTACCTGAATGATTTTTTCTATATATAATCGTCTCGTTTTTTCCTTTCCAAAAGGCGATTTTGGTTTTGAAAAATCCAGAATTTTGAAAAAATAGCGAAATTTGGGATTAAATTTCGGTGGTTTTTGGGAATGGATGTGGGTTTTTAGGTTAAAAACGGGGATTTGAGTCGAGCAAATGCGCAAGTTTTCAAAAAACAGCGTCAAAAGTGTGCAAAAAGTAACAAAAATTCGCATAAATTGACACAAAACTACATCAAAATGATATGAAATGACCTAAAAATGACAAACTCAAAATAAGCGCTTGCGCGTTTGATTGAAAAGCACAACGCCACGATGTAAAGCTGCAATTTCCGGTTCTGTTCTTGGAAATCTTGCCATAGTTTAAATCCTTTCAAAAACTACTTTCTGTTTGGCATAAATTCTGAATTCCTCTACTCCAAATCATCAGGGTAAATAAGTTGTTCTTCAGCAACAAAACCTCCATAAACTCGCTCGCCGCTACCTGCCTTGTAATAGTAATCTTTCTCGATTGGCCCTATTGCAATTGCACAACAGCGATAATTCATTATTTTGGTATATTTTTCAAAAACATTGGTTTTAAAAACTGGCGATGAAGGCGACAAAATTAAATACCGACCATAATTTTTCTTAGCATCAGGAATAAGCGATGATACGTAATTCATAATTTTTTTCCGCTCTTCTATGGAAAGGCAGTGATATTCATCAGTTGGAATAGGAATGATAAGACAATACTTAACTTTGTAATCACTTGTCAACATTGGGGAGAGGTCGCAATCCTTATATTTTTGTTGTATCTGATTAAAAAGAAGTTTACCATCAGATGGGTTGTACTCTGGAAAACATATTTGTCCCATACTGACTTTCGTCTCGATTTCTGATGACTGCTTACCCTTAGGTGTATCAGCCTCGTCAGGTAAAAAGAGAGAATAAACAAGAATAGCGCCCATGAAAATAGTGAGAATGATAAGTTTTTTATTGGCTGACACAATTCCACCTCTTTTTCTGCTTAACTTCATTAAATCAAACAACTTACAAGTCTTTTTGCCCGTTTAATCTGTCGCAGAGCACGCTTACTTTGCCACAAATCAAATTGGTTTTGCCTCTACGCAGCGTGCGCAGCGACAAAGTAAACTTACTTAGCCGCAAATCAAATCGACTTTGCCATCAAAGTAAACCGCCTTGGCGGAAAAGGCAACTGATTTTGGCTTGCATTTTTCGTTTTGCTTCCGCACCTCGTCCATGAGTTCCTGACTCTTTTTGAGCGTTTTTTCTGCCGATTTTGAAATCTTTTTCTTCAGGCATTTGCTGTCTTTTTTTTGCAATACAAATTTACGATTATATTCTCCCCGGTTACATCTTCCCGTGGCGCATAATAGAAATCAATAACCAGAAACCCATAGCGCCTGCGGTCAGAAATCCAATGATGCCTATAATAGGAATCTCATGCCACTTAGGCGGGATACCTGACAAAACAATAAGAGAAGAGCCAATTACCAACGAAGAAAGCACGATGCCATAAACAATACGGTTGCTGATGCAGTCGTGCGCTTTAAGCATTGGTTCCAGCCCTTTGTGTTCGAATTCTAAGTGGAGTTTCCCCTGCTTGATTTTGTTAATGATGCTCCTGGTATCAGTGGGAAGTTCCCGAAGTACGACCTCCCAATCCAAGCTTGTGGTATAAAGATTCTTTCGCAACTTGCGGATGCTTAATCTTTCGCTCAATAACTTCTCGACGAAAGGTTTCATGTGTTCAATGATGTCGAACTCCGGCGACAATTTGCGTCCGTTGCCTTCCACCGTAATCAGTGCTTTGTCCATCAGGTAGAAAACAGGGGGCAGCTTCAAATTGTGGCGCATCAGCAATTGGATAAGCTGCATGAGCAGGCTGCCCATACGTATATCTTTGAGCGGTCGATACAGATGCTGCTCAACAAAATCTGCAATATCCGCTTCGAGACTTTCAATATTTTCAGCACTTTCGAGTTGTGACAGTCGAAGAAGTGAACGAGTTATCCGTTTGGTGTTGCGACGTACAATGCCCGCTATCAGTTCCCCAAGGCGTTCCCTGTTACGCCCGGTTAAAGTTCCCGTCATACCGTAATCTAAGAGACAAATGACATTATCCGGAAGAACCAGTATGTTACCGGGATGTGGGTCGGCGTGAAAAAAACCGTGTTCAAATATCTGTTTGAGAATTATATCAGCTTCGCGGTCTGCGATTAGTTCCAGATTAAGATTTGCATCGGCCAGGGCATCGAGGTTGGAAACCTTAATACCTTTCACAAATTCCATGGTCAGCACCTTATCCGTCGTCAGATGCCTATAAACCTTTGGGACATATATAGTGGTGTCCGACCGGAAGTTTCTTGCAAATCGTTCGATGTTTCCGGCTTCGATATCAAAATTCAACTCTCTTTTAATAGTGTGAGAAAACTCCTGAACGATACCGACCGGGTCGAGCGTTTCCATTTTAGGGAAGTGCTTTTCTACCAGTTCGGCTAAATGGAACATGATTTCCAGATCCACCTCGATTGTTGCGTGTATTCCTGGTCGCTGGACTTTTACCGCTGCCACTGTACCGTCCTGCAGAACAGCTCTGTGTACCTGGGAAATAGAGGCTGAAGCAACCGGTGTTTCGTCAAATTCCTTGAAGAGGACTTCGAGAGAATCGCCGAGTTCAGTTTCGATAATCTTCCGAACCTGGCTTGCAGGGAAAGCTGGGACGGTATCCTGGAGTTTTTCAAATTCCGCGCACGCTTCCGGCGGAACCATGTCGGGACGTGTGCTGGCTAACTGCCCTAATTTGATAAAGGATGGACCAAGTTCCTCCAGAACCATCCTGAATCGTTGCCATCGTGTTAATGGAGTGAGCGGTGCCTCTGCTTTGTGCTTGGTGAAGAAACGTCTGCTTATTCCGAGTTGCCTGTATAGCCCCACTCTTGTTACTAAATCACCCAGACCGTGCTTTAGTAATACTGACACAACCTGTCTGTACCGCTTAATGTGGCGGTATCCACGCTGAATGGAGCCTATTTTCAGAAGCAATGTACAGTTTCCTTGTTATTCTGTTTTCTTAGCTTCAAGTTTTTCAATGCGGGCGGCCAATTCATCAACATCTTTTTTTGATGCTACCTGAATCGTTTGAAGCGTCTGCTGCACCAGTTTCTCAACTTGCTTTTCGAGGTCTTCCTTGGCCTGTTTTGATTTTTTCAGCATATCATCAGCTATTTCACGACCTTCTTTTTCTGTCAACTTACCCTTTTCTACAAGTTCTTTGACATGCTCGTCGATTTTGTCTTTTGTCATCGCAGCCAGTCCCACACCAGCGAGAAACATTTTGTGAATTGAATCCAACATTACAAATTCCTTTCTAATATTTTATTCGATTAACTATATGCAGTTTTCTTAGTCATATAACGTTCAGCCCCAAACATTATTGCTTTAAGTGATAATAATTGCTCCCGTATGCAACCATACCACCATAATACCCCGGGTTTGAGAATTTTTAAAGGGTTTTTAGTTGTTGCTGTTTGTTGACGAGCGCAGAAAGTCGTGTTTTTCGTTTAAAAAACGCATTTTTAGTATTGATAAGGTGGATTTTTGGACAAAAATATAAAAATGGTTGCAATATAACGACAATACATTATATTACCTGTTTTGGAAAAAGCTCTGTCGTACGGGGTAGAAAAAGTAGTTTTGAGTTTTCAGTGCTTGGTTTTTAGTTAGGGCTGGGAACTCATAGAATTTGGGGCCGGCAGTATCACGGCGTGGCTGGCTCAAGCCTCCGATGGAGTCATGTTAGGCGTAATCGCCTCCGTGACAGATGCTGTTTACCTGTTTTTAGTTCCTTGTAGCTGGGTGTAGGATATTACCCGGTGGTGTAATTGGTAACACAAGGGCTTTTGATGCCCTCATTCCAGGTTCAAGTCCTGGCCGGGTAAGTATTATATTGATGATTTACTATTGAATATTGACCATTTGGCATGGCAGAAAGAATAGCGATAATATTAGCTGCTGGTATCAGCAGCAGAATGAAAACCGAGATACCGAAGGTTCTGCACGAGGTATGCGGTCGGCCTATGCTCGGCTATGTTCTGGATGCATGCAGGGCTGTTGGCGTAAGCAGGATATATGTGATAGTTGGCTATGGTAGCGAGCATGTTAAGCAGCGATTTACAGATAGTGACATTGAATGGGTTTTGCAGGAAGAGCAGAATGGGACGGCTCATGCGGTTTTGTGCTGTAAGGAGCTACTGAAAGATTTTGAAGGCGAGACGCTGGTTATTTGCGGCGACATGCCTTTGATAAGAGCGGAGGTCTTGCAGACGCTGATTGATAGGCACGAGAAAAACGGCTCTGTGATGACGCTGGCGACGGCTGTTCTTGATGACCCGACAGGTTACGGCAGGATTGAGAGAGACAGCGGCGGTAAGCTGTTGGGAATTGTTGAGCATAAAGATTGCAGCGATGAGCAGTTGAAAATTAAAGAGGTCAATCCGAGCTATTATATATTTGATAATAAGATAATGTTTGAGACGCTTGAAAAAACAGGTAACGATAATGCCAAAAGTGAGTACTATATCACTGATTCGATATCGATACTGCTTGGTGAAGGTAAAAAAGTAGAGGCGGTGACGGCAGTGTCGCCGGCAGAAGCGATGGGAGTAAACAGCAGGGTTGATTTGAGCGAGATAGGAATGATTATGCAGGCGAGAATACAGGAGGAGTTAATGGGCAACGGCGTGACAATAGTTGACCCGGCTAATACCTGTATTTGTGCGGATGTTGAGATAGGAAAAGATACGGTTATTGAACCGTTTACATATATATGCCAGAATGTGAAGATTGGAACGGGTTGTAAGGTTGGTCCGTTTGCGTATATAAAAGAGGGTGCTGTTTTAGAGGACGGTAGTGTGGCTGGGCCGGGGTACGGTACAGCGGTATAGTGACATGCAGGCAAGTGAAGGCGAGGTGAAAAAATGTTTTTGAATGATAATTTAAAAATCTTTTCAGGAACAGGCAATCCGGAACTTTCGGAAGCTGTCTGTAAGTATCTGAAAATACCGGTCGGCGGAGCGAAAGTCGAAAAATTTCCTGATGGCGAGAAGGCTGTGAAGCTTGAAGACGATGTCAGAGGCAGGGACTGCTTTGTGATACAGTCGACGTGTAATCCTGTTGATGAGAATCTCGTAGAGCTTTTGATTTACCTGGATTGTCTGAAAAGGGCAAGTGCCGAGAGGATAACGGCGGTAATACCGTATTTTGGATATGCACGGCAGGACCGTAAAGACGAAGGACGTGTGCCGATTACCGCTAAGCTGGTAGCAAATCTGCTGACTAAGGCAGGTGCCGACAGGATATTAACGATTGATTTACATGCCCAGCAGCTTCAGGGCTTCTTCGATATACCGGTTGACCATCTAACCGGCGAGCTGGTATTGGGTAAATACTTTAAAGACAAAAAAATCAGGGACCTTACGATAGTGTCACCTGATGTCGGTAATATGAAGATAGCTGCCAAGTATGCAGACCATCTCGGAGGCGATTTGGCGATAGTGCATAAGAAAAGAATTACCGGCAGCGAGGTGGAGGCCAATGAGATAATCGGTGAAGTTGAGGGTCGTAATATACTGATGTGTGATGATATTATTGCGACGGCTGGTACGGTTTGTAGTGCTGCGAATTTAGTTAAGCAGCGTGGAGCGTTGAATGTATATGTCGGTGCGACGCATGGAGTCTTTGCCGGACCGGCTTTGGAGCGGTTGGAGCAGGCGACAATTGATGAGGTTATTGTGACAGATACTGTTCCGCTGACTGAAAGGAGCAAAGAGTTGGCAGTTATTAAGGTGTTAAGTGTTTCGTCGATGCTTGGTGAGGCGATAAAGAGGATTCACAGAAATGAATCGATAAGCAGTTTGTTTAATAATCTGTAAGTATAAAGTAGAATTAAAAGAGAATTAGAGGTTAAAAGTACTATGGGAAAAACGTTGCTTTTAAAAGCTGAGGTGCGACAGGAGACAGGTTCGAAATCGGCAGAGAGATTACGTAAACAAGGCAGGATACCTGCGATTGTTTACGGCCATAAGAAGGAGCCGATGGCGATAACGTTGAATGTGCATGATGTTACCGAGGGGCTGCATCACGGGCACCGCGTGGTTGACGTTCAGATGAGCGGCAGGAAAGAGACAATGATGTTCAAGGATTTGCAGTATGATTATCTCGGCAAAAATATCATACATGCAGACCTGGTACGGGTGGATGTCACTGAAACGGTTTGTGTTACAGTTCCGATCGAGCTTAAAGGCACAGCGGCAGGAACTCACAACGGAGGGATTATCGAAGAACATACAGACAGATTAGAAATTGAGTGCAGGGTAAACGATATTCCGGAGACGATTGTGGTTTCGGTAAAAGAAGTTGATGTCGGAGACAATCTTCATGCAGGCGACATTGAATTGCCGTCAGGGATTAAGCTGATAAGTACCCCGGATACATTGCTGGTGACATGTCATTTGGTTGCAGCGGCCAAGACCACCGAACAGATGGAAGAAGAGATGCCTATAGCACCGAAGGTAATTGGCGAAGAAGAAGAGAAGGCAGAGGGTCAGCCGAGCGAAGGAGCGTCGGAATAATTTGACTTCGGTGAGTGGTAAGGAGACTGGATGTCAGAAGTTAGATTGATAGCAGGGCTTGGCAACGTCGGTGATGAATATGTGAATACCCGACATAACATCGGGTTTGAAGTGATAGATTTGCTTGGCAGAACGCTTGGGATTGAGATTAAAAAGCGTAAGTTTGGCGGGCGTTTTGGTGAGGTGTTCTTTGAAGGTAAAAAGTTAATATTGCTGAAGCCTCAAAGGTTTATGAATCGCAGCGGGCAGGTAGTGGCGACGGTGCTTGGTTTTTATAAGCTCGAATTACCTGATTTATTGGTGGTAACCGATGACATGGCACTGGAGCCTGGCACGATTCGTATGAGGCGCAAAGGCTCAGCGGGCGGACATAACGGCCTGGCGGATATTATTGAAAAACTTGGCAGCGAAGAATTTTGCAGACTGAGGGTCGGAATCGGCAAGGCTGAGCAGATGAATGACATTGATTATGTGCTTGGCAGAATAAGCGAGCAGCAAAGGCCGTTATTAGACGGCGCTGTTGAAAAAGCAAAGGAAGCGGTTTTAAGCTGGGTTAATTCGGACGTGGACGAGACGATGAACCGGTTTAATTAAAGTTAAAAGTTGAAATGTAGAAGTTATATCTGGAGGTAATAATTTTGGAAACAGTAACCATGAAATTATATGAAGGAATGTTTTTAGTTGATTCGGCTTTGGCGGCGGCGAACTGGGAAGATGTTCTCAACGGTATCCGGACGATACTCGATAAGGTCGATGCTGAAGTTATATCAATAAGGAAATGGAATGAATGTCGGCTGGCGTATGAGATTAACCATAAGTCACGAGGGACATATATCCTCGTGTACTTCAGAGTTCAAGGCCCGAAGGTGGCAACGATAGAACGTGAGGTGAGTCTCTCAGAAAAAATAATGCGTGTGCTGATATTGAATGTAGAGCATATGAGTGAAGAGGATTTACAAAAAGCTACACCTGCCGAAGTGATGGAAAAAAGGCTTAGCACAGCGGAAGCTAAGATAACTGCGCCGGTGGTTGATTCGGCAGAAGAGCCGGTACCACAAGAGGCTAAAAAGATGGAAGTGACAAAAGAAGCAGCCTTACCTGCTTCGAGTGAAGAACAGTCGGAACCGGCGAATGATGAACAGCCGGAGAAAGAGGACGAGAAGAAGGAACAATAGCTTTTTAGCCGCCATTGGGTTTATACGTAACCAGGGTGACAAGAAGGGATTATTATGGCCAGTTTGAATAAAATATTTTTGATGGGTAACCTGACGCGAGACCCTCAGTTGTCATATCTGCCGAGCCAGACGCCGGTGGTGGAGTTTGGTTTGGCGGTGAATCGCCGGTGGACGGGCAGGGACGGTACGAAGAAAGAGGACACATGTTTTGTTGATTGCCGGGCGTTTGGTCCGACGGCAGAGACTATCAATAAATATATGAACAAGGGACGGCCAATATTCGTCGAAGGCAGATTAACCTTCGATAGCTGGACGGCACAGGACGGCAGCAAGAGAAGTAAGCACCGTATTACGGTTGAGAACTTTCAGTTTCTCGGCGGGCCTGGACAGGGAAACGCAGCGGACAAATCGCAGTCTGGTGAACAATCGCCGTCGGTGCCGCAACCGCCTGCAGAGGATGATATACCATTTTAATTAGTCCCGATGTATCGGGAGTCGTTAGTGATTAGTGAATCGTAAAGGATAAAAGGTAGAAAGTTATGGCCAAGAGAGAATTTAATAACAAAAGAACAAGAAGAACAGTGTTTTCAGGTGCACGGGAAGCGACACAATGCAGGTTCTGCAGGAACAGGATTGACTATGTTGACTATAAGGATGTCGGTACGCTGCAAAAGCTTTTGACTAATCGTGGCAAGATATATTCTCGCAAGCGCAGCGGCAACTGTGCCGGCTGTCAGCGAAAGGCCAAAAAGGCAATCAAGCGTGCAAGATATATGGCGATGCTGCCGTATACAGCTTAGAGATAGTTTTGAGTTTTGAGTTTTTAGTGTTTGGTTGTGTACGTGAGATATTGGAGTTGAAGATTGGAGTGTTGATATGAAGGTTTTGTTATTGGAAGATGTAGAGAGACTCGGCTATCTCGGTGACGTTATCGAGGTGAAGACCGGATATGCGAGGAATTATTTATTGCCTCAGGGTATGGCGACTATGCCGGATGATGGGAGCCTGCGTGCGATAGCAGACGAAAAAGCCAAACGAGCGGCGCGGCGCAAGTTGGCCGACGCGCAGATGGGCAAGGCATGCGAGGCTGTCGAAGGCGCAGAAGCTGTCATCGCTGCAAAGGCAAATGAGCAGGGACATCTGTTCGGTTCGGTCGATGAGAAGATGATAGCTGCCAACCTGCGGGAGCAGGGATTCGAGGTTCATGACGATATCGTTAAAATGGATAGCCATATAAAAGAGGTCGGCACACATAACGTGACATTGAAGTTCAGCGAGGAGCTTACCGCTAAAGTCAGCGTTGTCGTCGTTTCGGAAGATGCCGCCAAAGAAATAACTGATGCTGCGGAAGAACCAATCGACGAAAAAGCGGCTGATAGTATAGAGACTGGCGAAGTTGAAACTGAAGAACAGTAAACTTTTCGCGATGTTCGAGATAAGTTTTAAGTTGAGGTGTAATCAGGGCGTTTGGCTTGTGAATATAAGCCGACGCCCTGCTTTATGCGCAAAAAACATTAAACACAGGCAAATTGTTGATATTTGTAAAAAGTTGCCTTGTGGTATGCAAAGAAAAGCCCAATGTTTTGTACCGTGAATTAGCCTAACCAAAACCTTTGAAAAAAGCATAAGTCCTTTAACCGGCAGTGCTTATTAAATCACACAAAACTGAACAAGTGTATATAAAACACGTACAATTAATTTGGGAAAGGTTAAATATGCAGAAAAATCTGGAAATTTATAGAAATATATAGTATAATATAGCCGATGCTTGTAATAGAGCAGTTTGATCCTAGCCTTACGGCTCAGGATTTGGCCTCTTTTCCCGTGAGCCACCTAATCACGGGATATTTTTTTGCGCATACCTCTTGAAATAATATTGCTTTTGATATATCTGCGCCCCCTTGATTCGACATACGCACTTGAAAACCACCAACCACCGAAGTTTCTGGGTTCAAGCCAGACAAGATAGTTTTCCTCCCACAATATATAAACTCTTTGCCTCAAGAATTTGCCAGTGGAGTCACGGCGGTTTGGACTTGGTATATCACAAAATTCGCAACCATTTATACTACCTTCAATAATTTTGCCTATCCAACGAACCCTAACAGCTCTTATTCTGTCAAACTTATCTTTGTTATACTTTCGAGATGTTTTGTATGCGCTTTCAAAAAAAGCATGGTCGAATCTCCATTCATAAAATAGTATGTCTTCATTATCATGGGTTTTGTGAATACCTATCATTCCTTTATGAGTTGTTTTGTTTAAGTAAAGCTTTACATATTCATCGAATGTTTTTTGCTCAGCATCTTCGTCAGAAAGGCCGTTCAAATTTAGTAGTAATGAAGATAGGACAGGGTCCATGTGTTACCTCAAATCCATCTTGAAAATATTGAATTTGTTTTCACTTAAAGGAGTCGAGGAACACAAGCTGGTTAGTTTCGCAGAACGTTGTATATGTTCTGCTAATTGTTGTTTTGCAGAACCTTTATTAAAGCCGTTATTTGCTGCAGCGACAGCCCCTGTTAATATGTCACAAAGTTGGGCCAAAGGGGTTATTTTTGACGAAATTGTTGTAAGGTCGCGAATCCAAGCCTTTCCCCTAAGGTGACGTTCTAAATAGGTTTTTAAAGTAGTATATCTATTTGAATACTTGTTGCTTTTGTGATCCAGAAGGATTAAATATTCGTTGCCTGGCAAAAGCCATTTTTCAAGCATTTCATAGTAGAATTTGTAAAATGCTAATTCTTTATCCTTGCCATGCCGAGCAAGTTGTACTTTGGTTTGGTCGACAACAATAGAACGAAAACATATTTCGGGATTGGCAAAAAAGAAATCAACTACTGTTTTGTATCCTTCAAGTCTTTTGGAACTTACTTTGCTCCATTTTAATTCAGAATTTAAATTATGAGAGTTCATTATTTGTCTTAAAGATTTTGTAAATTCCAACTTTTTTGCCTGAAGAACCGTTAAACCACCTATAGCCATAAAAGTATGGTGAGCATTAAGTTCATGGCAGCTTTCATCGCAGTAGATTACATAATATGGAACATTTTGATTTGTAGTTGTGTCCGACATATATTTCCACCGTCAATTAAATTGAGTGAATATAATACTGTTTATTTGAGGCGTAAGCTTAGCAGGTATTTGTGGAGAGGTCAAGTTTGTAATTGTTAACACCATTTGCGCAAGTGGTTCATAGCAAAAATCAGAAAATTCAACCTTTTTTAATTAGTTTTCACGTTTTTGTGTTCCCCATCACAGGATTGGGGACCAAACAATTTTGCATCACCGTTGGTTAACATAGAGATTGGCAGAAACAAACATCTTTTTTACCAACTTGTTCTTCAAACATCGTTAGTTGTTAAAGGGGTTTGGTGAAAATCAATGCAACGTCCGGTAAAACGTGAACTTACGACACTGGCGGGCGGGTTTTAAACAATAAAATGGTTTTTGACAGCGGCTCCGGAATCAATTACAATTCTCAAATTGTCCACGAAGAATGTATGTTTGTGGCAGGGAGGTTCATATGGCGACTGACAATCAGAAGGCTGGGACGGCGGGACTTCGGCAAGCTCAGTCGAGCCGCAGTTCGGCAGGAGCGGGCAGCCCGACCGAGACCGGCTTGAAGTCTATTCGTGCGATGCCAGAGTCGCTTGAGGCGGAAGCAGCGGTTATCGGTTCGATGATAATCGACCCAGAATGTATTGGCGAGGTAATCGAGATTTTGCCGAGCTGTGAAGCGTTCTATCGGCATCAGCATCAGATGATGTTCGACGCGCTCGTGACACTTTATGAAAAAAACCGTGCAGGCGGTCTTGATGCGGTCTTGCTTCGTGATGAACTGAAAAAGAAAAAGCAGCTCGAAGATGTCGGCGGTGTCGAGTATATCGCTAAAGTAATGGAGTCGGTACCGTCAAGTGCCAACGTGGTTTATTACGCAAATATCATCAAGGACAAACAGGTGCTCCGCGAGCTTATCGTTGCAGCTACGGACATTGTCAACGACGCCTATGACAGCGGCGGTGAGCCTAATGAGAAACTTGACGAGGCTGAGCAGAAGATATTTTCAATAACGGACAAAAAAATTGTCGGCAATACCGAAGCAATTAAGGATTTGGTAACGCAGGCGTTTACTTTAATTGAGAAAAGAGAGGGCAAGCATGTTACGGGCCTGCCGACAGGCTACTTTGAGCTTGATGACTTGACGTCCGGTCTGCAAAACGGCGAAATGATTATCATTGCAGGCAGGCCGAGTATGGGAAAAACGTCACTTGCTCTTAATATCGCAGAGCATATCGGCGTTGAAAATAAGATACCGATTGCGGTATTCTCACTGGAAATGGGCAAGCAGCAATTGGCGGAAAGATTTTTATGCAGTTTGGGCGAGGTCGAATCGCAGCTTGTAAGAAAAGGTATGCTCGAAGACGAGCATTATCGAAAATTATTAGAGGCATGTGGGCGGCTGAGCGATGCACCGATTTATATTGATGATACGGCGTCGCTGACACCGCTGGAACTTCGGGCCAAGGCAAGGAGGATGAAAAGCCGCTATGATATTAGATGTATCGTGGTCGATTATATGCAGTTGATGCACATAGGCACAGGCAGGATTGAGTCGCGCCAGCAGGAGATTACTGCGATATCGAGATACGTCAAGGCCCTGGCGAGAGAGCTTAATATTCCGGTAGTTATTTTGAGTCAGCTTAACCGCTCACCGGAAGGTCGCGAGGGACACAGACCGAGAATGAGCGACCTTCGAGAATCGGGAAGTATCGAACAGGACGCTGATGTTGTGATGCTTTTGCACCGCGAAGATTATTATCATCGCGGAGAGAGTGACTACGATGAAGATAATACTGCTGAACTAATTATCGCCAAGCAGCGTAACGGCCCGACGGGCAATGTTAAGCTGACATTTAGAGAAAAGTTTACACGGTTTGAGAACGCCTCTCATATCACGGATGTTGAGAAAATTCCAATTTAGGAGATAGTCTATGAAATGGTCACGGCAGATATTTTTTAGTGGACTTTCAGTTTTGTTTTTTGCAGGAGCGATTGTTTTTGCTGATATGCCGGCGAATGATTTTGAAGGCAGCAGGATTGACAGCATTAAAGTGGCGGGCAATACGAGTTTAAAGGAATCGCAGATATTGGGGCGTGTTCGCAGCAGGGTCGGTGAATCGTTCGACCCGCAGGCGGCAGCCAAAGATGCTGAACGAATTGCTGAACTTACCGGCGTAGAGTACAGCTATTATAACACCGAAGCTGCGGATGATAAGGTTACCTTGACTTTTGTTGTGGTTGAACGAGGACTGATAAGGTTGGTGACATTTGAAGGCAATAAAGTGTTTCGAGACATTGTTCTTCGCAAAAAATCGGCTATGACGGTGGGCAATTATCTTGACCCTGTTATGGCCGAAGCAGGCAGAGCGGATGTGGAAGAATTTTATCATAAAAAAGGTTACGCATTTGCACAGGTTGTGCTGGACAGCAGATACCTGAAGAAGGGCAAAGTCGCATATAAGGTTACTGAAGGTCGGCGTGTACGAGTCAAATCGGTGACATTTAAGGGTAACAGGGTACTGGAAACCAAAAAACTTAAAATTGCGGTAAAAAGCAGGCCGAGAAAGTTTTTCTTCTGGAAGGGATATTATTCGAAAGAGCAGCTTGATAAAGACCTGCTCAAACTTCAAAAGATATATCAAAAGAAGGGGCATCTTGATGCGAATATAAAGGTTGAGTCGAAATTCGACAGGCCAAGCGGTGGGGTCGAGTTGACTTTTGTGATAAGCGAAGGGCCGATTTATACAATTGGCGATATAAGTTTTGTCGGAGCGGCAGTGTATGAAATAGATAGGCTCAGCGAGGATTTAAAACTTCAAAGCGGCCAGGTCTATAATGAAGTGTACGCTGAAAGTGACGCTGAAAAAATACTTAAGACTTATCAGGAAAATGGTTTTATCAATGCGACTGTTGACCATACCAGAAAATTTACAGCCGGCGATAAAATTGACGTTGAATTTAAAATAACCGAGGGTGAGCGCTTCAGGATAGGGCGGATAAAAATCACCGGTAACGAAAATACGCAGGACAGGGTTATTCGGCGAGTATTGACTGAGGAGGATTTTTTGCCGAGCGGCTGGTACAACGGGGATTTGGCGAGAGGTGATGGCAAAGGCGGTTTGGAAAAAACACTCAAGCAGACCTTGCTGGCAGAAGCAGTAACGATAGCACCGGTTGGTCAGGTGGCCGGCCAGAAAGATGCTCATGTTGATATTATTGAGGGCAGGACAGGCTCGATAATGCTCGGTGCCGGAATTGCCAGTGACAGCGGTATGATAGGCCAGTTTGTTTTCGAACAGCGTAATTTCGATATTACTGATACACCTGAGAGCTGGGCAGAATTTTTCACCGCCAAGGCATTTAGGGGTGGCGGTCAGACCTTGAGAATATCGCTCGAGCCAGGTACCGAGGTAAGCAGGTATTCGATTTCATTTATAGAACCGTATTTTCAGGACAGACCGATTTCGCTTAATCTGGGAAGTTCAAAATTTGAACGCGGAAGAGAAAGCTACGATGAAGGCCGGTTACGAGGATATGTGGGTTTTGAAAAACGATATAAAAACAAATGGCATAGGAGCATAAGCTTTCGAATCGAAGACGTTGATGTCGACAATATTGATTACGACGCGCCGAAAGAAGTTACAACAGACAAAGGCAGCAATGTAATCGGCGGTATCCGATTCGGCATAGGCAAGAATGCGACCAATGACAGGTTTAATCCGAGCACGGGTTATGCTTTTAATGCCAGTGTGGAACCAGTGGTTGGGGACCATAGTTTTGCGGCATTGGGAGTAACATACCGAAGATACAAAACTTTGTACGAAGATTTGGCAGAACGCAAGACAATATTAGCAACGAAGCTTCACGGCGGCGTGATAGCAGGAGATGCTCCGGTCTTTGAGAAGTTTTATGCCGGTGGTTCAAGTAGCATCAGGGGATTTGAGCATCGAGGAGTCAGTACGAGAGGCTTGCAGACGGGAGTTGTTACACCGCAAAAGAAAGACCCTGTCGGCAGCGACTGGATAGTTTTGGCTAATGCAGAAGTTACAATTCCTGTTTTGGACAATAGTATGGCAGCGCTGTTCTTCCTTGACACCGGAGTAATAGATACCGGCGGCGTTCGAGCAACTATTGGTACAGGTATACAGATAATGATACCACAATGGTTTGGTCCGGTGCCGATGCGGTTTGAACTTTCAGCACCGTTTATGAAAGACAGTCTCGATGATACACAGGTGTTTAGCTTTAGTGTCGGAAGGCTGTTTTAAAATTATTTACTGTAAATTTAATATGAACAGAAGAAAGAAAAGGAATGACGATGAGAAATAAAGTTATGATTTTGAGTTGTTTGATTTGTGTTATAGTTTTATCAGCAGGCCATGAGCTTAGCTGGGCAAAGCCCAGAAAAAGCGGCAAAATCGGCGTTGTGGACCTGCGCAAAGTTTTTCAGCAGTGCAAACGCAATGTTAACTATCGCGAAAAAGCGACGGAAGAGCAGAACATGGTGATGCTCGAGCTTGAGAAACTCTCGAAAGAAATAGAAGCAGACAGACTTGGCTTGCAGACGTTGAAAAGCGACAGCACCGATTATATGGCGGCGGTGAAGGAGTTACTGACCAATCAGGCGAAATTACAGGCCCAGCAGGAGTTTTATAAGCAGCAGTTAGAGATGAAGGACCAGCGATGGACCGAGCAGCTTTATCAGGATATTATAAGTGCAACAAGCAAGGTTGCCGAGAAAAAAGGGCTGGATGTGGTATTGGAAAATGAACAGCCTGAGTTTCCTGCGATGTCGGCGAATGATTTAATGATGTCGATAAGGACAAACAAAGTTCTTTACAGCGGAGGCTGTCAGGATATTACCGATGATGTAATAGCCAAAATAGACACGGTTAAGTAAGAACTGATATCAATTTCAGTTAATTAAAGTTAGCCCCCAGATTTATTCGGGGGGTTGAGTTTACCGTGAAAGATGTTGGCCTGAATTAACTTGAATTATTATGAGCAATCGTATGCAGTTGAGCGTTTCACAGATAGCTGAGAGAATAGGCGCTAAGCTTCTCGGAGATGGAAGCGGCAAGATAAACACCGTGAGCACGGCAGAAGCCGCTGGCAGCAGTAATATTACGTTTGCCAAAGATAGAAAACATGCTAAGTCCGCAGCTGACGGCGATGTCGGGGCGGTTATTGTAAGCGAACCAATAGCAGATTTGAATAAACCGCAGCTTGTAGTTAAAAATGTTGATGCTGCTTTGATAGAGGTTTTGAAGATATTTGCGCCGAAACTCAGGCCCGTAAAGCCGGGCATTGACCAGCGAGCGCTCGTTGCCGATAGCGATGGGATTGGCAAGGGAGTTTCTATTGGTCCTTATGTTGTGGTTGAAAGTGGTGCCCGGATAGGCGACGACAGTATTATCAGCAGTGGCTGCAAAATAGGACAGAACACAAAGATAGGGAAGAATTGCCGGCTGGACAGTAATGTTGTAGTTGAACACAATTGTGTGATTGGCAATGACGTGATAATCCAGGCCAACAGCGTTATAGGCTCAACGGGTTTTGGTTATTCGTATATTGATGGTGCTCACAGGCTTATACCGCATAACGGCGGTGTTGTAATAGAGGATTTCGTTGAGATAGGTGCATGCTGTTGTGTTGACAGAGCCAAGTTCGGTAATACGTTCATCGGCGCTGGTACCAAGATGGACAATCTTATTCAAATAGGACACAACGCTGTTATCGGCAAATGCTGTGTGATTGTGGCTCAGGTTGCTATGGGCGGCAGCAGTGAGATTGGTGATGGTGTAGTGTTAGCGGGTCATGCGGGAGTTTCGGAAAATGTAAAGGTAGGAGCCGGTGCTATTGTTGCCGCTAAGTCCGGAGTAACGAGTAATATAGAAGCCGGAAAGAAAGTATTTGGTATGCCGGCAAGAGACCACATAGAGACATTGCGGATTTTAGGATTGACGAGACGATTACCAGAGATGCTAAAAAGGTTGAAGCAACTAAGTTCGAAGGTAGAAAAACTTGAAGCTGCAAAAAACAATTCACAGTGAAGCCAGGATATCCGGCAAGGGCATGTTCGGGGGCAGGGAAGCGAGAGTGACATTTAAGCCCGGCCCTGTAGATACAGGGATAGTGTTTGTCCGCACAGATGTAGCCGAGCCGGTGCGTATTGTTGCAGTGTCCCCAAATGTTGTCGAACGCGGCAGGCGTACATCTCTTGCGAAAGGCTCTGTGAGTATAGAGACAATAGAACACTGTATGGCGAGCATAAGTGCGCTTGGAATTGATAACCTTGTAGTTGATGTTGATGGGCCTGAATTGCCTGCCGCTGATTTCAGCAGTGCAGAATTTTTTAAGGTTTTGAAACGAGCTGGTCTGGCTGAGCAGAATGAAAAGCGTAAGGAATTTGTTATCAAAGAACCTGTCAGTATTACGCTTGGTGACACTTCGATATATGCGCTGCCGTATGGCGATGAAGGTCTGAATATCACTTACGATCTGGATTACGGCGGTCATACAGGTATAGGCAGGCAGATATTCAGTTGTCTTGTAACGGAGGATAATTTCGAAAAGCATCTGGCAGGGGCGAGGACGTTTTTGCTTGAGGCAGAGGCAAAACAGTTCCAGGCACGAGGTATGGGCGCGCATCTTGGCCCGCGCGACATTCTGGTAATCAATTCTGATGGTCCTATCAAGAACAGTTTCAGGTATCCGAATGAGTGTGTACGTCATAAGATAGTGGATTTGATAGGAGACCTTGCATTGGTAGGAAGAGCTGTCAATGGCAGGATAGTTGCATACAGAAGCGGGCATTCTCTTAATCAGCGGCTTGCGGGAAAATTATATGAACAGGCTCAAAAGCAGGAGCAGATGGAGAGGTCAGGGACAGATGCGGTACTCGATATTCGCAGAATTCAGAAGATTCTGCCGCACAGGTACCCTTTTTTGTTAGTTGATAAGGTTATCGAGATAGAAGGCGAGAAGCGAATTAAAGGAATAAAAAATGTAAGTTTTAATGAGCAGTTTTTCCAGGGACATTTTCCAGGGACTCCGATTATGCCTGGAGTGCTTATAGTAGAGGCAATGGCGCAAATATCTGGATTGTTATTTGCGCAAAGGCTGGAACACACAGGCAAACTTGCGGTTTTGCTGGCGATGGATGAGGTTAAGTTGCGTAAGGCGGTTGTACCTGGAGACCAATTAATATTGACGGCAGAGATAGTGCGGCTTCGCAAACGCACCGCGCAGTGTCGCTGCAAGGCAATGGTAAATAATGTGGTAGCAGCAGAGGCACAGATACAGTTTATGCTGGTGGATAATGAAAAGTTATAAACTCGAATTGACCGATTGGTCAGTTTGAGCGTCGCTCGTGAATCGTATACAGAACAAGCTATTAAAATTTATATGGTGAGAAAATGGCTAATATACATCCCAGTGCAGTAATTGATAAGAGCGCACAGTTGGCAGACGATATAGAAATTGGCCCTAATTGCGTGATAGCAGGCGGTGTCGAGATAGGCAAGGGTAATTGTCTCAAGGCCAACGTGGTCATAGGCGAAAACGTAAAGATTGGCAACGGCAACAGTTTTTTTCCTAATTGCACGATAGGCGGCAGGCCTCAAATACTCGGGCTGAAGTCTGAAAAGGAAATCGGCGGCCTTCTCATCGGTGACAATAATACAATCCGTGAGCAGGTAACAATCCATCCAAGTATGTATCCGGATAAGTTTACGAAAATCGGCAGCGATAACCTTCTTATGATAGGTGTTCATATTGGCCATGATTGTATTTTAGAAGATAAAATTATCATGAGTAACTATGCTCAAATAAGCGGCCACTGCATGATAGGGACCGGTGTCTGGCTTAGCGGGATGGTTTTACTGCATCAGTTTGTTACGATTGGCCAATGGTGTTATGCAGCGGGTCTTGCGGGGATTAATCACGATGTCCCCCCTTATTTAATAGTAAGCGGGCATTATCCGCCCAGGGTTCGCGGTGTTAACAGGAAAGGATTGGAGCGTGCAGGGATGAGCCAGACCCAGCAGGCAAAAATAATCGATGCATATAAAAAACTTTATCGTCGAAATGAAACATCTCTACTGCAAAAGGCAAAAGCTATGGCAGCCGAGGACGGGCTTGACGAAAATGTCAAGGCGATGGTCGATGTGATAATTAAGAGCGGCGACCATCGTTTCGGCAGACATCTTGAGACCTTGAGGCACTAACCAGGACAATCTACATTCAATATTTTTTCAGGAAATATCATGGACAAACTTCGGACGGCTGTAGTGGGCGCAGGCAAAATGGGGGCGATACATGCGAAGGTCTATCATCAGTTAAAGGCCAGTGAACTCGTTGGCATTGTTGATATTGATTATGCCAGGGCCAAAAAACTTGCCGGGAAATATAAGAGCAGAGCTTTTGCGGATTGTAAGGATTTAGCAGGTCAGGTCGATGCAGTGACGATAGCTTCTCCGACGACAAGTCATTTGGAAATTGCAAAGTTTTTTATAGAAAACAAAATACCGGTTTTGATAGAGAAACCGCTTGCAGCTAATGTCAATGAAGCCAAGGAAATAGTTTCACTTGCAGAGAAAAACAATACGGTAGTTGCGGTGGGTCATTCCGAACGTTGCAATCCGGTTGTGCAGGCGATAAAGCGGCTCGATATAAAGCCGAAATTTATAGAGAGCAATCGAATCAGTCCGTATCCGTTTCGCTCAACCGACATAGGGGTAGTGCTTGATGTTATGATACATGATATTGACATTATCCTGTCGATGGCCGACAGCAGGATAAAAAAAGTTGATGCTGTTGGTGTTAGTGTGATAGGAGACAATGAGGACATTTGTAATGCGAGGATCTTTTTTGAGAACGGCTGTATCGCAAATGTCACTGCATCGAGAATAGCCCTGAAGACTGAACGTAAGGTTAGGGTATTCAGCAAACAGGCGTATTTAAGTGTGGATTATTTTAAGAAAACCGGGTCGGTGATTAAGGCAGAACCTAACGTTAATATTGCTGAAAAGGTTAGAGAGCTGACGAGCGGCTCGAAGTTTGATTTACTCAAGGCCCGCTGGAAGGACATGCTGCATATCGAAAAACTTAACGTTGGTGAGAAGGAGCCTTTGCGGCTTGAACAGGAATTGTTTTTGAAAGCGGTTATGGATAAAGACAGCAGCCCGGAAGTAAGTGCGGTGGAAGGCCTGGCAGCGATGGAGTGTGCCGAGATGATACTAAAGTCTATTGTTGAGCATAAATGGGAATAGTCATTTTGCGATTTGCCGGAGATGTAAATAACAAGGAGATTTATTTATGGTTAGAAATATTTTAACATGCGTATTTTTAGTAGGTGTTCTTTTGGTGAGCAGTTGCGAAGAACAGGAAAAAGCTTCGAGTGAGACTAATAAAACAGAGAAAAAACAGGAGGATAAAACTGTGGAAGTAAAAAAAGTGAAGCTGGAAACGAGTATGGGTGATATTGTAATTGAACTTAACGAAGAGAAAGCTCCTGTTACGGTCGAGAATTTCCTGAGGTATGTTGAAGAAGGTCTTTATGATGGAACGATATTTCACAGGGTAATTAACAAATTCATGATACAAGGCGGAGGATTTACAGAGGACATGAAACGCAAACAGACGCACCCGCCTATAGTTAATGAGGCAAGTAATGGCTTAAGGAACGACAAAGGTACGATTGCAATGGCTCGGACAAATAATCCGGATAGTGCAACAGGTCAGTTTTTTATTAATCATAAAAACAATGATTTTCTTAACTATGTAGAAGGCCGCAATCCCGGCTATGCGGTATTTGGCAGGGTTGTTGATGGGATGGATATCGTCGATAAGATAGCTGCCGTTAAAACAACAACGCTGGCTGGTATGGGAGATGTGCCGGCTGAGCCTGTTGTGATAAAATCAGCTAAGATTGTTACAGAGTGACAGTTTAGTGGCAGAGTTTGGATTTTAGTCTGTACCTGCTGACGTATTGGTGTGCGAGGCGGGTAGGTTCAGGCAGGCGGTACCGGGTAGTGCAGACGAGGGTGAATTTAATCGCATCGGTCAATGTGCATTTGTTACCAACGGAGATGAAAAGTGGCTTGACATTAGTTCGGCTGCGAACAACTGCACCGATTGTCTCGTTTTTATCTTTTAACAAACTGAATCTACCTTTTTCCGGCGGAGGCTGTTTGAAGGTGCCGGTTAGCCTGCTTTTAGCACATCCAATTGTGGGCTTATTAAAGAAAAGGCCGAGATGAGCAGCCAGGCCGAGCCTTCTTTGGTGGGCGATTCCCTGGCCGTCAATTAAGAACAAATCCGGGATATTTTTTAGTTTTTTGACAGCAGCTATACAGGCTGGAGCTTCTCTAAATGAGAGCAGGCCCGGGATGTAAGGGAATTTTAGTTTTCTAACAGCAGCTCGTATTTCAATAAGCTCGAAACCCGGCAGTTTCAGAACAATTACGCCAGCGATGATTTTTTTACCATCTTTCGTGAAGGCACAATCGAGTCCTGCGACTAACTTTGGTTCTGTTTTCAGGGGTGTAATTTTGATATTTGAAGCGAGTTTTTTCTGTAGCTGAATCGCCTTGGGATACGAAAGGTTCCAGCTGTGTAAGTTTTTTGTTTTCACAATGAGTCTTTAAGGCAAATTAGTTAATTTCTCCTCGAGATTTGGAACGGGTACAAAATACCATGTTTTCCCGATTTTCTCACTTTTGAGCAGACCGCGATTTTCCAAGTCAAGTAAGTCAGTTCGGCTGGTTTGGTAAACAACGTTGTGACTTATCTGGTGTGATTTAATTGTGTACCGTTGATTTGGATGGCGTAAGGCGTGGCTAATAAGTGTACGCTGTCGATGATTGAGTGCCGTAATTCCCCTAAGCTCCCTTTCGATCTTTTGCAATTGTTCAGTTTTCCGTTTGATATATTCATGAAGTTCTTTAATCGCTCGTTGAATAACTTCAAGGTGGTAAAGAATAAAGTAAGTAAGATCATTATCATCAGTTTCGGTGTACAGGAAAGCACGCCCGTATTTGGCAGGGTGGTTTAGAATGATTTGCGAGATTGAGATAAACTCAAAGAGCCAGAAGCCGTGGCGTAGCATCGACCAGTAGAATAATGCTCTGGCGGTTCTGCCGTTGCCGTCGACAAAAGGATGGTCGTAGGCCAGCCAGAAGTGCAGGATGATTGACCGGATTGCAGGATGAATAAAAAAGTCAGGACTTTTTCCATTGGCAAAATCGCACATAGTAACCATTCTTTCCTCAAGTTGTTCGGCAGGCGGCGGGTCGTGAAAAACTTCGTTATACATGTCACCAACAATAATGTGTTCATCTGTCTTTCTAAATCGGCCAGAAGCCGATAAATCGCTGAGAGTTTTGTTTGTAACAAGGCGATGTATCTCAAAAACCACTTCTTTAGACAAAGGTTTATCTTTAATTTCACCAATATGCTGCATAGTTCTAAAATTGTTTAGAATCATTTGCTCACTTTTGTCGAGAGGTTGACGGCCGGTCTGAATCATTTCTTTGGCAACTTTTCTCGTCGTTGCGGCCCCTTCAAGCTGACTTGAAGTAATCGCTTCTTTGATTATGGAGCTTACGTAATATTGCTCCTTTGTGTCGGGATTTGTGATTTGTTCCGGCATTTGTATAAGCCCGCCGGCACCCTGGTCTATCTTATGTAGTATTTCCGGAATTGGGTCAATCGTAAGGTGTTTGAAAGGTTGACCATTCTTATCACATAATGGTACGGATTTGTATAATTGTTTTCGTTTCATTTTTAGAATTAACCACCACTGTTCATGGGAAAGCCCTTCGGGTGGCGTGTGATAAAGCAGTTTGTCCCAATGCAGATATTTCCCTTCAGTTGCAGAATCAGGGTCGACCTGCATTACTTTTTGAAGCTGTTCGGAATCATTTAGGGTTTGTTCCCAGATTTTGCTGAGGTCTGGCGGGGCTTTTGGCATTTTCATTATATTATCCCTTGTTACATAAAGACTTATGCAAATACTAATTATATACTAATTTATTATAATTTAGTATATAGATGGGGTATACAAAGTCAAATACTAAATTAAAAATTTTAGTATTAAATTAGTATATAGAGGAAAACACAGGAATTCCGATAATATCTCAATTTTTAAGTCGGTTTTCAGGGTAGAAATTTCACGAGTTCTCAGCAGCTTGTTTTACTTTCTTTCGTAAATATGGTAAAATGTTCAGTTTGGGCTATTGTATAATTTTTGTGGAGCTGTACTTACTGTACATAGGGCGCTTTTAGATGGCCAAAAGGGCAGAAAAAGCAATAGAGATAATCGGGGCAGCCGAGCATAATCTTAAGAATATCAACCTGAAGATACCGCGCGACAAGATGGTTGTCGTGACCGGTATAAGCGGTTCGGGTAAGAGTTCGCTTGCTTTTGATACGGTATATGCCGAGGGACGGCGTAAATATGTCGAATCTTTAAGCTCGTATGCAAGGCAGTTTCTTGAGCAGATGCAAAAACCCGACGTTCGTGAGATATCGGGACTGCCGCCGACGATAGCGATTGAGCAGCGCGGTGCCAGCGGCAATCCGCGTTCGACGGTGGCAACGACAACGGAGATATATGATTACTTTAGATTACTTTTTGCACGGGCAGGTCAGCCTCACTGCTGGCGGTGCGGGCGGGAAATTACAAGTCAGCATTCATCGCAGATAGTTGAGTCAATTCTTAGCAGGCCTGAAGGAACCAGGATTCAGATTTGTGCGCCGCTGATTCGTGGCAGGAAAGGCGAGCACAGAGATATTTTTTCTGATATTCAGCGAGAGGGCTTCGTACGCCTCAGGGTAGATGGTGTTGTTTACGATATTAAAAATGTTCCGGCTCTGGATAAAAATAAAAAGCATCATATTGCTGCGGTGGTGGACAGGCTGATTATTTGCAAAGGTGTTAATATTCGCTTGGCAGATTCGGTTGAGACGGCATTAAAACTGGCGGATGGTTTAGTGCTGGTGCTTACGCAGGAGCCTAAAGACAATTCCGGTAACGGCGGCAATGGGAAATGGAAAGAATCAATTTACAGCGAAAAATACGCATGTTCGGCACACCCGAGCGCATCGCTCGAGGAATTATCGCCAAGACTGTTCAGTTTTAACAGTCCCTATGGTGCGTGTAAAAGCTGTGACGGGTTAGGGACAATTTTGGAATTTGACCCTGATTTGATTGTGCCGGACAAGACTGTATCGCTCGAAAATGGAGCAATAGATGCATGGCGCAAGGGCGGCAAGCGAATGAATATTTATTATAACCGTCTTATCAAGCGTTTCTGCCGCAATGTTGGTATAAGCAAGGCAACGGCTTTTGAGCATATACCGGCAGAGGTAAAAAGGATTTTGATGTACGGCACCGGGCCGGCGGATGAACGTAAATATGGTTTGAGTTTTGAGGGCATTATACCTAATTTAACGCATCGCTGGAAAAAAACGACGAGTGAGTATGTAAAGGCTAGGCTGCACAGCTATCTTTCTGAGCAGCCCTGTCGTAGCTGTAATGGGGCAAGGCTTAGGCCTGAGGCGATTGCGGTGACAGTTGGGGGACAGAACATTCGTCAACTGACAGTTCTTAGTATTGAAGAAGCACAGAAGTTTTTCAATAAACTGCAGCTTGACGAGGAGAAGACAATAATTGCTGCTGCGATTTTAAAAGAGGTCAAATCGCGTTTGAAATTTATGACCGATGTGGGCCTTGGGTACTTAACGCTTGACAGGATGAGCAGCACGCTTTCCGGCGGTGAGGCTCAGCGAATTCGGCTTGCAACACAGGTTGGCAGCGGGCTGGTCGGCGTCTGTTATGTGCTTGATGAGCCGACAATCGGATTGCATAAGCGTGACAACGCCAGGTTGCTTGGAATATTGCAGAAGCTGACAAAAATCGGCAATACGGTTATGGTTGTTGAGCATGATGAGGATATTATTAAAGCGGCCGACCATATAATAGATATTGGACCTGCAGCAGGAGCTAACGGAGGCGAGGTTGTGGTTCAGGGCAGCCTGGCTGAGGTTATGAGGTGCTCAAAATCACTTACTGGTTTGTACTTAAGCGGTAAAAGAACTATCGAACTGCCGGCAAAGAGACGTAAGTACAGTTTCAAAAGGTGTATAGAAGTTAAGGGCGCCGAGGAAAATAATCTTAAGTGTATTGACGTGAAGTTTCCGCTTGGTGTGTTTATTTGTGTTACAGGGATAAGCGGGTCGGGCAAGAGCAGCCTGGTAACCGAGATTTTGTGGAAGGGATTGAAGCGCAGGCTGTACGAGTCAAGACAAAGGCCAGGCAGACACAGAACAATTACAGGGGCATCTCAGGTTGATAAGGTTATTGAGATAGACCAGTCCCCTATTGGCAGAACGCCGCGCAGCAATCCGGCGACGTATACGGGAATGTTCGATGTGATACGCAAACTTTTTTCGGTGACACGGGAGTCAAAGATACGAGGTTATAAGCCGGGCAGGTTTAGTTTTAATGTTAAAGGCGGAAGGTGTGAGTACTGTAAGGGACAGGGAACAAAGAAAATAGAGATGCACTTTTTGCCTGATGTTTATGTGACATGTCAAAGCTGCAGGGGCAGCCGTTATAATCCTGAAACGCTGCAGGTGACATATAAGGGCAAAAATATTTCGGATGTGCTTGATATGCGGATAGCCGAGGCGATGGATTTCTTTGCAAACTTTCCGAGTATTATACGTTTTTTAAGAACGCTCAGCGATGTGGGTTTAGGTTATATGCAATTAGGTCAACCGTCTACGACACTTTCCGGCGGCGAGGCCCAGCGGGTAAAACTTGCGGCAGAGCTGGGAAAGGCATCGACCGGACATACGATTTATCTTCTGGATGAGCCGACGACGGGACTTCATTTTGCCGACATTCATAATCTGTTGAATGTCCTGCATCGATTGTGTGACATGGGCAATACGGTTGTGGTGATAGAGCATAATCTTGATGTAATTAAGATGGCGGATTATATAATAGACCTCGGTCCGGAAGGCGGAGATGCCGGCGGTTTCGTGGTAGCCTCCGGCTCGCCGGAAGAGATTGTGCAAAATAAGAAGAGTTATACAGCTAAATATCTTAGAGATAAATTACCATCGGTAAAGGCGAAGAAAAAAACGAAGAAGAAAAAATGATTTGAGGTCTGGATTTTTATGGCTGTTCAGGCAGTAAAATGGATTGGTGGTATTGACGGTTACCTCGAACTGATAGACCAGAGGCAGCTTCCGGGTAAGTTTGTAAAACTGGAATGCAGGGATATTGAGCAGGTTTATGATGCGATAAAAACGCTGGCAGTTCGAGGTGCGCCGGCGATAGGTGTAGCAGGCGCTTACGGCCTCGTGGTCGGGATGCAAAAACTGCAAGCGAGTGACAATCCTGAACAAGGCCTTAAGGTTCTGGGCCGAAGCAGTGATTATCTTGGTTCATCCAGGCCGACAGCGGCGAATTTATTCTGGGCGATAGACAGGGTTAAGAAAGTTGCAGAAAAAGAAGCTCACAGGCAAGACACTGATTTGAAAAAGTTTCGTGAGTGTATTTTATTCGAGGCCGACGAAATATGTAGCGAAGATATCGAGATGTGCCGCAAAATAGGCGAAAACGGCGAGAAGTTTATAAAAGACGGTGCAGGGATTTTGACGCATTGTAATGCCGGAGCATTGGCGACGGCGGGCCAGGGGACGGTGTTGTCTTTGATGTTTGAGGCAAAAAGAAAAGGGAAAAAATTTAAGGTTTATGCAGATGAGACGCGTCCTTTGCTGCAGGGTTCGCGGCTGACCTGCTGGGAGCTGCAGCAGGCAGGTATTGATGTAACGGTTATAACTGACAGTACTGCAGGATGGCTGATGAAGCAGGGCAGGATTGATGCGGTAATAACAGGGGCTGACAGAATAGCAGCCAATGGTGACACTGCAAATAAGATTGGCACATATAGCCTGAGTGTATTGGCGGACAGGCACGGCATACCTTTTTATATTGCGGCGCCGACGAGCACTTTTGATTTGAGTATAGAGAGCGGAGAACAGATACCCATAGAAGAAAGGCCGGCAGATGAAGTGACAAAGTTTGGCGGTATGCAGGTAGCTCCGGAGGGTATAAATGTGTATAATCCGGCGTTTGATGTTACAAGCGCTTCGTTAATAACAGCGTTTATTACCGACAAGGCAGTGATAGAAAAACCGGACAAAGAGAGTATTTCCAAATGTTTAGGGAGTTGAAAGATGCCGGATGAGAATAAAAATAACCTGCGGGATTGTTCGGCTGCTGCGGAAAGTTCCGATAGCGAGCCATTACTTCGCTGGCGGATACGTAACAGGTATTATTATGATTGGCTTGACAGGATTTACAAATTCGTGGTTCGTCCAGACAGCAGGGTACTGCACATTGGTTGTGAGTGTGGTGACCTTCTTGCTGCCGTTAAACCCGGCTATGGTGTTGGGATTGATTCGGATGAGGCAGCAATAGAGCTTGCGAAAAAACGGTTCGGTCATCTCAATTTTTATAAAGCAGAGCCGCACCAGTTGAAGCTGGAAGAAAAATTTGATTATGTTCTTATCTGTAATTCGCCTGGTCAGTGGCATGATATACAGCAGGTGTTTGAACGAATTCTGCCCATGACGACGGAGAGCACGCGTGTAGTGATAGTTTATTATAATTATCTCTGGGAGTGGATTTTAAGATTAGGCTCATTTTTTGGGATACGCAGACCGCATCCATATCAGAACTGGCTTCCGCCGGAAGATATAAAGAACCTGTTGCAGTTGAGCGGTTTTGATGTTATTCGGACAGATTCATCGATGCTTTTACCGAAGAAGATTCCACTTCTGTCGGCTTTTTTCAATCACTTTCTTTCATTACTGCCGGGGGTACGATATTTCAATCTGGTAAATCTTGTGGTGGCCAGGCCGATACCAAAAGTCAAAAGTGATAACCAGTTAAGCGTGTCGGTTGTGGTGCCGTGCCGAAATGAACGAGGTAACATTGCGGCGGCGATTGAGAGAATTCCGCAGATGGGCAGAGAGACGGAGATAATATTTGTTGACGGCAGCAGCAATGACGGGACGGCGGAAGAAGTAGAAAAACAGATTGAACAGCATCCGGAACGTAAGATTAAGTTGATTCATCAGGGAGCTGGTGTTGGCAAGGGCGATGCGGTTCGCAAGGGTTTTGCTGCGGCAAGCGGCGATGTCCTGGTGATACAGGATGCGGATTTGACGGCACCGCCGGAAGATTTGCTAAAATTTTATAAGGCCCTGCGAGATGGAAAGGGAGAATATATCAATGGTTCTCGCTTAGTGTACCCAATGGAAAAGCAGGCGATGAGATTTTTGAATCTTCTCGGTAATAAGTTTTTCGGGGTTTTGTTTAGCTGGCTTTTGGGCCAGAGGTTTAGAGATACACTTTGCGGGACGAAGATGATTCGCAAAGCCGATTATGAATTGATAGCGGCGAATCGTTCGTATTTTGGTGACTTTGACCCGTTCGGCGATTTTGACCTTATATTCGGAGCTGTAAAGCAGAATCTCAAGGTAGTTGAGGTTCCTGTAACGTATAGAGCGAGAACTTATGGAACGACGAATATCAGCCGATTTAAGCATGGCTGGCTGCTTTTAAGGATGAGTTGGGTGGCGTTTAAGAAAATCAAATGGCTGGGAAAGGAGCGTTAGATTTCGGTGAATGGTACAAAAGAAGACACAAAAGGTTCTGTCTTGGCAGAAGGCAAAAAAAAGGTATTGATTTTTATAGTCTGTTACAAGGCTGAGAAATCAATAGAACCGGTTCTTGACAGGATTCCGGAAGATATATGGAAGAACGAGCGTTTTTCCACGGAAGTTTTAATCATAGATGACCAGTCGCCGGACAGAACTTTTTATGCAGCAGAGGAATATTCCCGCCGTTATCCGGAACGAAATCTTACTGTTCTGTATAACCCTATGAATCAGGGTTACGGCGGTAACCAGAAGATTGGATATCACTATGCAATCAAGGAAGGATTTGATGTTGTTGTTTTATTGCACGGTGACGGCCAGTATGCCCCTGAATATCTTGGCGAGATGATTCAACCGATTCTTGATGGAGACTCGGATGTAGTTTTTGGTTCGCGGATGATTCGCAGGATGGATGCACTTAAGGGGCAAATGCCTTTTTACAAATGGGTTGGCAACCAGATACTGACCTTTATTCAGAACCGTATTCTGAAATCCGGTTTGTCTGAGTTTCATACCGGTTATCGTGCCTATAGTATTGCAGCTTTAAAGGACATTCCTTTTGCGTATAATTCCAATTATTTTGATTTTGACACGGACATCATCATTCAGTTGCTGGGTACCGGAATGCGAATTGGGGAGATTGCTGTCCCGACTTTCTACGGTGATGAAATTTCGCGGGTAAACGGCATAAAATACGGTATGCGTATCATTCGTTCGTGTATCCTGTCCAGACTTAACAGACTTGGTATTTATTATCACCCGAAATTTGATTATGAAATGTCTTTAAGCAGTCGTTATCAGGCTAAATTCGGATATCCCAGTTCTCAGCAGTTCGCTTTAGATAGAGTAAAAGCCGGAGCGACAGTTGTTGATGTTGGTTGCGGCCCAGGCTTTATGGCTGAAAAGCTGGCGGAGAAAAACGCAAAAACTATCTCAATAGACATTCAAATAGGCCAGGAAGTGAAAAAAAATTCGTGGAAATACATAGAAGCCGATGTCGAACAATACGAGTTCGACGATGATTTTGGAAAAGTCGATTATATTTTGGCATTAGATGTTATAGAGCATTTGAAGGCACCGGAAAGACTGCTGCAGACATTGAGACAGCGATTCTCAAAAGATGCACCGGAGGTTGTTGTGACAACTGGTAATATAGCTTTTCTGCCGTTGAGAATAGGATTGTTGTTCAACAGTTTTAATTATGGCAAACGAGGCATCCTTGACATGGATCACGCGCGTTTGTTTACATTTTCGTCGTTGCAGCGAACGCTGCAGATTAACGGCTATGAGATTGTTAAAAGGTGCGGAGTACCAGCACCATTCCCTCTGGCAATAGGCAATGGATGGTTGGCAAAAGTTTTGCTGCGGGTTAATAGCTGCCTAATATTTATTTCCAGGAGCCTGTTTTCTTATCAAATTGCTATTATTGCCAGACCGCTGCCGACGCTGGAACATCTTCTAAAAGATGCGCACGAAGCTAAAGAAAAGAAACTTGAGACCTTTGTTTCCAAAGAAAGTCGGGCACAATGAAAAAAAGGCAGGCAAAGAGATATTCATTGAGTCGAGTTGCAGTTAGATTTCTTTTGCCTTTATTTATTTTCTGCTGGCCTGTTTTGTATCTATTCCGCTATGTTCTTCCTATAGACGGTATGCTTACGGGAATAGGTAATGACTTTATTGTTTTGTATTACAAATATAAGGTTTATTTACTGGCTCATCTTGCAAATTTTAGTTTTCCGCTTTGGTCACCTTCCGAAGGTGCTGGTTTTCCATTTTACACTAATCCGTTTGCACAGGCTTTTTATCCGTTAAATTTACTGCTTGTCCTCTGGTATAAGATAGCCGGGGGTTATAGTGTTTTAGACCATACTGTTTTTACTATTCTCGGCATTTCAATATTTGCCCTGGGTTTGTATAAGTGGCTTCGTCTGGTTAATACTAACATCAGAGCTGTTGTTTTCAGTGTTCTTGTTATGTCGGTCAGCTTTAAAATGACCGAAATACTAAGGTTTCCAAATGCCATTCACAGTGCAGCATGGTATCCATGGATTCTCTATGCAGTAACTAAAATTATATTGAGCAATTCATGGAAGAGTTCAATTTTTGGCGGGATGCTGTTGATATTTTCCGCGATATGTATCTGTACGGGAGGTTATCCATATTACCTTTATTACAGCCAGTTCCTTTTTTTGCCGTACATGCTTGTTTTTCTGATAAAGCCTTTAAGGACTCGGCTTTTTGGCGAGCGCAGAATTAACTGGAAACGCACCGCAACTGTTCTAATACTGTCAGGCTTTATAGTCCTGTTATTGTGCAGTCCGTATTTATTAGGCATTAAAAATCTGATGTCCGAGACATTCGACCGAACAGGCAAAGATTTTGAATATTCAACAAAACACGTTTTCAATCTTAGGGACACTTTAGCATCCCTTGTATATCCTCCCGCTGCTGAGGTAGAAGGATGGTATTTTTTTAGTATAACTGCTTTTTTGTTGATTATGTTATATATGTTTAGTCGGAACACAAAAAAGTTTGAAACCCAGATAGCCGATTGCAAAGATAATGAAAAAACTATTTCGCCATTAGTTAATGATTCCTGGATTAAAGTATTCTTTATTGCCTGGATTGCTTTGGTCAGCTATATAAGTTATGGGCGTTATTCTTATCTTTTTGTTATGCTCTGGAAATACATGCCTGGTTTTTCTTCTCTTCGTGTCTGGGGGCGTTTAAATATAATTCTTGTGCCGATTTTTGCATGGCTGTTGTCTTTAGCTTATGCGTCATTCGAGTCAGTTATTTCGCAAAAGTCTGTTAGCACCTCTGGAAGGTGCCGGCGGCGGTTTTCCCCGATTACGTTATTAACAGTGATATATACAGCGGTGGTTAGTGTTCAACTTTATTTTTATTTGAATGACATCTATAGGCATAACTGGACACGGTATTTTCAGCGCCTATCGCCACAGCGGATATGGTTTATCATTTATGGAGCCGTGGCATTTGCCGTTGTTTTATTATTTATTCTTTTGGCCAGGTACATTAAATTCAAATCGGCGGTTTATCTGAAAATAGCAATGGTAGTATTTTTGGGCGTTGCAGTTCTTGAAATGTGGCCCGTTGGTACGCAGACATGGGTTCGCCAAAGGAGGCCTGGAAAAAACCGAATTAGCCTGAATATGGCAGAGATAAACAAGGCATCTTTTCGGTTTCGCAGGGCTAATCGCAATGATACGGTCTCTTTTGGCCCAAACTTTAATGTCGGTGTTTTAGAAAACTGGTATTTTAATCGGTATGTAAAATTTCTCAGTGACACTTCAGATGAATTGCAAATGCGGGATATATTGTTAGGCGTACAGGATGGGACAAAAGTCTTTTTTTCCGAATCAATAAAACATGAAACGATTGCGTTGTTTTTGAGTGACGCTGCGCGTTATCACCCTGCAGGGCAGTTGCTGTTTTATGATGGTGATGAGCTTGGCTGGGAGATAGATGCCACTGTTGCGGGTTATTTGAGCTTCATTGATAACTGGGCTCACGGATGGAAAGTCAGCATAGATGGTGAGTGTGTGGAGATAGAGCTGCTTTTCGGGACTTTTAAGTCTGTCAGGCTCTCGGCGGGCCGGCATAATGTCAGATTCTATTATCAGCCGAAAATTTTATCGTTAAGATGATTATCTACAAAAGGCATTTTAAACATGAAAGTTATTGAATGGCTTCGGCTGCCGGAAATTAAAAATATAGAATGACTAAACAAACAAATAAAAAGGTATTGTCCAAAGACATTAAACAGCAACTACAGGAAGCTGGTAGTTTAGAGCTGCTCGAATCAGATGAATCAGCTAGGCGGAAAAAATATTTCGAGATTTTTCTTGTGCTGATTTTACTTGCGTTTGGCATCTATCACTCGATTCTTTATTTTGGCCATACGATAGTACCGAATTCGGATTTTCCTGCTTTTATCAAGACTGGCCAGTCGATTTTGTCTTTTCAAATTCCTTCATCCTTTAAACGTGTGCCTATGCTTGGTATTTTTCAGGTGCTTATCAG
>CBDVDM010000008.1:0-67588 GCA_965372745.1 uncultured bacterium
TGGTGTTACATAGCGATACGAGATTTTTGTGGGGATGGGATAACAGATAAGTTGTAACAATATTGTGATATTGCATAGCTTTATTACATATTTGTTATTTATTGTCAAGGCTTAGCGAGTATCTGGCTTTTATGGTTTTTTCGGGTTCAAGGGCAAAATATATGAAACTTACGGGGATGGAGAAAAAGACATTTTCAAATATATTGAGGTGTTCTATACCTGATGGATGAGATGGCTTTTATATCGCTTCCAACGAAGACAATAGCAGCAATTTTGCTAAGATTGTTAGGCTGAACTTGAAAAAGCGTGCGTTAAAAATGCGTCGGTCGCCAGTGGTCAACCACTTGTTAAAAGCAGGTATTTTAATTTGTTCACTTGTCAGTTACTGGTAAGTCTCTTTTGGACGCAAAAAAACGCTTGTAACCCCTTGTATGGCAGTAGGTTATAAGCAGGATAACGGACTGAAAATCCGTATGCCGGCGGTTCAAATCCACTCCTGCCCATTTGTCCTGAAACAAGCTTAGTCTTTAATGGAGTTTTGCTTACGTGTGGAAAAATCATATAGTATAGGCATAATAACAAGTGTCAGTATACCAGAGATAAAAATGCCGCCAACGGTGGCAATGCCAACGCCATTTCTAAGTTCCGCCCCGATTCCCTGACCAATCGCTAACGGCATCATACCTAAAATGGCAGCGAGCGTAATCATTACAATAGGACGGAATCTTTCAGTAGCGGCTGTTATCATTGCTTTATGTCTGGGAATACCCTCTTTGACATGAACATTAAACTGATCCATAATCAAAATAGCATTATTAACAACAATTCCGGTCATCATAACGATACTCATTAAAACAAACATCGAAAGACTTTGGCCCGTTAAGGCCAATGCCCAGAATACGCCTATCAATGCCAATGGTATCGTTACCAGAATAAGCCATGGTTGTTTAAATGATTCCAGAATCGCCGCCAATGTCAAAATTACCAGTATAACTGCAACAATAGCAGCTTCTGCAAGCTCAATTTGCGCTTCGGCCATAGCTTCATATTGACCGGCAAATTCATAGTCATAGCCCGGAGGCAAATGCCCATTTTGGTCAATAGCCGAACTTAACAACCTGACGGCTGAGCCCAACGGCATAGTGCTTTTGATATTAGCAAATAATTTGGATACTCGGCGTTTGTTTTTTCGCGTGATCTGAACCGGCGCAAGTTTCTGCTCAATTTGACCAAGATTAGTAAGTAAAACAGGTTTTCCTGGTACTCCTGGAAAAAGAAATTCCGCAATCTGCTGCTTGCCTTCCTCTTCCTGTAATTCGACAATGATATCGTAGTTGCGTGCACCTTTTTTGAATGTCCCCGCTTCAATGCCTTCCAGATTTGCACGCAGAGCGATACCAAGACTTGTTGCGGGGATGCCCAAATCAGCTAAAACCGCTCGCTGTGGATAGATTCGCAACTCTGGTTTACCAATTCGTGCGGTTGTGTCCGAATCCAGAAAACCGTCAATATCATCGGCAAGTTTTTTGCTCTTTAGAGCAAGGCTGTCAAGAATGTCGAGTTTGTCCCCTGCAATTTCCATCTCAATATCTGACATTTGGCCACCGACCATAGTCGGCATGTTTACTGTTATTATACATTCGGGAAAATCTGCCAGCCGGGAACGAACATTATCCCGTAATTGATAGATTGTCAAAGTCCGCTGGTCTCTTTCGGAAAACTTCAGCAGTATCTGTGCCAGATAAACACCTTCGGAGGATTGCCCAATAATGCCTTCAGCCTTACCGATTGCGGCTAAAATATTTTGTAATTCGGGTAGGTCTTTAAGTTTTTTTTCTGCTTGACGTACTCGTTGTTCAGTCTGCTTCAAATCATATCTTGTAGGAAACTCAAGTTTTACCACGATTTGTCCCTGGTCGGGTTCTTTAAATAAACCAAAGCCTATTGTCCTGGTAAGAGATAACGAGTGCACAAAAAGAATGACAACAATAACCAGTACCAAAACTGCTATTGGTCGATTCTGCTCATTAAATGCAAGTATTGCACGGTATCTGTTTGTAATGATGCTGAATATCTTATTCCATTGGTGTTCCATTTTTGTAAGCACAGAGGTTGATTTACTGTTTTTGGGTTTCAGCAGTATCGAGCAAAGCATAGGTGTAAGTGTAAAAGAAATAAATAACGAAACCGCTGTCATAATCACCATGGTCAGAGCCAATGGCTTAAGAAATAATCCTACTCTGCCGCCCATCATTGCAATTGGGAAAAGTACCACTATATTTGTCCCGGCACTTGCCAGTACCGCAATAGCTGCCTCGCTTGCACCAAGACGAGAAGACTCTTTAGGATTTGAAGTTTTGTCAAAACGCTTAACTATAGCTTCCAAGACCACAATAGAGTTGGTAACAAGAATTCCGATTGACATACCAATCGCCAGAAGTGTTGATGTGTTAAGCGTGAAATCAAAAAACTGCATGAAAAACAGGCCTATAACAATTGTCAAAGGCATCGTTATTGCAATAACCAGCGTCGAGCGGAAATTATACAAAAACAAAAATAAAATAAATGCCGTCAGCGCTATTCCCTGAGCTATGTTAATCCAGGCACTATTTACGGTAGCTTCTATAAATGTACCGTCGTCGCTTATCCAAATCAGTTCCATACCACCGGGCAACTGCTCATTAAGTTTTGTCATAGCCTTCTTAGTACGGTTTACCACTCGTACGGCATTTGCTTCTGCTTTTTTGATTATTTTGATAGCAATGCAGGGACGACCGTTAACGGCAGCCTTTTGACGCAATTCCTCCGTGGACATTTCGACACGACCAATATCATTGATGTAACATCTCTGGCTTTGTTCATTAGCTACTTCAAGTGTGCCTATTTCCGAAACATTAGTGTAATCAGCGTCAAATTTTACCGAATACTCGGTACCGTTTTCACTGATGCGACCAGAGGGAATCGTTCTTAGTCCTTCCTGGATAGCCTTGACTACGTGCATACTGGTCAGGCCTCTTGCCGCCAGTTTTTTTCTGTCGAGTTTGACACGAACCTGGCGCTTAGCACCACCAACCAAGTCAACATCCGCTACACCGGAAATCACTGTGATACGGTCTCGCAGCATATTGTCAGCATAATCATATAACTCATCTACAGGTACATTTCCCGTCAGCGCTAAATACGCAACAGGTTTGGCGTTTATGTCAAACTTGAGAATTTTCGGGTCTTCAACATCTTCAGGGAAATCAGCTCGAATCAAATCGAGTTTTTCCCGTACATCAGTTGCCGCAATATCCACATCTACATCAAGTTCGAATTCAATGAGAGTCTGGCAAACATTTTCCATGCACGCAGAGTTGACATGCTTTAGACCATCAATCGACACAACCTTATCTTCAATACGCTTGGCAACATCAGTTTCAATCTGTTCGGGACTGGCTCCCGGATAAACCGTAACAATTGTAATATACGGCAGATCCATTTTGGGCATCAATTCAATACCCATTTTTCGATAGGCATTGATACCAAGAAGTGTCAAGCCAATAATAAGGCAACTCATAGCAATCGGTCGTCGAATTGAGGCATTGGACAGGAACATTACATTTGCTCCTTTTGAACAGAAACTAAAGTACCTTCCTCTATCATACTCTGACCCATAGACACTACAGGTGTATTTTCAACCAGGTTCCCATCGGCAATTTCTGTCCAGCCGTCGCTTTCAAGTCCGGTTTTCACCGAAACCATGTGTGCAGTATCATCTTTGATAACGAATATAACTGATTGTTCGTTTCTTTTCTGGATAGCAACAGCAGGTACTCCTAATCCTTTTCTGCTTTCAAGTACGACTTCTATCTGGGCAATTGCTCCCGGAACCACGCCTTGGGGAGGATTTTTTAGAATGGACTTTATTTCAAATGTACGCAACTTAGGATTAATGGTTGGACTTTTGTAAGATACTATTTGTTGGCCAATGTCAATTCCTGAAACCTCAATGTTCATACCAGTCTGACCATGAATTATTTTTGAGTAATATTGTGCTGGTAAATATGCAGAAACTTCGACCACTGAGGTATCATCAATTCGAACAACAGGCTGACCAGGTTGACCCATTTCACCCGGTTCCTGAAACCTCACGCTTACCTTTCCAGCGAGAGGAGCGTAAACCATTGTATCAGAAAGATTTTTTTGAGATATTGCCAAAGCTGCTTCAGCTTGATGTACTCTTTCCGCCGTCAAATCCAGCTGTGCTTTAGCAACTTTTTGTTCTGCCTGGAGTTGCTTGAACTGCGAATCCTGTTGCTCATAGGCATCAGCAGTAACGGCTTGCTTTTCAAATAAACGCTTAAAACGATTATAGTCAAGTTCGGATTTATTAAGGTCAACAGTAACTTTCTCAAGATTAGCAGCAGACTGGCGTTTAGCGAATTGAACCACAGATAATTCGTTTTTTTGAATCTCAACAATCTGTTCCAATTTTAAGGCATCGGATTTAAAAAGCCTTGTCTTTCCCGCAATAACAGAGTCACCCTCATCCACAAAAATAGTCTCAATGATCCCTTGAACTCGCGGTGATACCATCGCAAACTCCTTTGCTTCTACATTGCCTTGAACAACGACACGCTGTTCAAATGTTAGCAGGGTTGCCGGGGTTAATACTACTGGAATACGACGGCCAACAAGCGATTTATCTGGAGTATCTTTACAGCTTTTCAAAAGAGTTCCAACGATTAATATGAAAATAATTGCAGATAAGCCGGCAATATATTTTTGCTTGTTACTCAGGTTCTTCCACTTGGCAGCTATTGTTTTCCACCTAAATTTCATATTCTTGTTCCTTGATTTCAATGTCTGTTTTTCCCATCACATTCAAGAAAGTTGCAGTAGTTACCTGTAACTGGAAACGAGCATTCATCAGTCCCATTTGCGCCATGTCTTTTTCGGCTAAAACACTGAGCATTTCGGCAGAATCTACAAGTCCTTCCTGCCACTGTTGCTGAGCTTCGACAAAATGTTTTGAAGACATACCAAAAGCTTTTCTTGCCAGTATCATTTCTTCTCTTGCATTTTTGAGATTAAGATGTGCCTTTACCACCTCAAGTATTAATGTCATTGTTGCCTCTTCACGCTGAATAAACGCTTTCTTCTGGTGTTCTTTCGCAGCTTTATACTCATTAATATTCGCAAAACCGTTAAACAGGCTGACTGTTCCCGCTAATCCCATCGTCCAATAGTCGGGATAAGCCATAAATGAATCGGATGAATGCGTTCGATTGGCAAATCCAATTAACCTTGGCAAAAAACCTGCTATTGCAACTTTAACTTTTTCTTTTTCAATTGCAATTTCACGGTCAGCAATTTTCAGTTGCGGATGTAAAATGAGTGTTTCTGTTATCAGTTCTTCCAAAGGCTCTTCGGGTGCGTTCAGGGGTGTTTGGACTTCTAAAGAAATATCTGCCAGAGGTGATAATCCCATTGCTGTTAAAAGATCCGCCTTGGCCTGGCTAAGTGCGTATTGTGTACGATGAAGATCGGTACGCCGCGATACCGCCATAACCTCAGCTTGCTCAGCCTGCCACTTACTAACCAGTCCTTCATCATAAAAGGCACTAAGTTGTTTTTCCAACGCTGTGGCAGCAGTTGCCTGGCTGGTCAGAGCTTTTTCAATCTCCTGCAGGCCAAGACAATGGAAATACATAACGGTAATCTCTAACACCGTCATTTGTTTTGTATATTCTGTAACAAATTCGGCAATCTCCTCGCCTCTTTGGTGCATCGAATACATAAACCATGTTGAAGGGTCGAAAACTGACATCTGAATCTGCCATGTGATATCTCTGACACTTTTGTCGTGCATAGCAACCGGACCAGAGCCGAACTTAACCTTTGGCTGGCGGTCCCATTTGGTATAACCGTAATTAAGATTCACACTTGGCAGAAAATAAGAGAAGGCAACTTTTTTCTCAAGTTTGGCAATTCGTTTCTGAATCTCAGACGCTCTAATTCTCAGGTTATGCTGCAAAGCAATTTGAATGCAATCGTCTAAGCAAAAACTATTACTGTCAGACAATATTTTTTCTGTCTTCTCAGAAATAGTTCTGTGGTAGATTTCTATATGTTCTCTGCGAACTGCGTCAGCATCAAAGTTGCTGCACCCGCTCAGAAAAAGCACACAAATAACAAAGCTAAACATCAGTATTTTTATGGCTCTATATATCATTTTGAACACTTAAGGACTTCGCTATCCCCGTGAAAAACAGTTCCTTAATTCTTGATATCCCATTCTCAATTGATATTTTCTCAGGATTCTTGATAACTGAAAATATGAATGACTCCAATACTGCAGAAAGCGACAATGTCGTTATCCATGGATCAATGCTTTTGAAGATGCCGTTACGCATTCCTGATTTGAAAACATCTGAGAGCTTTTGCCGGATTACTTCTCTAACCGCATCGGTCTCCGGCTCAACATCGGGACCTAAAGTCAAGGCGGATTGGAGATTCTGCGACAGATACAATCTGATAGATGATGCGTATTCTTCAATGATTTGCTTGTGAGCTTCGATATAACTGGTTATTTTTCGCTTTTCATCTGCTTTTTCATCCAAAATCGGAATGAGGATATCAGAAACTCTGTTGGCACAGGACCTAATCAATGCCGCGAAAAGCGACTCTTTGCTCTCAAAAAACTTGTACAGAGTGCCGACAGAAAACTCTGATTGCTCTGCGATCTCCTGCATAGAGACATTGTGAAAACCTCTGTCGGAGAACAACTTAAGTGCGGCTGTTAGAATCTCTTCCTTATGCCGTAGTTTTTCCCTTTCTTTTCGTGATAGGCCTGTTTTAGTCATGATTTTCTCCTAATGTCTACAGTTAACAGTCCGAGAATGCCTATTTATATTACGATATCTATATTCATATTATAAATAATAATTCACATTCTGGCAAGAGGTTTTTCTTTTTTTATATACGGACGATTTGTTTTGACGTAAGTGCAGGATTTATGGCAAGTTATAAAAGATATGGTTTACCGCTTAGTGCAGTTCTTTAACCTGTTCAGCTAATAGTCCCAGTGCATTAACTGCATAGCCGAATGCTGCTACACCGGAAAGCATAAGACCTGTAGCAGTTTTGATATCTTCGGATTTGCAGCTTAACTTTATCCTACGACCAATATGACGAAAAGCGTTACAGACACTCCTGACATTTCCGACATTGTAATCAATAACAACTATCATAATTCACCAAAAGGTCATTTACCCATTAATTCAATAAAGGTCTCAAAAAGGTACGCTGAATCATGTGGGCCGGGCGAAGCTTCTGGGTGGTACTGAACTGAAAAAGCAGCAAGTTTCTTACATCGAATGCCTTCGACCGTGTTATCATTTAAATTTACGTGTGTCAATTCGACATTCTTATTCTTGAGCGAATCTACATCAACGCAAAAACCATGATTTTGACTGGTAATTTCAATCTTGCCGGTTTGCAGATTCTTAACAGGGTGGTTTGCTCCTCTGTGGCCGAATTTCAGCTTATAAGTCTTGCCTCCAAGTGCTAATGAAAGAATTTGATGGCCGAGACATATCCCGAAAATAGGCACTTTACCAAGAAGACTTTTTACTGTTTCAACAGCATAGGTTACAGGGAAAGGGTCACCTGGGCCGTTGCTCAGGAATACGCCATCAGGTTTTTGGCTGAGAACTTCATCGGAAGAAGTAGCAGCTGGTACAACCTTTACATCACAGCCATGCGAGCAAAGCAATCTGAGTATATTGTGCTTTATGCCAAAATCGAAAGCCACAATCTTATATTTTTTTTCGGGCTTCTGTTCATTTGCGTTTAATACATCAATTACAGGCTTATCCCATGAGTATGGTTTCTTAGCGGTAACATCTTTGACAATGTCTCTGCCAACAAAACCTGGATAATTTGCGAGTTTCTTTTTGAGCTTATCTATATTTAAATTCGTCGATGAGATAATTCCTTTCATCGCGCCTTGAGTGCGGATATGTTTTACGAGCTTTCTTGTATCGATGCCCTCGAGACCAATTACATTGTTGGCTTCTAAATAATCATTCAGAGAATCTTTATTTTGCCAGTTACTTGGGTATTCACAGTTTTCTTTGACGATAAAGCCACTTGCAAAAACTTTTCTTGATTCCCAGTCAGACTGGTTAGTGCCATAATTGCCAATCAATGGATATGTCATCGTTATTATCTGTTCGTTATATGATGGGTCAGTTAGTATTTCCTGATATCCGGTCATGCTTGTATTAAACACAACTTCCCCGCACTTTTGGCCTTTAGCTCCAAAAGAATTACCTTCAAAAACCGTGTCGTCTTCGAGTAATAAAATTGCTTTCACCTCTAAATCTACTCCTAACTGTAGTAATGTTGAATTGGCTTTACACTTAGTTTTCTTTCTTTCATCGCTGAGATGGCTTTTACCACCGCTGCGGCACCTCTTATTGTTGTTACATACGGAATTTGTTTATCAAGAGCAGTCCTTCTTATTGAGAAAGAATCCTTGATTGATTGAGCGCCTATTGTGGTGTTTATGATAAGGTCAACTTTGCCATTTATTATCCAGTCGACTATATTTGGTCTGCCTTCGGCCATCTTTAGTACAAACTCAGATGGTACGTTGTTATTAATAAACTCGATACATGTGCCTTTCGTTGCGATAATTTTAAAGCCCATTTGCTGTAATTGGGCCGCAAGCTCGACAGCCTTTTTCTTATCACTGTCCTTGACACTAAAAAGTACGCTGCCGGTTGTCGGTAAGCTGTTTCCCGCTGCCATTTGGGATTTTGCGAAAGCCATTCCGAAATCATCTGATAAACCCATAACTTCGCCGGTAGAGAGCATTTCCGGCCCAAGCAATGTATCTATGCCGGGGAATTTTAAGAATGGGAATACCGCTTCTTTCACTGAGAAATGCTTCGGCTGTATTTCCCTGGTAAAGTTCAACTCATCCAAAGTCATTCCCGTTATCACCTTTGTTGCAAGCTTGGCTAAGGGAACACCAATCGATTTGCTAACGAAGGGAATAGTTCGTGATGCACGCGGGTTGACTTCGAGTATATAAATTTCATTATCTTTAACAGCAAACTGGATGTTCATCAGGCCTTTAACTTTTAATTCAATTGCTAAAAGTTTTGTTTGCCGCTTGATCTCCTCAAGGACTTTTTTGCTTATTGAAACCGGAGGCAGCGAACAGGCACTATCACCGGAATGGACACCAGCTTCTTCAATATGTTCCATAATCCCGGCAACCACTACTTGCTTACCATCACTTATAGCATCGACATCCAGCTCTGTCGCATCGTCGAGAAATTTGTCTATCAAAATCGGATGCTTGCCTGAAGCTTCAATTGCATTTTCAACGCAGGCTCGAAGCGATTTTTCATCGTGAACAATCACCATTGCTCTACCGCCCAATACAAAAGAAGGCCTGATTAGTAAGGGGAACCCAAGTTTTTTCGCAATTTTCAAGGCTTCTTCGTATGTTGTGGCAGTTCCGCTGTATGGTTGACGAAGTTGTAATTTTTTGACCAGCTTATTGAATAGCTTGCGGTTCTCAGCTTGGGCGATACTGTCAGGCGAGGTGCCGATTATCTTTACTCCGGCTTTTTCCAAAGGAACAGCTAACTTCAAAGGTGTCTGCCCGCCGAATTGAACAATAACACCATCGGGCTTTTCCTTTTCAATGATGTTCATTACATCTTCAAACGTCAACGGCTCAAAGTAAAGTCTGTCAGAGGTGTCATAGTCGGTGCTTACCGTTTCTGGATTGCAGTTTACCATTATTGACTCGATGCCTATTTCCTTTAGAGCGAAGGCTGCGTGGACACAGCAATAATCGAATTCGATTCCCTGGCCTATGCGATTGGGGCCTCCACCGAGGATAATAACTTTCTTACTATTGGTTGGGTTTGCTTCACATTCGCTTTCAAAAGTTGAGTAAAGATACGGAGTGTGGGCTTCAAATTCAGCTCCACAGGTATCAACTGTTTTGTAGACAGCGTTTACTTCCATCTGTTGGCGATGTTTTCTAAAATTTTCTTCTGAGATATTAAATAGAGATGCTATGTATTTGTCGCTGAAACCATGCTCTTTGGCCTTACGTATTAGACTTGGCCCAAGTTTATTAAAAGTAGTCGACTTGATTTTTTTCTCGAGCTTGACAATATCATTGATATTATTGAGAAACCAGGGGTCGATTTTTGTTAGTTGGAAAATTTCATCGGTTGAAAGTTTCCTTCTAAAAGCTTCAGCAACATACCAGATTTTGTCCCAGCAGTTGGTTTGCAGTTTCCTTTTCAACTGAGCCAGGGTAAGCTCGTCGTTAGTATGCTTTTTGTCGAGCGAATAACGGTCTATTTCCAGCGACCTTATAGCTTTCTGGAAGGCTTCTTTGAAGGTTCTTCCGATGGCCATAGCTTCGCCGACGGATTTCATCTGGACAGTAAGTTCGGGGCTGGTTTCAGGAAATTTTTCAAATGTAAACCGCGGCCATTTAACAACACAGTAATCAATAGTAGGTTCAAAACAGGCAGGTGTTTTCTTTGTAATATCGTTGGGGATTTCATCCAAAGTATAGCCAACAGCTAACAACGAAGCTATTTTGGCAATAGGAAACCCCGTGGCCTTGGATGCGAGAGCAGAGCTTCGCGAAACACGGGGGTTCATTTCGATTACATATAGTTTGCCATTTTCGGGATTAACCGCAAATTGTATATTTGAACCGCCTGTTTCAACGCCGATAGCGCGAATAATCTTTAGTGAGGCATCGCGCATAATTTGATATTCCTTGTCGGTCAGCGTTTGGGCCGGGGCCACTGTGATGCTGTCGCCGGTGTGGATACCCATAGGGTCGAGATTTTCTATCGAGCAGACGATGACAACGTTGTCCTTCCTATCCCGCATTACCTCAAGCTCGTATTCCTTCCAGCCGACCAAGGATTCTTCAACAAGAACCTGGTTCTTGGGACTCAGATTCAGCCCCCAGTGAATGAACTCAGTGTATTCATCCATATTATAAGCAACATTCCCGCCCATACCTCCTAACGTATATGAAGGACGAATAATAACAGGGAATCCTATCTTCTTGATAACCCTTTGTGCCTCCTTCAAGGAATGAACATAACCGCTTTGGGGAACTTCCAGGCCAATCTCCTCGATGATTTTCTTGAACTTATCTCTTTCTTCCGCCCGCTTGATTGCTTTGAGATTTGCCCCGAGCAGTTTAACATTGTATTTTTTCAGCACACCCGATTCCGCTAAAGCAACTGCAGCATTGAGACCTGTCTGGCCTCCTAATGTTGGCAGTAAACTATCTGGTTTTTCTTTACGTATTATCTTCTCGACGATTTCCGGCGTGATAGGCTCAATATATGTCCTATCCGCCATTTCCGGGTCTGTCATTATTGTAGCCGGATTACTGTTGACTAAAACTACCTTGTAGCCTTCCTGCCGGAGCACTTTACACGCCTGAGCACCGGAATAATCGAATTCACAACCCTGGCCTATGACGATAGGGCCGGAGCCTATAATTAATATCTTCTTGATGTCTTTACGTTTCGGCATCGTTTTCTTTCTCGATTGTTTTAAATCATTGACCTTGGTATGGTCTTATTTACCATTAAATCCCTTAGAAGTATAAAGGTTTGTTATTGGCATTCGCCTGTCTTTACCAAATGCTTTCGGAGTGATTTTAATCCCAGGCGGTGATTGCCTTCTTTTATATTCACTTCGATCGACCATATTAACTACCTGATTAACAACGTCTTTTGGCAAACCTTCTTCAATCAGCTCAGAAGTTGATTTGTCTTCTTCTACATAACCTTTAAGTATTTGATCAAGCCGGTCATACTGTGGCAACGAGTCGATATCTTTCTGATTTTCTCTAAGTTCAGCACTTGGTGGTCGGTTTATCACAGTAACGGGAATAACTTCATGGTGGTGAATCCTGTTTACATATTCAGCTAATTGATATACCATTGTTTTGGGAACATCCTTCAAGACTGCAAAACCACCGGCGGTGTCGCCATAGAGGGTGGAATATCCAACTGCAGTTTCGCTTTTGTTGCTCGTAGTCAAGACAAGAAAACCGTACTGATTGCTCAAAGACATAAGTATGCATCCACGAATCCTCGCCTGAAGATTTTCATAAGCCAGACTATCAGTAGTCCATTTATCAAATTTACCAAACAAACTATTGAACTTATCAAGCACCGTTTCGATAGGAACGCTATAGAACTCAATATCCAGATTATCTGCCAGCATTTGTGCATCTTTTATTGTCTCAGTGCTATTGAACTTCGAAGGCATGGTTATCCCAACAACATTTTTTGCACCTAAAGCATCTACAGCGATAGCAGCAGTCAGAGATGAATCTATACCGCCGCTTAGGCCGATTACAACCTTGGAAAAATTGTTCTTCCGTACATAATCTTTCGTTCCAAGTATAAGTGAGTTATAGATATCAGTAATTGAATCAATTGGTGTAGGAAAAGTGCAGGCCTCATAGTTTTTGAGACCTTTGACTTTAATCCCATCGCTGCTATTGGCCGCTGAAAAATCTGCCATTAGCATATCTTCTTCAAACGCCTTTGCCTGACAAACAATCTGCCCGGAAGAATCAACAAACATACTCCGGCCATCAAAAACCAGCTCATCCTGGCCGCCAACAAGATTGCAATATGCAACAGCACAATTAAAATGTTTTGCACACTCGCTAAGAATTTGCTGTCGCTGTTCGATTTTACCTGTGTGAAAAGGAGATGCTGAGATATTTATGATTATGTTTATTGGCTGCGTTTTCTCAAATAAACTATCCATCCATTTGAGCCACCATATATCCTCACAAATTGTAAATCCAAAAATCAGACCATCTATGTTCATACACAGTGCTTCGGTGCCGGGCCGAAAATAACGTTTTTCATCGAAAACACCGCAATTAGGCAGGATATTTTTGTGGTAGATTTTTTTGACCTGACCTTCTTGCAGCACTGCAAGTGAATTGTAAAAATCTTTTTCGTTAGCCTCTGCAAAACCAGTGATGATGGTAATACCGGGACAATTCTTTGCCAGATGCTCAACAGCTAATCGATTATCTTTTAGAAATTGCTCTTTAAGCAGCAAGTCTTCAGGAGGATATCCGCACACGCTCATCTCAGGAAATACAACAATATCTGCACCAAGTTCAAAAGCCTTGATACTCAAATCCTGCATTCTGTTGACATTACCCTTAATGTCACCAACTGAAGCATTAAATTGTGCCAATGCTATTCTCAAATTAGTTTCCTCTTAACCTTGCTCCTTTAACCAATTGTCAATAGCCACAGCGGCCTGGCGTCCGCTGTCAATCGCTCGAACAACTAATGAGGCCCCGCTAATTGTATCTCCGGCGGAAAATACCGCAGGCTGACTTGTCTGATAATTATCCACCGCAACATTGCCTGACTCATCGAGTTTTAAGTTGAATTCTTTTACAAGACCGCTATGTGATACATGAAGAAATCCTGTTGCCAGCAGTACTATATCAGCATCAAGAGTAAAATCCGTGTCAGAAAGTTCTTTAAACTTCCATGTACCATTTTTCTGGAACCATTCAACCTTACAGCATTGCAATTGAGTAACCCTGGTTTCTACACCTGAAAATTTCCTGGTCATTACAGACCATTGCCGATTACAGCCTTCTTCCTGAGAGGAAGATGTTCTCATAATTCGCGGCCACATAGGCCAGGGTGTATCAGGTGGCCGAGTTTCCGGTGACTTGGGCAGAATTTCAAGTTGGTGAATCTCTTTAACTCCCTGTCTTCGAGCCGTCCCGGCGCAGTCACTTCCTGTATCACCGCCGCCTATTACGACTACAACTTTGTTCTTTGTTGTGATAATTGCCGATTCATCTACAGGCTCGTTGTTGCAAAGTTTGTTTTGTGCTTTCAGATAATCCATAGCAAACAGAATGTTCTCGTAACCTCTGCCGACTATGTTGAGGTCCCTGGGCTGACCTGCACCCATTGTCAGGCAGATACAATCAAACATTTTTCTCAGATACCTTGCGGAAATATCCTCTCCGACATTTACGCCTGTTTGAAATTCAACGCCTTCGGCTGTTAGCTGCTTTAATCTGCGGTCTATAATACTTTTGGCAAGCTTAAAATCCGGAATACCATGTCGCAGCAGGCCTCCAATTCGCTCATCTTTTTCAAAGACAACCACACTATGCCCAGCTCGTGCCAATTGTTGAGCAGCAGCCAAACCAGCAGGACCGGAGCCAATCACCGCAACTTTTTTTCCACTTTTTTGCTTAGCTGGCAATGGTTTAATCCACCCTTCTTTGAAGCCGCGTTCAACAATCTGAAACTCAATGTGTCTAATCAACACCGGTTCATCGTTAATGGAAAGTGTGCATGCTGTTTCACAAGGGGCGGGACAAACTCGGCCTGTGATTTCAGGGAAATTATTAGTCGAATGAAGCAGTTCGCAGGCCTGCTGCCACTTGCCTTTATACACCAGTTCATTAAGGTCGGGAATGTAGTTCTTCAACGGGCATCCAGTACCGTGACAAAACGGTATTCCACAGTCCATACACCTTGCTGTCTGCTGAAGAATCTGCTGGGGTGTAAGCGGCAGGTCAAGTTCGGCAAAATCATGTATTCTTTGTTCAACTGGCCGATGCCCGACTTCCTGACGTTTGTATTTTAGAAAGCCCTTCACTTCGTTCATTGAAACACCTCTTCAGTTGCCGGTATTGTTTCAGTATCTCGCTGCTGGGCGGCACGCATCTTTTCCAGTGCTTTGCGGTAATCTATCGGGACAACCTTTACAAATTTTCCTACCATGTCAGGCCATGCGTCCAATATGTATTGAGCACGTGCGCTGTCAGTCCATTTTAGATGCTGCTTAATCAAATCGTGCAGCAGTTTTTTGTCCTTTTCTTTCCAGACGCTTTCCAACTCGACCATATCAAGGTTACACATCGTATCAAACAACTGTGCCTCATCGAGCACGTAAGCAACCCCGCCACTCATACCTGCTGCAAAATTGCATCCGGTTTTTCCAAGTACAACGACCAACCCGCCCGTCATATACTCACAACAATGGTCACCAACTCCTTCGACAACAGCGGTTACCCCGCTATTTCTCACACAGAATCTTTCACCAGCCATCCCATTTACAAAAACTTCACCTGAGGTGGCACCGTAAAGTACAGTATTACCTATAATGATATTTTCATGGCTGATAAACGGTGAATCTTCTGGTGTTTTGACAATAATTCTTCCGCCGGAAAGGCTTTTGCCGAGATAGTCATTACTTTCTCCGACCAGCTTTAGGGTTACACCTGGTGCCAGGAATGCACCGAAGCTTTGCCCCGCAGAACCATGCAGGACAATTTGCAGCGTGCCATCGGGCAGGCCTTTTTCGCCATATTTTTTAATAATTCGATTACTCAAAATTGCCCCGACAGTCCGGTTTGTATTTCGAACCGGCATCTCTATAATAGTTTGCTTCTGCTGCTCAATTGCAGGCTTGGCTTTATCCAATATCTGCCAATCGAGGTGGTCGCCAAGCTTGTCGGCTTGTAAATTAGTGTATCTTTTCCCATTTCCATCAGAGACATCGGACTGATGGAAGATGGCAGAAAAATCCAATCCCTTTGTTTTCCAATGGTCAATCGCCTTGCTGGTTTGGAGTTTGTCTACTCTGCCAATCATATCCTCAAACTTTCTAAATCCGAGCTGTGCCATAATCTGGCGTATTTCCTCGGCAACAAAATACATGAATCTCTCAATGTATTCCGGCTTTCCTGCAAAACGTTCCCGCAGTTCCGGATCCTGGGTGCCAATTCCGAAAGGACAGGCTCCTTCGTGACATTTTCGCAGCAATGTACAGCCAAGTGTTACCAATGCAGCAGTACCGAAACCAAATTGTTCGGCTCCCAATAAGGCTGCTATAACAACATCTCTGCCGGTCTTGAGTTGGCCGTCAGTCTGAACTCGGATTCGATCTCGCAGGTTGTTCATTACCAGAACCTGCTGAGTTTCAGCTAGTCCCAACTCCCATGGACAGCCGGTATGTTTGATTGAAGAAAGCGGGCTTGCACCGGTTCCGCCATCGTGGCCGCTAATAAGCACTTCATCTGCGTTTCCTTTGGCAACACCAGCAGCAATTGTGCCGACTCCAACCTCAGCAACGAGCTTGACCGAAACTTTCACCCCCGGATTACTGCACTTGAGGTCATATATCAACTGTGCCAGGTCTTCAATCGAGTATATATCGTGATGAGGCGGAGGTGAAATAAGAGTAACACCCGGTGTTGAAAATCTCATTTTTGCGATTTCTTCAGTTACTTTGTGTCCGGGTAATTGGCCGCCTTCACCTGGCTTTGCACCCTGTGCTATTTTTATCTGGAGTTCTTTTGCGTGAGCCAGATAATTAATTGTTACACCAAACCTTCCGCTGGCGACCTGTTTAATGGCACAATTTTTTGAATCGCCGTTAGTTTCTGGTATGTAGCGAGAGGACTCTTCGCCTCCTTCGCCGGTATTACTCATTGCTCCTATACGATTCATAGCAACAGCCAGGCACTCATGTGCTTCTTTGCTGATTGAACCGTGGCTCATTGCCCCGGTGCAAAATCTCTTAACTATTTCGCTGGCAGGTTCCACCTGTTCAATCGGTATTGGATAACCATCAACAAATTCAAAAAGTCCGCGTAAAGTGTACAGCTTTCGAGCCTGCTGATTTACCGCCTTGGCGTAATCATCATAAGCCTGACTGTCTGCGTATTTGACCGCATGTTGCAGCCGTGCTATTGTTGTCGGGTTCCAGAGGTGCTGCTCGCCATTATCTCTGAAATGATATTCACCACCAAAATCTAACCCAAGCACCCCTGAGGGGCGCTGCTCGAAAGCGGTTTTATGACGAAAAACGGCTTCTTGTGCTATTTCTGTCAGACCAATCCCGCCAATCCGCGAACTTGTACCAGTAAAGTACTCATCCACCAGAGAACGATTTAGGCCGATAGCTTCAAACAATTGAGCGCCACTGTAACTGCGTAGGGTTGAAATTCCCATTTTGCTCATTGTTTTTAAAATACCTTTTTTAATCGCGGCAATATAGTTGTCCGCTATCTGGGATGATTCGATGTTTGCAGCAAACTCACCCTCTTGTTGGAGATAGTCGAGTGTTTCAAATGCCAGATAGGGATTTATCGCATTAGCACCAAAGCCGCACAAAAGGCAAAAATGCATTACTTCTCGCGGCTCACCACTTTCAACAATCAAGCCTGCTTCGCCGCGAAGACCGCGATTAAGCAGCCCATGATGGACAGCAGATGTTGCCAGAAGTGATGGAATCGGAGCCTTCGTCTGTGAAGCCTGACGGTCACTGATTATTATCAGCGAGGCACCATCTTTGATAGCCTGCTGGGCAGAATCAACCAACTCGCCGAGAGCCTGTTTCAAACCGGCAGCAACATCAGGAACATTAATATCGAATACCGACGAGATGCCGACCGTTTTAAGGTCTTCCCTTTTTGCGGTACGCAAGCGGTCAACATCTTCATTGGTCAGGATCGGGTGCGGTAGTTTGAGCTGTCGGCAGTGCTCAGGCGTTTCCTCGAGGATGTTTGGTTTTTTGCCCACAAAATTCATCAGGCTCATAACCAATCCCTCACGCAAAGGGTCTATCGCAGGATTTGTCACCTGGGCAAAGAGTTGTTTGAAATAGTTAAACAGCAGTTTAGGATTATCAGAAAGCACCGCTAAAGGTGTATCGTTACCCATAGAGCCGACCGGTTCCTGGGCGTTTAAGGCCATCGGCAGCAAAATCATTTTTAACTCTTCACGGGTATAGCCGAACAATCGCAGCCTCTGAGCTAACGTATCTGGGTCAGTGTGCAGGAGTTTTGGTACATCAAACAGACCGCGTAGCTCGATTTTATTTTGGTCCAGCCACCTGCGATAAGGTTTCTGGCGGGCAATTTTGCTTTTTGTCTCATTGTCAGAAATTATCCTACCCTCAACCGTATCAACAAGAAACATATGGCCAGGTTGCAGACGTCCTTTTCTTTGGATTTTTCCCTGCGGGAATTGTACAACACCGGCTTCACTGGACATAACAACCAAACCATCAGTTGTTACCAGCCAGCGACAGGGTCTTAGGCCATTGCGGTCGAGTGTTCCGCCAACGATACGACCATCGGTAAACACCATAGCGGCGGGACCATCCCACGGCTCCATTATAGAAGCATGATACTCATAAAATGCGCGTTTATCTGTGCTGATATGATAACTTGAACCAAACGCCTCCGGAATCATCATCATTATCGAATGAGGCATACTTCGGCTGGAACGAACCAGCAGTTCAAGTACATTGTCAAAACAAGCAGAGTCGCTCGCCTCGGGAGTCGAAATCGGAAACACATCACCAATATTGTCACCGAAAGCCCGGCTGGACATCTTCGTCTGACGAGCCTGCATCCAGTTGCGATTACCACTTAATGTATTTATTTCTCCGTTATGAGCTACGCACCGCAGAGGCTGGGCAAGCTGCCAGCTTGGGAATGTGTTAGTGCTGTAGCGCTGATGAACAATGGCAAGAGCAGAATTGAGACGTTCATCCGCAAGGTCTGGATAATAGGCAAACAGCTGCCAGGCCATAAACATGCCTTTGTAACAAATAGTTCTGCAGGAAAGCGAAGTCACATAAAAATCTTTTCCTTCCTGGCCAAATTGCTTCCTGACAAACTTTTCAGTTCGCTTGCGGGCTAAGTACAACTTTTGTTCCAACAATTCGTCTTGCAGTTCCCCACCATCCACGAATATCTGTCTTATAGCCGGTTCAGCCTCAAGAGCAATTTTTCCTAAGCAATCATTTGAAGTTGGTACATCTCGCCAACCCAGTAACTTTATACCGTAGTGATTAAGTGCTGATTCGAGGATGTCATCACATTTTTTGCGGAGCTTCTGGTCCTGCGAACCGAATACCATGCCTACACCATATTTTAAAGCTGGCGGCAAAAAAAAACCTAATCTTTCGCACTCAGCTTTAAAAAACTCATGCGGAATCTGAAAGAGAATCCCGGCCCCGTCACCTGAAACTTCGTCAGCACCGGCTGCCCCACGATGATGTAGATTTAGCAGAATCTCTTTGCCGTACTCGATGATTGAATGGTTACGTTCCCCTGAAATATTTACAACTGCACCAATACCACAGGCATCGTGCTCACGACGAACCTCATACAAGCCCTGATTTTCTAATCTCACGGACATCGTTTTCCCTGCTTGTTAGTATGTAGAAAATAGCCTTACTTTAGAAACAACATCTCAGCATAGGTCGGCAACGGCCAAATATCTGCGTCAACAATAGTTTCCAACCCATCAGATGCCTGGCGTACCGCCTGCATCGCAGGAATAACATTGTCCCTGTAATCTTCAGCCTGTGTAACAGCGTTCTCAATTCCACCGGCACTGGTCACAACTTTTTCAAGATTATCAACACCATTTTGCAGTGACTTCATAAGGCTGCAAACCTTCTCAAGCATACCAACCTGTACTTCGGAATCTACGCCCGCATTTTTGACAGCCCCAACAGCATTGCCCAGAAGTTCAGAATACTTTACAACTGCCGGCAGAATCTGACGTTTGGCGATACTCAGCATCGTCATAGCTTCAATATTAATCTGCATACTATACGCTTCAAGCAAAATTTCGGTCCGAGCATGCAGTTCTTCTCTACTGAGTACACTATGTCGCTCGAAAACACTAACGTTTTCTTCATCCATTATAGTAGCAAGTGAACCAACCGTAGAGCGAATGTTCGGCAATCCACGCTTTTCGGCCTCTGCAACCCATTGGTCGGTGTAGTTATCTCCATTGAAAATTATACGGTTGTGCTCGGTTGCGATTTTCCGAAGTATCTCCTGTGCAACGGCTTTTACGTCTTCGGCTTTTTCCAGTTTGTCGGCAATTTCGGCCAGAATTTCGGCAACAATAGTATTGAGTACAAAAGTCGGTCCTGCTGTTGACTGTGTTGAGCCGACCATTCTAAACTCAAATCTGTTGCCGGTAAAAGCGAACGGTGAAGTACGATTGCGGTCTGTACAATCTTTTGGCAATGGTGGAAGTGTAGAAACACCTAATTTAAGTTCACCACCCTGTTTAGATGATGTCGCACCACCGTTGGCAAGCTGATTGAAAATATCGGTCAATTGGTCACCTAAGAATATCGAAACGATTGCAGGCGGAGCTTCATTGGCACCGAGGCGGTGCTCATTTCCGGTATTGGCGACACTGGCTCTTAGCAATTTTGCGTACTTGTCAACCGCATGCACAACAGCACCGAGCATTACCAGAAATACCATATTGTCATGCGGAGTCTTACCCGGATCAAGTAGGTTAGTACCATCATCAGTAACCATACTCCAGTTGTTGTGTTTGCCTGAGCCGTTGATGCCGGCAAATGGTTTTTCATGCAATAAACATACGAAACCATGACGATTCGCTACCTTCTGCAAAGTTTCCATGGTAAGTTGATTATGATCTGTCGCAACATTAACCGTAGCAAATACCGGTGCCAACTCATACTGGGCCGGTGCAACTTCATTATGTTGTGTCTTGGCAGAGACTCCGAGCTTCCAAAGCTCAACGTTAACCTCGTGCATAAATGAAGCCGTCCGCTCATGAAGCGTTCCAAAGTAATGGTCGTCCATTTCCTGTCCTCTTGGTGAAGCTGCACCGAAGAGTGTTCTGCCTGTCAAAATAAGGTCCAGGCGTTTCTCATAGAAAGATCGGTCAACAAGAAAATACTCCTGTTCCGGACCAAGCGTTGCAGTTATGTGCTGTGAGGTCTTATTGCCAAGGACGCGAAGGACTCTTATCGCTTGTTTGTCCAAAGCATCCATTGATCTCAATAATGGTGTCTTTTTATCAAGTGCCAAGCCGGTATATGAACAAAACGCACTTGGAATGTAGAGCGTGATGTTTTTGCCGTCCTCTTTGATAAAGACCGGAGAAGTACAATCCCATGCGGTGTAGCCCCGAGCCTCGAAGGTCGCTCTCAACCCACCTGATGGGAACGAAGAAGCATCTGGTTCTCCCTGGCAAAGCTCCTTGCCGCTAAACTCCATCATTGTCCTGCCATCAGGTGTGGGCGAAATAAAAGAGTCGTGTTTTTCTGCTGTAAAACCTGTCATTGGCTGGAACCAATGGCAAAAATGTGTTGCACCTTTTTCAGTGGCCCAGTCCTTCATTGCATTAGCTATCACGTTAGCTAATGCCGGATCAAGCGGTTCGTATCCCTGGATTGTTTTCTTTAGCGACTTATAAACATCTTTCGGTAATCGCTCACGCATAACCGAGTCATTAAAAACGTTTGACCCGAAAACCTCTGTTACTGTCTCATAATTTTTATCCATTTCACTTCTCCTGGTTTAAACGCAAAACGTTTTGTCAAATCAAAATTACATACCGGTTACCTCCGCTGCCCTGGAATTACGCCTTTTTGTATAGCGCAAACCCCAAGTCAGTCTTATTACAGTTACGCAATATGTGTGCCACAGCTCATTAAGTTCTGAATATCTTTTAACTGCTTTTCTGGCAAGTAGTTACGAAGATGGCATGTAATAGTTGCACCTGAACTGGTGCTACATTTTTGTAACACAACTATTGAAATGCTACAATTCTGTCCCTTGTCGCACTTATAGGGCCGGATCCTGCCAACAATAGCAGGACCCATCCCTCGAAACCTCGCCGACACAGGACGCAATGAATCAAGCTTAATCAACCAAAATCATCCTATCGCCTTACCGTCCCGTTCCCCAGTACGGATTCTGACGCATTCAGCTAAGTCAACTATGAAGATTTTACCGTCACCAATTTCACCTGTTCTTGCACCTTCCACAATTGCATCAATTACCTTCTCAACAAAATCCTGATTTACCGCTATCTCAAGCCTTACTTTTTTCAAAAGGTTAACTTCAAAATCAACACCGCGGTAGCTTTCGTGGTATCCCTTTTGTTCGCCACAGCCCAATGCGTTGGTCACAGACATCTTGTAAACATCAGCTTTGTACAATGCGGCCTTTACATCATTTAACTTGTGCGGCTGTATATATGCTATTACCAGTTTCATTTTATCAATCTCCTTGAAATCGTATATTATGTTGTGGTGAACACCTGGAAGCCTGCATATGCTTCCATACCATGTTCGCCGATATCAAGTCCTTTAAGTTCTTCTTCAACCGATACGCGCAGTCCAATCGTCTTGCTGAGCACAAAGAATAGTACTAAGCCAAGACCAAAAGCCCAGACAAAGACTGTGCCGGCACCGATTGCCTGAACACCAAGCTGTCTCAAACCACCGCCGTAGAAAAGTCCTGACTCCAGGTTGAACAGCCCACAGGATAGCGTTCCCCACAATCCACAAACACCATGTACGCTAACAGCGCCAACAGGGTCATCAACTTTCAATACTTTATCAATGAACATCACGCTTAAAACGACCAGTATGCCGCCAATGATCCCGATGATAAGCGCGCCCATCGGCGATACAGCATCGCATGGAGCTGTAATAGCCACAAGCCCTGCGAGCGCTCCGTTCAAAGCCATTGATGCATCAGGTTTTTTCATTATAACCCAGGCAGTAAACATCGCAGAAATTGCCGCTGCGGCAGCAGCGATATTGGTGGTAACGGCGATGTAACCTATCGAGCCGTTGCCGGTCGTGGTGCTGCCGGGGTTAAAACCAAACCATCCGAACCAAAGAATGAAAACACCAAGAGCAGCTAATGGTATATTATGCCCGGTTATGGCTTTTGCCTTTCCATCAGGGCCATATTTACCAAGGCGTGGCCCAAGCATAATCGCACCAGCCAGGCCCAGCCAACCGCCAACGGAGTGCACAACTGAGGAACCCGCAAAATCCAGAAAGCCCAGATTCTCAAGCCAGCCGGCCCCTGCATCACCAAGCAGCAGCGACCCCCACGCCCATTTGCCGAAGACAGGGTAGATGAACGCGCAGATAAACACGCTGTAAGCCAAGTAGGCCTTGAATTTAGTCCTCTCTGCCATTGCCCCTGATACTATCGTTGCAGCAGTTGCAGCAAAGACCGTCTGGAATATGATAAATGTCCAGCTCCAGTCCGCTCCCGGCTCAACACCACTGAGCCCGAACAGCGATGTTCCGAAAATACCATTGCTTACACCGAACATCAGGCCGAAACCTACAAAGAAGAATACTATCGTGCCAATGGAAAAATCCATCAGATTTTTCATCAGGATGTTGACAGCATTTTTGGCCCTGGTAAAGCCGCACTCAACCATCGCAAAACCCGGCTGCATAAAGAATACCAGAAAGGCCGCTACGCAGGTCCAGACGATGTTGATATTAAGTTGAAGCTCTTCTTTCGCCACCTCGACCGCAGATGCCTCTACACCAGCCGACTCTGCAAATACCGGACCGACAAATGCCAACACGATTAAACCAATAACTAAATAACCTAACACTTTCATTTTTATGCCCTCTTATAAATTCTCATTAAAAACTTTTCGAAAGACTGATGCCGGCAAAGAAGAAATCGCTATCAGTACCGTATACATCAGTATCACGTATATCATCGCTTAGCAGTGTTATGTAGTTCAGACTCGGCGCCACTGTCCAGCCGGCAATCTCAATAGGGAAAGAAACGGAAAACGCCAGGTCGTTTAATTTGCTCTGGTCGGTTCCCCAGTAATATTTATTGTAAGAACCACTGCCCCATCCTAAACTTGTACCGATTTCCATCCCTACCGGCAAATCCGGCCCAAGCTCTGCAACCTTTTCGAAACTGTGTCCAAGTGCCAGTGAAATATATGAGCCTTCTACCTCGTCCACGTCGTGATAGACCGTTATTGACGGACTTAATGGCAAATCAAAGTTCAATCCCAAGTAAATTTCTGTAGTATCTTTGACTGTAGTACCCGGAAAGTCATAGTAGATTACGCCGACGCAATATCCAACGCCTTCAATGCCCGGTATTGCTCCTGAGTAATCCAGCGAGTAATCAACCTCGGAGAAATCACCGCTGTTTCCATTAATGTTAGTCGTTTCAAGACTGCCCCAAATCGCCGCGGTTAAACCTTTGTAACCGGCGCTTATTCCAGTTTGAAAAGCCGGGTCATCACTGAGATTTTGCCCACGCCAAATATATTTGCCGAAATAATCAGCCGTAATCTCAAAATCAATTTTGTCTTCAGCAATTACTGCTTGTGTGCCACATGTAAAGAAGTACAAACACACAATCAAACATCCTAACTTTCTCATTTGATCATCTCCTTACCAAAAATCGTTTAACAATCTTCTTTCGAACTCGAATATATACGCCTGGTTAAAGCTACGACGTGATTAATACGCAAAATCTGTGCCAAAATGGTAATGAAGCCGTAAGTGCTTGTTTTACATAGTGATATGTGAATTTCATGGAGATGGGGCGGTACATAAGTCGCAACAATATTGTAACATTGCATGGGATTATGACATATTTGTTTCTCGCTTTCGAACAAGCTGCCTAATATACGTGATTTTGTTCACATTGTAACCCTCTGCAACAGTGCTTTCATATCTTACTGATATCGCAAGGGTTAAGATATATAGCTTCCGGCTTATAGTATCTATTAGAAAAAATATTTTGCAATGCCACCAAGCTATGTTACAATTATGTCGTATTATTAAATAACTGGGAATTTTGAAATGGCCAAGAAAACAACGCTCTTACAACATGGCGGGGCGCATACCCTGTCTCCGGTGCCACAGCTTGAAACTCTCTATAAGGTTAGCCAAATATTAGCTGCCGGAACACGCCAGCAAGAGGCAGTTGCTACCGTTTTGGACATGCTGGATAAGAATCTTGGTCTGGCCAGAGGTACAATCACAATTCTTTCACTGGACGGCAATGAGGTTCAAATCGAAGCTGCCCACGATCTTTCGCAGAAGCAAAGCCGAAGAATTACATATCGAATTGGAGAAGGTGTAACAGGTAAGGTTATGCAGACCGGCAAGCCAATGGTCATTCCAAAAGTTTCCCAGGAGCCTTTGTTTTTGAATCGCTTCGAAAGGTGGAATGTTACAAAGCAGGACTTAAGTTTTATTTGTGTTCCCATTTCTATTGACAATGATGTGATTGGAACGATTTCAGTTGATAGACCCTTTGAAGAAACCGTGCCGCTGGACGAGGAAATGCGGATATTAAGCATTGTAGCAAGTATGATTGCAAACGATTTAAGAGCTCGCCGCGAAGCTGCTATCGGACGTCAACAACTCGAAGATGAAAACCTACGATTGCGTCATGAATTGGAGGGAAGATTTCGCCCCGAAAATATAATAGGCAATTCTAACGCTATGCGCGATGTTTATCGTCAAATCCACCAGGTTGCCTGCAGCGATACAACGGTACTTATACGCGGTGAATCCGGCACAGGCAAAGAATTGGTTGCCCATGCTATTCATTTTTCCAGCCCAAGGAGCGATGGGCCTTTCGTGAAGATTAACTGTGCCGCCTTGAATGAAAACCTGCTTGAAAGCGAATTGTTTGGTCACGAAAAGGGCGCATTTACCGGAGCTATACAAGCTCGCAAGGGCCGCCTTGAAGAAGCAAACAATGGCACCATACTTCTCGACGAAATAGGGGACTTTTCCTCTGCTACTCAGGTGAAGTTACTTCGTGTTCTCCAGGAAAGGGAATTTGAACGAGTCGGCAGTAACCGGACCTTGAAAACAAATGCCAGGATTATCACAGCTACGAACCGTGATTTGGAAAAAGCTGTAGATAAAGGAAGTTTTCGCCAAGACCTTTATTATCGAATAAATGTGTTTCCAATTTTGTTGCCTCCTCTACGTGACCATAAAGATGATATCTTGCTGTTAGCTGATTTTTTCGTAGAACAATACTCGAAAAGGATGAACAAAGACATTCGACGAGTCAGCACGCCGGCAATTAATATGATGGTATCACATCATTGGCCGGGTAATGTACGTGAGCTTGAGAACTGTATCGAAAGAGCAGTGCTCCTAAGCAGTGACGGCGTTATTCATGGACATCACCTGCCCCCGACACTGCAAACCTCAGATTCATCCGGTACCGTCGGGGTTGGTTCGTTAACGGAAAGGATTAATTTATTTGAACGCGATCTGATTATTGATGCACTCAAACGCTGCAATGGCAATCTGGCAGCAACAGCCAGGGATTTAAAAACTACAGCAAGAATCATACGCTATAAAGTTGAAGAATTAGGCATAGATTATAAACGATACTATATAAAAAGAAAGATTGATTCATGACAGCTTGGGCAAGTACAGGCCTTACGGGTTTAGATAAGACACTTTGCAACTTGAAAAAAGGCGACAACGTTGTTTGGCAGGTCGATAGTATAGAAGACTATAGTCACTTTGTTACGCCATATATAAAAAAAGCCTTGAAGGATAAGCGAAACATTATCTATATGAGGTTTGCTCAGCATAAACCTCTAATCGAAAATCAGCCTGATGTGACAGTATATCAACTCGACGCAAAGGGTGGGTTCGAAAGTTTTTCCACACAGGTTCATGCCATAATCTCCCAGGAGGGAACTGGGGCCTATTATGTATTTGATTGCCTTTCTGACTTATTAAGTGCCTGGGCAACTGATTTGATGGTTGGAAATTTTTTTATGGTAACTTGTCCTTACCTTTTCGAATTGGACACAATAGCTTACTTTGCCATATTGCGAAATTATCATTCCTTTCAAACGGTCGCCCGTATTCGTGAAACAACCCAGCTGCTGCTGGATATTTATGATTTTGATGGAAACTTTTACGTCCATCCATTGAAAGTATGGAGTCGCTATTCACCTACAATGTTTTTACCTCATTTACAGCAAGGCGAGGAATTTACACCTGTAATAAGCAGTATCGATACGAGTAAACTTTTGTGCCACATTTCCCAGAAAAGCCCGAATGGTTCGGCAAGATTTCTGGACCACTGGGACCGGCTGTTTATGAGAGCAGACAGCTTAACGAAGGCACCGCCGGACTCAAAAGATGTTAAAGAACTTCTACGAGATCTTTGCAGAATAATGGTTGGCCGCGAGAAAAGAATCTCGCAGCTCGCTCAATCCAGCTTCTCTCTTGAGGATTTGGTAAATATCAAGAGCAGATTGATTGGCAGCGGCTTCATTGGCGGCAAGGCCGCTGGAATGCTGCTGGCCCATAAAATCTTAGAAAATGACAAGTCTTTCGATTGGCCTCAATACACCGAGCCGCACGATTCATTCTATATCGGCTCAGATGTGTTTTACAGCTATATAGTTGAGAACGGCTGGTGGAAGCTGCTTATGCGGCAAAAGACTAAAGAAGGCTACTTTGACGTTGCTCCTGAAATGAGAGAAAATCTGCTTCGAGGCAAATTTCCTGACCAGATTCGTGAGCGGTTCCAGGAGATAATAGAATATTTTGGCCAATCGCCGATTATTGTCCGTTCAAGTAGTCTGCTGGAAGATTCGTTTGGCAATGCGTTTGCCGGAAAATATGAAAGCTTGTTTCTGGTAAATCAGGGCGACCCCGAACAGCGATACTCTGAATTTGAAGAAGCTGTACGAAGAGTTTATGCAAGCACTATGGGCGAAGATGCTCTTGCATACCGTTTGCAGCGAGGGCTTGACCAACAGGATGAACAAATGGCTTTGCTCGTCCAACGCGTATCAGGCTCCTATAAGAAAAGCTACTTTTTCCCCGACCTGGCTGGTGTAGGTGTTTCATATAATACTTTTGTCTGGAAGTCTGAACTTGATCCCAAAGCAGGTATGCTGAGACTTGTTTTTGGTTTGGGCACCAGAGCTGTAGACCGCGTTGAGGATGATTACCCGCAGACGATAGCTTTGGACCAGCCGTTGTTACGGCCATATGCTGACAGAGAAGAGCAAAGCAGATTCTCACAGCATAATGCCGACCTTTTAGATACCAGCCAAAATTGCTTAAGAACGGTTGACGTGACCAACCTATTGAATGATGAACTCAATATAAAATTGGACTTGATAGCCAGTCCAGACCCACATACCGAGCGAAGGATGAAAGAGCTTGGTATGAAAAGTCAAAGGTCTTGGCTGCTGACATTTAAAAAGCTTTTATCAAGCACCAACTTCACAGAAATAATGCAGAAAATACTGAAAACCCTGGAAAATTATTACCAATATCCCGTTGATATAGAATTCACGGTTAACTTCACAGATGGCGATGCGTTCAAAATCAATTTGGTCCAATGCAGGCCCCTACAAACCAAAGGATTAAAAGCAAGTGTGCAACTTCCCGAAAACATCAGATCTGAAAAAGTGCTTTTTGCTTCGCATGGCTACACTATGGGGGGCAGTATCTCCCAGCCAATAAAAAGGATTATTTATGTCGACCCCAAAGCATATGTGGAAATACCGATTTCACAGAAATATAGTATAGCAAGGTTGATAGGAAAGCTGAACAGGCAGATAGGCAATCGAGAAACAACTCCGACCATTTTGTTTGGGCCTGGCAGGTGGGGCACAACAACCCCAAGTTTGGGTGTGCCAGTAAGTTTTTCAGAAATCAATAAGATAACAGTGCTTGTTGAAATTGCCTATGAAGGTGGAAACCTGATGCCGGAGCTTTCTTTCGGCACTCATTTCTTCCAGGATTTGGTTGAAAGTGACATATTCTATGTTGCTCTTTTCCCGCAGAAAGAAAGCGTAGTGTTCAACAAGGATAAGCTTGCCAAAATGCCTAATCTACTAACCGACCTTTTTCCGGAAGAACATAAGTATGAGAATGTTGTTAAGGTATATGAAGTTGATACCAGTCAACTCCAAATTATGTGCGATGTAGTATCCCAAAAAGTTGTTTGTTTCTTTACATGAAATATAAGCATCATTTTTATAACCATTGCTCTATTGGTAATTGATTTATAGATTGGCGGAGCACAGTATCAACATTTGTATGTACCTTGTTCGTCAGATTTAGTGAAGAGTGCTCCAGCAATCTCTGCGTTACAGGGTATTAAAAACGCGGGAATTTAAGAAATGTTTCCAGGCTAAAATGGCAGACGGAATATATCAACTCATAGAGGGGATGTGGGGGAAATTTTGTGATACTTTTGTTCTTGATAACATTTCTAAAGGATCGGTTTTACCAGTCGTTCAAGTGCCGGTGCGTGCCAAGTTCGCTCCCATGGCGTTCATCCGGTGTTCACTTGTGTTTCGCTCGTCGTCATAGGTTCTTTTTTGGCAATCATTAACCCTTTATTGACAAGTACTTACAAAAGCCGAGTTGCGGACTGAAAATCCGTGTGTCGGTGGTTCAAATCCACTCCTGCCCATTATATCCACAATTGTAACTCATTCTCTAAAGATAGCTTATGAAAACTCAATAATTCTTGCTATTATAGACCAACGAATTTTGCGTTACTTTTGCGTCAGTCACTTTTTCAGGTTTACATGAATAAGCGATCATTTTTATAATCTCATCTTTATTATTCGGCAAAAAACGAAGATTGGCTATTCACAAGAGGGACCTTTAGTATTCTGTCCGGAAGGTCCTTCGAAAAATTGAGTTTATCCTTTAATGATCTTTGGATCAGTAATCCATGTGTCGGCGGTTCAGGAATTTGCGGCAAAATTTGCTTGAAATTTGGGCATAGCTGCGCTCTTGAACAACATTTGGAGATAGGTTGATCATAAAGAATGAAGTTGGGCGACGGCTACTTGTTTGTCGCCCATTCCTTGCTCGATTCGGTCCTCTCGATCATTTAGATATGTTTGAGCTAACTGTCTTGCTTGTTCTATTTGAGAAGAGGTCATCCTCCTGGTAATGATGTCTCGCGACTGGCTCGAAGTCTTATGCCCTTGTGACAATGCAAGGCTGTACCATGTATAGGCGGAGACATCATTTTGAGAAACCCCGCGTCCGTATTCGTACATCATACCGAGTTTGTTCTGTGCAATAGCGTAGCCTTGTTTGGCAGCAAGTGTAAACCAAATGGCCGCTTCCTTATAATCCTTAGGAACACTTTTGCCTTTGGTATACATCAAAGCTATATTAGTCATGGCAACAGTATTTCCCTGATGAGCGGCAAGTCGTAGCCACTTGGCAGCTTCCTTATCGTCCTGAGGAACGCCTTGTCCTTTGATATACATCAGACCAAGTCTGGTCTGTGCAAGGGTAAATCCTTGATTGGCAGCACGCCGGAACCACTCGGCAGCTTCCTTACGATTCTGAGGAACGCCTAATCCTTTGTAGTACATCCAGCCCAGAGTGTACTGGGCCTGTGCAACCTCCTGTTCAGCAGCAAGCCGCAACCATTTAATTGTTTGCTTATAGTCCTGAGTAACACCCTGTCCTTCGTAGTACATCAAAGCCAGGTTGTTCTGGGAAGAGGCATACCCCTGTTCGCTGGCAAGTCGGTACCACTTGAAGGCTTGTTCATAGTTCTTAGCAACACCTTGTCCTTCGTGGCACATCACCCCAAGCGTGTGCTGGGCAACGGCAAAACTCTGATCCGCAGCGAGTTGTAGCCACTTAACGGTTTCATTATAATCCTGAGGAACCCCTTTGGCTTCGTAATACATCAGCCCCAGACAGGTCTGGGCCTGGGCAACTCCCTGTTCGGCAATCGGTTCGATTAGCTTCCTTGCTTCGGCATAGTTCCGACAAACCCCATTTCCCTCCATATACATCAAACCCAGATTGTTCTTGGCAGGCGTAAATCCCTGATTGGCAGCTCGTCGATACCACTGGACGGCTTTGCTGGGAACCTTCATAACGCCTTGTCCCTGCTCGTACATCAAACCCAGACTATTCTGGGCAGCAGCATATCCCTGATTGGCAGCAAGCCGGAACCACTTTGCTGCTTTCTTATAGTCCTGAGAAACGCCTGTTCCGTCGTGGTACATCGAACCTAAAACAAATTGAGCTTTGGAATTCCCATCCCTTGCAGCACGCCGCAACAGCTTCCTTGCTTTCTTATAGTCTTGTGGTAATTCCTGTCCGCGCATGTACATCACACCCAGATTACTCATGGCAGAGGTATTTTTCTGTTCGGCAGCAAGCTGGAACCACTTCGCCGCTTCCTGATTGTCCTGAAAAACACCTTCGCCCTTGTAGTACAGGGTGCCCAGATTATTTTGGGCAAATGAAAATCCTTGTTCGGCAGAAAGTCTGTACCAACTGGCTGCTTTCTTACTGTCCTGTGGAACTCCATGTCCGTTGTCGTAAATCAAACCCAGATAGAACATGGCTCTGGCATCCCCATTTTCGGCCAATGGTTTCCATTCTTCAAGCGCTGTCACATAGTCCTTTTTATCGAACGCCGCCCACCCCTTCTGAAAGTCGGAGCTGCATTCCGCTATCGAGCATAATAGAATCATTGCAAGTATGCAGATACCGATATTTGAAAGAATGCGGCTACCCCCGGTTTTGTGGCATAGATTCACCCGTTGGGCATTGTTAGGCCTGTTTTGTTCATTAATTGCTAATAACATATTCGATTACTCCTTTTTTCGGCTCACATCAGCAGTTATCGGCACATTATAGCCGCCGCTTAATTAACCCATGCCAAAAACAGCTTTTGAGATTGCATCTGATGATTGACATTTGTGAGCAGCAATTTTGCTAAAACCGAAGTACCAAAATAATGGAACGCAGGAACAATTTGGGAAATTATTTTTATTCTAATGCCAGCTTAATCAATCTCTAACAGAAACGTCTTATAAAATCCATAGACATTAACATAATCATACTACTTGAGCAGGAGTTGCAAATTTATATTTCTAATCCGGATATCAATGTTAGTGTTGCCCGATAATACAAAAAAATTCGTAAACAGGTACAAAAAGGATAATGCGAACATGAAAAGGGAATCAGAAATCAGAAATAATAGGTTAGCGATAGGATCGCTTCTACTTTTTTGCATTGTCTATCTTCTGTCTTCTGGAACGGTATCTGCTAACAAGAGCACCAGCAATATTGAAAATACACGGGTAGCACTTGAAAAATGGGTTGAAATCCAGCGTATTATTTCACAGGAAAAACGCGACTTGGCACTCGCCCGGGAAATGCTCACCGAGAGAATTAAACTTGTGCAGTGTGAAAGCGAGTCACTACGCGGCAAAATCAGTGAGGCTGAAGAAAGTATCGCCGAGGCGGATAAGAAACGAGCTGAGATGATTGAGGAAAATGAAAAACTCAAAGAAGCTTCCGCTTCACTCGGTAGTACTTTAGTTTTGCTGGAAGAACGTACCAGACAGCTGCTGCAACGGCTGCCCGATCCAATCCGAGAGCGTGTCAAACCGCTTAGCCAAAGACTACCTGATAATACGGGACAGAGCAAACTATCGGTAGCTGAACGTTTTCAGAATATCGTGGGGATACTTAATGAAGTAGACAAATTCAACCGTGAAATCTCAGTCACTAGTGAAGTTCGGACACTAACCAGTGGAAGTTCCATTGAAGTTGCCGCTTTATATATTGGAATCGGCCAAGCTTACTATGCCAGTGCTAATGGAAGCATTGCGGGAATCGGAACGGTTTCAGATGAGGGGTGGGTATGGAGACCGGCTAATGAAGCTGCTGCACAAATTGCCGATGCCATCGCCATATTAAAAAATGAAAAAGTGGCAACCTTTGTGCAAGTGCCCGTTGAAATTGAATAATTAGGATAAGCTCGTTATTATGAGAATAAAAAATATCTTCATACTTGTTCTCCTCTTCGCCAGCCCACTGGTTATCCATGCACAGGATCAAACGAACGAATTAATTGCTCTTGCTCTTGAACAAGATACTAAAAGTGACTTCGAACATGCCGCTGAATCTGTACAGCGAAAACTTGAGGAGAGTATTTCTGAACTCAATAAGCTGCGTGAGCAGGTGGTTGCGGAAAAAGTTCCACTTAGCCGAAATCTCAGCAATCTTGAGAGCGAACTGATCAATGTACGTCTTGAGTATCAGAAGACAACCCGTTTGCTCGACAGCCGCACTCTTGATTTGAGCAACCTGCGATCCGAAATCAAATCTCGCCAACAGGAGGCTACATATCTTTCCAACCTGCTTGGTGAATACATCCGCAACTTTGAATCGCGTTTGCACATTGCGGAAATCCAACGCTACCGTAAACCACTTAAGGCAGCCAAATTGGCACCCGAAAACAGCAACCTTTCTGAGCAGGAAATTTATGAGGCTCAAACTGGTCTTGTAGCAGTGTCACTTGAGCGGTTACATGACGCACTTGGCGGCACTCGATTTGATGGAACCGCAACGGATTCCAGCGGGTCGATTCATCATGGAACCTTTGTATTAATCGGACCAGCAGCACTTTTTCAGTCAGATGACGGAAAAAACATTGGAACCGCTGAACAGCGTCTTGGCTCACTTGAACCAACAGTCATTGCTTTTGGAACTGCTACTGATGCTGAGGCGGCGACAAAAGTCATCTCCAATTCAGCCGGGGCATTCCCACTTGACCCTACCCTCGGCAATGCCCACAAAATTGAGGAAACTAAAGAAACACTTTTAGAGCACATTCAAAAGGGCGGACCGGTAATGTACCCAATCTTTGTTTTGGGAGGCGCTGCGCTGCTTGTAGCACTTTACAAATGGATTTTTCTGGCCTTTCTGCGAAAACCGTCCCAGAAACGGATTCGTGCGTTGCTGGACGCTGTTGCTGAGCATGACGAAAAGGCCGCCAAGCAAAATGTCAAGGTAATCAAGGGACCTGTCGGTAAAATGCTCTCCTGTGCTATTGAGCACCTCAAAGAACCACGTGAACTGATAGAAGAGGTCATGTACGAAAAGGTTCTGGCTACACGCCTCAAACTTGAGCGATTCCTGCCGTTTATTGCTATCAGTGCAGCGTCCGCACCGCTGCTCGGGCTGCTGGGAACAGTCACTGGTATTATCAATACATTCAAATTGATTACTGTGTTCGGTTCCGGTGACGTCAAAACTCTCTCAGGCGGTATTTCTGAAGCGCTCGTTACCACTGAATTCGGTTTGATTGTGGCCATTCCTTCACTGCTTCTGCACGCATTTCTTTCGCGTAAAGCAAGGCATGTGATCGATGAAATGGAAAAAGCCGCCATTGCTTTTGTAAACCAGGTCAGTAAAACACCTTACCGACAGAACGATGCTACAAATGTATTGGCAGAGCTAACCGCCGGTCAGGCCCAAGCTCTCTTGCAAAACATCGGCAGCCAGGCACAATCAGCGAGTCCCGAACCGATTAGACAGTATTCGGAAGATTCAGCGGGTAGCCTTATGAATCCGCGACTGGTCAGTGTGGATAAAACCGCCACCGTGGCCGAAGCCATTGACAGGATAAGGGGCGCTAAGATTGCCGAGGATATTGACGCTGTATTTATCGTAGATGAACAGGGAAAGTACGCAGGATATGTGCGAATTGGTCACCTGTTAACCCGACCCGAACAGACCTGTGTCGAATCCTTAGCAGAGATGAAATCACTGTTCGTTCGTGTCGATACCCACCGGAACGAGGTACGGAACCTCTTCAGTAAACACGATATTATCAACATGCCGGTCCTTGATCACAACGATCAATTAGTAGGGCAGATTACCCACAACGGAGAAGGAAGCTGAAAATGAATGTGATAACTGGACAGCTTATAACGCTATGGGAACAGGCCCTTACCATCTGGCTTTCCGGCGGATGGGCCATGATTGCGATAGCGGCCATTGCGCTGGTTATGTTTTCGCTGGGAATGCACATCTATCTCAAACTATCAGGAAAGGGCTTTGCTTCGGTGCGCGAAAAAACCTGGCGTCACTGGATTGACCATCCCAACGAACGAAAAGGACCAATCGGTGATTTGCTTGATTTTGTAACCGGCGGTACTTCGCTCAAAGATACCGCCACTTTCTTTGAAGAATTACGTACTATCGAGATTGCTCCACTCGACCGAGAGCTTCGCGTTATGAAAATTTGCGTCAGTGCTGCTCCGCTGCTTGGATTGCTCGGAACAGTGACCGGTATGCTCGCCACGTTCGCAGCTCTGGCGTCCGGGTCTGGAGGCGATAAAACTATGGGGCTTGTCGCCGAGGGTATTTCCGAAGCCCTTGTAACCACCGAAACCGGCCTGGTGATATCGCTACCGGGTCTCTTTTTCCAGTATCAACTGGCTCGCAAGCACAAACGATACAAATCGTTTCTTGCCCATCTCGAAACGGTTTGCACCCAGAAACTCTACAAAAAACTGCACAAGCAAAAAGCTCTACCTGCTGCTAAGTGTAAGCTTCAATATGAGGAACCATATTGTAAAGAAGGAATGGAAGTGCCAATATCCTTATAAAATAAATTAAATATCGAGGAACCAATGGGACGATTTCATCAAATGACATCAGATGACAGCAGCGAGACTGGGATTGATATCTCTTCGCTGATAGACTGTGTATTCATTCTTCTAATTTTCTTCATCGTGACTACCACGTTTGTTGAGGAGACTGGCATTGAAGTGGATAAGCCTCAGGCTGCATCTTCCGTTAGGCTGGAAAAAACCAGCATTCTTATTGCACTGACTCAAAAGGGCGAAGTGGTTTATGGCGGGCGCGAAATCGGTATCAGCGGTGTGCGACCTCTCGTGAAACGCATGCTACAGAAAGAAGATGTTCCCGTTATTATTCAAGCCGACTCTTCCGCACGGTCCGGACTGCTGGTTCGGCTAATTGACGAAGCTAAGTTGGCTGGGGCAAAGAAAGTAAGTCTTGCCACTCGTAAATCCAAAAGTTGAGTATCAGTATCGTGACCAAACATAAACGTAAATCATTTTGGATCGTCAGAGAGCTGTTTCACAGCCTTTTGGTCGTTATTGGCGCGGTAGGATTGACTCTGGTTTTCTTTCTTGTGCTGCCGCTGATGCAGACCCTCGCCAAGCCGCTGACCAATGACCTTGTGGTGCGAGCCGTGGATACAGCCAAACTCGAGGCACCGGACCCGCCTCCTGAAATGGAGCCGGAAGAAGAGCCGGAACCAGAGGAGAAGCCACCAGAGTTGGCCGAGGATGTGCCCCAGCTGGATCTTTCACAGCTTGAACTGGCGTTAAATCCAGGTTTTAGCGAAGGCCTGATGGCTGGTGACTTTGCTGTAAATTTTAAAACCATTGTCTCCGCTGATAGTAAAGGTATTGATGCTCTGTTTAGTATTGCCGATCTTGACCAAAAGCCGCGTGTTATCTACCAGCCCAGCCCAATGCTTAGTAAAAAGTTGCGTAAAAAAGCTCCCGGCAAAGTGTATATCGTTTTCGTTGTTGACCAGCGAGGCAGGGTAGAGAATCCCATAGTGCAAAAATCGAGCGACCCCGTTTTTGAAAAGCCGGCGCTGACCGCGGTTAAACAGTGGAAATTCGAACCAGGTAAACGCAACGGCCAATCTGTGAGGTTTCGTATGCGTGTTCCATTCGGTTTCCCGAAAGGAGAATAAATATGAAAAACATAAGATTGAATCTCTCACCTTTGAAATTTATTAATAGAGTTTGCTTTCTGCTAATCCTTGGAACAAGTGTTTGCACATTAGTACAGGCCGACACAGATGTTTCTTTGTTATACAAAACAACCAAATTAAGCCAGTTGGAACTAGAGATATGGAACGATCCGGCATTTAAAAAACAGTTCACAGAAAGCTACATTGCCGAAACCGAAATTGAGCCTCGAGTGACCGTTGATGAACGCGAGAAAATGCTCAAAGTGTTTGAGCTTATATCCTCCGACAAAATGGACGAAGCTGCTCTGAAGCTGGAAAAACTCAGGAATGAAGCTGCGACAGCTGTATTTGATTTTACACTGGCGAATATCTATTTCCAACAGGAAAAACTCGATGAGGCTGCTGCGGTCTATCAAATCGCCGTCGAGAAATATCCCAAATTCCGCCGTGCCTGGAAAAACTCAGGTTTAATTTATGTTCGTCAGAACGATTTTGAAAAAGCACTGCCTGCACTCACGCGCGTGATTGAACTCGGTGGCGGTGATGCTATTACCTACGGCCTGCTCGGATTTGCATATTCTTCGGTCGAAAACAATCTTTCCGCCGAATCAGCTTATCGTATGGCTATCCTGCTTGATCCGGTCACGATAGATTGGAAAATGGGGCTGGCGCGAAGTTTCTTTAAACAAGAACGTTTTGCTGAAGCTGTTGCACTGTGCGGACAGCTAATTGATAACCAACCAGACCGGGCAGACCTCTGGTTAATACAGGCCAATGCATATATAGGTCTGAATCAACCTCTCAAAGCTGCAGAAATTTATGAATTAGTTGATCATCTTGGCCAATCCACCTTTGACAGTCTCAACATGCTCGGTGACATCTACATAAACGAAGAGCTTTATGAAATGGCTGTAAAGTCCTATATTCGTGCTATACAGAAAAAGCCGCAGGGCAATATTGATCGTGCCATTCGTGCGGCCAAAGTATTAGCTGCTCGTGGTGCACTCAAAGAAACCCGACAGATGATTGAGCATATCGAGAGCCTACACGGTGACAGAATCGAAACCGACAATCGCAAAGACCTGCTGAAATTACGTGCCCGTCTTGCTGTCGCAGATGGATCCGGCGATGAGGAGGTTCGTGTGCTCGAAGAAATTGTTGCATTAGATCCTCTGGACGGCGAGGCACTAATTCTGCTTGGACAGAATAGCATCCGCATCGGTGATATCGAAAAAGCGATTTTCTACTATGAGCGGGCTGCAGCAATCGAAAAATATGAAGCAGATGCCAAAGTTCGCCATGCTCAACTTTTGGTCAAAAATGGTAAGTATTCCGAGGCCTTGCCTCTATTGCGACGTGCTCAGATAATTAAACCCCGTGATAACATTCAGGAATACCTTGACCAGGTCGAACGTGTCGCTAAAACTCAATAGAAAACCAATTGGAAATGTCACGTCTTTTTTATGTGATTTATTTACCAGGCCTTACCCAGTTTTATAAGTTGTTGTTTTGCACTTTTCTGGCCTGCCCTTGCTGCAGTCTGATACCAATAGAGAGCTTTTTCAAGGTCATTTTCAATACCAATACCGTTTTCGAACAGTACTCCAAGCTGATACATCGAGTCAGTATCCCCTTCCTTGGCAGCTTTTATAAACCATAGCATCGCTTTACGAATGTCTTTTTCAACACCAACTCCAGTATGATATAATACTGCCAAATTATACATTGCTTTTAAATTTCCCATTTTTGCCGAACGCTCATAATACTCTGCGGCTTTTTTGCAATCTTTTTTTACAATGTCCCCCATATAATACATTTGCGCCAATTGATTCATTGCTTTTGTTGTCCCCTTTTGCGCTGCCTTTTCATACCATTCTACAGCCTTGATACCATCTACTTCAACGCCGCTGCCTTGGTGATACATTCTCCCCACGTTATACATTGCCATCTTGTTTCCAGCTTGTGCAGATTCAACGAAATATTCAAGGGTCTTACTGTAATCTCTCTCTATCTCCTGCCCCGAATAGTATATTAAGCCAAGCTCGAACATCGCATTATCATTGCCTACTTCAGCTGCCTTTTCAATCCACGCAATCGCTTTTTCAATATTTTTATCTGTTCCTATCCCCTTAAGATAAGCGTCGCCAAGCTTATACATAGCATAGCTGTTCCCTTCTTCAGCAGCTTTGAGATACAATTGCTCGGCACTTAAAGGATGTTCTTTTTGTTCATGAGAAGCTGCCGATTTTGCCGGTTCCTGCAATTCGGTTTCTTCTTGAGTTTCCTTAACCGCTTCTTTGGTGAATTCAGAAGATGAGATTTTATCGACCTGTTCGGCTTCTTTTTGCACCGCAGTTGCGTATTGCGGCTCATTCGCCTGATCCTGAGTGTACGCCAATGGCTTATGGTCAGATGAGTTTTCTTTCGATTGTTCCTTATGTCCGGTTATTTTTTCTTCAACGTCGTCAGTTGCAATGTTATTTTCGATAATTGAACTAGGTAAGTCGATTGCCGTTTTATTATCGCCATGTTTTGCCGAAGACAAAACTGCCATCCATTGTTTAAGCAAATTTTTATCTGACTTTTCAGAATTTATATATAAATAACTTGTCCCTATCCCACAGATAACACCTAATACTAAAGTCAAAGCAAAAGCTATTATAGAAATTTTAAACCTTGCAGCCGGTTTGGCCTTAATCCCAACTTCCTCTTTTTTTCTGCTTCGTTGTAATACCTTTTCCATTTCCGCAGCTAAAGCCTCGATCTTCCACTGTGCTCTGTCTAACTGCTTAGCAGATTTCTTTTGCTGGTGGATGGCTTCAGCTTTAATTTTCTCTAAAGCTTCTTCATTTTCTTTATTCTGCTGTAAGGTCTTTTCTTTTTCCTTGGTCAACACTTCTATCTTCTTATCTGCCTGACTCAAAGCAGAAAATAATGCTTCGATATTCCAATTTGCCTGGTGCAATGCTTTAGTATGCTTTTGCTGTTCGGCAGACATCTGCGTTTTAAGCTGCTCTATTATATCTTCATAAGAATCTTGTTTGGCCTCAAACTGCTTTCTGGCCTGTGTTTCAGCTTCAAACTTTTGCTCAACCTCTTCCAATTTCAAAGCAAACCTGTCCTTCTGTTGGGCGAGTTGTGTTTTTAGTTTTTCAATTGTCTGCTCGTAAGCTACACACTTTTGCTGTTCTGAATATTCATAGACAAAATATCTGACTTTTCCGCTTACCTCGAATGCTTTGAGGCTGTTTACATTCGGATTCGATAATGACGTAATTATTTCTATGGTTTCTTTTAACTGTTCAACCTTTCTGGAATTTAATGATACGGATAAAGGCAATGCTTTGATAAGAACGTTTGTGTTATCTGCTGCATCCTCGGCTTTATACGTACACCCCATATTGTCTTCACTGAGTTGCTGCTCGATTATATATCGCATGCCAAGCACCTGCCCCTGGCTGCTGTCGCCGAGCATAAGCATGCCGCACAAGCTGTTGTAATGCAGCATTGGTTCGCCGCAGTTTAGACAATCCTTGGCGCTGTCAGCATTTTCGCAGTTACATAAGGGACACAAAATCACTATTTAGTTATCCTTATTTTTTCGTTATATTTTGCTTATAGCTTAAACATAGGACAGCTACGCCGACAATCGGTGTTATATCGCTTACACACCAATAAGAACGATATATAAATTATGTTAGGTTAATATGAGGATTGTATTAGTCCTGTATAACAATGCAATTTTGCAGTAAGAAGTTGCCGACCACCATTATATATGTCAAGTGGTATATTTTTGCTCAGTCGCTTACAAATATCTGGCATTCATAGTTTGTTCGTAGTATCTCCCTATTGAAAATACTTGGAGCAGTCATGGCAGAGTATCTGGCCCGAGTCTATCTTTTTGCCTTCTCCGCGCAGTAACCTGTCACAGGCACCACACCTGATGCTATTGTCTTTGGCCTGACTAAAATCAGGTGTCACTTTTGGATATGTAGAATCTGCATTTCCTAACCTTTCGCCTTTTTGTTTACGCCTGAAATCGTTTCTAACATACATGGCAGTAGTCTTTGGGCTTGCATGGCCGGCTTGCTGCTGAACCAATCGTAAGTCATGCACGGTATTAAAAAGTCTAACTATATAAGTGCTGCGCAGCATATGTGGATAAAGCGGCCCAATTCCGATATTTACACCAATGTTTTTTACCTTGTTATAGAGACTTCTGTATGTGAGTCGATTACCGCGCTCGCTGACAAACAAGGGCTCCTTTGGCTTGGTTTTTTTCCTGTACAGCATCACAAATCTCTCTATGCGTTCGGCTGTTTTTGAGCTAATTTCGACCTCTCTGGTTGCCGTATCTGCTGAATCTCGAATCAGTAAAACACTTTTGCCGTGGCTTGTGGGCAGGTCTTCTATATTCAAATTACAGAATTCTGCAGGGCGTAAGCCGGCATTTACCAATAGAAAAATAATGAGTTCGTCGACGATTGCTCTGGTAGCTCCGGTTTGTCTTGCAAAATCAGCCTTATTCGAAACATATTGCAACAGCTTTTTTAGTTGAGTTTCTGACAAATATTTAGCTGAAGTCGAATCGTTTCTCTTGCTTCTTGGCTTTATCATCATCCGCCTCCCCGGGTAAACATGTAAGATTACAACCTAAACACAGGACATTATAACCATAACTATGTCATTTAGCAAGTAAAAATCGCTAACAAATAGCGCAGTTGTATACAAATGGCCCTCGAATTTTTGTGTGGTCTTACATGCCAGAAATTTTGCAAATAGGTAGCCTTTGTAAGCAACAATTTTGCCGAGGCCAAAGTACCCATGAATGGAACGGAAGAGGGATTGGAAAAATTATTCTTATTCTAATACCAGCTTAATCAGCTTCTAACAGAAACATCTTACAAAGTCCCTGACAGTAAGATAATTATGCTGTGTGAGCAGGAGTAGCAAATTTTATAGTTCTAATAAGAAGTGTGCGAGCTAACAAGAATTGGAAATACGGCTTTATCCAAATTAAAGCCTGTTGGCTTTGGAAGTGAATGTGGGTGATGTCAATTAACATAAAACTGTGAAGGAGAAAGGAGGGTGACAAAAGAACAAAAATAAGTATAGCGTTTAAGTGTATGGTGAAAGTTCAATTACTGAAGGTACATTAGTTGTTAGAAGTTAGTGTAAACTTGATAACTTGATTTTTTGTAAGAATAACAAAAAAAGGATTTATTATGAAGAATATGAAAAAAGTCGCATTATTGCTGATTGCGATGACAGGACTTGCATTAGCTAATACTGCTATTGCAGGTACTAATGTCAACAGCAATATCACCGGATCTGTGACGTGGACGAAGGCCAACCACCCTTATCACCTGAAGCAGCAAATTTACGCTGAGCCTGGCGCAACTTTGACTATCGACGCCGGCGTGGTTGTTGCGAGTTTTGTTGACGACCAGGGCAGTCTGGCTGTTTGCCGCGGCGCCAAGATTTACGTCAACGGCACAAAGGATGAGCCTGTCATCATGACCTCTGCCGAAGATGTGAAAAACTGGACAGGCAGCGTCGTTACCACCGGCGGTTCCGGTGGCACCGTAGACTCCATTACAACGCTCGGCGACCCCAAGACGGGTATCTGGCTTGAGCGCTGCAATGACTGGGGTAATCTGACGATAATGGGCGAAGCATTGATTTCGGCTTCCCATTACGGCGGCATTCCGGTAACGTATCAGGACGGTGTCGGCGAGCCTATCCACACGAACACGAAATGTCCGGACGGCCTAAATAAGAAGCAGATGGAAGGTTTAACTGCTGGTTTTCAGGGTGATTCAAAGGTACTGTACGGCGGCGACAATGACGACGACGACAGTGGTTCAATCAGCTATCTGTCGATTCGTTATGGCGGTAAAGTGATCGGCCTCGCTAATGAACTCAACGGTCTGTCGTTAGGTGGCCTCGGTCGCGAAACAGACATTCATCACATCGAAATCATGAACAACGTGGACGATGGTATCGAAATCTGGGGCGGCACAGTTAATCTAAGATACGTCAACATCTGGAACATCGGTGATGACAGCTTCGACGTTGACGAAGGCTGGCGCGGCAAGGTCCAGTTCGGCTTGATAGTTCAGGGCTACAGCATCGATGCGAGCCAGGGTTCCGGTGTCGGCGACAACTGTTTTGAAACCGACGGTGCAGAGGATTCCGATGCACAGCCGGTGACAACGTCCACCATCTACAACTTCACCGTTGTTGGTCAACCGATTGATGGTGATGGCGGCACGACCTGGCGAGACAACGCCCGTGTCCAGTATCGCAACTGTATCTTCATGGAACTTGGTGAAAAGCTTGTCAGGCCTGATAACACCGATGGCGATGGCTCCAATGGCTATGGTTACAACGGCACCCTGTCTTTCGCAGATACGTGGACTACGAATGCTGGTGTTCACTCGACGGTTAATCTCTGCGGTGTTGACCCGAATGTCTTGTACACAGTCCAAACTGACGGCAAGCTGGCGGAAATCACTGACAGCGTGTTCTACAACAACTTACATGCGAATGCCTATACAGAGGCAGATGCCCGTGGCGTACGTGATGCTGCTAACAACAATGTGACCGCTACCAACAGCCCGATTCAGGCCATTACTCGCGGTGCACTGGTAGTACGGGGCGGCAAGAATATGCTTCCTGTTACATATATAAATCCATGTGCTGCTAACGATGCAGTAGTCAGTGTCGACAAAGCACCAGATGATGGATTCTTCACATCAGCTCCATTCCGCGGCGGCTTCGGCCCTTACAACAACTGGCTGGAAAGCTGGACAGCAGTGGATGCATACGGAATGACTGATACATCCATGAACGTTCCTGGCAATAGCGATTTGGATTATGACGGTGATGTAGACTTTTCAGATTTCGCGGAATTCAGCAACAACTGGCTCCGAGGAATATAATCAATATCTTCAGTAGGATATAAATTGCGATCTGATAGCAGTGATTGATACAACGTTCTGTTATCAGATCGCTTTTACAGTAATAATATGCATACAATAATAGCAAAATTAAGATTACATTTTTTACTGTTAGCTGGTACTGCACTTTTTATATTTACTTGCAGTTGTGACAGGAAGGCCGGAGAAGCTGCTGTTTCGGATAAACCGCTTGCTGTTTTTCAGAACAAACTAATTGATATTGCTTTTGAAACGGCGACCTCAATCCCAGTTAATCCACATATCAAAGACCGCTCAAGAGCACAGGCAGCGGTTGTTGAGACATGTTTAGAACTAAGTCAATCCAAACGGGCACTCGGATTTATTGAAAGAATCGATAACTGGCGCCGTGGTTCATGCTATGCCGACCTGGCTTTTTACTGTGTTCAGCACGGCTACACCGTTGATGTAGAGCGCTACTTAAATCTCGCCGGTCAGATTTCCGAAACTGCCGAAGACTGGCGCAGAGACCGTATCAGAATAAAAATTGCCAAAACGCACACCGTGCTGGGACAGACCAAGCAGGCCAATCAGTTTGAAGCGGATGTGGTGGATTCCGAAGCAGGTAAAGTGGCAGGAGTTAAGGCGATGATTAGCGATGCAGATTCTTTCGATGAGCAGATGAAAACGCTGGAAGCGTTGATTGCAATTGGTAATTTCGATATCTTGAAAAACGTGCTGCAAGCTTATGCTCAGCTTTTTAACCGTTTTTATAACGATACAAAACAGCGTTCACTGGCAGAAGAGAAAATTAAAACTTCATGGGACAAATTACCGGTTTTTATTCGGATGGAATTGCTCATGGAACTGGCCGGGTTTGCACTGGACCACGAGGATCAAAACAAGGCGATTGAGTTGGTTAACGAAGCACAGCTTCTTATGGATGACCACCAATGGCCGCTGGAACACCGCATTCCCATGATGGCGAAATTGGTTGGGCTACGTTTCCGTGCTGGCGATATTGAAAATGCCAGAACCGATGCGGATACTGCTATCGCTCTTTTTAATGCCCAAAAAAGTAAGATTGTGAACATCTACAGGGCGGAAGCGCTTCGCCCCCTTGCCCAGGCATATCAATCGATTGGCGACACAGAGGCAGCGCTGTCTGTTTATAAACAAGTTGTTGAAGAAGGTGTTAAAAATCCCAATTCCAGACCATGTGCTGAAGACTTGTCCGCCACCTGCTGCTCTATGGCTTTGTACGCTGTAGAACCTGATGCTGAACTTTGGATACGGATTCATCAGATTAGTGAGGAATTGGGTCAACCATGGTAAAACGACGGCCATTTTGCTGGGTTTTCCTAATAATTGTATTTTTGTCTACTTCGACTGCTTTGGCGGATCAGGCAGGCAGTATTCGCGGTATGGTATACGACAAAGATTTCGATGTCCCGCTGGCCGCTGCGCAGGTATTAATTGCTGAAACAGGGGAAAAAGTTATCACCACAGATGAGGGGAATTTTGTTTTCGGCCAGGTAGAACCTGGAACTTACACACTTGTTTTTTCAAAAGAAGGCTACTCCCGGCAGGTAAAAGCCAATGTAGTCGTTTCGCCGGGTAAGATGACAGAGTTAGATGCTTCGCTGTCTGGTGAATTTACAGAGATGGAGGAGTTCGTTGTTGAGGATGTGCAGATCGGCGTGGGAACAGAGGCTGCTCTGCTCGATCTTCGTATGGAAAGTCCTGCACTGATGGACTCGATAAGTTCTGAACTTATGAGTCAGGCAGGAGCAAGCGACGCAGCCAGTGCCTTGAAGCTGGTGGCGGGTGCTACGGTACAGGACGGTAAATACGCAGTGATTCGCGGGCTGCCGGACCGGTACGTTAATTCACAGATGAACAGCGTACGTCTGCCGACAGCGGATGCCGATAAACGTGCTGTGCAGTTGGATCAGTTTCCTTCAGCAGTTATAGAGAGCATTCAGGTCAGCAAGACTTTTACACCGGACCAGCAAGGTGATGCCTCCGGGGGAGCAGTGAATGTGGTGCTCAAAGGTATTCCAGACGAAGCTATGTTGAAGCTTGAAAGCGGAATCAGTTTCAACACGCAGGTAACGGGTAATAACAAATTCCTGACCTATAAGGGAGAAAAATTGGATTATTGGGGCAAGGGTGGTGAGGATATTCAGTTCGGAAATCTTGGTGGTAACTGGGACGGGGCTGTGGGCGTTTCCCGTAGTGAAGAGCCGACGGACTATAAATGGTCGGTGGCATTTGGAGACAAGTATCAACTTACTGACGAAGTAAAGATAGGAGGTTTTGGCAGTCTTTTCTATGAACGGGACAGTTCGTTTTTTGATAAGGGGATTGATGATAAATACTGGGTCGAAACTCCCGGCGATCCGATGACTCCTCAATACATCCAGGGAACACCATCGCAGGGTGATTTCAAAACACAGCTTTTTGACGTGACACAGGGCAGCGAAAAGGTGAAATGGGGTGGATTAGGTATAGTAGGTCTGGAAACTGAAAACCATTCGCTGTCCCTGCTCTACATGTATACCAGAGTTGCCGAGAGTAAAGCAATGCTTGCAGAAGACACCAGAGGCAAAAGTTATTATTTTTCTGGCTATGACCGCAACGATCCGACTGATCCAGGAAATCAAGAGCGTGATGCGGCACCATACCTTAGGACAGAAACGCTTCAATATACCGAGCGAACAACTCAAACACTGCAATTAAGTGGACGCCATAAGTTTGCTTTCCCTGAATTTGGAATAAAAAATTTCTTGATGTTACGTGACCCAGAATTTGATTGGGGAATTTCTACAAGCTCTGCCACTTTGTACCAACCGGACAAACGGCAGTTCGGTTCGTTGTGGTGGGCAGAATCTTATAACCCGGGGTTTCCTCCTTGGGTTCCGCCATTTACGTCCCCGGAGGTACATCGCTTATTCAAGCCCGCCGCAAATTTTACCTTAGGGAATCTTCAGCGAATCTGGAAGGATATTTCGGAAGAGAGCGAACAATACTTTATGAACTTGAAGATTCCATTTGAACAGTGGAGCGGGGATGAAGGATATGTAAAATTCGGTTGGTTTAATGATAAAGTGCATCGTGAATATGAGCAGGATTCCTTCAGTAATTTTAATGATAACAGCGCTCAATTTGAAGGCCCATGGGAAGACTATTGGAGCAGTGTGTTTCCTTCTGAGAACCATCCAATAACAGCAGCTGATATCGATGTTGATTATAAGGGCGAACAGGAGATTTCAGCCTGGTATTACATGGCAGATTTGCCCCTGTGCTCTTTTTTTAACATAATTGGCGGTGCACGTTATGAAAATACCAAACTGAGCATAATCAATGATGCTGAAAAAGACGTAACCTGGATTCCTCCAGGTGCCTCTGGGCAGGTCAAACTGAATTCAGGCGATGCTGATGTTTCATTCAAACAGAAAGATATATTACCTTCGCTCGGATTTGTATTTAAACCATTCGAGAAAATTACACTGCGAGGTTCCTACAGCCAGACCATTGCGCGCCAGACATTTAAAGAGCTTACACCTATTCAACAGCAGGAATTTCTCGGCGGTGATGTTTTTATCGGAAATCCCGAGTTGAAGATGAGCGCTTTGAAAAATTACGACCTGCGTCTTGATTATATTCCTTATGACGGTGGATTGGTCTCGTTTTCTTATTTTCATAAAGACATCGAGTATCCTATTGAATATGTTCAACGGAATGCAGGCTTTACCTACACAATGCCTATGAATTACCCGAAAGGTGAGTTGAGCGGTTTTGAAATCGAAACGAGGCAGAAAATAGGACATTTCTGGAAGGGACTGGAAGGACTTACATTAGGGGCCAATGCAACATTTATTGATTCCGAAGTTACGCTTCCTGCGGAAGAAGCCACCGGTTTTGATCTGCCAAATATTATGGCTCCGATGTCAAAACGTCACATGACCAATGCACCTGAGCATCTCTACAATATTTTTCTTAATTACAAGATGGATAAATTAGGCCTGCCTGACACACAACTATCCCTTTTTTATACGGTCAGGGGCGATACTTTGGTAGCAGGAGCCGGCCAGTCAAATGGCAAATTTGTACCAGATGTATATGAAACAGAATACGGCACACTCAATCTGGGCTTGTCGCACAAAATCGGAGATATCTGGAAACTCAAATTTCAGGCCAAAAATCTGCTCAACCCGAAAATCGAAAGTGTCTATCGCTCTGACTATATTGGTGGTGACATTACTAAAAGCTCGTATCGAAAGGGCATGGAGTTTTCAATAAGTTTAAGTGCTAGATTTTAAAGTGGCATCGTTTTTAGGGGAGGGATTAGTTGATACTTTTATATACACATCACATTACTTTCTGGATCCCACAATTCAAAATTCTTTTCCAATTCTTCCAGGATAAACTGTCGCTGAAGGTAATCCATTGTTTGTAGTTCATTTATAAAATCATAAGGGTCGTTAAATTGAAAACTCGAATATTCCCGGGATATTTGCATTGTTGGTTCTTCAAGAAGCAAAAGCATCTTATGGCTTTCTACCAAAATTTCATGTCCATCATTATGGCTGTTTTGCATTTCAAGAACAAAATGCATATTCGTGCTGGTACCTAACCCTGTTCCGAGTTCAAAAATCCCAGCGGCAAGTTTTTCTATCTCTTCAAAGCTTTGGATAATAATACCAGTATAAAGTTTTTGAGATTTGTAATTGTGCTCAACTATCAGAATGCATGTTGAATTATCAAACTTTATTGGCTCGATTCCGAATGCTGAACCAATATCGACTACAGGAATGCAGGAGAATTCGAATTCTATTGTACCTGAAATATGCTTTGGGACCTCTCTATTGGCTTTTAATATTTCTCGCGACCCCAGACAGCGAACCTGCATCTGTTTTTTGTCATTTCCAGTTTGAAGAAGAAATGTTGTAAGTAAGAAAAAATCATAATCCATTTGGCCAATTTCCTTAAAGCGATATTGTTTTTGGTTCCAGAGACGTTTACATTTTTTACTACCTTACACAATAGTTGAAGAAAGTTAGAAAGATATTAACGCTTTGTTAAAAAAATATTATTTCTGCGCAACTCGCATAGATAAATCGAAAAAATAATTTCATTCTAACTTGCAGCTAATCTTGCTAAAACACTCAGATTTTACACTTCACTGTAATTATGCTATTACATTTTTAATAAGATTTATGAGTAGTCAGAAAGGCGCCGTATCAGGAAGAAGGACACGCAAGAAAAAATCATACACACAAAAAAATGAAAAAATATTGCCACCTTCAAAAGTGATGTCGGCGCCTTAAATGATTGCCAAAGCACCAAGAATGTTTGTCTTGTTGCTATAAATAGTTAAAGAATCGAAAAAAGAAAAAAGTTGTGAAGGGATTTATAATTAAAAAGTTCTAACATTTTGTGTACCTTCATAGCTGGGAGAACGGTATTGGTTTTTAGTACCACTTCCCAGACAGGCAAACCTCGAAAGTTTTTTCGAGGTTTGTTTTATATTATAGCATCATCCGAATAATTGACATCTCAGGGTTTGGTTTTTACGCGATACCGGATTATTGATGCGATGCATAGTGATGACTATCTGGTAACAGATAGGGCCGTTGATGTTCAGATAATCGAACTCCGAAAGAAATTGGGAACTTGTAGCAAATATATCGAAACTGTTCGTGGTGTCGGATATTATTTTAAGGATTAATCGATACCTAAAATGATTACTGTAATTGTCAATTAGTGATTGGTAGTAATGGTAAACTTACAAAACTGCTGCAAGGCTACTTCTTTGGGGTTTTTCCACAGCATAGTTTTTATCTATATCCAGGACTAATCTACCAAGAGGTAAATGCTGTTTGATTCTTTGAGATACCGGCATAGCATTTATTATAAATAGACCAGCCAAGGCGTGCTTGAAAGTATCATTAACGTGGGGTAAAACACATCTGCCAATATCAAGAGCAAGTTCCGAAATTGATTCATCAGCATACGATTGTTTAGCTAAAGCATAAGTCAAATCGAATTTGTTTTTCAGGAGACATCTCGTAAAAACTTTGGGCTTTATGTTTTCACCCTGCGTAATTTCATCTCTATAAATCTGATCATAAAACCTTATTAAGTGGCTTAATGGAACTATATTCTGAGCTTTCTCAGACCAAGGCATAAATGACAAGGATGCAAGATGAATCCAAAAGGCTTCTTCCTTAGTATATCCATATTTCGACAGGTGGTTTGTTTGATAAATATAAGTATCATACAAGCAATCTATCATATCTGAAAGATGACTCACCATAATATATACTCCCAGTTATTTTGTATTTGGTGAATACCTAACTATCCATATAACGTGGTACTGTTTAGGACGTATTAGGAGCTTGTTATTTTTTTGTATATCGCTGTGTTTGCGATGAGATCCGTAAATACATTGAAACTATAGCATCTCTCAAAAAAGCTGGACTGAAGCCAATAGATTCCAATTTCCTCCTGCCATTCAAAAATTCTCCTGACACCGGCGATGTATATTGTTATATGGAAAGAAAGATTGCCAGTTGGTATTCTTTGTGGAACGTTTAGATGCATGAGTTAGGTTTTAATATTTTGTGCTTGATCGGAATAATATACTTATTGTGTCGTAGAAAGTGTCAAGTATGTGTCAAGTCGTTTTGGGGAGTCTTCTGTTTAGAAGGACTTACAATGAGATTATTAACCCAAATGTTATCCATTCTACTTAATATGTTGAGATTGGGCCAGATTGTGATAAACTAAGCACCGGCTAAACTAATAAAAAACTAACGTTTCGCTAACAAGGCACTAACGCAAATAAAGTAGAAAAAAGCTATGCCAAAGGAAAATATTCTTATTGTAGATGATGAGGAAGATGTGCTGGAGTTGGTACGGTATAACCTCGACAAGAATGGCTACAGGATTGAGACAGCAACCACCGGTGAGAAGGCTTTGACAAAAGCAAGGACCAAGTTGCCTGACCTGATAATACTGGACTTGATGCTGCCAGGGATCGATGGCTTGCAGGTTTGCAAGAAGCTGAAAAGCGATGCCAAAACCGAACATATTCCAATAATAATGCTTACTGCCAAGGGGGAGGAAGCAGATATTGTTACGGGTTTGGAATTAGGAGCCGACGATTATGTTACCAAGCCTTTTAGTCCCAAGGTGTTAGTCGCAAGAGTCCGTCGAATCCTGCACAAAACAATTGCTCGTGATTTGAAAAAGGCGCCTGTAAAAATTCACGAGTTAATTATAGACCCTGCTCGTCGCCAAGTTCTAATCAAGAACAAACCGGTGGATTTAACATTTACTGAATTCAACATTCTTTACGTATTAGCCAAGAGACCGGGTTTGGTTTTTACGCGATACCAGATTGTTGATATGTTACACGGTGATGACTACCTGGTTACGGATAGGGCTGTGGATGTTCAAATAGTTGGGCTTCGAAAAAAACTGGGGCCTTGCAGCAAATATATCGAAACAGTCCGCGGCGTCGGATATCGCTTTAAGGATTAATCGATGTTTAAAAAGCGATTGTTATGGCAGCTTTATCCATCTTTCTTACTGATTATTGTTATTTCAGTAGTTGGTGTAGCCTGGTATGCGTCGCAGTCTTTACGTAATTTTCATCTTAATCAGGTTGCCGAGGATCTCAAATCCCGCGCACATTTAATCGAAAAACAGATATCGACTAATTTGACGAATAGAAATTTTAAAGAAATCGATGTTTTTTGTAAACAAATAGTAACGGCCAGTTCCACACGAATTACAGTGATTTTGCCTAATGGAGAAGTAATTGCAGATTCCGATGAAATACCCGGCCGCATGAAAAATCATGCTGATAGGCCGGAATTTCGGGATGCCCTGGAGCAAGGTTCGGGTAACTCACTTCGGTTTAGTGAGACTCTTGGCAAAAGAATGATGTATCTGGCAATCCCAATAAAGCAGGATGACAAAGTCCAGGCTGTTGTCAGAACATCTGTACCCGTTACCGCAATTGACGAAGCACTTAAAAATATTTATAAAAAACTTTTTTGGGCAGGTGCGATTATCGCAGTTTGTGCGGCAGCGATAAGTCTGGCAATATCCAAGAAAATAAGTCGTCCTGTGGAGCAGATGACCGAGGTAGCAAAACATTTCGCTTCAGGCGAGCTCGATATGAGGTTATCCATACCAAATGCAACTGAACTGGCTGAACTGGCAAAAGCCTTAAACGAAATGGCCCGACAGCTTAACGCAAGGATTGATACAATAACGAAAGAGCGAAGCCAGATACAGGCAATTCTTTCAAGTATGATTGAGGGTGTGCTGGCAGTTGATTCGGCTGGATACATCGTCAGCATTAACAAAGCAGCAGCGGAGTTGCTCGGTATCGATGCAACTAGCTCACATGGGCTAAGCATTGAAGAGGTTGTCCGCAATCCCCAACTCCAGCAGTATATAAAAAATACTCTCGAAAATAAACAGCCATCTGAAACCGATTGTTTCGTATTGAATAACGGCGGGCGTTTCCTGCAACTATATGGTTCCAGCCTGACCGACAACAAAGGCAGCAACAGCGGTGCTGTGCTGGTACTGCACGATATTACCCGAACTCGTCAACTGGAAGAGGTAAGACGCGATTTTGTTGCTAATGTCTCTCACGAACTTAAGACGCCTATTACCTCGATCAAGGGCTTTGTTGAAACACTACAGGAAGGCGCTTTTGATAAGCCCGAAGAATCTAAGCGTTTTCTTGAAATAATCGCTAAACACGCCGATAGATTAAATGCCATTGTTGACGATTTGTTAAGCCTTTCCAGATTGGAAGAAGACAGCGAAAAAAGAAGACTTTCTTTTGAAAAAACAAGCATAAGGCCGACTCTCACTTCAGCTATTGAACTTTCTAAAGTTAAAGCAGACCCAAAGCATATAACAGTCGAGCTGCTTTGCGACAAAGAGATAACAGCAAAAATAAATGCGGTTCTTATAGAACAGGCGGTACTTAATCTTATTGGTAATGCAATTAAATACAGTCAGGACAACAGCAAAATACAAGTTGGTGCTCAGGAAACAGAAAACGAGGTTCTTATCACTGTATCCGACCAGGGTTGTGGAATAGCCAAAGAGCATCTTGTTCGGATTTTCGAGCGTTTTTACGTCGTTGACAAAGGCAGAAGTCGTAAGTTAGGCGGTACCGGCTTAGGCCTTGCAATCGTAAAACACATTGCACAGGTTCATGGTGGTTACGTAACGGTCGAAAGCAAACCTGGTTCCGGCAGTGTATTTACCATACATTTACCTGCCGACTAAAATACCAAGCTTTCAATTTCTCTTGTCTACTAATAAAAATTGTCCTCTTAACAGAATTCTAACTCTGTTTTCATATCCTCCTAACATTGCCAGCATATACTATTTTACGAAAGAACGACAGGATTACAGGAGTTATGATATGAAAGTTTTACTATCCATTTGGAAATGGTGGTATGAATTCTGGAGCTGGGATACTGATGTATATGGCAGCATAGATTCTCACAAGTGGGAAAGCAAAATTGAGGTATATAGAGGTTTATCCGGAAATTAATATAAATCCAGCTATTGAGTTTATCATTTAGGGGAACGAAAATGAATCAGTTAATTGCTAATATTTTGTGCTCAATCGGAACAATATACTTATTATATCGTATCACCATTTTTTTGAAAACCCTGCTGCAGTTGATTTGGAAGCCTAGGAAAGCGGTCGATAAATCAACTGTAGATAAAGTCTCAGAGCTATGTCACTGCAACTTCACTGTTTTCAGCGATTCTGAGTAAAGCAATTTTTTTCACCACAAACAGAATTCTAACATTGCCCTCATATCTGTCTAACACTTTTAAAATACCTTTTCAATAAAGAAGTTCTTCGGGACTGGCCTGAGGAACCAAATTGAAGGAGTCAATTTTTTGTGGAGGTACAAAGAATGAAAAAATGGATTGTGTTATTGGTGGCTCTTTTGTTGTTTGCAGGGCAAGTTCCTATTGCCAAGGCTGGCGAGGTTTCGGAACTGAAACAGCAACTGGCCCAACAAGCTAAGTTGTTGCAGCAGATGCAGCAAAGACTTGAGCAGCTTGAGGCCCAGCAGAATCAGCAGAACAAACAGATGGCCGAGCAAATCTCAAAAGCAGTAGAAGAAAAGCAGATAGGAGCCTTGCCTGGCAGCTTAAAATGGGCTGAAAATATCAAATGGAGCGGTGATCTTCGATACAGACATGAAAGCATTGATGATGATACAGCAACAACAAAAAGAAACAGGAATCGCATCCGAGCAAGATTAAAAATGGAAGCCAAAATCAATGATGAATGGGATGCAACTCTTAGACTTGCCACCGGCAGCAGTGACTCGCCAACATCGACTAATCAAACCCTTGGTGATTCCGGAAGTGACTCTTTCAGCAGCAAGGAAATCTGGCTGGACTGGGCTTACGCTGATTATCATCCAAAATCTATGCCTGGTTTAAACGTTCTGTTAGGTAAAATGGCTAATCCTTTTTACAAGGTTGGCAAAAACCAGCTTATCTTTGATGGTGACTTGAGTCCAGAAGGTGGTGCAGCAATCTATGCATGGAATCTTAATGATTCAACCAGTGCAAAATTAACAGGCGGAGCCTACTGGATTCGTGAAAGAAGCACCGATGCTGATACCAGCATTTTTGGTATTCAGGGGTTATTGAAACATAAACTTTCCAGGGACAGCCACATTCTTGGTGGTGTCAGCTATTATGATTTCGGCAACATTCAAGGCAAGAATTTAAGCGGCATAAGTTCCAGGGGCAACACCACTTCCGGAGGCCTTTACGTTAATGATTATGACATCCTCGAAGGTTTCGGCGAATACGGCTTCAAAGTTGGCAAAATGCCGGTAGCTGTTTTCGGAAACTACGTCCAGAACATATCGGCATCAACATCAGAAGACACTGCCTGGTTTATTGGGGCAAAGTACAATAAGGCCAAAAAACCTGGTTCATGGGAAATATCCTACAACTACAGAAATGTTGAGAAAGATGCCGTTGTTGGCGGACTTTGTGATTCTGACTTCATCGGCGGAGGCACTGACGGAAAAGGTCATGTACTTGGCTTCAAGTATCAGTTAGCAAAGAATGTGCAGTTCGGCCTTAATTATTTCATGAACGAGAAAAATGCCAGTAGTACAAAAGATGACTACAGGCTGCTTCAGGCAGACATAGTTTTTAAATTTTAACAATGTTTACAAAATTCTAACCTGATTCTAACGAAAATCTAACATTTGAATTGTAAGATTCACAAAAAGTGAAAAAAGGAGATTTTGAAATGAAAAGAATTATTGTATGTGGATTAATAATGTTGGCTCTTGTTTTGTCTACTGAGGTCATCGCTGGTCAAAAGCAGGCTTTGCAAATTGAAGGCTCAACCACTGTTGGCCCGATAGCAGACGCTTTTGCGGAGGCCTTCAAAAATAAATACCAGAATCTTGACATAACAATTAAGAAAACCGGAAGCGGCGATGGAGCAGCAGCTTTGGTTGATGGACGATGCGACATTGCCATTATGAGTCGTTTTATGAAAGAAAAAGAATTCAGGAAAGCTGTAGAAAACGGGATATTTCCTGTGGCCCATGTAGTAGCGATGGATGGTGTTTGCATTATCGTTCACCCGTCAAATTCTGTTAAGCAGCTGACAACACAGCAGGTTCGTGATATTTACCTGGGCAAAATAACTAACTGGAAGCAGGTCGGCGGCCCGGACATTAAGATCGTTGCTATTAGCCGTGATACATCTTCAGGAACATTTGAGACTTTTCACAAGCTTATTATGAAGAAAAACGAAATGGCATCAGGAGTTGAATATGTAAATTCTAATCCTCAAGCTCACGCAAGAGTTAAGACAACTAAGGGAGCGATTGGTTATGTCGGCATTGGCTTTCTTGATTCAAACATTAAAGCTCTTAAGCTTGATGGCGTAATGCCTTCCCAGGAGACCATTTCCTCAGGTACTTTTCCTATTGCAAGACCTTTGTTTATGTTCACCAATGGATATCCAAAACTTGGTTCAATGACTCATAAGTTCTGTAGTTTTTACTTAAGCGAAACAGGCCAGGAAATTATTGAAGCCAAGGGATTTGTACCGGTAACCAACTATTAGGAAGGCTTCAAGTGGGCAAAGCCATTATGAATGGAGAATTGAAACCGGCGGCTGTTTTAGATAAGTCGCTGGTTCTTACTCCTCTCCAGGATTTAAAGGGATTTTTAGCTCATCATTTGGGTAAATTCCTGCTTTTTCTGATTACATGCAGCTCTGTTCTTGCGGTTTTCCTCATTTTCTTTTTTGTTATTCGCGAAGCTGTTCCGTTTATAAAAAACTATGATTTAGCTGAATTTTTAACAAGCAAAAAATGGTATCCGGAAGCTGATGTACCTAAATTTGGTGCCTTATCAATAATAGTTGGTTCATTCTATGTTACTTTGGTATCCCTGATATTTGCAGTGCCTGTCGGGATACTTGCTGCTGTTTTTTTAAGTGACATTGTTTCATTTAAAATCAGGGAATTCGTTAAACCGATTATTGAAATTCTGGCGGCAATCCCATCTGTAGCTTATGGCTTTTTCGCTGTTTTGGTTTTAGCACCCTGGTTACAGAACAAATTCGGTTTTACAACTGGTACCAATGCCTTGAATGCTTCAATAGTTCTTTCCATTATGGCACTTCCTACAATTATCAGCGTTGCCGAGGATTCAATATCAGCGGTTGGCAGAGAACTGCGAGAAGCATCTTATGCTTTGGGTGCAACTCGGTTTGAGACTATATTCAAAGTAATCATACCATCAGCTCACAGCGGAATAATAGCAGCTGTGATTTTAGGGATGATGAGAGCAATTGGCGAAACAATGGTTGTATGGATGGCGTCCGGCAATGCAGCTCAGATTCCTTCTCCCTGGTGGAACCTGTCTCAATCAGTGAGAACAATGACAGCTTCAATTGCGGGTGAAATGGGAGAAACCGTTAAAGGCTCAGGCCATTATTATTCACTTTTTGCGATAGGTGTATTGCTGTTGATTTTGACTTTTACGCTTAACATTGTAAGCGAATATTTTCTTGTTTCAGCTAAAAAGAAATCGGGTAAGGTGTAAGATGAAATACAATATACGCCTAATTCTTGACAAGATTTTTACTGTAATGACAGCAGCAAGTGTTGTCCTGCTGATACTTGTAATAATTGCTGTACTTGGCCCAATGATTTTGCGAGGTATGTCGGCAGTTTTTTTCAAATCAACAGTTGAATTCCGCAGGATGCAATTTGATTTATATAACAGGGGAGACAAAGCAAAAATAGCCGATGAAATTGCAAAATCAAAAGTCCATCGAGATTTTATATATAAGAAAATTGATGTTTTCAAAAAAGGCATTAACACAGATGCTTTCGCCAAAAAAGCCAAACAGATATACAGGCAGTTTGGTAGAGAGCTTAAGTATAATAATATCAAAGGTGAAGAGTTCCTTACCAGACGAAAATTTGCGAGGCGTATCAGGGAAAACCTGGAAAAAGCTTTTAAGAGTGTCGACAAAGCTGAAATTCTACAAATTATAAATAACATAGAGCAATACAAAACGGATGAGCGCATCGGCAACACAATAGCTGTTGAATTCTTTGAATTAGCTGATGAGTATAAAGAGGTGATGAAGAATTTTGACCTTTCAAAAAGAGAGCAATACGCCCAGTCACTTGAAGAAGTAGAGAATTTGGTCATACAGCTTTTTGGTCCGAGGCCTGAAGAACCATTACCGGCAATGATTATGGACCGATATGGGGCTACCCGTTACGACCTGGCAAGTGAGCTTTTAGATAAACTTATATGGAAAGAAAAATGGATACAGGAAAATCCTTACCAACCGATGGTTAAAACCAAAGAGCGTCGAGCCGAACAGTTTGTCGGCACTGAGCTTGAAAGTATTTTCCCTTACATTAAAGAAAACTTCGAAAAAATCACAACCCACCGTTTCACTTTTTATTGGCAATATTTCATCGATGACAGCACTTCAGGGCATTACTTTGGCGGTGTTGGTCCAGAGATATTAGGAACTTTGATTTTAACCGTGCTGGCAATGGTATTTGTTTTCCCGCTTGGTGTAATCTCTGCAGCTTATCTTGTTGAGTGTGCTTCAGACAACCTGATAATAAGAACAGTCAGGATGTGTATAAATACATTAGCAGGTGTTCCGAGCATTATATTCGGTCTTTTCGGGCTGGCTTTCTTTGTGCTGTTTTTGTTTCCTGCCTTTGGTGCACCGTCAAAGCCGTGTATCCTGGCAGCATCTATGACACTTGCGGTTTTAGCACTGCCTGTAATGATTCGTGCAAGCGAAGAAGCTATTCGTTCAGTCCCGCAAGCTTACAAGGAAGCCTCCTTAGGACTTGGAGCAAGTAGGTTTAGAACATTTGTTAAAGTAACTTTACCTGCTGCGATGCCGGGAATACTGACAGGTGTTATATTGAGTCTTAGCCGGGTTGCCGGGGAAACCGCTCCTATTCTGTTTACCGGAGCTTGTGCGTTCGGCTCAATACCAAAATCATTATTTGCTCAAACAAGGACGCTATCTTATGGTAGCTATGACATAGCCGTAGGGGACAAAATCGGAATGTTAGTGCCGCACAATCAATATGGAATGGTAGTAACACTTGTTCTGCTTATTATTTGCCTCAACGCCATAGCAATTGTTTTTCGGGCAAGAGTATTTAGAAAGCTAAGAGGACATTAAATCGGTAAAGGGATTTAATTACAATGCAAAAAGGGAAAGATAGTATGCCGACATCTGCTTTAAAAAAGAACAGAAACATAGACGAAATCAAGTCTGTCGTAAGTTTGGGCCAGAAAGCAGACTCTGCAATTAAGGAGAAAAGTTCAAACTGCAAATGTGCTGTAATAAAATCCAGGAACTTCAGCTTTTATTACGGCCCCCAAGTTGGCGTCAAAGATATCTCTATGGAAATTTATCCATGCAGTGTAACCGCAATAATCGGCCCAAGCGGTTGCGGTAAAAGCACTTTCCTGCGAAGTATCAATAGAATTAACGACCTTATCCCACACACTCACATAGATGGCAAGTTACTTGTCAATGGCCACAATGTATATGATAAGAATACCAATCTTGTCAACCTTAGGCAACAGGTAGGTATGGTTTTTCAAAAGCCGAATCCTTTTCCCAAGAGCATATTTGACAATGTTGCTTATGGACCGAAATTGCAGGGAGCAAAGAATCGTTCTAAATTGCAGCAAATTGTCGAAGAAAGCCTCAAAGCCGCCGCTCTTTGGGAAGAAGTAAAAGATGATTTAAAAAAGAGTGCGTTAGCTCTGTCCGGCGGCCAGCAGCAGCGATTGTGTATTGCCCGCGCTTTAGCTACCAGGCCTAGCATCCTTTTGATGGATGAGCCATGTTCGGCTTTGGATCCTATTGCTACCGGAAAAATTGAAGATCTGATAGATAAGCTCCAAAACGACTATACAATCGTTATAGTAACCCACAATATGCAACAGGCTGCAAGAGTTAGTAAAAGAACGGCTTTTTTCTGTCTGGGAGAACTAATAGAATATGACTCAACAGTTAAAATATTCCGCAATCCAGGCAAAAAACAAACTGAGGATTATGTTACAGGAAGATTTGGATAAAATGAGCGAGCAAAAAGACAAGAAAATATGGAAAGTCCGTACGGTAAAAAATTACCCTGAGGCGCACAATCATTTATTTATTGGACAGGTTCTTGAGCTAACCCAATCTTATGTTCGCCTTGACTGCCGAACATATCACTTCGGTAAAACTATTAACAACAAAAAAGATATCAGATCGGGCGCCAAAGGTATAAGAATTCTGACGTGGAATCGCATAGAGCTGATTAATGAACTTCCTTCTTCCTTTGATTATTCCCAAGCCAGTCTTATCTCCAACGAAGATGGGAAAATAGCATTGAGTGACGGGAAAATTGACTGTGTCCTATCGTCTTCCTATGACAACAGATACTAAAAAGGAAAATTTAAAAATGGCAAAACATCTACAAAGAGAAATTGAAAATCTGAAAAAGAAGTTGTTAGCCTTAAGCGCCAGAGTAGAAACTGCTGTAAGAGATGCTACATTGTCCATCGAGAAACGGGATGCTGATCTGGCTCAAAAAATAATAGCTGATGATATCAACATTGACAACATAGAAGTTGAGGTCGAGGAAGACTGCCTGAAAATCCTTGCCTTGCATCAGCCGGTGGCAATTGACCTGCGTTTTATTGTTGCTGTTTTAAAGATAAATAATGACCTTGAGCGTATTGGTGACTTGGCAGTGAATATTGCAGAGAGAGCAGCTTATCTTGCGGATCAGCCAAAAGTTAATATTTCACTCGATTTCATCGATATGGCTCATAATGCCCAGTCGATGTTAAAAAAGAGTCTGGATGCTCTGATTAATCATGATGCTGAACTTGCTCATAAAGTTTGTGCAAGTGATGATGTAGTCGATGCCATGAATCGAGAAATGTACTTGAAAGTTCAAAAAGCTATACAGACTAATCCAAATCAGATTGAATCCTTAACTCACTTACTTTCTGCTTCACGTCATCTGGAGCGGATTGCTGACCTCGCCACCAATATAGCCGAAGATGTCATTTATATGATCGATGGCCAAATCGTCCGTCATAAAACTGAAAACTATAAATAAATTTGACAGACTACACTGACATATACTCAAGACCAGAACCTTCGGATTGACAAGCCGATGGTTATCCGGACGAATAACAGACAGGAAGCCCGCTGGTCAAATCGTAGAGGATATTATCTGAAGCCTTAAAATCAACAATCCGACGGTTAGGATGATAACAGCCAACAAAGGCATAAGTACGAGAAAAAGGGTTAATCCGAGTCTTGAATCTGCAACAGAATTTGCAACAGTTTGGCGCCTTTAGGCTACTGTTACGGTACTGTCGCGATTCGGTCACCATCAGAAGTCGTTATTTAACAGTTATTAATCGTTTATTGACAAGTACTTACAAAGCCCGCTAACGGACTGAAAAATCCGTGTGTCGGTGGTTCAGTACATTTTTAAAATCACAACTTTTTAGACACTTTCAGGGAATGTACAATCATTATAAAGATTATTATTGACAGAGTCTACTTTTTTTATTGACAAAGCCATTTTCTTTGCTATACTTAACGTACTTGGTATAATTACTACTTTGAGCCTAATCTATAAACAACAAAAGGAGGAGGTTGTTATAAAGGTTGTTGCTATATCACTACAGAGTTATAAACCCACCTGACGATTCCATAAAATATTTGTCAAAACGTTTATCTTGATTTTTTAACCCTCATCAAATTAAGGAGAACAGAAAATGAAGTTACAAACTAAAATTACAGTAATGGCTATGCTCGTTCTGGGGCTCAGTCTTGCTTTTGCCCCGGCACAGGCGCAGGCCGACGACTCGGTGATTTGGGCATGGGGAAGCAACGGGGACGGTCAATCGACTGTGCCGGATCCTAATACGGGTTTTACGGCTGTTGCTGGCGGCTGGTATCACTCGCTTGGCCTGGAAACCGACGGCTCGATTGCGGCCTGGGGAAGCAATGGGTGGGGTCAATGCGATGTACCGGATCCCAATACGAGTTTTACGGCCATCGCGGGCGGCTGGTGGCATTCTCTTGGCCTGAAAACCGACGGCTCGATTGTGGCTTGGGGACAAAACACTTACGGTCAATGCGATGTGCCGGATCCTAATACGGGTTTTACGGCCATCGCGGGCGGCAGTTATCACTCGCTTGGCCTGAAGACCGGCGGCTCGATTGTGGCATGGGGAGACAACACTTACGGTCAATGCGACGTGCCGGATCCTAATACGGGTTTTACAGCCATCGCAGCCGGCCGAAGGCACTCGCTCGGCCTGAAAACCGACGGCTCTATTGTGGCATGGGGAGACAACGAATACGGTCAATGCAATGTGCCGGATCCAAATACGGGTTTTACAGCCATCGCAGTTGGCAGCCGTCACTCGCTTGGCCTGAAAACCGACGGTTCGATTGTGGCCTGGGGAGACAATTCGTACGGTCAAAGCGATGTGCCGGATCCAAATACGGGTTTTACGGCCATTGCGACCTACGGGTATCACTCGCTTGGTCTGAAAACCGACGGCTCGGTTGTTGCATGGGGAGACAATGGGTACGGTCAAAGTGATGTACCGGAACCAAATACTGGTTTTACGGCCATCGCGGCTGGCGGGTTTCACTCGCTTGGCTTGAACCAGGATTCGCAGCCACCGCCAGTTGTTGTCACATCCAGCTACAGCGGTGGGTACCTCCCGAAGAATGTTGTGGATGCTGATTATCTGACGATATGGCGCTCTCAGTTACTTAATGATCCGAACAACGAGACTGAGTGGATTTATGTCGACTACAACAGCCCTAAGACATTCGATACCGTCCGTATCTTGTGGGGGGTTGGAGGTGACAAGTGGCAAAGTGATTATGCCCAGTCTTTTAACATCCAGGTCTCGAACGATGCTACCAACTGGACCACTAAGTATTCTACCACTAATGGCGGTAAAGGACTGATGCTGATACCTATCGGCATAACAACGGCTCAATACGTTAAGATTGAATGTACGGCACCTGGCCTATGGAATGGCGAGTGGGGTATTGGAGACTGCTCCTATTATATGATAGGCGAGATTAGTACCTACACCAATTACCCATATAGCTCCGCATCATCGAGCGCAAGCGGGTACGAGGCACACAAGGCACGGGATGGAGATTTAGATAGCGGCTGGCGCTCCAGCGCAGGCGGTACTCAGAGCCTTACACTCACTTATGAAGATACAGCTACATTCTGTTTTGCTACCATAGTATGGGGTGATACCTATCCCACTTCTTACACCGTTGAGGTAAATGACAGCAACGGTTGGGAGACTGTTTACAGTGTTACCGATGGTGATGGCGGAGTCGATGACTTCTGGCTGGAGGTGGAATGGGTTTATGACGAAGGCAAAGACGACTATGTGCCCAAGCCTTGCCATGACGTCCGTCTGACCTGCACAGCAGGTGGGGCATCTTATGAGGTTCGCGAATTCAGGGTATCTATTGGTTACCAGGCACCGGAGGCCTTTGCCTCTGAGGCGTGGGCGCAGGCTGACATGAGCAGTCCTGACGATAGCTACCTGTATTGTCCCGGTATGGTAACCGACGGCGGCCTGGACCCGAACTACAGTCGATGGGCTTCAGGAAACTATGCCAAGGAACAGGTACTTTGTATTGACATGGGCAGTGAGCAGACCTTTAGTGAAATGAAGCTCTATTGGAATGATAGTGCCAGTGATTCCAACTGTACCATTTCAGGTTCGACAGATGGAAAGAGCTGGACTGAACTTGACGATATTCAGGATCCGAACGGCGGTGATGACACCATCACATTTACCGAGACAACAGCCCGGTTTGTGAAGGTTGAATTCGAGAAAGATATATTCTATAAGGCGAATGAAAATTACCCCGAGTTAGAGGAATGGCCTTTCTCGGTCAAGGAAATCTACATTATCCCCGGCGCTCTTGCTACTTCCTGCTGGTCTTATGAATGGGGCCCGCAGGTACCTTTCAAGGCAGTGGATGGAGATTTGGAGACAGCATGGTGTTCAATGCCTCCGTGGGGAAGCTGGGGCCAGGCACCTACAGGAGATATTAACGACCAGACAATTACCATTGACTACGGTGTGGATGGAACAACCATTGATACTGTTATACTGCACTGGACAGACTGGTTCGCCAAGTCCTATTCAGTCGATGTCTGTGACCATGACCAGAACAGCTGGACAAGTATCTATTCGACCACCGAGGGTAATGGAGGCACAGACGTTATTGTTCTGGCCTCGTCGGTGGATGTCAACTACATGCGTGTCCATTGCACCGAGCGTGGAGATGAAACGGTCGGCTATGCCCTCAAGGAGATTGAGGCAGTAATGCGCACCCGGATGTCGGATACCGATATTGATTACGGCAGTCCACAGACTTTCAATACCGTTCGTATTCTCTGGAACAAGCTGGACAACGGTCAGGACTTCAGGATTCAAACGTCGAACGATGCATCAAGCTGGACAACCAGGTACAGCAGCGATAACGGCGGCGAAGGACTGATGCTGCTCCCAATTGAAAAGATAACGGCCCGGTATGTGAGGATTCAACACTATGAGTCAAGTTCGTGGAATAACTGCTGGTCATATATGATTGCGGATACAAGCGTCTACCTTAGTTACCCTTATGGCGAGGCTTCTTCAAACGCAAGCGGCTATGAGGCATACAAGGCCCAAGACGATGATTTAGCTACAGGCTGGCGTTCCAGTGCAGGAGGTACTCAGAGCTATACACTTACTTATGAGAATCCCACCAAGCTGTGTTTTGCCACCATAATATGGGGTGATACCTACGCCACTTCTTACACCGTTGAGGTCAACGACGGTAACGAGTGGAGTACAGGCTACAGTACCACCAGCGGAGACGGCGGTATCGATGACATCTGGCTGGACGTCGGCTGGCATGACCCCAACATATACGATAACGATTGGAACTATGTTTCTACGCCGCAGCTTAAGGTTCGTCTGACCTGCACGGCTGGCGGCGCTTCGTACGAAGTTCGCGAGTTCAGGGTATCGCTCGGCAATCAGTATCCGCAGGTCTATGCCTCCGAGGCATGGAAAAATGCCGATGCGTTTGATAGCCCGTACTGGCGATATCAGTATTGCCCGGGCTTTTTGGTCAACGGCGGTATAGACGGCGACTACTGCCGCTGGGCCACCGGAAACTTGGCTAAGTACCAGGATATTTGTATTGATATGGGTTCGGAGCAGACGTTTGATGAGATTAAGATATACTGGCAGGCGGATGCCGACTGTAACGACTATACGATTTTAGGTTCGACAAACGGCAAAAGCTGGACCGAGCTTTCCCATCAGACCAGCACGACCGGCGATGTGGACTCCATCACTTTTACAGAGGCAACTGCCCGGTTTGTGAAGCTTGAGCTGGAAAATATAGTTGACAGGCCATATTCGATTAAGGAACTCTATATTATCCCCGGCACTTTTGCCACTTCATGCCGGTCGGATGAATGGGGTTCACAGGTGCCTTTCAGGGCAGTGGATGGTGATTTGACCACGGGTTGGTACTCAGTACCGCCTTGGGGCAATTATGACCATAGTCCCTCAGAGTCTGTGCTCAATGACCAGACAATCACCATTGATTATGGACAAGACAAGGCAGCCTTTAACACCATTATCCTACACTGGGGCGGTTGGTTTGCCAGGTCATATTCCATTGATTCTTCAGATACTCTGGATGCCAACTGGACAAACATTTATTCAACCACTATAGGAGATGGCAGCACAGACCTTATTTTACTTGATAACGATGTAAATACCCAGTTTTTGCGGGTTCACTGTACCAAACGAGGAAATACCAAAGTCAGTTATTCTCTCGAGGAGATTGTGCTGGAGTCGCGTATCCGATATCCGGTTGTGACGGCCAGTTCAACTGAGGGTTCGTATGTACCCGCCAATGCTATTGACGATTCAGATACGAGTCGCTGGGCATCTTCCTGGTCAGACCCGCAGTGGATACAGATAGACTATGGCCAGCTAAGGCAGTTTGATGAGGTTCGTCTCTACTGGGAGAATGCCTACGGCAAATCCTACCAGATTCAAACATCAGACAACGGCAGCAGCTGGACGACCCGTTACAGTACGACGACCGGAGACGGCGGAATCGATCTCATTGACCTGGGCCAGGCTGTAACAGCCCGGTATATCCGGATGTACGCCACTGAACGCGGGACGGGTTATGGTTATTCACTATATGATTTCAGACCACAATTGAGCAGCCCGCCTGTAAAATTAGCTACTGCGGACCCTGAGTCTTTGACTGCAAGCAGTGCAACCGCCAGCTCTCAGGGCGGTTCAGCTTCCAATGCCATTGACGCTTCAGATGCAACCCGATGGGCATCAGACTGGTCAGACCCGCAGTGGATAAGGATAGACCTTGGCGAATCAAAGCAGTTCAACCAGGTTCGTCTCTACTGGGAGACAGCCTACGGTAAATCCTACTTGATTCAGACCTCCGACGATGACAGCACCTGGACGACCCACTACAGCACAACGAGTGGACAGGGCGGCGATGAGACGGTTAATCTGGACGGGACAGTAACAGCCCGATATGTTCGTATGTACGGGACAGAACGCGGGACAGGTTATGGTTATTCGCTGTACGATTTCAGGCCTAAGTATGCTGCGCCTGGTAAACGGCTCCTGGTCAATGGCCAGCCGTTCATTATGAAGGGCGTCTGCTATGGTGGAACACCGGTAGGAATGAATTACCATTATAACTGGTCCGGCGATGCGGATATGTATAATACAGACCTGCCGCTGCTGGAGGATATCGGATGTAACGTCATCCGTTTATACCAGCCGCCGCTATATCCGGACGGTATGGATGCTGCTTATGAGAAAGGAATCTATGTGCTGATGGGTTATGACATTGCTCAAGGCTCTGATATCACCGACCCGAATGTTCGGAATGCCTTTAAATCACATTTTCTTGAGATGGTAGAGCAATGGAAGGACCATCCGGCGGTACTTATGTGGTCGATAGCCAATGAATACAACGTCCATGTCGGAGACGCAAACAAACCCTTATGGTACGCGTTGGTGGATGAGTGCGCTGCTGCCGCCAAACAGATTGAAGGCAACAATTACCATCCGGTAACAACTGTCAACGTTGAGGTCGGAGACCTTGAGAGCCGTGAAACTATGGGCTGTGCCGACAGTAATATGCCAAACCTGGACGTCTGGTCTGTCAATGTTTATAGAGGCCGGTACTTCTTTGACCTGTTCGCACTGGATAAGTTTGCAAGCTGGACCGATAAGCCGATGTGTATTACTGAGTTCGGCTGTGACGTTTATGATACACTTGAGGAGCAGGTAAACGAGACCCCGCAGGCCGAGTATATGAGGAACTGGTGGGTCGAGATGTTAGCCAATGGCAGTGGGCTTAACCCGGACAAACCATGTATTGGCGGAACCCTCTTCCAGTACGCCGATGACTGGAACAAACAGGGCGACTCCAGTGGACACGCCCTCTGGCCGACCGGCGGATGCTGGAACCTCCACGATTCGATATGGGACCCCAACATTCAGAACCTTAAGCCGAACTGGGAAGATGAATGGGTTGGAATAGTAGGCATTGCACCGGATACATACGAAAAGACTATACGAGAGGCTTACTACTCGCTGCAGGAGGTATGGAATGCGGATGCCAACTCGGACAACTTCGCCAGCGATACTCAGAGTGATTACACTTGGTTCGGAGACACACACAGCTATGACGACGCCAACGAGTGGGTCAACACCTCTGATGGTGCCAATGGTTATGTCGCTATGAATTTAGGCATCGATGCCAATTCGGTTGCAACCCAGGCCGACTTCTGCTTTACCGATACGGCCGATTCAAACGGTGCTATCTGTGCATTTGTCAGGGTAACAGCTGGAACTAACCCAGGCAGCCAGGACAGTTACTGTGCGATAATAGATGTAAATGACGGCGGTTCTGTGCACTCAGCACTTTACAGAACCAATGGCGGAACATGGACATCGCTGGTAAGCGGTGACAGTTATCCCAAGCCGGGCCTGGACGAATGGCATACAATCAGGTTCGCAGCCAGGGATAACTTCCTGACGCTGTTTATAGACGGGCACAATGTGTTTAGTTACGAGGACACTTCCGGTTCGTCAATAACCGCAGCCGGTGATGTATCTATTAAAACGATGGACGGAGACGCATACATCGACAATTACTTTGCGATTACATGCGGCTTCGGCGGTGATAATTAACATTTGTTAGTTAATTTGATGTAAATACCACGGTGCGCTTCTGGAGACAGGATCGCACCGTATTTTTTTATATCAATCCTCGAACTGAAAATCTGTGTGTTGGTGGTTCAGGATGTGGGGGAGATTTTGTGATACTTTTGTTCTTGATAACACTTCTAAAGGATCGGTTTTGCCAGTCGTTCAAGTGCCGGTGCGTGCCAAAGTGTGTGCCAAGTTCGCTCCCATGGCGTTCATCCGGTGTTCACTTGTGTTTCGCTCGTCGTCATAAGTTCTTTTT
>CBDVDM010000009.1:0-65844 GCA_965372745.1 uncultured bacterium
ACATATCGACAAAAAAACAAAATCATCTTTGAACTATAATTGCGACACAGCCTGGAAGCGAAGCAATCTCTCTTTTTGTCATTCCTGCGAAAGCAGAACAATTCGTCGTTAATTGCCCGATGTCTTCTCGGAATCTCTCTTTCTGTCTTTAGGTTTAGCCCCGTCATCAAGATGGCGGGGTTTCTCCATTTCGATTAGCCCCAGTACCTGTGGCTGGGGTTCTGTCATTGCGAGCGCAGCGCGGCAATCTCGTTTTTCATTGCCCGACGCCTTCTCAGAATACATGCTCCATTTTTCCTTGATTTCCACCAATATACAGGTTCTAATATGCCCCATAATAAAGAGCGAAAATTTAAGGGTAAAATAGTAATTAGTGTACTTAGATGGGAGATATTGTTATGCCAAAATTTTATGAATTGTTTTGTAATGACAGAGGATATGATGAAAACTCAAAAAAATGCATCGAAAATACTGTTTCAAACTTACAAAGACAGGAAACAAATGTAAAAAAACCAGGGATGCTTCTTGGAAAAATACAAAGTGGCAAAACTCGAATGTATATTGGCATCATAGCTTTATCATTTGATAAAGGTTATGACATGGCAATTATATTAACAAAAGGTACAAAAGCCTTAGCTGAACAAACATATAAAAGACTTGATATGGATTTTGAAACTTTAATCGAAGAAGATTATGTTAAACTATATGATATTATGTACCTTCCAGAAGAACTCACGGCTTACGTGAGAAATAAAAAATTAATTATTATTGTAAAAAAACAGAAAGACAACTTAAATCATTTAGTAGATTTGTTTAATAGATATCCAGATTTAAAGACCAAAAAATTATTAATAATAGACGATGAAGCCGATTATGCGAGCGTAGGTTTTCGTCGAAATACAAAAAAACTTGATGATGTTTCGATAAATATAATTGCAGATAAAGTGAATAAACTCCGAGATTATGGAGTCAAATGTGATTTTCTACAAGTAACTGCAACACCATATTCACTATACTTACAACCAGAAACAGTTCAATTAAATGGTGAGGTATATAACCCCATTCGTCCGGTATTTACAGAACTAGTTCCAATCCATGATAAATATATTGGAAGTGAATTCTATTTTGAGGAGAGTGAAATTCAAGATTCGATTCCATCTTGTCTTCATATAGATGTTCCTGAAAAAGAATTAGGGGTGTTGGGACAAATTGATCAACGTTATATACATAATATTGGCACAACACCTAATTTGCAGATATTTCGCAATTTTATCACCAATTTTATTGTTGGTGGAGTAATACGAAGAATTCAAGAACATCCAAGAAATTATAAATGCAGTTTCATTATGCATATTGAAAAATCAAAAGAAAAACACGAGTGGCAAATAGCATTAACTAAAGCTTTTATAAACAAACTTCAATCTTTTGCAAGGGTGGATGAAAACTGCTTAAAAAAGGAAGTTCTGCAATCAATATCTGATTTACAACAATCATCGTTTGAAAATACCAAATTGGATAAGTCTCATATTTACAATGAAGTCAAAAAAACTTTATTAGAAGGTTACATTGGAATTTCGAAAATAAATTCTGATCAAGAAATAACCTCTCTTTTAGACAAGAAAGGCCAGTTAAGACTTGAGAATCCCTTCAATATTTTTATCGGGGGACAGATTCTTGATCGTGGCATAACGGTTGAAAACTTGATCGGTTTTTTTTATGGAAGAAATCCAAGAAATTTCCAATTGGATACAGTTCTTCAACATTCAAGAATGTATGGAGCTAGGTCAAAAAAAGATTTATGTGTTACTCGGTTTTATACTTCTGCGAGAATATATGACGCTATGAAAAAAATGCATTTCATTGACAGTTCTCTCAGAAAAGCCTTTGAAAAAGGTGAACATGAAGATGGGGTAGTTTTCTTATTAAGAGATGAGACTGGTCAAGTAAAACACTGTGCTCCAAATAAAATTCTGATAAGTTCAACTGAAACAATTCGTCCATTTAGAAGACTTCTGCCTCGTGGAATGCAAACTGGAACTAAAACAGCTATTCTAAAAACTAATAATGAAATAGAAAAAATATTAAATCATTACCATAAAGATCGCGATCCAAATGAACCTTTTTTAATAGACTCCAAAGACGCTGAAATAATTTTAAAAAAAATATCATCTACATATTTGTATGAAGACCATTACGAAAATGTTAATTATAAATGGGATGTATTGACAACTATTGCTGTTATTAAGAAACTTACAACCGGATTAAAGGACTCTTCACTTGAAAGTAAATTATATTGTGTTGTGAAAAAAAATCGTAATAGTAGCCGAAAAAAAATGAATGGAGCCTTTTATGACGCACCTGATGATGGCAAAATAGACATTCCCCTAGCTAAAAAAGTAGCCAAAAAGATTCCTTGTTTACAATTATTTTATCAGAATGGACGTAAAGAAAATGGATGGCGAGATGCACCTTTTTGGTGGCCTGTTCTTATGTGTCCTGAAAATATAAAAACACATGTTTTTGCTTCAAAAACAATTTGAGAATTCTCTGTATCCTCGGTGCCCTGTGTGGCTAAAATAAATCTGTGTCAATCCTGTCTAAAAAAAACTTTGTGTCCTTCGTGTTCTCTGCTGGAGCGCAGCGCAAGTCCCGTCCGCCGCAGGAGGATCGGGATGGCTGATTTTCAGTTGACTTTTCTTTGAAAATCTGATATAATGTTGCAGGTTTGTCAAAAATAAACCGAAATCATCCGAAGGATGAGTAAGATTCGCCGCAAGGAGAACCCAAGGCGGACCCGCCAGTTTGCAAGCAAGCAAACGCTCAACCGCCAGCAGGCAAAGACTTCTAATTCGTAAATGGTCAATAATCAATAGTAAATCCAGAGGATTTCGGAAATAGTAAATGGTCAATAGTCAATTGTAAATCCCGATGCCTTTTCGGTAAAGCAAACCCAATTTAAGAATTGCTAAAATGAACCTAAACACCTATTCAATAACCGATTACAAACAAAAACACCTTTTCGCCGAAATGAAAAACAAAGCCAAGCAAAGCCAATTTTACTCGTTATTTTGTAAAAATGGAGCATCACGAATGAGCACACTTGAAGTGATAAGTTTAGAATGTACAATAGATAATTAGATAATTATGAAAAAGTATTCACCGGATAAAAAATGTATTGTCATGACCAACAGCCAGGTGCGCGCATTTGATAGCTGGGCGATAAACGAGCTGGGCATAGCCGGTGTCGTTTTAATGGAAAATGCCGGTAGAAGCTGTGCCGAACTTATCAGGGAAAAACTTTCAGATATTGCAAAACCAAAGGTTTGCATATTCTGCGGTACGGGAAATAATGGCGGTGATGGCTATGTGATTGCAAGGCACTTGCTAAACAGCGGCTTTGAAGTAACTGTTGTAATCATCGGCGACTGCGAAAAAATCAAAGGCGATGCCTTAATAAACCTGAAATTGTTGGAACGTATGGGCCAGCCGATTGAGAAGTTTGACCTTAATATTTCTGATATTGCCTGTAAAATCAAAGCCTATGCTGGAGACGCTCATATGCTCGTGGACGCTCTTTTTGGGACGGGATTAAGAGGCCAGCTAAAGGCTGAATATATTGAACTGATACAATGTATTAACGAACAGAAGTGCCCGATTCTGGCTGTTGATATTCCATCCGGTTTGGATTGTGATACGGGCATGCCTCTCGGAGCAGCTGTTAAGGCAGCCTGTACTGTAACCTTTGTTGCTGTCAAAACAGGCTTTACACTGGCAAATACCGCCATCAAATACACAGGTGAGATTTTTGTAGCTTCTATTGGTATTGAACCTTCTAAAGCGAATTTAATCTAAAAATGCACCAGCTTTACCTGACTGTGTTTTGTAGCCGATGAAATAAAGAAATCTTTCATAATTAAATACCGGAATAGACAGGTCATTGGCGAGATCGCGCATTTGTTTATAATGGGACAGCCTCTTTATAGACTGCTCATATTTTTCCATTGCCAGCGGATACATTTCCATCTCTTCGAATGTTGGTCTTTTACTGACTTCAGGAGCCTTGCCGAGAATTAGAAAATCAGTTTCAGTGGAAACCGAGTCGGCAACTCTTGCGCCCCAGTTTTCTACGAGAGCTATTATTTTTTCCGTAGCATTGAAGTCAGTATTTCCGTCGTTGTCAATATCGAATTCGCCGGCTACAACAAATTCGTTTGTTTTATCACTGTCCCAGATTAGATTTGCGACATTATCGTTTAGGATAACTGGGTTTTTAAATTTTGAATATGTAATTCGAGCAACTGATGTGTTTTTCTCAATGCGTAAGACTTCGATTTCAGCCTTTCCTTTGCCGTCCCTTGGTATAGGCTGGCTGCTGTCATAGACTGTAAAAGTTAAGCCTTTGTAGACACCCTCGTCACTGCCGATATTAAGGTGCACGATTTTGGTATAGTCGTCAATGAGTATGATTTTGCCGTCAGATTCGAAGGCAGCTACCTCAATATCAGGCGGAGGCACAAGTTTAGCGAGCTTGCCCTGTGCACGCCTCATCCTCTTGTCGGCCATTTTATATCTTGCCTCTGTCTCCAGGAGCTGGTCTTTCAGCTCTTTAAGTTTGGCCCTTTCTTCATCCAGTTGTGCTGTAAGTGTTTGAACCTGCTGTTCCGATGTTTGTTCCATCAGGTTCTTAAGTTCATTATATTGTGCCTTGATTTCTTTGACCTGCTGTTGATATTTCCCCTTTTCTGCTAACAGTTTTTCCTCTTTTTCAAAATTAACTTTTCTTGTCTCATCGAATTCGCTGCGCAACTGTTCAAGTTGCTCCGTCAGGGCAAGTTCAGCTTTTTCAGTATCATCGAGTAACGCTTTTATATCTTCTATTGTTGTAATGAGTCCGTTTTCAGTTGCGATGTTTTCTGAGGCTAACGCATTCAGTAAAGCTGTAGTTTTGCTGTTGACATTTTCAACTTTGGCTTCTGCCGAGGTGTCCTCAATCGGACCTCCAACTATCGAAGTGACCATATCGTCAAGGTAACTTACAGCTGTACCAAGCCCGCTTTTACCGCGTGGGATAGTTCCTACTATTTTCCCGAGTCCCTTTCGCTGTTCAGAGGGACTGAAGATTTTGTCGAGTTGTTTTTTGGCATTATCAGCGATATCTCTTTGCCTCTCGAACTGAACATAGTAGATAACTGCCAGTATTGTTGTGACCATAAAAAGTCCAACAAAGGTTATCAGCGTATAAAGCATAGCGTTAGTTTGAGGTCTTTTGCCTGCTGGCATTGTAAAAACTCCTTAGAAATATGGTAAAAATCAATAATTAGGGCGATTTAGATAGTGCATTATCGTCGGAATAGCCTTCTAAGTCAATAAAAAAACAGCTTTAGAGTTCTTGTGTGGCTGTAAACAGGCAAATTGGGCATTTGGCAGCGACTTAATAGGACGATAAGACTCACAGAACAGTCGGTAATTGCCCGAAGCTGTGTATTACATATTGCGGCTTTGCATTGGGGTCAGGAGAGGTTGACATATGAATATGTGCGGGGCGAATAAGTTTGATGGTTCTAATGCCCAGCTTATTAGGCGCAATAAAGTCTTTTACTTCATTGTCAGCTATATAGACCATCTGTTGTGGTTCGACGTTCAAACTTTCCATTATTTTCTCAAAACCAACCGGTGATGGCTTCCAGAATTCTCTGCCAAGTTCTTCCGTATAAACTATGAATTTAAAATATTTTTCAATTCCTAAGGCCTGGACCTTTAACCTTTGCGCCGGCAAAAAGCCGTCAGTCAGCATTGCGAGAGTATAGTTGCCGCTTAATTTCCTGAGAACATCTGCAGAATCATCAGGCAAGCTCAGTTTTGGTTCATGGTTGCGGTAAACAGTAATCAGTTCCCCAATCAACTTATCGTCGTAAGAAATGTTAAGCTCATCAAGTGCAGTATTAAATGTTTTGGTATGATTGCCGGAAGTGAATTGCCGCCAGAGGATATTGAAGAGTTGTTCTTTAGAGGCCGAGCTGACTTTGTTTGCTAAAAACCCTGCCGCGCTGTCAAAACCGCTTCTGCAGTACTCGATCTCATCGTAAAGAGTATCATCTAAATCAAAAACAACTGTTGTTATCATGTTAGAAATCCCATACTATAATGTCGCTATGGACTTTTGGCCGGACAGAGTTAATGTACACATTCTCAGCTCAAATGTCGATATTTTAATATGTGAAGTTTTTGACGGTTTGTGACGCATATTAAGATGTAAAAATGTCCCTGCATGGAAAGGACAGATTATGAAATTTTTCGAGATAATGAGGCCATCACATTGGACTAAAAATGTGTTTGTTTTTGCCGCTCTTATATTTGGGAAAAAACTTTTTGGCCCTGTTGACGATGTCCTGATTGCTGTAGGCAGTGCGTTTGGTGCGTTTCTTTGCTTTTCTTTAGCGGCATCGGGTATTTATATAGTCAATGACATAATTGACCGCAAAACAGACCGGCTTCATCCCGAAAAATCCAAAAGACCGATTGCATCAGGAGATATCACAATTGCATCCGGCGCTATTTTAGCTGTCCTGTGTCTTTTATCTGCTATGGTTGGCAGCTTCCTGCTTGCCCGCTCATTGGCATTTATCATTCTGATGTATATTGTCTTGATGATATTCTACTCGGTCCTGTTTAAAAAGATGATGATTCTGGATTGTATAGTTATATCCATAGGTTTTTGCCTGCGAGCGGTTGCCGGTGCTGTCGTAGTTGGAGTTGACATCTCCCCCTGGCTGATTATTTGTACATTTGCATTATGTTTGTTTTTAGGCTTCAGCAAACGTCGAAGCGAAATAGCACAGTTAGGCGAGAATAGCGAGTTGTTCCGCAAAACATTAGCCGGTTATACCCCGGAGCTTTTAGCTCATATGCTGGATGTCACCAGCGGCCTGGCTATCGTATGTTTCCTGCTTTATGCCACAGACGACAGAACCATAAGACTTTTTGGTACCAACAATCTTGTTTTCACTACACCGCTGGTTCTATACTGTGTTTTCCGTTTTAGCGCTTTAATACAAAAGGGCAGTTTCTCCGGCCCGGTTCAGCTTATTACAAGAGACCTTCTATTCCAAATCGGAGCTGCTTTTTGGGTTCTGTCCTGCATTGGAATTATTTATGCAAACAGGCTCGGTATAAGTTTTAGTTCGATTTGGGCTTATTGAGTTATTAACACTAACAGATAAAAGAGATTTATTATGGCTGAAGAGAGATTACAAAAGGTTTTAGCTGCCGCCGGTTTAGGCTCGCGCAGAAAATGTGAAGAGCTTATACTTGAAGGTGTTGTACGCGTCAACCGGAAAGTTGTGGACAAACTGCCTGTTTTTGTTGACGCTGAAAAAGATATTGTAACCGTAAACGGCAAAAGAATTCGTGCTGAAGATAAAGTCTATTATCTTTTGAACAAATCCAAAGGGGTTATTTGTACTAATGCTGACCCGCAGGGCAGAAGAAAAGCTATCGATGTGGTTAAATCGGATAAGCGGATTTTCTGTGTCGGCAGGCTTGATATTGATACTGCAGGCCTGATTATTCTTACCAATGACAGTGAATTGACAAATCGGCTTACACATCCAAAATTCGAACTGCCGAAAACTTATGTTGCACAGATCAAGGGTATGGTTGATGGAACGTCTGTCGAAAAACTTAAAAAAGGTGTTTGGCTGGCAGAAGGAAAGACCGGCAGGGCGGCGGTGAAGATACTTAAGCGAAGCCATAGAGAATCCGCTCTTGAAATCACTGTGCGACGTGGTATGAATCGCCAGGTTCGAAGAATGTTGGCAAAAACAGGGCTGAAAGTCAAATCATTGAGAAGAACTAAAATCGGCAAAATCAATGATAGAGGTATTGGCGTTGGGAAATTTAGAACCTTAACTAAAGCTGAAGTCATATATCTCAAAAAGGTGACAGTTACTTAACTCTTCTCGAAATGACAGAAGCTGTCATCGACAGGTGTGAAAAAGTTGCTTGAATATAGGTTGTTTAGCCAAAGAAAGCGTGTTTTTTGGTTCAGACTAATAAGTTGCGATTTATTCTTGCAATTCTTCCGCAAGTCAATATAATGATTTGTTTTCAAGGCAATAGGAATTAAAATTTAGCCGGATAGAACAGGAGCAAGCAGATGTCCAGGGTATGTCAATTTACAGGCAAGCGCACCATCGCAGGTAGAAGTATTGCACGGCGCGGTAAAGCCAAGTATCTTGGTGGTGTCGGCAGGAAAGTTACCGGCATTACAAAGAGAAAGTTTAAGCCGAATATTCAAAAGGTAAGAGCGATTATCGACGGCAAAATCTGCAGGATAAAAGTTTCTGCGAAGGCTATACGTATGGGTCTGATACAAAAACCGCCAAAGCGAAATTATACACCCGCCCAAAAAGAAGCTGGTTAAAAAGCGTTTTTCTTGTTGAATTTTTTCAAAGCGAGGCGGGTTTTGGCCTCGCTTTTTGTTTACCCGGGGAAAGAATAATGAACCTGAAAATCGATGAAGCACAGGTGAGAAAAGTTGCCGGTTTGTCGCGACTGGCTTTGACAGAAGATGAAATCAGCGAGTTTTCCGGCCAGTTGAATGCAATACTTGAATACGTGGAAAAAATGGATGAATTAAACACAGATGATGTACAGCCTTTGGCACATTGTCTGCCTGTCAGTAATTGCTTCAGAGAAGATAATATTAAAGAGTCACTTGGTACCGAAAAAACTCTAAGTAATGCACCGCAGCGTGACGGCAAGTTTTTCAAAGTGCCTAAAATACTCGACAGCAGTTCCGGTGCATAATTAAAAGGTGAAAGATGAAATCAGCATATTTGTCATTTTCATTGTTGATGACAGCTTTCGTTTTGACCGGTTGTGTATTAACGCAGGAGTGCATGATGCCCGAAAAAATTAACGCCTCTCCGGGAGAACATTCCCGATTTTTTCGAAAAACAATTACAAAAGAAATCAGTGCTCAATACCTGGTTGTCCTGCCGGAGAATTATAACAGGAACGAAAAATGGCCATTAATCTTCTTCCTGCACGGCAGAGGTGAAAGAGGTGACAATTTAGAAAAAGTCAAAGTTCATGGCCCTGTTAAATATGCACAGCAACATAAGGACTTTCCATTTGTTTTGGTATCCCCTCAATGCCCTCAGGATAGGCTGTGGTGGCCTTGCGATGTTTTGATTAATCTGCTTGATGAGGTTGTGGTAAAATATAATATCGATGAGAAAAGAATTTATCTTACCGGTCTTAGTATGGGTGGCTTTGGAGTATGGGACCTGGGTTGTAGGTATCCTGAACGCTTCGCGGCTGTAGCTGCTGTATGTGGAGAAGGAGAACCTTCTCTTGCCAGGCATCTGAAAGATGTCCCTGTCTGGGCCTTTCATGGTGCCGGAGACAACGTTGTGCCTCCTGCAAAGTCTGAAGAGATGGTCGAAGCTATAAAGGCTGCGGGCGGCGATGCGAAGCTGACTATTTATTCTGAACTCGGACATGACTCATGGACGGTGACATATAATGATCCTGCTCTTTATGACTGGTTTCTAAAACAGACCAAGAAGACAAAATAAAAGGTTATTTTAATGGAAGAACTGACCGCCAGACAACTGCGTGACAAAATAAAAGCCGGCGAAATTACCAGCGTTCAGGCGACAAAACAGGTACTGGAAGCTATCGAAAAGCATGATAAAACACTTGGTGCCTATATAAGTGTATTTGAAGAACAGGCATTGAAACATGCCAGCGAGATTGACAAAAAGACAGCATCTTCTCAGCCAATCGGTCAATTGGCAGGTGTGCCGGTCGCTATAAAAGATAATATGTGCACGACTTTCGGAGCTACCACCTGTGCCTCGAAGATTTTAGAAAACTTCCATTCGCCTTATAACGCTACTGTTGTAGAAAAGCTCCTTGCCGCAGATGCTGTGATAATCGGCAAAACTAATCTTGATGAATTTGCAATGGGTTCGAGTACGGAAAATTCAGGTTTGAAGCGAACTGTTAATCCCTGGGACACAAGCCGGGTACCCGGCGGTAGCAGCGGTGGTTCAGCAGCCGCTGTGGCAGGGAGGCTGTGCTTTGCTGCACTTGGTTCCGATACCGGAGGTTCGATTCGCCAGCCTGCAGGTTTTTGCGGTGTAGTTGGATTAAAACCTACTTATGGCCGAGTCTCGCGTTTTGGACTTGTTGCCTTCGGTTCGAGTCTTGACCAGATAGGGCCAATAACCTTGACCGTTGAAGATAGTGCATTGATGCTGAATGTCATTGCAGGTCACGACCCTAATGACAGTACAAGTGTTGATGAAAAAAATGCTCCTGCCTGTGATTACCTTGAAAACCTCGAAAAGCCGATTGAGAACTTAAAAGTTGGTGTCGTTCCGCATTTTACCGCTGGTGCTGATGAGCAGGTTCGGCAGGCAATAAGCCAGGCGATAGAGCTGTATAAAAAACTCGGTGCCGAAATCGTAGAAATTGATATGCCTCATTTCGATTATGCTATAGCTGCTTACTATATGGTAGCTACTGCAGAGGCCTCGAGCAATTTATCAAGATATGATGGTGTCCATTACGGCCATCGAACCGAGAACCCAAATGATTATATCGAGGTTTATTCAAAGTCGCGTGAAGAAGGCTTTGGAAAAGAGGTCAAAAGGCGGATAATGCTTGGGGCATATGCCTTGTCAAGCGGATATTATGACGCCTATTATTTGAAAGCTTTGAAAGTCAGGAATTTAATACGTGGTGACTTTATAAAAGCCTTTGAAAAATGCGATTGTATTATAACGCCGGTTGCCCCGACGACAGCGTTTAAGGTCGGCGAAAAAATCGATGACCCGCTGCAGATGTACCTGGCCGATATTTACACAATTTCAGCAAACCTGGCTGGTATCCCGGCAATAAGCCTGCCATGCGGTTTTGATGATAATAGTCTGCCGATAGGTATGCAGATACTCGCTCCGGCATTTGAGGAGGAAAAACTGCTTCGGCTATCAAGAATGTTTGAACTTCAAACAGATTACCATAAGAAAAAACCACCAATTATTAGTTGAGAAACTATGAGCGATTTGGAATATAAAGTTATTATCGGTTTGGAGATTCATGTACAGCTTTGTACCAGGACAAAGATGTTTTGCAGCTGTGGGCTGGAATTTGCCGCAGAACCCAACAGCAGGGTCTGCCCTGTCTGTCTTGGTATGCCGGGGGTGTTGCCTGTAATGAATAAGAAAGCATTTGAATATTCGGTTCTCGCAGCACTTGCCCTGAATTGTAAAATTGCTAAATTCACGAAGTGGGACAGAAAAAGTTATTACTACCCCGACCTGCCCAAAAACTATCAAATAAGCCAATATGATTTACCTTTTAGCCAGAATGGCTTTATCGAAATTCCGCTTGAATCGGGGCAAACCAAAAAAATCAGGATTACAAGAGCGCATCTGGAAGAGGATGCCGGCAAGAGCGTTCATAGTGCAGGGGATTTCTCACAGGTGGATTTGAACAGGGCGGGCACTCCATTGCTTGAGATTGTTACCGAACCTGATATGAACAGTGCCGCTGAAGTTAGAACCCTGGCGGTGGAATTGCAGCGAATAGTCAGATATCTTGGTGTTTCTGAAGCTGATATGCAAAAAGGCCACATGCGTTTTGAACCGAATATCAATTTAGTTATCACAAAGAATGGCAGCGAATATAAGACGCCTATCGCGGAAGTCAAAAACCTTAACAGTTTCCGTGCTGTTGAAAGAAGTATCGAATACGAAATCCGAAGACAGCTTGACGATTTTATGGAGACCGGCAGGGTGATGGAGATGGGCAACAAGTCAACCCGAGGCTGGGATGATGCCAATCAGGTGACAGTGTTGCAGCGTGAAAAGGAAGAGGCCCACGATTACAGGTATTTTCCCGACCCTGATTTATTGCCGGTGGAAGTGGATGACGATTGGCTAAACGAAATCAAATCCGGACTTTGTGAACTTCCGCTGCAAAAACAGATGCGTTATGTCAGTGAATACAAGCTGAGTGACTATGATTCAGGTGTATTAACTGCTGAACGCTCGACTGCCGAGTTTTTCGAGCAGACGGTCGCTCTGGGTGGTGAGCCGAAAAGAGTCTGCAATCTTATTACGCAGACCGGCCTTAAACTGGCAAATGAGCAGGGGGGCAGCTTAACTGACCTGGGACTTACCGCTGAAAAGGTATCTGAACTTGCAAAGATGGTTGATGCCGGTGATGTTAATGCAAGTGCTGCAAATACAATCATGGAGCAGATGACAAAAACAGATAAAGACCCCCAAACCATCGCAGAGGAAATGAACCTTATTCAAAAAAGTGATGCAGGTGAACTGGAGTCTATAGTTGAGCAGATTTTAGCTGATAACCACCAGGCTGTTGAAGATGTAAAAAATCAAGGCAAAAAAGCTAAAAAAGCACAGGGTTTTTTATTGGGGCAGGTCATGCAAAAAACCAAAGGACAGGCTAATCCAAAAATCGTTTCCGAGATCCTGTCTAAAAAATTAAGTTAACATACCTACCTGTTAATCATACACAGATTCAGGACATGACATTATATATTCTATAATTTCGCTTAAACTTGCTGTTGCCACACCAACAGTACAATCCGCTGCACCATAGTACAGGTTTAACTGGTCAGTTTCTTTTGTTACTGTAGCACCTGTGGGAAATACTACGCCACCAACATCTCCTATTCGTTCATAAATCGCACGTGGCCCGAAAATCCACTCATCGCTTCTGCGTAATACCCGCCACGGCTCCTCCAAATCAACCAGTGCCAGCCCCATCCGGTATATTGCTCCACTCGTAGTAATACGAACTCCGTGATAAAACAGTAGCCAACCCTCTTTTGTTTCGATAGGCTGACAGGCCAGACCGACACGGTGACAATCCCAGTAAGCATGACGTGACCGAATTAAAAGCCTGTGGTCGCCCCAGTGCTTCAGATCAGGTGAAAAGCTTAACCATATATGTGCCTCACCGCGAACTATCGGCCGGTGGATTAACGCAAAACGACCTCTGAATCTGCGAGGAAAAAGACACGCATCTTTGTCCTCAGGAGGCAATAAAGCGCCCAATCTTGCAAACGTCCTGAAGTTTTTTGTTATCGCAAGAGAAACAACCGGGCCGCTTTCGCTAAACGACGTATAAGTAATAGCGAATTGCTTTTGATCTTCAAGCCAGATGATACGAGGGTCTTCAAGGCCCCATTTTTCCTCTCTGTTACTGTGGTCCGCCTCCATGGTAGGTTTCGAATCTATCTGCCAATCTGTAAAACCATTCTGACTGCGGGCTACCGTCAGATGCGAAAAACCTCGCATATCCTCGGTACGGATCAGCAACAGCGTCTCATTGTTAAGCTTAATCGCGCCCGGATTAAACACCGCATTTGCCGGATAAGGCCAAACCTCGGGTGTTATTATCGGATTACCTTCGTATCTTTTAAAAAGTTTGCATGACTTGCTTTGCCTTGAAGGCTTTGGCATAGTATTTTTCCCTTAGATCATTCTACCATTATAGCTTTTACCTTAAATCGGCAACATTCGGTTTTTTCTGTAAGCTAAACTGTCATTTTTATTCAAAAAACGAAATATAGCAATCTAAAATTTCAAGGTCAACCTCCAACATATCGTTTTGTTGACGCAGAGTGTTTTTTTTGCTATTTTTATGGGTTTTTAGGAAACTTTAAAATGAAAATCGACAGTTTGATTTTAGGTCTGTATGAAACCAACTGCTACATCCTGCGCACAACCGAAAATGACCGGAACTGCCTGATTATTGATACCGGCCTGGAGGCTGGTGAGCTTATTGATTTCCTGAAAAGCAACCAGTTAAACCCGCTCGCCGTTGTACTGACTCACGGCCATGCCGATCATATCACGGGTGTCGAGTTGCTGCGGGAAAATTTTCCGGATATTAAGGTTTACATCCACAAACTTGATGCGGACATGCTGACCGGAAAAACCGAAAACTTATCAGAACTCGCAGGACTGCATTTTAAAACCAAACCAGCTGATATAATTTTAGATGAATCCGATACAGTTGTTCTCGCGGGCATAAAGCTGCACGTCATCCACACTCCCGGCCACACCCAGGGAGGTATCTGTTTATATGCAAAAGAAGAAAATCTTATCTTTGTTGGTGATACTCTTTTTGCGGATTCCATAGGCCGTACTGATTTCCCGGGTGGTAACGCTGCCCAATTGGTTAACAGCATAAAAGACAAACTCTTTTCTTTGCCTGATGAGACAGTTTGCTACCCTGGACATGGCCCGCAGACTACCATCGAACAGGAGAAAAAGTATAATCCTTTTCTGACATAACACGGGATTTCGAGAGCAGAGCTACAAATGGAAGCGAAGTATCTGGTTTTGAATTTTGAACTGTGGCTTTGCACTTTTAGTTTTAACTTTTACGCTTTTTCCGCCTAAAACCCGTTTATATATTCCGGCCTGCCGTCGTCCTGGTCAAGGTTTTTGGACTCTTCATGTTCTGCCTCGACCGAAATCCGTTCGATGTGCTCTGCTTTTTTATTATTGCTGTCAATCGTAACGATTATCCCGTTCATCTTCACATTTCCTGTCGCAATTTCAAACGGTATTGGCATCTGTGTCCTAAATGACTTTAGTACAGACTCTTTCCCGCGCCCGAGCACAGAATCATGAGAGCCGGTCATTCCGATGTCAGTAATATATGCCGTCCCTTTTGCCAGAATTTTCTCATCAGCTGTTACTACATGCGTATGAGTTCCAAACACACAACTGACTCTGCCGTTCAGATGATAACCCATTGCAATTTTTTCACTTGTTGCCTCTGCATGGAAATCCACTATTATTACATCCGCCTGGGCTCGGATTTTAGGCAGGAGTTTATCGATAGCGTTGTAAGGGCACTCCGCAGGTTTCATGAAAATTCTGCCAATCAGTGACACCACTCCGACGACAGGTCCCTTACTCGTTTTATATATTGCAAAACCCTTACCTGCCGCATATTCGGAAAAGTTTAATGGCCGGACAATATCATCTGCTGTTTCCAATACCTGTATAATGTCTTTTTTGCGGTATGTATGGTCACCTAATGTTATCAGGTTAACACCGTATCGCAGCAGCTTATCATGAATCTGTGGTGTTAGCCCCGAACCGCCTGCTGCGTTCTCGGCATTGGCTATCACGCAGTCAATTTCCTGTTCCTTGATTAGCGAATTTAGCTTGTCAGCAAGGATCCTTCTGCCTGGCCGACCAACAATGTCACCAATACAAAGAACATTTAATTTCATTTTGTACTTTCTAACCTCACTTTTTACTTGGCATACTCGATACAGCGAATCTCTCTGAGCAGGGTAACCTGAATCTCACCCGGATATGTCATTTCATCTTCGACCTTTTTGGCGATGTCGCGGGCAATTTTCATAGCTGACTTGTCGTCAATCTTTTCTGCGTCGACTATCACGCGGATTTCACGACCCGCCTGAATTGCGTATGCGTTTTCAACGCCCGTAAATCCGGTAGCGATTTCTTCGAGTTTCTCTAACCGCTTGATATATCTTTCAAGTGTCTCTCTTCGTGCTCCCGGCCGTGATGCACTAATCGCATCTGCCGCACTTACAAGCGGTGTATATGGATTATCGGCTGGTATATCTCCGTGATGAGCTGCTACTGCGTTTAGAACAATAGGTGATTCGTCGAATCGTTTCAGGAAGTTCGCACCTATCTCAGGATGACCGCCTTCAATCTCATGGTCCATCGATTTACCGATATCGTGCAAAAGTCCGGCACGTCTTGCAATTGTTCCATCCAGACCAAGCTCTTCTGCCATTATCTGGGACAGAAATGCAACCTCGACACTGTGGCGAAGCACGTTTTGGCCGTAACTGGTTCTAAAATCAAGCGAACCTATTTGACTGAGTATTTTATTGCTGAGCCCTCTGACATTAGTTTCGACTGCGGCGTTTTTGCCGATTTGCAATATCTTCTGATTAACATCTTTTCTGGTCTGGCTGACAAGTTCTTCGATTCGTGATGGATGTATTCTGCCGTCCTGTATCAGTCGCTCCATCGAAAGGCGTGCAACTTCACGTCTTACCGGGTTAAATCCGCTTACAACAATCATGCCAGGCGTATCGTCAACGATAACATCGACGCCGGTAGCTTTTTCGAATGAGCGGATATTTCGTCCTTCACGACCGATGATACGGCCTTTCATATCATCGTTTGGTATCTCGACAGTCGATACCGTTACCTCGCAGGTCTGTTCAGCTGCATATCGCTGAATCGCGGTATTGATGATTTCGCGGCTTTTTTCATTAACTGATTCCTCAGCTTCTTCCAGTTTTCTTTGAATCATCGACGACATTTCGTGTTCGCATTCGTCTTCAAGCCGTTTTAACAAAAGGTTCTTTGCTTCTTCAATGTCCATTGCAGTGATTTTAAGAAGCTGATTTTTCTGCTGAGCGATTACCTGCGAAAGCTGTTTTTCCTTGATACTGATGTTGCGCAGTTTGATATCGATATTCTTTTCCTGAGCTTTAAACGTATTTTCACGTTCCTGCAGCAGCTCCATCTGTCGCTCAAGGCTGTCCTCGCGTTTACTAAGGCGGAGCTCGGTTTCGCGAAGTTCAGCACGAATTTTATGGGATTCTTCATTGAATTCTTCGCGTTTTTTGATAGTCTCGGCAGCAGCGTCAAGCTGAGCTGATTTGATGATGTTTTCCGATTCTTTTTTTGCGCCGTCGATTTGGCGTTCCAGGTCATGTTCGAAAGTTTTGGCCTTTGCGCTGGAAATCATCTGAAAAACAACTGCAGATAAACATATCCCTAAAATAAAGCAGACAATTGATAAGATCGCTCCCGGCAGGCCAATACCCATTACTATTGCGTTCATAGTTCCCACCTTTCAATGTAATACAGTGCTAACGATTGAGTTTTACCATTTATCCGCGGGTAAGTAACTTAAAAATAAGTAGTTACTGTTTTATTCGCGGACATTTACTACCCTTAAGGGTATAAACAGTATTTATGGAAAAAGACCGCAGGATATGCAGGCAGGGGAGTCACAAAAAGGTACACAAGTGAAAAATGAAATCCGTTCCAGTTAAGTTGTAAAACCAAAATCAGCCTAAAATCATGTTTTTTGATGTATTTTGGGCAATATTGAGACTGCTATTCTTGTATTATTTGCCTTAAATCTCATCAATAGCTCTCGATTTTCAGGGTTTAGCAAATGTACTTTTTCAGACAGATTTCGTTTCACTATATTTCACTTTTCTTTTGTTCACTTCAAACGCCTTACGCCAGCTTTTAGTTTACAACTGGATCAGACGTTAGTGTCTTTGTGACTTAACTACCTACAAAACAAAGCCTTACATCGCTTTGCCGTTCTGTTCGTATCTTCAAAAAACAGTAAAAATACATAACAGTCCGCAATCTTATTCTCTATTAACAACCTGTTATACTATCGGCGATTTGATAGCCGGTCAAGGGAAAAAATACCTTTATCTTAGTATTATACAAAATCGAAACATCTGTGCAGCGGTAAGAATTAAACCTGCCCTGAGCCTCTCGAAGGAGCGAAGGAAAGCGACTTTTTGAGTTGTTGAGATAGCTTAAAATGGAGAAAATAGGGACATTAGGTGCAATCAAATGCGCAAGTTGCCGAAAAAGACACGCAAAAAGTAACAAAAAATTACAAAAATTCGCATAGATTGACACAAAAGTGATAAAAAATGACATGAAATGACCCCAAAATGACTGGTTTGAAAGATGAGCTTGCGCGAATTGTTCGTCGCTCGTGTCTTGTCGCTCGAAAAAGAAATTTTTAAACACTGATTTCGTAGATTTGGCTGATTCGTACAGACTAAAAATATCTGGCCACAGAGGGCACAGAGTTCACAGAGAATTAACCACGGATTTCACGGATTAACGCGGATTTACTACAGAAAAAAGTTACCACAAATTTAAGTTGGCTTCGGTGCCATTGTGAAAATGGCTTACAGTTCAAAGCATTAAACTTCTTCTCGATGTAGGCATCTGCGAAAAGTTTTGAGCTTTGCCCTTCGGCTGAAGACAGCCGGCGTGAAGCCGAGAGAGTGACAAGCCTTCGCACAAAGCTACGGCGTGGCAGGCAGAAAGAGAGAAATTAAAAGTTAAATTCTTTTTTCCCACCGCTCCGATGCGGAGGATTTTACGCTTATCAGGCGGAGCGTCTTGTTAGCTGTCTTCTTGTAATTTTAACATTTGTTCTCGAATAATATTTGACGTAAAGAAAATATTAACAGAATGGATATCAAACTTGCTCATTCTGTAAAGTATGATATTACCTTCAGTGGTATCCCAGATATATTTATCTGAGAGAAAGGGGTGTTCGCTGTATCTACCAATCTCTTTGTTAATAAAATCCATCACTGTATTTAAAACTTTTTTAGCACTTTTCTTGCTTTTACTATTTAGTTGTAAACAAATTTTATAAATCCTTCCTTTAGTAGAACCAATTGTTGTAGATTCCCAAGGAATAGAGGCAAACTCTACGCTGATTCCATTGAACATCTTCTCATCTTCTAGTATTCGCTTCATCTCTAAATTTTCAGCCATAAAGTATTCTTCTTCTGAAAATTCTATTAACCCTTGAGCAGAGTCGATTTCTTGTGTTAGAAAATAGTTGCCAATTTTTTTTATCATGATTTTACTTTCATAAAACTGAGCCTAACAATGATTAGACAGTCTGTATAAAACGGGAAACACAGACTGTTTCTGCTTGTATAAGAAGTTTCCGTTGCTTCTTCAATACTCGCCCATCGACAGGGCTACTAAAAAGGATAAGTTGCAGGACAAACCCTTCGGCAAGACTTTTGCGAACTCAGTCGATCCACTCATGGCAGGTAATTTAATCTTATGGTTCTATGGATTGTTATAGCTTACAAATGTGATGGATTTGCTGTCCGGTGACCATGAGGGGACATTGATTGTTCCCCTGCCTCCAGAGAGTTTGACAAGTACTTTCGGTTCGCTGCCATCAGCAGGCATATTTTTTCGGAATCGGTTAGCCTTCATTCTCAAGATTTTCATCAGGCTGGGGCGTTTTTTCGGTTTCCTGTTCTGGTTTTAATTCCTGTTTCGATTCCTGCTCTGGTTCCTGTTTTGGTTCCTGTTTTGTTTTCTGTTCTGGTTCCTGCTCTGCACTTTCCAGTTTGATGTTTGAAAAGACAGCGGTTTCCTGAAGCTCTTTTTCGTGTGAACAGACAACCATGCCTACGTAGACAGGGTCTTTAAGGATAACTTCTTCTGTACCGAGAAGCCTTGGAGCTTCATCTTTTACAATAATATAAGAGGTGAAGGTATTACCTTGTCTTTGCAGCTTTATTGTAACGGGTTTTTTGGCTTTTTTAAGTGGAATTTTTTTACATTGGTCTGCGGTATTTGCATCGTCAGCAGGCCTATATTGCAGACAAACCAGGCCTCTACCGTGAACAACTGCATCGGCGTAAGCGGAATTAGTGTCAAGGCTTTGCCGTACCATCAGACCGGCTTTGCGGTATTCGTTGGTACTCTCTCCGAGAAGATGGACATCAGCGGTTAAAGTCATATCACCTGAAAGTTTTTTCCAGGCGAAGTGAAATGCGTCGGTGTCATTCCACATATCCTCGCCAGCAGCGGTTATGGTGTATTGTTTTGTGTTCGGGTCATAGGATACATTGCTTTCGAGATTGAGCTGGCCCACATCGCTGCTTTGCTCGAAGATGCCTAAGTCCTGCTCGGCAGCACGGGTCAGGGGTGATAAAAAGATAAAAATCGCAAATAATAGGGTAATTGTTTTTTTCATAATAGATACCTCTAAAAAAAAGTTAAAATTCAGCACAACTAATATGATAACGTAAAGTTCTCCTATTGTCAATTGTCAAAAAACATTAGTTTTCGGGATTATCGCAGGTGCATTTTTTTTCTGGAATTGTGTGTGAACAGGTGTGATAAATGTATATTATACTATAATAAGGGTATAAAATTAAAAACGGATTTTTTAGGGAGAAATAAAATGCAGATTATGGAATATTTAGACAAGTCGGGTGTAAAATACGAAGTCACCGAGCATAAGCCTGCCTTTACAGCTCAGCACATGGCTGCCGAAGAGCATGAACCGGGCAAGTTTGTGGCTAAGCCGGTAATCGTCAAGGTTGACGGTGAGCATGTGATGTGTGTCCTTGGGGCGTGCTACAAGATTGACCTCGAGGCGTTGAAAGTTCAGCTTGACGCCAAAAAAGTTGAGCTGGCTACTGAAGAGGAAATTGCAGGGATTTGCGGCGACTGTGATATTGGTGCTGAGGCTCCGTTCGGCAATCTGTATAATTTGCCGACAATAATAGATAAAGCGCTAGAGGCTGATGACCATATTGTCTTCCAGGGCGGCACACATGAGACAGCGATACGCATTAGTATGGCGGACTATCGGAAGCTGGCTGAGCCTAAGGTGCTGGAGTTTAGCTATCACACAACTTACTGATTTGTCGGCATAAAACACGGTCAATGACAAACAGTTGCGGCTTTCTTTTTTGACCGCATTATGGTACAATATGCGCTTGTAATTAGAGTGTTGAAATTTTCAGGTATAATCAGGAGTTGATGTGTCAGGTCATTCGCATTGGGCAGGAATAAAGTATAAAAAGGCGGCTAATGATGCCAAGAGAGGTAAAGTCTGGAGTAAAATCGCCAAGGTCATAATGGTTGCGGCCAAGCAGGGCGGTGGTGACCCGGATAATAACCTTACTTTGCGATATGCGATAGATAAGGCCAAGCAAGCCAACATGCCTAAAGATACCATCGCAAAGGCAATAAAAAAGGGCACAGGTGAATTGGGTGCTGCAAACTTTGAAGAGGTTCTTTACGAGGGTTATGCTCCGGGCGGTATTGCAATAATGGTGGAGGCGTTAACGGATAATCGAAACAGAACAGCACCGGAGGTTAAGAGGATTTTCGAAAAGAGAGGCGGTTCACTGGGAGCGAGCGGTTGTGTGAACTGGATGTTCAGCAAGAAGGGGCTTATCACTGTAAATATATCTGTGATAGATGAAGATACACTTATGGAAATCGCCTTGGGGGCCGGCGCCGACGATATGGAAAAGATCGGCGAGGTTTACGAAATTACCTGTGACCCTGCGGCGTATGACCAGTTAAAACAGGCCTTGAACGAAAAAGATGTCCCAACAGAACTGGCGGAGATTTCCATGATTCCGCAGAATACCGTGCCAGTCGGTGATGTTGATACAGCAAAAAAGATACTGAATTTAATGGAAGCATTCGAAGACCACGACGACGTGCAGAATGTCTATGCGAATTTTGATATACCCGATGAAATTGTAAGTAAGATTGAATAGTTCTTATTTCAGTTCTTTTGAAAGTTTCTCTATTCGCTGTTTTGCCATGTCGTATTTTTCCTGTCCGAGTCTGCTGAAAACCTTATGTTCGGGATACAGCATCTTGAATTGTTTTCGGTAGTCATCCTCGATTTTGACTGCTTTGCGATATTGAGAGACTGCAATTTCTGTGTTGTTCATTTTTTCGCTAAGCTGTGCTGATTTAATACGGAGTCTTGCAGAATTTGGGTAGCACCTTATGGCATGACTCATATATTTAAAGGCTTCTGTTAAGTTATCCTGCTCTTCGGTTTCGTTATAGCGGGTATATACGTCTGCTAACTTTTCGTAGTAACTGTAATCGGCACTGTTGCGAACTATGGCAGCTTTGAAACAATTTTTCGCCTTTGCAAGAAGCGAGTGGTTTCGGTCTTCGGATTGCCGGTATTGTTGCAGATAGATAGTGCCGTTAATATTTAGAGCAGTTGGGTCGAAGGGGTCATCTTTTGCAGCAGCATCTAAAAGCTGATGTGCGTTTTCAGGCTTGGCCATTGCATCCTGAATCTTAATCCCGGCTTTCACGACCGGTACAAAAGCATAGTTAAGGTATGCAGAGACTATGGCTATACTAATTAGGACAACAAGCAACTTCGAAACAAACCTTGGCTGTTTGACTATATATGGCGTTGACTTTGCGTGATGATTTGCTGCTATCAGGCAGGCCATAACAGCCCAGAGAGTAGTGTAAACTGCCGGTTCGAAGATAGCAAAATCAATAAGGTTGTGAATGAGTACACCGACCACGGCACAAAACAGGGCAGCAATAGTAAGAGCGGAATTTTGTGTTTTGTTCTCTGCTGTTATCAAGAGTGCAAAGCCTGCGATAAATACGAATACGGGCATTATGTATAAAATAAGCGCCGCTGCAGCTATCTGTTGGCTTGTGCCATCGGCAGGCATTGGCATTAGTATTGGCCGGATGAATAGTAACGCCGCGGATATGATTATCAACAGTGTAATTTTTGTTCTCAATGATATTGTTCGTGAGTCATCTTCCATAGTTACAAAGTTAGTATTAACAATTTTTGACAGCGGCAATAAAAATAAAGCTATGAAACCGAGCAGGCCGGCGATACCGTATTGCGATAATAACGACAGTATAAAATTATGCGGGTCTGAAACTGTTTCAAGGGCTGCCGACGGTTTGTAATGTGTGTAAAAGGTTGCGAAGTTTCCCGGTCCGACACCAAGTGGAAAAGAATCGGCAGACATTTTAGCTGATGCCTGCCAATACTGCCACCTGACGAGCATCGAGTTGCCGCCGGGAAGTTTATCATAGGTTGAACCAAACCAGATAACAGCGGCAGTGATGAACAGAGCCAGCAATGAACAGGTTATCAGTATAGCTTTTTTGTATTTTTTTAGCTGCTTGCCGAAACAAAGATATGTAACGAACATTATCGCGGAAATTGCACCGGCGGTGATTGCACCTTTGCTTTTAGTCAGCAGCAGACCAAAAATGACAACTACTCCAGCAGCTGAACTTATAATGAGCTTGCCTGTGTTGATATGACTATCTTTTCGATTTTTGAATTTCTCCAGTACCAATGCCATAGCTGCGAACGACGCCAGGATTGCGAACGAGCCTGCTGAGTTGCTCGTTGTGAAAAAACCCCGAATGTCTTTTGAGTAAAGCCGGTGTTCATACTGCCATTGTTTCAAGCTGTTCGGAGAAATGCCCTGACTTGCCAGTACCGCCTCGGGATTCTGCTCGTAAAATTTAATCTGCTCTCTGTTCCAGTGAAACTGTTCATAACACTGATATGTAGAAACAATTCCGAGTGTAGCTATGACATAAAGTAGTAGTTTAATCCTTGAACGGGAATTGAGAATTTGTACCAGAATAAACGCCATCAAAATCGGAGCAAGCAATGTCACGATATTGGTTATAGTTAGTCGTTTGTTTGCAGCAGCCAGACCGGAAAGTATCGAAGCTATAACGAAGACGTAGATACCTAATTCGAGGTTGGTTCGCCGGTATGAGAATTTTCCGGCAGAAAAATTAACCCAAAACCATATAAGGAACAATAAAATAAGTACGCCGGATATTACAAGGCTGTAAACCGTATTAGTCAGGCCGCCTGACCTGATTGCAGCGTGCGGGTTCAGGGCCTCGGTAAAAGTAGCTCTAAGGGCAATAACACACAGGCACAGGCCGAATATGATGTATTCAAGAACGATTTGCCCTTTGTTTTTCGAAAGGTCATTATTGATTAATGGTTTTGTCATTTTTTACCGTTGATTCGAAAATTGCGATTATGACCAAAACGAAAACTGTTTGAATGAAAATCAAGACGGCACCTGTCAGGTTGACCTGATATAAAAATACAGCGCCTAAGCCTGTAGTTAGAGTAGCCAGATATAATGTTAAGACCGTTTGCGTTTCGGTCAGGCCGTGACGTTTTAGCCTGTGTGAAAAGTGCTGAGTATCGCCAATAAAAGGACTTTTGCCTTGTCTTATTCGAAGCAAAGTAACACTTATAAAATCATAAAGCGGCACAGCCAAAACGACCAGCGGCATTAACACAGGATACCATTGGCCGCTCTGCGACTGATGGTAATAAGTGGTTCGCAAGGTAAGCAGTGCAATAAAAAAGCCTATAACAAGTGAACCGCAATCACCCATAAATATTTTAGCAGGCGGAAAATTAAAAACAAGAAAACCCGCCAGCGTCCCGATAAAAACAAGAGCCAAACCCCCGATAAAGACCTGCCCGCTTAGAGCAGCAGCTATAAATAAAATAGCAGAGACTATTATTGCAATGCCTGTTGAAGCGCCATCCATGTTGTCGAGAAAATTAAAAATATTTATAATCAAAACTATCCATACAGTAGAGAGCAGTGTTGTTATGAGCTTATTTTGTATGAACAGTTCAATTCTGATATCTGCAAAGTGTGCAGCGATAGCCGCTGCTGCGAACTGGACGATAAGTTTGGTATAGGGGGTGAGATTTTTTTTGTCATCCAAGAGACCAATCGCAAACAGGATAAAAGCACATAGCAGTACAATCAGCAACTGGTTGATTTTACCTAAAAAACCCTCGATATGGATGGTGACAGATTCGCCAAGCCAATTTAGATGACCGGCAGGGGCAAGGAATTTGACTGTCAGGATGGAAGCTAAAATAAAAAGAGATATATTTGCGAAAATAGCGATACCTCCGCCAAGCGGTATAGGGTGCTTATGATGCCGATTGTCTGCGGGGATGGCGACAAATCCGGTTGCAATAGAGAATTTGCGAACGACAGCTGTTAGAATTGCCGATAAGATGAATGCACCTGCCGGCAGAGTTATAGCTAATATTGTTAACTTTTCGATTTTAACTGCTCCAGTAATTTTTCCCTGACTTTGTTAAAGAATTTATGATAACAGTCTTGTTTGTAATCCGGGAATGTATACGGTAACGAGTTCCAACTGCCTTTGTCAAAAATCAAGGTTGTCTCAGCATAGATTTTTTTACCGATGTATATGCGGTGGGAAAAGTTTTTCGTTGAAGCTAAAATAAGTTTTGAAGGTTCGATGATACCAGGGTCAAGGTTTATAGGTCTGGGTGTGTCGATGTCAATTTGCAAGGCCAGGTCCTGCTCGAGTTTGTTTGTTTTCAGTTTTATTTCTGCGAGTTTTTCCGGGTCGATAAGGCAGTGAATACAGATAAATTGTCTGAGTATTTTTTCGCCTATTTGGCTGTTATAATATGTTGTTTGATTGAAAGGCCAGACATCGCTCACGAAATCTGCTTTGCCGAAGGTTACGATAAGTTCCTCGATGGCAATGTCAAGACAGGTTTTATCCGCAGCTAAGATGCCGATGAGCAGCTTAACAGGTTTTGGTTCTTTTAATTCCCACATGAAAATAGTTTTTAGTTTTGAGTTTTTAGTTATTTAGTTTAGGTATTTAGCTTGTTTTTTAATGATTTAACAATAGCTTGAACTTCGCCAAAAGCCTTATCAATGGGGACTTTTGAGCTGTCAGATTCAGCTCGCAGTTTTATTTCGACATTTCCTTCGGCGAGTGACTTTTTGCCTATAGTGACTCTAACCGGAATTCCCAAGAGGTCGGCATCCTTAAATTTTACGCCCGGGCGTTCATTGCGGTCGTCTAAGAGCACCTCAACGCCGACGGCCTGAAGTTCATCGTGGAGCTTTTGTGATGCGGCGGTGAGATTGTCATCTTTACCAGCTTGAGTAATGATGACTTCGAATGGGGCGATACTGATGGGGAAAATAATACCATCTTTGTCGTTTCCGGCCTCTATTGCAGAAGCAACGATGCGGTTAATACCGATGCCGTAACAGCCCATTGTTGCGATTTGCTCTTTGCCGTTTTCGTCGAGGAATTTTGCACCGATTTTCGAGGTGTACTTTCTGCCAAGTTTGAATACCTGTCCGACCTCGATGCCTCGTTTGAAGAGCAATTCCTGGTTGTTATAGCTGTCACCTTCAACGGCGTTGCGAATATCAGTAACCTGTATATTTTCTCCTTCAAGTGGGAAATCTCTGCCCGGTATGACATTTTTTATATGGTAATTGGTTTTATTGGCGCCGGTGACACCGATAGCCATTGCTGCAACTGCATGGTCGATTAGAACGCGGTCAGCCTTTTCCAGTAATTCTATTGGTCCTGCAAAACCGACAGCAGCACCGGTGAATTTTGTGATTGTATCTTCGTCGGCTAAGTCATTTTTTTTGCCACCGAGCATCTGTGTGATTTTTTCCGGATTAGCATCATGGTCGCCACGGATTAAAGCAACAATTATTTTTTCATCGCAGGAATAGATAAGTGTTTTAATCATATCCTGTGGTTTTGTTTTCAGGAAATCACAGATAGCCTCGATTGAACCGGCATTGGGTGTGTGGACTTGTTCTTGGGCAGGTGGATTTTCGATTGGCTCTTGTTTTGGCAGTGGGTCTACTGGTGCTTTTTCAATATTCCATGCCTCGGAGTTATCTTTGGTATGAACAATAATATCTTCACCGTTATCACATGGAATAGTGAATTGGTGTGAACCTGAACCGCCCATTTCACCTGATTCAGCTTGGACAATTAGATAATCCAGGCCGCAACGTTTGAAAATTTTGCAGTAGGTGTCGTACATAACTTTGTAAGTCTTCTCTAAACTTTCGTCGTCAGCATGGAAGCTGTAAGAATCTTTCATTATGAATTCGCGGCTTCGCAGTACGCCGAAACGTGGACGAAATTCATCGCGGAATTTAAAACTAATCTGATAGATGTTGAACGGCAGTTGCTTATATGATTTTAGTTCATTTGCAGCTATGCTTGTTACTACCTCTTCTGCTGTTGGTGCCAGAACATTTAGTCTTCCGTGACGGTCGGTAAATGTTGCCATTGTTTCGCCGTAGTCGACGTCGCGTCCGGTTTTTTGCCAAAGTTCTATAGGTTGAATCGAGGGCATTAAAATTTCCTGAGCGTCTGCTTTGTTCATTTCTTCGCGGACGATATTGATTACCTTTTGCAGGCAGCGAAAGCCAAGAGGTAGATATGTATATGTTCCACTGGCAACTTTTCGAATAAGGCCCGCACGAATCATTAATTGATGGCTGGGAATTTCAGCGTCGGCAGGTACTTCTTTGACGGTTGGTATCAATAGTCGGCTGTATCTCATATTCGTGTCCCGTATTTCAAATATTATATTTCGTCAGTTTAGAATCGATTTTATAGCTCATAATACAGGCATTTGCAAGCAGCAACTGTCAATCCTTTCCAGAATGACAAAAGTGTGTTTTATACGATATTTATCGGTCTTTGGGGGAAATCAAAATTTTCTTGTAGAGCAGAGGCAATAGTGGTATAATATTTGGCAATTGGGGATGGTGATGAAATGAATAAGTTCTCTATGATTTTGTGTGTGATTTTTGCGGTGGTTGTCTTTAGCAGTATGGCATGGGCCGATAGTGCTGTTCCCAAAAGCGGTACTTTCGATATTGATGGTGGCTCACCGGCATTTCTTAGTTTTGACCATGAACCGTGGGTTTCTCCTTCACTTGCCTCGACTGCATATTTATGGCCGTTTGCATCGGATGACTTATATTCTGGTGATGGCGGTGATTATAATCTGGCACAGGCAAGATTTTCCAATGGCTCGATTATTATTAACGACTTTGGTCAAAAAACCGGAGACCTTGGTATTCGCATTTTTAATTCGTCAAATTTATCGGTTACGTTCGGAGCTACTGTGCTTACATTGGATTTTACAGTTGAAAGTTTTGCTGTTCATCTGCCTGAATTTACATTCAATGCAAGCGAAAATATGTTCTTCTGGGTCTCCACACTAGGTGCAACTTATTATGCAACGACATCTATGGACACAGGTTTTCCTGACATATCGGCAGCATCAGCTATGGCTGGTGATGATACATACATTGCTGAGACTCCTGAGCCGGCGACTATATTGCTGTTGACTCTTGGCGGGATATATTTAAGAAAACGGCGATAATATTCCTTTCATCTCGAATTCAATTTCTTGCCTTGCCCTGCATCTGGTTATATAATGCTTCTGTTGGTGTACAGACACTTTTTAAAGGAGCATTAAATGGCACATACGTTTATTAATAAAATTGAGCCCGGCCGGACAATCGATGATATTTATATGGCCAAAGACCCGATACTAAGAAGTACCACGCGGGGTGACCTGTATATTGCGATGTTTTTATGCGATAGCAGCGGGCAGTTGAATGGCAGGATGTGGCAGGCTACAGAATCTGTTTACGCCTCTCTGCCGAAACCAGGGTTTGTACACATACAGGGAAGAAGCGAGCTTTATCAAAACAATCTGCAGATCATTATCAATAATATCAGTGTTATTGATGTAAGCCAGGTTAATGTCGAAGATTTTCTTGCCCGCACCGACAAAGATACCGGCCAGATGTTCGAAGATATAAAGAACATTTTGAAAACAATAAAGAATGTTCACTTGAAGACACTTGTCAATTCATTTTTAGATGATGCTGATTTGATGGGCAAATTCTGCAAGGCTCCAGCTGCGGTTAAAATACACCACAACTATCTTGGTGGATTGTTGGAGCATACGCACACCATGTTAAAAGTTGCTGTTGCTGTATTGCCGTTATATCCTCAGGTACAAAGCGACCTTGTTTTGGCAGGGATTTTTCTGCATGATATTGGCAAGACTGACGAGCTTTCGTACGACATGGCATTTTCGTATACCGATTCAGGCCAGTTGATTGGCCATATCGCAAAAACTCTTCTTATGGTGAACCAAAAAGCTGATGCATTGGCGGTTAAGGGAAAAACAATTGACAAAAGCATTCTCGACGCCCTTGGTCATATTATTCTTTCGCATCACGGCAAATATGAATTCGGCTCGCCGAAACTGCCGGCAACGCCTGAGGCCTTTATGGTTAATTATATTGATGATATGGATGCAAAGATATGTCAGGTCTCAGCGGCAATTGATAATGAATTAGGTGATGCCAACTGGACTGCGTGGCAAAATGCGCTGCAGACACGCCTTTACACAAAACGCATTGAATAACTCAAACCGACCGACTGGTCAGTTTGAGCGTCGCCCGTCTGCCCTGCGTAGCTTTATGCGAAGCATGGGTCGCTCGTATATCCGAAAAGACATCTGGAATTTAGCAGCAAAATTTTATATCTCACACGTTGTCTAATTTCTGATATCTGACTTCTGATTTTCTGTTGTCTTAAAATTATCTCAGCTGGGCTACCCCCTCTTTTTAATTTTTTAATAGCCCAGCTGGGTTTCCTTCTCCCTGTCGGTCCTTATTCTGTTTAAGACTATCAAGCCTTTCCTCCCGCGACGGAAATAATAATACTGTTTCTGGTAAATAATGTCACGACTTTTTAATAGCATGAGTGACAACAGTATGTCACTGACTGTGAAAAAAACGTTTTGATGTATCATCTCTTTTTAATCTGGGTGATTTGCGATACTTGACTAAGCTTATATTGTGGATTGATACTTGCCTGGTTTGTGGTTACAATTATGCTCATGACTAAACGTGAGGTTAAAATCTATTCAGTCAGCCAAATAAATTCGCTTATAAAGATGGTGCTGGAAAATAATCTTCCGCCAAAGTTCGTAGTAACAGGTGAACTTAGCGGCTGGAAACCATTTTCGAGCGGGCACTTTTATCCTTCTCTAAAAGATGAGGGAAGCATTTTACCATGTGCGATGTGGCGAAGTTCAGTCAGCAAGCTAAAGTTCGAGCCTAAAGATGGAATGGAGGTTTTAGCTAAAGGGTATATTGATGCTTATGTTCCTCGCGGAGAGTATAAGTTTATTATAGAGAAATTAGAGCCTGCTGGTGTCGGAGCATTGCAGCTGGCTTTTGAGCAGATGGTAAAAAGACTCAAAGCCGAGGGGCTTTTTGATGATGAGCATAAAAAACCAATTCCTGCATACCCGATGCGCATCGGGATTGTGACGAGTGAAACAGGGGCAGCGGTGCGTGACATTGAGGACAGTATATTCAGCCGTTGGCCATGTGCGAGATTGTTTTTATATTCGGTACCGGTTCAGGGCGAAGGGGCAGCCGAGAAAATTGCATCTGCATTATGTGACATCAACAGACGAAACAGCAGGCTGAAACTTGATGTTCTAATCGTCGGCAGAGGCGGAGGCTCATTAGAGGATTTGTGGGCGTTTAATGAAGAGGTGCTCGCCCGTGCGATATTCAATTCGAAGATACCGGTCATAAGCGCGGTAGGCCATGAGATTGATACGACGATTGCGGATTTTGTAGCTGACCGTCGGGCCTCGACACCGACAAAGGCTGGGGTCGCAGCGGTGCCGGATATGGTAGAGGTGCTCGAACAGTTGGGACATTTCGAAAAACGATTAAGTTCACGTTTGCATTGGCTGGTTCAACTCTATAAGGAAAATCTGGAGCGGATTTTGGCAAGTGCGGTTTTCAAAAGGCCTTTACTTGCGGTTCATAATCGAAGCCGGCAGATAGATGAATTCGAGACCGGGCTTGTCGGGTCGATGAGGTATCTGATTTCGCAGGCCAAGAATAAATTATCGACAGCTATGGAGCGGGTTTCGAGGATTGAGCCTCACAGGCTCTTAGGCAGACGCACAGTTGATTTGAATAATATGGCAAACAGATTGGCAGTTATAGTAAAAGCTGTTAGTAATAAGGGGCGGATTCAATTGGCTTCACAGGAGAATAGGTTAGCTGCTTTGAATCCGAAATCGGTTTTGAATCGCGGCTACAGTATAACGACTAATAAAAAAACAGGTCGGCTGATAAAAAGACCGGCTGATATTGAAATAGGCGATATCATGGTCACAGAACTTGCGGAAGAAAAACTAATTGAAAGTAAAGTAAGAAAGAAATCAGAAATTAGAACACAGAATTAAGAAAAACTAACAACTAATTTTAACCATCCCGACAAATCGGGACTTCCGCTGCGCTCCAGCAGAGAATACGAAGGACACGAAGAAAATTAGTAAATAGAAAATCGCAAATAGTAAATTATACGGCCACAGAGTGCACAGAGATCACAGAGGAAATCAAAATAAATTATTGCTGTATAAGCTGAAAATTAGTAAAATTCGGTTTCTATTATTTAAGTAACAAAAAGTGTTGTATAGCTCTGCCACAGGTATTATTATGTTAGCTATATGCGGAGATAATGATAATGGATATCCCATGGCCAGGTGATAAGGATAAGGTGTTTGAGGAAGTAATCGCTTGGGAGCCTTCTCCAGATTGGATGGATATATTTAGTCGAGATAAATACTTGCCGAATGTTTATAAAGAATCAGCGGACATAATCATTTACCACATCGAGAAGGGAGGAGTTCAAGGGAATACAGGCATATTTATTTCTCCGATAGCACATTTATATAGACATAGTTTTGAGCTGTGTCTGAAAAAATTAATTCATCAGGGTATCGCATTAGAGATATTAGAGCAAAATGACAAGCTAAAAGAGATATTAGGCGATCACAAATTATATCCTCTTTGGAATAAAGTCCGTATAGTTCTTGAAGATGTGTGGCCAGATGGTGATAAAGATGATTTGGTAAATGTTGAAAGAGTCATTCAGCAATTTCATACGGTAGATGAAAGTGGCCAGTTTTTTCGTTATGCCTCTGATAAAGAGGGTAATCCCATCGATAAGTATTCTATCACGGTAGACTTTTCCTTAATGAAAAAATGTTGCAACAATTTATTTTCTTTTTTAGAAGCTTGTGAAACGGGTTTGGATAATGCTCTCAACAGCCTGAATGATATGAGATATGAATACGGCTATTGAGGAAGGCAAGCATGCATTGAATTTGACACGACTTTTCTGCCACTGCCGTCAGTCATCTTTCTTTCGCCTTTTTTCTTTACTCAACATGCGAAATACAACATACGACATACAAATCCGTGTCTGATTTCTTCGTGCCTTTGGGTCTTAGTGGCAAAAATTAGTCTAAAGTCTAATGTCTTAGGTCTAATGTCTAATTCGTAATAGATAAGTATTGCAGAAACTTTCTCATGGTATATAATTACATGGCCTATGGGGCTTGAAAACAGATAAAAAGTTATGGAAATATGAGATATGAGTGCTAAACAAAATAACAGTATAAATGAGCTGAGTTTCGAGCAGGCTATCAAGAGTTTGACGGAGATTGTCAGCAAAATTGAGACCGGTGAAATTGCACTGCAGGACAGCTTAGAGCAGTACGAAAAAGGGATGCAATTGATTAAGCACTGCAGGGAAGTTTTGGTCAAGGCTGAAGAACGAATCGAGAAGATAGCAGAAACCAAACCCGAAGCACGAAATTCTAAATCCTAAACAAATACGAATTTTCAAATGTTCAAACTTTCAAAACGATTGTTTCAGTCATTTGGATTTTGGTAATTTGATATTGTTTAGAATTTAGATATTAGAATTTAGGATTTATACTATATGCGAGCGTGGCGGAACTGGCAGACGCGCAAGGTTTAGGTCCTTGTATCCTTAGGGATGTGGAGGTTCGACTCCTCTCGCTCGCAATCAATATTAGGGGACCGGTATTATGAAAGAGGCAATTCTGTCGATAGTATTGTCTGTTTTTCTGGTTTATAGTTGTGCAGGCGAGAGTCGGACTGTTAAAGAAAATAAGGGAGCGGAAAAAATGGAAATCAAAATCACGAGTTCAGCTTTTGAAGAAGGCGGTACGATTCCGTCGAAGTATACCTGTGACGGAGCTGATATTTCACCGCCATTACAATGGGATTCGGTGCCGGATGGAACTGTAAGTATAGCGATAATATCTGATGACCCCGATGCCCCGATGGGAACGTGGGTTCACTGGGTTTTGTATAACCTGCCTGCCGATGTGAATCATCTGTCTGAAAACATGCCTGACGATGAGACATTACCTGACGGCACCCGGCAGGGACTTACGGATTTTGGTAAAACCGGTTATGGCGGGCCTTGTCCGCCGGGCGGTATCCATAGATACTACTTTAAGATTTATGCCCTTGATAAGAAAATTGACGTTGCTGTTGTTATCGACAAAGAAGGGCTGCTAAAGAATATGGAAGGACACATCATCGCTCAGGGACAATTGATAGGCAAATACAAAAGGCAAAAATGACGAGATACGCCTAAAAGTTTTCCAGGATAACTGATGTGTGAATAACAAGCATCATCAGATAATCCAGGTCGTCTAACGTGTAATACTCGTGTGACATATCATTATCGAGATACAATACGCCGAAGCAGCCGCCCGAACCTATAACAGGTGCTATCATTGCAGAGTGTATTTTTTCCTTTTCCCTGTTTGGTGGAATTCGAGGAAACAGCAGGAATTGTTTTTTGTCGACCGCCTTGGTTATCTTATCATTGAGTTTTATCTTGTCGAATTCCACCTTGCCGCCGCCTCTTTTTTTGCCGGCATGGCACGTCATATCTCCCTGAGGCTGACCTCGAAGGGCGCACCAGACATGGCAGGCATTAAACTGCTTTGTTGCGATACTGATTAAAATCTTGAGCATCTCTTCGAGTGTATTGGTTTTGCAAATCGCCTCTGTAGCCTGAGAAAAGTCCCTGACTCTTTTTATAGGCATTTTCATATCGGGACTGTGGCCGGATTCGATTCTTCTTATTATCATTCTCGGCTCAAGCGGACTGGCGGTGTCTTCCGGCGAGCGCATGGATGTGGTAAGGGTATCCTCAAGGTTAATGGGTTTATCAACAATGGTATCATTTTCGAGGTTAATTTCGATATCGAAATTGGTTATACGCAGCTTGTCTCCGCTTTTGATGTTGGCTTTATGAATTTCCTTGTCATTCAGGTATGTCTTATTGGCCGAATCGAGGTCTTCGACCATCCAGTTACCTGATTGGGTACTGTATATAACAGCGTGATGCCTCGAGACCGTTCTGTCAGATAAAAATACCTGGCTGTCTGCGTGTCTGCCGATGTTAATGGGACCATTGGCGAACTGGAACTCGTGAATCACTTCATTATCTTGTTTTACAACCAAACGCATATTTTTCTCCCTGCATTCGTGGTGTAACTTTCACTGTTTTATTATCTAAGTGTTGAGTGCATTTGTCAAGTCGGCGACGATTCTGCATCCACGAGGTTATATCGGGTTATAATAGCCTGAGCCTAAGTTCAAAATTGTTTTTAAGGGCTATAAAAATTCGGTTTTTTGTTAGAAATTCTACTGTTTTTGCATATAATCGCGGGTTTGGTATTAATAATACAGGCACTGTGTAAAACAAGGAGGAGTATGTAATGGCCCGAAAAAAGATTACGATAGTCGGTGCAGGCAACGTCGGAGCTGCTACTGCACATATCGCAGCAATGAAAGAGATGGCTGATATAGTTCTTATTGATATTGTTGAAGGTTTGGCCCAGGGCAAGGCACTCGATATTGCTCAGGCCGGCTCAATTCAACAGTTTAATTCTAAAATTACCGGTACCTGTGACTGGGAAAAGACAAAAAACAGCGACATTGTTATTATCACCAGCGGCCTGGCTCGCAGACCCGGTATGAGCAGAGATGATTTGCTTGCGAAGAATATCGACATTGTAAAAGATGTCACTGCTAAAATAGTAAAGTATTCACCGGCCAGTTTTATAATTGTTGTCTGCAATCCTCTTGATGCTATGGTTTATACAGCTTCAAAAACCAGCGGTTTTGAAAATAACAGGGTAATGGGGATGGCGGGGGCACTGGATTGTGCGAGATATAATTATTTCATCGCTGCTGAACTCGGTATTAATGTCAATGATGTAAAAAGCATTCTTATGGGCGGCCACGGTGACGATATGGTTCCGCTGCCAAGGTTCACAACTGTGAAGGGCAGGCCGGTTAGTGAGTTTTTATCGCAGGAGAAAATCGATGCGATTATCGAGCGCACACGTAAAGGCGGTATCGAAATAGTGAACCTGCTCGGCTACAGTGCGTACTATGCACCTGCGGCAGGAGCGGTTAAAATGGCTGAGGCTGTATTAACTGATAACAAAAGTGAAATACCCTGCTGCGCGTATTGCGACAAAGAATATAACGCCAGCGGCTATTTTGTTGGCGTACCTGCTATATTGGGAGCCGGCGGCGTTGAAAAGATTATTGAGCTTGATTTAGACGAGTCAGAATGTGCTTTATTTGAAGAATCCCTTAATCATGTCAAACAGCTTGTCGAAAAGGTGGAGAAATTACTGTAAGTAGGAATATGTAAAGTATATATGTAATTTTCCTTAATATTTCCTGTTGTCTTGCGAAAATAAATATTGTATATTACCAACTTTACCGTTCAATGGATTTTGGATAGCAGGATTTCAAATGGAATTGATAAAGAAGATTAAGCAGGCCGAAACGCAGGCCGGGCAAATTATCGAACAAGCCAAAGCCGATAGTGTAAAACAATCCCAGCAAGCTGCTGAAAAGCAGGCACAGGCTTTAGTTGAAGCCGAGCAGAAAAGAAAAAAAGCAATCGCAGAGGCTGTCAACACCGCCAATTCCCAGGCACTCACAAAGATCGAAGGGCTAAAGGCCCAGGCCGCACAGGCGAGACAGCAGTTACGTGACAGCGTTGCTGACAAAATTCCCGGAGCAGTAGCAAAGGTGGTTGATTACTTAAAAGGATAACGGATGGCTATTGCTCAGATGCGAAAAGTGATGATTGTCAGTCATCGCAGTCAGGCCAAAGAACTGCTTGATGCGGTTCAGCGGGGTGGGATTTTGGAAATCCTCAATGCTGAACGTGCAATGGTAACCAAAGAATGGCCTGAACTGGCAGCAGAGGCAAGACGGCCTCGGGACATCGAAGAGATTGTTGATAAACTTGGCAAAAGTATTACATTTCTTTCCCTGCACAGCCAAACAAAAGAGGGATTTTTAAGTGCTCTGGCACCTCGCGCAGTAATTGAGGACAAAAAATATACCGAGGTTGTTTCAAGTGACGAAGCATTGCAGCTTCTTGATAAAGCCCGACAATGCCAGGATACAATGACCAGTTTGCAGTCCAGGCGTGAAAGTTGTATCTATCGACTGGAACTGTTAAGGCCCTGGAAAAATCTTGAAACACCTGTTGAACAATTGACCGACCTGAAGCAGGCAGCATCGCTGGTCGGTTTAATCCCGGAGCAGCATCTGGCCCAGGCAACCGAAAAGGTTGTCGAACTTGGTGCGGTTGTGGAAGTGGTTGGAAAAACTGACCATATTTATGGGTGCGTTGTTGTCTGCTTAAGGGATATTGCTGTTGAAGTTCAAAAAGCTCTGCGCGGTTTCGATTTTGATGCGGTAAGCTTTGAAGGATTGACTGGCACTGCCGCTGAGCTTATTGCCGGACACGAACAGGAGCTTGCACAGATTGATGAACAAATAGCTGAGCAAAAAACTATCGCTGCCGAACTTTCCAGTCATCGTACCAAACTTGGTATCCTGTTTGACCATTACCAAAATCTTGTTCTTCGCGAAAAGGCAAGAATAACCGCACCTGCTACCGACCACACAGTGCTGTTTGAGGGCTGGGTGAAAAAGAATGATTACAACAGACTCGAAAAAATCGTTTCCGGGTTTGACGCAAGCAGCATTAGTAAAATCGAACCGGGAGAAGATGAACTGGTACCGGTTGAGATTGACAATAATCGTCTCATCAGACCGTTCGAGGTTGTGACACGGCTGTACGGTATGCCGCAGCACATCGAACTTGACCCGACAGCCTTATTGACACCGTTTTTTGCAATATTCTTCGCATTATGCCTGACCGATGCCGGTTACGGAATTCTTATAATTGCCCTTACAATCTGGCTGATAAGAAAGATGCAGGGCGACAAAAAACTTATGTGGCTTTTGTTTAGCTGCTCTGTTCTTACCCTCGGTGCCGGTGCCTTAACTGGCGGCTGGTTCGGTGATTCCGCCCAGCAGCTTTCTCAAATATTCGGCTGGACGTGGCTGGCAAAAGCGAGACTGTCTATGATGTTGTTCGACCCACTCGAAAAACCAATGACGTTTTTCCTTCTGTCGATAGGGTTAGGATATATTCATATTATGGTTGGTTTAATCGCCGCTTTTGTCCACAATCTTCAACGCAGGGATATTGCCGCTGCAGTATTCGATAAACTGGTCTGGATTGTGATGCTGAATATGATTGTATTGTATTTATTCGGCGGCAAGGTTGGTTTATCAGAGCAAACCGTCGGCATATTTGGCAAAGTAGCACTTGTGCCGGCTGTGTTGATAGTGTTATTTAGTCAACGGCATGGCGGCTGGTTCGGACGTATCGCCATGGGATGTTACAACCTGTTTAGCACAATCTTTTATATGGGTGATGTGTTGAGTTATCTTAGATTGATGGCACTTGGTATGGTGACAGGCGGGCTTGCGATGGCTATCAATGTTATGGCCAGGACCGCAAGGGAAGTTCCGTATGTTGGCTTTATACTCATGCTCGTTGTTCTTATTGGCGGGCACTTGTTCAATACGGCAATATCAGGCTTAAGTGCCTTTGTGCATACGATACGTTTGCAGTTTGTAGAATTTTTCCCGAAGTTTCTCGTTGGCGGCGGCAGGCAGTTTGAGCCTCTTGACAGCGAGTATAAATATACTTTTATTAAGACAAAATAAAGTAATCATCAACGTTAAGGAAAAGTGAGGTAATGTTATGGAACAGATGTTAGGTAATGCGATAGCACTGATTGGTGGTGCGATGGCGGTATTTTTAGCCGGTTCAGGTTCTGCGGTCGGTATCGGCATTGCGGGCCGAAGTGCTGCAGGTGTCTTGACCGAACTGCCCGAGCGTTACGGCCTGAACTTCATTATGGTTGTACTTCCCGGAACGCAGGGCTTTTACGGCTTTTTAGGAGGCTTCCTTGTTATGCAGAACATGGGCTTTTTCGATACCTCCTTTACTGTCCAACTGACAGCCTACCAGGGACTTGCAGTTTTAGCTGCCTGTCTGCCGGTCGGTATTGCCGGTCTGATTAGTGCTATTCACCAGGGCAAGGTCTGTGCGAGCGGTATTATGATGGCTGCTAAAAGGCCTGAGATGGCATTTAAGGCTGGTGTCGTATATGCCGTTATGGTCGAGGTCTACGCCGTGCTTGGTCTGCTGGTTACCCTGTTTATGCTTAACAGCATTGACTGGGAAGCTGTCAAAGTTGCCGTCGGTGGCTAAACAATAAATACATGTTAACCTTTAGTGTTGCTATGGTGGATTAACTATGGACGCCAAACAGGTAGTTGACAAGATACTTTCTGATGCTCAGGCTCAGGCGGAAAAGCTCAAACAGCAGGCCTTGGCCAAAGAGCAGGCTGAGAAAAACAAACTCAGCGAACAATTAGAACAGTATAACAGCCGAACAGAAACGCTTGCTCAAAGTGCGGCGCAAGAGAAAAAAGCTCATATCCTCGCTGCTGCGAGAATGGAAATTGCAAAAGAATACTTAGCTGAAAAGAGGAATATACTGGATGAGATTTTTGAGCATGCTCAGCGGCAATTGCAGGATTTAGATGGTGATGAATATAGAAAGATTTGCGCAAAGCTGATGATTGAAGCGGTCGAGAGCGGCGACGAAGAAGTTATCGTCGATACAAAAGAGACTCGAATTGACCACGAATTTATCAAGTATGTAAACCGGCAATTAGGGCCCGGTTTTAAAGGTAATCTCAGACTCTCTGACCAGAGGCAGAATATCGGAGCAGGTTTTATTCTGAAACGCGGCAGGATTAAAAATAACGTCTCGCTTGCTATTTTGCTGGAACAGGCGAGAAAACAACTGGAAATCGAATTGGCAAAAGAACTTTTTGCAAAATAAATGACACAATTAACTGAACAGGTTGTTTTGAATTTCAATAAATTCCCGTCGGTTGGTGAGGAAGACTGGCAATATGCATTTGCATGTGCGCAGATAAGGGCACTTGAGATGCAGATGCTCAGCAGGGCTACCCTGCTTGATATGGTCAATGCAGAAAATTTCGGGATGGCCGTCGATGTGCTAAACTCTACAGAGTATACCATTGGAGCTGCTAAAAATTTTTCCGAACTCGAGCCTGTCCTGCAGCAAAAAAGAATCGAGGTCAGAGACTTGTTTGAAAAGTTAATGGTCGATGAATCTATCATTGAGTTGCTGCGAGCCAGAGAAGATTTCGCCAATATTCGTTTGGCACTGAGGAGAAAGCTGACTGACAGGCCGATTGGCACCGATTACAATAATAACGGCAGTATACCTGCTGAGCATTTCGAACAGGTGTTCGAGCAGGAGGATTACTCGTCGCTGCCGCTTTATTTCCGCCAGGCAATCGAAGATGCTGTTTTGGCTTACTATCAAAACAAGGATGTTCGCCAGATAGATTATGCTGTCGATGCTTTCGAGGCCGGGCACAATATCGAGATGGCCAAACAATTAAAGAGCACCTTTTTACTCGAACTTGGCAGAATGCAGATTGATTTGACCAACATCCGCACGATGTTTCGGCTGAAATTCACTGAGTCGCAGCAGCGTGATGTTTTTATCGATGGCGGTTACGTAAGAATTACAACTTTAAGACATGGCCTGGATATCGGATATGAAGCAGTTGTTCCGCTTTTCTTTTCAACGCCTTATCATAACATTATTGAATTAGGCGTCAGCTATCTTATCTCGAACAATTCGTTTTTAAAGCTGGAGCAGCATTGTGAAGAGCATTTGATGGAGTTTTTGAAATCAACTTCGCAAATCACAGCTGGCTCTCAGCCGGTAGTTGCTTATTTGTTAAGAAAAGAAAATGAAATTCGTAAAGTGCGTTTGATTCTAACTGCAAAGAAAAACAGCCTGGATACGAAATTGATATTAGACCGCATTTCGTAAAGTGTGAGGCGTGAAGCGAGAGGACAGAAATCAGAAATCTGATGTCTGATTTCTAAAGTCTAAATACGAGACACGAATTATGGAAGGAAAAGTTGCAGTATTAGGCGAGGCTGATTTTGTGATGCCGTTTTCGGCTCTCGGGATGGATACATTCCCTGTAAGCCAGAGCGCCGATGAGATAACCGCAAGTGCACAGAAAATACTGGATGAAAAATACGCTCTCGTAGTAGTTGCTGAAAATATTGCAAAGACTGCTGAGCAGGTTTTCTCAGTCAGACAAAACAGCCCGACTCCCTGTGTTGTGGTTGTGCCGTTTACCACCGAGCCTGAAGGCTTGGCGACGCAGGCACTGGGTAAGACGCTTAAAATGGCGACAGGTATTGATATCTTGCAGAATAATTAATTTTCGATAAGAGGTTTTCTGATGAGTGAAACGAATAAAGGTACAGTAGTGAAGGTTGCAGGTCCCGTTGTTGTCGCCAAAGGCATGACCGGTGCGAGGATGTATGATGTTGTTCGCGTAGGCAAGCTGAGCCTTATTGGTGAAATTGTCGAACTGCACGGTGATTTGGCCTCGATTCAGGTATACGAGGAGACCGGCGGTATGGGGCCGGGTGAACCGGTGGTTAATACCGAGGCGCCTTTGAGTGTCGAATTAGGGCCTGGACTTATTGAAAGTATTTATGACGGCATTCAGAGACCGCTGGAGTCGCTTTACTCTATAGAGGGAGCATTTATGAGCAGGGGCACCGATATGCCGGGCCTGAATCGGGAAAAGAAATGGCATTTCAAGCCTACCGTCACAGTTGACACGAAGGTTAATTCCGGTGACATCATCGGTGAGGTCGAAGAGTCGTCGCTGATAATGCATAAGATTATGATACCATTTGGTGTCAGCGGAACTTTGCAAAAAATCACTGAAGGCGATTATACCGTTGTTGAGACCATTGGCGTTGTAGTTGCTGAAGATGGAAGCGAAACGCAATTGCAGATGATGCAGAAGTGGCCTGTACGTAACTCGAGAAGCGTTAAAGGCAGGCTTGCCCCGAACAGAATTCTGGTAACAGGTCAGCGTGTTATCGACACGTTTTTTCCTATTGCAAAAGGTGGTACAGCATGTGTTCCAGGGCCGTTCGGAACAGGCAAAACAGTTGTTCAGCATCAGTTGGCCAAGTGGGTTGATGCCCAGGTTGTGGTTTACGTAGGTTGCGGCGAACGTGGAAACGAAATGACCGACGTGCTTACCGAGTTTCCCGCGCTAAAGGATCCGCGTTCAGGCGAGCCTTTGATGAGACGTTCGGTTTTGATTGCAAACACATCGAACATGCCCGTAGCTGCAAGAGAGGCCTCTGTTTATACCGGTATAACGATTGCTGAGTACTTCCGTGACATGGGTATGACGGTGGCATTGATGGCAGATAGTACCAGCCGATGGGCTGAGGCTATGAGGGAAATCTCAACGCGCCTCGAGGAAATGCCCGCCGAAGAGGGATATCCGGCATACCTCGGTGCACGCATTGCTTCGTTCTATGAAAGAGCAGGGCGTGTACAGTGTCAAGGTAGTCCCGAACGCGAAGGGGCTTTGTCAATCATCGGAGCAGTAAGCCCGCCCGGTGGCGACCTGTCAGACTCTGTTGTACAGGCGACACTTCACGTCGTCAAAGTTTTCTGGTCATTGCAGGGCAGATTAGCATATCAGAGGCATTTTCCTGCTATTGACTGGCTGACGAGTTACTCGTTTTACAAACAATATCTAAAGGAGTGTTTCGACGACCCTGACCAGGGACAGGAGATGGACGATTTAATTGTTGAAGCGATGTCGCTTTTGGAGCAGGAATCGAACCTGCTGGAAATCGTTCGGCTCGTCGGTGCCGAAGCACTCTCACCACAGGACAGGCTCGCACTCGAAACGTCAAGGTCAATCAGGGAAGACTTTCTGCACCAGAACGCTTTCCATAAAGTTGACACCTTTACTACGATGGTAAAGCAGTACGAAATGTTAAAGACCATATTGCATTTTCACAGGCAGGCTCTGGATGCCATCAATGCCGGTGTCGATACGGAAGATATTTTCAGGTTGCAGGTACGTGAGGAAATCGCAAGAGCTAAATATATTCCTCAGGACGAAATGGATAAAATTCCGCAGGTCAGAGAAATGATTGAAAAGCAGATGAAAGAATTGCAAACCGCAGGTGTTTAAAAGGCAGGCTGAAAAAACAGGAGTTTTGAAATGTTAAAAGAATATCAGACAGTAACAAATATTTATGGCCCGCTGATGCTGGTCGAAAAGGTCGATGAAGCCAAATACGGACACATCGTTGATATCGAGCTTGGCGACGGCTCGAAGCGGCATGGACAAATCCTGCAGGTCGAAAACGATAAGGTGCTTATCCAGGTTTTCGAGGGAACAAGCGGTATTGACGTTGACAAAAGTACTGTGCGTTTCCTGGCAAAGCCGCTGGAGATGGCAGTCTCGCCTGATATCCTCGGCAGGGTTTTCAGCGGTCTTGGTGAGCCTAAAGATGGAGGCCCGGACATTATTGCTGATAAACGTCTTGATGTTAACGGCAAGCCAATCAACCCGTTTGCCCGTAACTATCCCAACGAGTTTATCCAGACCGGCATTTCAACTATCGACGGTCTGAACCCGCTTGTACGTGGCCAGAAACTTCCAATCTTCTCCGGTGCCGGTCTGCCCCATGATAAGATTACCGCCCAGTTGGCTCGACAGGCGACCGTCCTGGGCAAGGGCGAGGAATTCGCAGTTGTCTTTGCTGCAATGGGTATCACCTTCGAGGCTGCTCAGTTCTTTATTGACGACCTGACCGAAACCGGCGCTATCGAGCGAGCTGTGATGTTTATTAACCTTGCCAATGACCCTGCGATTGAGCGAATCGCAACTCCGCGGTTTGCCCTTACTGCTGCTGAGTACCTTGCCTTCGAGCTTGATATGCATGTGCTGGTTATCCTGAATGACATGACCAACTATTGCGAGGCGCTTCGTGAAATCAGTGCCGCACGTAAAGAAGTTCCAGGCAGACGCGGTTATCCCGGCTACCTTTATACCGACCTTGCAACCGTTTATGAGAGAGCAGGGCGTATCAAGGGCAAAAAAGGTTCCATCACAATGGTACCGGTGCTGACAATGCCCGAAGATGACAAGACCCATCCGGTACCTGACCTGACCGGTTACATTACTGAAGGCCAGATTATTCTGTCACGTTCGCTTCATAGAAAGGCGGTTTCACCGCCGGTCGATGCTCTGCCTTCTCTGTCGCGTCTTAAAGACAAGGGTATCGGCAAGGGCAAGACCCGTGAAGACCATGCCGACCTTTATAATCAGCTTTACGCTGCTTATGCCAGGGGCAAAGAGGCACAGGAGCTGGCGACAATTATGGGCGAAGCCGCACTTTCAGCTGAGGACAAAAAGTACATGGTCTTCGCAAACGAGTTCGAGGCTCGATACGTTTCGCAGGACTATTATGAAAACCGTACAATTGAAACAACACTCGATTTGGGATGGGAACTGCTGAGCATGTTCGAGAATGTCGAGCTAAAGCGTATCGATGTAGAGCTTATTGACAAGTACATGCCGAGATTTAGAAAAGGCAGGCAAACTCAGAACGAAGAAGAGACTAAGCAAGAGGTATCACAATTAGATGCTTGAGAACATAAACGCAACACGGATGCAGCTTTTGCAGCTGCGAAGGCGTGTGGCTCTTGCCGCCAGAGGTCACCGTCTGCTCAGTGAAAAACGTGACGAGATATCTCGCCGGCTCATCCGGGTCGCAAAACAGATTCATCCTTTGCGAAAACGCGTTGAAGAAAAACTGCTCGATACCTGTCGGCGTTTCATGCTCGCACGGGCCTCGATGGAGCCGGAACACGTAAAAGCTGCGCTTGAAGTTCCGACAAAAAAATTCAGCCTTACCATCAGCCTGGCCAACGTTATGAACGTCAGGGTACCCCAGATGGCAAAAGAAATGGAAGGTGACATCATCTGTTACGGTTTTGCAACCACTTCCGGTGAAATGGATGTCGCATTGTTGTCACTGGAAAAGGCTTTCGATGACCTTATCGAGTTGGCTGAAAAGGAAAAGCAGGCACGCCTGTTGGCTGTCGAACTTCAGATGACACGCCGAAGGGTAAACGTTCTCGAACACGTCGTTATCCCCGAACTGCGCGAGACTATCAGGTTCATTTACGACAAACTCGCTGAAGCTGAACGTGACAACATAAGCCGTCTGATGAAGATAACTGACATGATTCGTGCTACATAACCGGTTGCAGAATTAGCCCAGACAGCCCACAAGTTCATTTATCCCTGCTATGTTTTTGCGATTGCAGTATTGTTTGATACCTTCAATAATTTTAATCGCGCATCCGGGCTCGACGAAATTTGCTGTTCCAATGCCGACCGCTGTCGCACCTGCCATAATAAACTCTATAGCGTCCGAAGCTGTCCGTATTCCGCCCATCCCCAGAATCGGAACGCCCGCCTGTTTCGTTACTTCATTGTAGACCTTGTTCACAAGATAAACCGCTATCGGTTTTATTGCAGGACCGGACAGTCCGCCGGTTCTGTTTGCCAGTACCGGTTTGCCCGTCTCGATATCGATTACCATCGCTGTAAAAGTATTTACCAGGCTCAGCGCATCAGCCCCGCCCTCAACCGCTGCCTTTGCTGTCACGCTGATATCGGTGACAGCGGGCGTTAATTTGACTATCAAAATTTTATCACCGCACACCTTTTTAACCGCTGAAGTAATTTCCAGGATTAGCGCAGAGTCTTTGCCGAAACTTATCCCGCCTTTATCGACATTGGGACAACTTATATTCAGTTCGATTCCCGCAATTGCCTTTTGGCTCGAAAGTTTTTTCGCAACTGCGATATATTCCTCGACGCTTTCGCCTGCAACGTTGACAAAGACCACCGTTTTCATCTTTTCCAGTATCGGTATTTTATCTTCGATAAATCTCTCTAATCCGATATTGGCAAGACCGATAGCGTTTAACATACCGGCGTCGGTTTCCACTATTCGAGGCGTAGCATTGCCTTTGCGGGGTTTGGCTGTGATACTCTTGGTAACAAATCCGCCGAGACTATTCACATCCATAAAGTCAGCTAATTCATCGCCATACCCGCATGTCCCCGAAACCGTGAACACGGGATTAGCTAACCTTGTCCCTGCAAACTCAACCGAAATATCAACCGCTTTATCTGTCATACGATATATTTAATTTCTTTATGTTCTCTGTGGCAAATAAATATTTAAAAATATCTCTGTGAACTCTGTGTCCTCTGTGGCTAAATTTTTTGTCCTTTTCTTTGTGTCTTTGTGCCTTCGTGATTACATATTTTTATTTTCCTCTGTGAACTCTGTGTCCTCTGTGGCTAAAAACACGAGTTCTCTGCTGTCAAATACCGGCCCGTCCTTACAGCACAGCTTATAAACACTTTCGTTGTTATCTGATTTACATTCAACCGCACAGCTTTGACAAATCCCAATCCCGCAGGCCATCATCCGCTCCATACTTACCTGGCAGTCAACGTTGAAATTTTCAGCTATTTTGGCAACTTTTGCAAGCATCGCCTCAGGCCCGCAGCCGTAAATGATTATCTCACTTTTGTCTGCATTGCAATTGCCTAACCACTCTTCGAGTTTTTCAGTAACAAAGCCCTTATAGCCGATGTCGCCCTCATCACTTGACACCTGCCATGTTACACCGTTAAAAGTTATATCAGTTAATGATTTCAATGTCTCTTTGTTTTGATTTTGAATCTCTTCTAATGGGAAGTCAGCTGCCGATTTTGCCCCTATGAATCCCGCTGTTTTAATTTCTGGATATTTTTCGCTCAATGTCTTCGCCAGATGCAGTATCGGCGGAGCTCCCGTTCCACCCGTTACAAGCAGGGCGGTCTGTTTGTCTTTTGGTATTGTAAATCCGTTCCCTAAAGGCCCGATGATACTGATTGTGTCACCTTCGGATAATGTTGTCATTCGTAATGTTGCCGGCCCTAAGACACAATACAAAAGCTCTACCTGTGTTTCGCTTTCTTTTGATTCGACACTGCAAAAACTGAAAGGCCGGCGCAGGAGGATTTCTCTATTAGCCTTGTCCTTTAAGTTTTCCGGAATGTTTTGTGCCGCCGGTAGTGCCGCCGATGATATATCGATTTCCGCGAATTGGCCTGGTATAAAATTGGCAAATGTTTTAGCCGCCTCGCCGGCGAATTTCAGTCCTAAGCGGTAAAAACGCTCGCCGATTTGCCTGTTAAACCTGACAACCCCAGAAAACAGTCCTTTTTTTGTTTTTTCCATAATCCTTTTACAAATCAAACCATATCAAACCAATTTACAAAATTCTCTCTTCCAGTCAAGTGCTATTAAGGAATAATCAATCACTACATTGTTTAGCTCTGCTGCTTGCGGCAGGGGAATTTCTAAATGTTTATCCCCGTTATCTTTCATATTCCTGCAATATGTTGGCCGGGGACACGGGACCCATAAATATTTAGCCTGCGGTTTCACCGCAGGTTTAGATCAGAAAAGGCAGGGCGATCTGTGGCTGGGGTAATTTCTGTATCGTTTACCCGTCGCCGTGTCGGCGACGAGTTTTTTTCTTTGCTTTTTGGAGACAGAAACGCATAATAAAGCCTATTATAGAATTATTAAAAAACAATTAGAATATTTAGCGACAAGAGTGAAGGCATTACAGAAATTAACAAATAAAATCTGTCAGGAGAAAATAGAATCGTTTGGTTAGTAAAATAATAGAATAAAAGGAACAAGATGGTAAAAAAGTTTGTTTCGGCATTTAATCTATTAATACCTTTCTTTGAATCATATCCATTGTGGGTAAAAGCATTACTCGCAATATGGTTACTGCTAACTGCCGTCATGGTTATCTCCTTATTATTTTCTCGATCACCCAAAAATAAAACAACAAATGAGGATGTTATCAATGAAAGAACTAAATATTTCGCGAAAGCAGAGACGGTAACTTCACCGAAAGCAGTTCTTGAGATAAAGGTCGATTTTAAGAAAAATTTAATTCTTGAGAATAAAGGTTCTATAGACTTGAAAGATATTTCTATTTTTGCAACTCGATATGTTTTTGATGATAACTCTTTCGGCAAAGAAAACAAAATTAAAGAATATAATAAAATGGGAGGAGTTCTTTACAATATATCAAGACTTGAAGCGAAGGTTGGCAAAGAAAGTTTTGATTTAAAAAAACATCCGTTCATTGAAATTTATGATAAGCCTTTTGTAAAAGGTAATTATATGCCTTCTATAACATTTTATTGCCTTAGAGTTGTTTATAGAGAGGCAAGCACTGGGGAAAAACATATCGATCATTATGTGACAACATCATATACAGATTTTCCGTCTCCAATTGAAAATCAGGAAATGATTGCATCATGTGGTACTCCAGAGGGTGATTTTATGTATAAAATCCCAAAAGTAATAAAAGACCATCAAAAAACCATTTTTGGTGAATAAATTTAAGCACCTCCAAATTTATAGGTAGTGGTTATATTGCAAAAAAGTGGTTAGCATATTGCGAAAAAAATGCCATGTTTTGTCATTTCGACCGGAGCACAGCGTAGTGGAGAAATCTAAATAAAAAACAATTATGAAAAATTACTATGTCTATATAATGTCCAACCATTCCGGCACATTATACGTTGGCATAACTAACAACATAAAAAAAACGAGTCTGCCAGCACAAAAAACATCTAATGCCAGGATTCACCGAAAAGTACAATATCAAACATTTGCTCTATGTCGAAACTGTTTCCGACCCTCTTTCAGCTATCGGCCGAGAAAAACAAATTAAGAAATGGCGGCGAGAGAAAAAACTTGCACTTATTGACTCATTAAACCCAGACAGAAAAGATTTAAGCCAGGATTGGTATGAAGAAAACATTTAGGACTATAATCTTTGTTCTCTTAATAGATATCTCGACTGCGCTCGATATGACAAAATAAGCAAGGTGCATGATTAATTTTTATCCCTCTGTCTTCTGCATTTCTTTTTTCGATTCTCTTTAATCTGTGTAATTTCCCTGAACCGCACCTGGTTCAGGGGCAGCGTTTAAAAAACTTCGTGTAAATTCGTGTTCATTCGTGGTTAAAATTAGTTGTTAGTTTTTCTTAATTCTGTCTTCTGTCTAAAGTCTAATCCCAGCTTTTTTGTGGCCATTTTTTTGTCCTTTTCTTTGTGCCTTAGAGTCTTGGAGGCTAAAATCAATCGTTTGCGCAAGTTCGTTTTTTCAACATGTAAATTTATGCGAATTTTGGTGCATTTCATGTCAATTCGTGCGCGTTTCTGCGCTTTTTTGTTCATTTTTGCGTGCTTTTTGCACCAATTTTTGACCAACTTGCGCATTTAATCGCGCCCAAATTCCCTATCCTACCTAAGCCAAATAGTAAATGCCCCGTTAATCTGCCGAAAATTTTCGATTTCACACCAAATTTCTGTTGCCTCACTGCCGAAATATGCGTATACTCTTAATAGACTGACGAGTCAGTCAGTTTTGAAAAAGCTCTGTTCAGCCTAAAGGCTGGACAGTGTGGATAGAGATAAAAAAAGTCATAACTACCTGTTATAAAAAGGGATATAAAATCATGGCTAATGTAAAAGACGATAAAAAAGCCGACCTTATTCAGCAGCGGAAAGAACAGATTTTAACTGCTGCCAAGCCGATTTTTGCAAAAAACGGCTATCGCCGCACAAAAGTTGACCAAATCGCTGACGCTCTAAGTATAGGCAAGGGAACGATTTACAGATATTTCCCCGACAAAAAAACGTTATTTCTATCAGTATTTAAGCAAGGCTGCGAGCAAATCCAACAGCGTTTTGCTGCCAATGTCCACCCTATTACCGACCCGCCTACTAAGGTAGCTGCTGCTATAAGGAATTTCTTTGAATTTTTCGATAAAAACCGCGATTTTGTGGAAATAATGATGCAGGTCAGAAGCGAATTCAGGCAGGAACATCGAGAAATCTTCATGGCTGTTTACAGTAATTACATTGTAATGATTCAGAATAACCTTCGTAATGGCGTAAAAATGGGGATTTTTCGGGATTTAGACGTCGAAAAAACAGCAGAGGCAATGAGTTCAACGCTGCATGGTGTGCTGCAGAACTTTTATATGAGAGAAATCGAGTCTGGCGATACTAAAAACGCCGAAAAAGCGTCATTACTTGACAGAATCGAACCTATAACGCAACTGATTTTAAACGGCCTGAAAAAGTAATGAAATTCATAAGAAAACAATTAAACCTCATTTTTAGCGTAATTATATGCTTTTTAATAGCTGGCTGTACCGTTGGCCCGAATTACTCCAGACCCCAAACACCAGTTAGCACACTCGATAGCTATTTCCGTGCCGGCCAATATAGTCAGGATGCAAATGAACTTCCCGACGTTTATCGCTGGTGGCTGCGATTCGGCGACCCTGTAACTTCTGATTTGGTAAGTCAGGCATTAGCAAGTAATTATGACCTCAAGGCCGCCGCTGCAAGAGTCTTACAAGCCGAAGCTGCGTTCAGGCAAATACGAGGCAGCCGACTTCCTCAGGTTACATATAATCTAAACCGTTCAAGAGGCAAAACAGCTATTACAGATGTGAGCACAACCTGGTCTCAGGATTTCTCGGTGTCGTACATACTGGATTTATTCGGAAAATTGAGAAGAACAGAAAAAGCAGGCTGGGCAGATATGTTAGCTGCAGAGGCCAACGAGTGGGCTGTAATTAATTCACTTATCGCAAGTGTCATTAGAGCGAGGGTTGAAACAGCAACAATTCAAAACCGCCTGAATATCGCTCGTGGTGATACCGAAAGCCGTCAAAACACTTTGGAAATTGTTGAGCGCCGCTACGAGATGGGACTTGTCGGGCCGGTTGATGTGAGATTGGCAAGAGAAAACCTTGCAGCTTCCAAAGCCAGCGAGATAAGTATTGAGCTAACACTAATTAAAGCTCAACATGCCCTTGATGTATTGCTTGGCAAGGCACCGGGCAGCGGTGAGCAATTGCCTGTGACGTTGGCTGATTTGCCGCAGTTAGAGCCTGTGCCGATAGGTATGCCGGCATCGCTGTTAGACCGTCGTCCGGATGTAAGGTCGGCAGAATTTGCCCTTGAAAGCGGGAGCGAAAAAATCGGCGTCAGTATTGCACAACTTTATCCGGATTTGACATTGACGGCAAACTGGGGGCAAAGTGCAGGCAGGTGGCGCGATATCTGGAAAGACGAGACTGAAATTTATTCAGCCTTACTTCATTTGGCCCAGCCGATATTTAAAGGTGGTCAATTACAGGCACAGGTCGATGCTGCGAAAGCAAAATACTCAGAGTTGGCAGCCAATTATGCGAAGACGGTTTTGACGGCAATGCAGGAGGTTGAAGATGCCTTGGTTTCCGAGCAACTGCTGCAAATGAGATTAAAACACGTGCAGATTCGATTCAATGAAGCAGTAGCAGCCGAGAGTCTCTCGCAGCAGCGATATCAACGCGGGGTTGAAGGGATTTTGACTGTGCTTGAAACGGAGCGACGCCGAAGACAGGCAGAAAATGACCTTGCAGTTTTGAAAGGCCAGATATGGACGAACCGAGTGAATCTGTTCTTGGCATTAGGCGGCGACTGGATAGGCCCGGAAGAAAATAAAGAAAATCAGGATACTAAAAATGATAAGCAAAAATAAAATACAAACTGAAATTAAAAAAGTTTTAGATAAGGCAAAACCAACAGCAAGCAAATACGCCCGAAAGTCTCGGGAGTTTGCCGCTCGTCGAAAGCAATTGACAATCTCACTTGGTATTTTGTTTTTGGGAATAATGTTTACTATTTTGTTGGTCAAAATGCGAAGACCTCCGCAAAAGGTGGCAACTGAGGTTTTTACGCCATTAGTTAAAACAGCAAGACTCAAGCCGCGAGACATAAAGATGATAATAACAGGTTATGGTACAGTCAGCCCGAAGGTTCAGGTCGAGATAGTGCCGCAGGTTTCCGGCAAGGTTGTCCGGGTCAATCCTGAATTTAAGTCAGGTGGATTTATCGGAGCGGGCCAGAACATAATTGAAATAGACCCGCGTGATTACGAATTGGCAGTTCAACAGGCGCTAGCGACTGTTGCAGAGGCGAAAGTTAAAGTTGATGTTGAAAAAGCAGAGGCCCAGGTAGCGAGGAAAGAATGGGAACAGATAAATCCCGGAACCGAGCCGAGTTCTCCATTGGTGCTTCGCGAACCTCAGATTAAGCAGGCAGAGGCTTTATTGGCATCAGCTGAAGCGCAGTTAGCCACAGCGAAATTAAATCTTGAGCGGACAAAAGTGACACTGCCGCTTAAAATCAGAGTGATGAGTGAAAAAATAGATTTAGGCCAATATATTTCGGTTGGCCAGTCGATTGGCAGTGCTTACGGCGTAGAAGCAGTTGAGATAGAGCTTCCTCTGGAGGACGGCGAACTGCAATGGTTCGATGTTCCGGAAAATTCGACTGGGTTTGACGGCAGAGAGCCAGTTGCAAAGGCAACAGTTGCATATGTTAAAGCTGACTTCGCAGGCGGAAAACACGTCTGGAAAGGTTATATTACCAGAATGATGGCAGAGATAGATAAAAAGTCACGTCTTGTTTCGGTTGTGATCGAGGTGCCGCAACCGTTTGACAATTCCGATGCCAGGCCTGACCTGTTGCCGGGTATGTTCGTGGAAGTTTTTATCGAAGGTAATGTCCTGAAAAATGCGTTTGCAGTACCTCGCTATGCTTTACATGAGGGGAATAAATTATGGGTTGTTGAGGGTGAGCAGCTTCGAGTAAAGGAACTTGAAATAGTTCGCTTCGATGCGGATTATGCCTATACCACCTCCAGTCTTGACGGTAGTGCGACGATAGTTGTCAGTTCACTCGACACGGCAACTGATGGTATGAAGGTTCGTGTAAAAGTAAAATCGCAGGACATGAATTCCATTGAGGAATAAATTAAGTGGCAGAATTGCATGAAAAAAATGGTGTTCTCGGCTGGTTTGCTTCTAATCATGTGGCAGCTAATCTTTTGATGGTGCTTATTGTTGTGGCCGGCCTGCTTAGCATTTTCAATATCAAAAAAGAGGTATTTCCCGAATTCAGTGTTGATATGATTACCGTCACGGTTCCGTATCTTGGAGCTTCACCTGAGGATGTTGAAAAGGGGGTGATTCTCAGGGTAGAAGAGGCTATAGCAGGTGTTGATGGGATTAAGAGACTAAGTTCGACAGCCGGCGAGGGCACAGGTACAACGGTTGTAGAAGTTGAAGAATATGCTGATATTACGGAAGTACTTGACGACATTAAGGCAGAGATTGACAGGATAATCACATTCCCGGTAGAGACGGAAAAACCTGTAATAACGGAGATTAAAACTCGCCACAAGGTGATTAGTCTTGTGATATACGGTGATGTTTCAGAGAAGATACTAAAAAGTCTTGCCGACCAGGTTCGTGATGACCTTACAGCCAAGAGTAATATTAGTCAGATAAGCATAGCAGGAATTCGTCCTTACGAGATTTCGATAGAAGTTTCGGAAGAGACGCTAAGAAGATACGGGTTTAGTTTCGATGATGTAGCTAATATTGTCCGTAATTCTTCGCTTGATATACCGGCAGGTTCGGTAAAAACCAAGGGTGGAGAAATACTCGTTCGGACAAAGGGACAAAAATATTTTGGACCTGAGTTTGAAGAGATTATCATTTTGGCGGAAAAAGACGGCACAGAGGTTCGACTTGGCGACATTGCCAACGTTAGAGATGATTTTGAGGACACCGACCTTTATTCAAGATTCGATGGTAAAAGAGCTGCGTTAATTCAGGTGTCACGCACAGGAGAGCAAAACGTTCTGGATATTGCCATGACAGTAAAAGAATATATAAATGAAAAAGAGAAATTTTTGCCTGAGGGGGTTTCGCTTGCCTTGTGGGAGGATGATTCAGCTATTTTAAAATCACGAATGAATCTCCTTAAAAAGAATGCATATATAGGTTTGGGATTGGTATTTTTGTGCTTACTTCTGTTTCTTGATATACGTCTTGCTTTCTGGATTACGCTTGGAATACCGATATCTTTTTTGGGAGCGTTCTGGATAATTCCGTTGTTTGGCGTTTCCATTAACATGATTTCTCTTTTTGCCTTTATTATGGCGCTTGGGCTGGTGGTTGCTGATGCGATTGTAGTAGGAGAGAATATCTTCGAGTATCGTCAGCAGGGTATGGACGGTGCGAGTGCAGCGATAAAAGGCGTGCGAGAAATGGTAATGCCGGTGATTCTGGCGGTTTTGACAACAATGTTTGCATTTTTGCCGCTTGCATATACGGCCGGAACTACAGGCAAGATTCTAAAAGTTCTTCCGATAATTGTAATAAGCGTGCTTGGGTTTTCATTGATAGAAGCGCTTTTGATTTTACCTGCCCATTTATCTATGAAGATATCCAGAAAAAAGAATAGACTTGTCGAATTTACAGATAAGATTAATCAGCTAACAGAGAATAAGCTTAAGAAATTTGTTAACGGCAGGTTTGCAGAAGTTGTTGAATTAGCAGTCAAATGGCGATATGTGACTTTGTCTTTAGGAATCGCAATATTTTTATTTACGATAGGTTTTGTGGCAGGCGGCTATTTAAAGTTTACATTATTTGATAGTATAGAAGCAGACAACATGGTAGCAACTTTGATGATGCCGCAGGGTACACCGGTAGAAAGGACCCAGGAGATAGCAGATAAGATAGAGCAGGCGGCTTTTCAGGTTAGAGATGAATTTGATAGTAAGAGTAAGAGTGAAATTTCTATTGTCAAACATATATCTACTACTGTCGGTGCTAATCCTATGGCGGCGAGGGGTGGGCCTGTCAGTAATACTGCCGGCGGCGGAGCAGCATCGAATTTAGCAGAGGTAAATGTCGAGCTTTTAGCAGGCGAAGAACGGGATGTTTCAAGTGTGAAATTAAAGAATCGCTGGAGAGAAATAGTAGGTGAAGTAGAGGGTGTGTCATCGCTTACATTTACTTCGCAAACCTTTACCGTCGGTGATGCGATAAATGTTGAGCTTTCTCATCAGAATTTCCCGGTTTTGCTGGAATCTGTAGAAAGCTTGAAGCAGGCTTTAAAAGAGTACGCAGGAGTAAGCGATATTACAGACAGCTTCGAGGCTGGCAAGTCGGAACTGAAATTGTCACTAAAAGACAGCGGGCGGATTTTGGGATTGACGCTTTCAGACCTGGCCAGGCAGATAAGACAGGGATTTTACGGCGAAGAGGTACAGCGAATTCAGCGAGGACGTGATGATATCAGGGTTATGGTGCGGTATCCGGAAGATGAAAGAAAAAAACTGTCGGATATTGAAAATATGAGAATTCGTTTGCCAGATGGAACGGAGATTCCATTTAAAACTGTAGCTGAAGTGGAATACGGTCAGGGCTATGCAGCAATACAGCGGGTAGACAGACGTCGCGTAGTAAGTGTTTCTGCTGATGTAGACGAGGCGTTGGCTAATGCAAAAGAAATCAACAGGGACCTGCGGTTGAAAATATTGCCTCGATTGATGCAGGAATACCCCGGGCTGCAATATCGTTTTGCCGGTGAGGCGCGAGAAATGAGTGATTCATTTGGAAGTCTCAAGGTAAATTACCTGATAGCAATGATGGCGATATATGGATTATTAGCAATTCAATTTAGAAGTTACAGCCAGCCATTGATAGTGATGTCGGCAATTCCCTTTGGTATTGTCGGGGCAGTGTGGGGACATGTTTTGATGGGCCTGATATTTATGACAAAATTCAATCTTAGTATGTTATCAATGTTTGGTATTGTTGCGCTGTCGGGTGTTGTAGTAAATGATTCACTAATTATGATAGACCTTATCAATCGTGAGCGTCGAAGCGGAATAAAACTTCGTCAGGTAGTTCGTGACAGTGTTACCAGACGATTTCGACCTATCATGCTGACTACATTGACGACATTTTTCGGTCTGGTTCCGATGCTTTTGGAAAGAAGTCTGCAGGCCAGGTTTTTGATTCCGATGGCAATTAGCCTGGCCTTCGGCGTTATGTTTGCGACATTGATAACCCTTTTTCTGGTTCCATCGCTGTATATGATTTTAGAGGACATGAAAAATCGGTTGTTGAAGCGAACGCAAAGTGGATGCTGAATATTTGCAATTTGTAACTTGTTTATATGCAGGAGGTTAGCGAGTTATATAAAATTTGTGCAATTATCGGAATTTTCTGGCTAAATTATCGCGGGTAAATTAAAATAAATAGCGGGATGTTGGTAACAGAAGGGAAAGGCTCTTAGACTGCATGGGGATTTTCGCAAAATATAAACCAAGGATTGAGGTTGCCTCTGACGCAGAGAGTCTTGCTCGTAACTGTGTTTCTCATTTTGTCACAGACGCCCGGAATACATTCAAAGTTAAAGATAAATTTTATGTAGCTGTATCCGGCGGGCAAACCCCCAAACGCTTTTTTGAATTGCTTGGTGAAGAACCGGCCGCAAAGGATTTAGCGTGGGATAAAATTCATTTGTTCTGGGTTGATGAGCGTATAGTCGAGCCGGATTCGATATGGAGTAATTATAAGCTTGTTTTGGACAGCTTTTTGGACAAGATGAACATTCCTGATGAAAATATACACCGTATACCTACTGAACACGATGATTTTAGAGCAGCGGCTCGACATTATGAAGAGACTATTCGGAAAGTATTTAATTTAGAACAGGGGAAATTACCTCAGTTCGACCTTATTGTGCTTGGGATGGGAACCGAGGGAGATACCGGGTCACTGTTTCCTAACAGCTATGCACCTTTTGATACTGAAGATTTGGCATGTGTTGTTTATGTTCTGGATGAAAAGCTAAACAGAATAACACTTACTCATCCGGTCTTATCGGCATCGTCGCACCTGGTTGTTCTGGTTTCCGGCGAAGAAAAAGCGGAAATATTAAAAGAAGTTTTGACAACTGAGCCGGATGAGGTCCGGTATCCTATCCATGTACTCTGGCCTGTTCTTGACAAGGTGACGTGGCTTGTTGACCGCCAGGCTGCCAGGCTGCTATAACAATGTGTATCCTGCGTTTGCAGGGTTAATTAACATTTAAGTAACTCATTTCTTTTTTAATATTTACTCCGGGATTGTTAACTTTATACCCGGTTTAAGTTTTTCAGGGTTTTTGATTTTATTCCGGTTGGCTTCGAGAATTTCCTTCCACCTGTTTGCCGTGCCGTAGTGTTTATAGGAAATCGAAGAAAGGGTTTCGCCTTTTGTCACGATATGCAGCCTTTGCCATGCTGAGATTTCAGGTTTTTCCGTTACGTGAGCGGTTATTTTATTTGCAGGTGAATCGCTGACGGAATCAGACTTTTCTTCGAGTGTTTGCGGATGATTATTTGTGTTTTGTTTTTGCAGTATCCTTGCTTTTGTGCTTAGAGACGGTCTGGTAGCAAGCCAGATAACGGCAAATGCTGTCAGCAATAGACCTATGGCCATGCCTGTTTTCAGATCTTTCGGCATTTAATTACTTGTTTTGTTTTTTGCTTTTAGTTCCGATTAACAAAATCGGTGCAGCAATTGCGATTGACGAATATGTACCAACAATGATACCGAAACCGATAGCAAATGTAAAGCCTCTTAGGGCCGGGCCACCGAAGATGTACATTATCAGTACGACAATAAATGTTGTAAATGATGTTATAAGAGTTCTTGAAAGTGTCTGGTTAATGCTGTTTGAAATCGTCTGGGCAGTAAGTCTGGCTTTATGTCGGTTCTCGCGAATTCGGTCAAAGACAACAATCGTATCATTAAGCGAATAGCCAATCAGTGTCAAAAATGCTGCGATTATTGCAAGGTTGATTTTAAAGTCGCCTATCAGGATGGCCTGTCCGAAAGCTGTTGGTGCAAGATACGTACATGCAGTGACAGCCCCTAAAGTTATGGCCACATCGTGAATAAGAGCAACAATGGCAGCGATACCGTAGCGTACATTACCGAACCGAACCCAGATATAAGTAATAATGGCGAACAGTGACAATATGATGGCAATCAATGCCCGTGTTTTTGCTTCGGCTCCGACAGACGGGTTTATCTGTGTTACACGCGGAAGAGAAGTTTCCAGTCTTGTTGCTGCCAATACCTTGGTTTTTTCATTCTCAGTAAATCTCGTCCATTCATCTTTTGTAAGTTCCCTGAATCCTGCTTCAGGCTCAACTGAAACAAATGTAAAAGTATCGGCTGTCTGAGTTTCTGCGATTGGATTTAGGTCAGAGCCGAGGATTTTGTAGGAATACCAGTCGATGTCCCGCATGTCAGGCTTGAACCTTAAGTCCTTGAGTCTCAGGTCGAGATGCTCGGCGGTAACAGGCTTTTTTAAGTTGAATGTGATTTTTACACCACCGATAAAGTTTGCAAGTTCCGGATATGCATCAATGGTGTCTTCGGTTATTTTCTCGACAGAGGTTATTTTAGGCTGAAGGTTAAGGCGAACTTCAAGTATATCTGCAAAGCAGTTCAGTATGGCATTGTTTACAACTTCTTCAACTATGGGTTCAGAAATAACTTCTTCGGGAAATGCAGTTGCCAGTACATCTTTGACCATGGATTTATTTGTCCGGCTTGTAGTTACGGTAAATATGGATGGATTGTCCGGATTTTGTGTAACAGCCAAATCGGTTAACGTCTCTGCGATTGCTGCGGCAACTTCAACGGATGTCAGCTGACTGTTTTCGGCGAAAGTGATGGTTGTGGTTGTTTTGTTTGTTTCTGTTGTTGTGATTTCATATTGATTGTTTTCTTTACCTATGCTGTAGACATTCGCGGCGGCAAGAGCAGGATTGTTTAACCTGATACCTTCCTGATGAATTTTCTCCTCGACCTGCTGTCGTGTGAGCGTAATGTCTTCTTTCAAGTTGATCTGGACGGAAGTGCCGCCGGTAAATTCAATATCGTACTTGTTGTTCTTTACATTATCTCTTGTAAAAAAGATGAACAGACCACTTGAGACAAGCAATACAGAGAGCGTAAAAAATACGGGTCTAAGTGCCATCCAGTTTATATTTGGTTTCTTTATCAGACGCATCATATATAAACGGGTTTTGATGAGTCGTTTCGAGAGCAGGAAATCAAAATTTGCCCTGGTGACAAACAAGGCGGTAAACATACTCGAAACGATACCAAGCATAAGAACAATTGCAAAACCTTTAATTTCTTCTGAAGCTACCCAGAACAAAATCGCAGCAGTAATAAATGTTGTCAGGTTTGCATCAAGAATCGTTCTAAAAGCTTTTTGATAGCCGTTTTTGATTGCGATGGCGAGCGAAGAGCCTTTTTGCATTTCTTCCCTGATTCTTTCAAAGATGAGAACATTTGCATCGACACTCATACCGATAGTCAGGATAAGGCCTGCGATGCCAGGTAGCGTAAATGTTGCGTTGACTGCTGCCATTATAGCAAGAACGAAGAGCATATTTATAAACAGAGCAATATCGGCGATTCCACCTGCGAGCAGATAGTAAGCAAGAATGCAGCCTGCTACAACGGCGAATCCAATCAGGCCTGCTTTTATGCCCTTATTCCTGTTGTCGCTTCCGATTGAAGGGCCGATTGATTTTACAGATATCGGCTGTTCGATAAGTCTTGCCGGCAATGAGCCTGCCCTTAATTTATTGATAAGGTCTGTTTGCTGCGTCTGTGAATAGTTGCCGGTTATTTGTCCCCGCATGTATATCCTCGAATTAATGTTAGGTGCTGATACTGCAAGGTTGTCAAGCAATATACAGAGAGGCCGACCAATGTTATTTCCGGTAATTGTTGAAAAGATTTTTCCTCCTCTTTCGTCCAGTGTGAAATTGATAGCACGTTTACCGGTCTGATGTTCTGTGCCCGGCTCGGCTCTTTTCAGCTTCCATGCCTTAGCTTCTACTCCGTGCAGCATTACTTCGTCAGTTTTGTTACTGGAAAGAACATAATGTTTGTTGCCAAATGATGCGACAACTATGTAAGAGTTTTTCCACTCGTCAATGTTTTCTATCTGACACCATATATAATCTGATGTTGATGCGAATTTCGGGCCTTTCTTTTGAATGTTGTCGACATAGGTTTCAATCTCATCGACTGAAAGTTCTGTCCGGTCTGTTGTAGGCAGAATTCTGAACTCAAGGATACCGGCGCCTTTTAACATTCTCTGCAAATCTTTCGGATCATCGAGGCCTCCCCTGAAGGGGTAATATTCATCAAACGCAACGACAGTTTTATCGATTGATTCCGTTCGGTCAATGAACTCAGTTTTTAAATCATCAATAGCCTGAGCTCTTTTTATCGAGCCGATTGGCATGTCAAGAACAAGATTAAGCTGGTCTTCAGTTAGGCTTAACTTATCAAGCGGTCTTTTGGCATCGAGGTAGAGGTCTTTTTTGCCTGTTGCAGGTTCGAGAAGCTCATCGATTAGTTTCGCCCAGTTGCCGTAAGTATTTGTGTATTCTTTAAGAACAGCGGTGTTAATAATATCGGTGCCAGGGAAATTATTAAGTGTTTCATTTAATTCATTTTCATCAAGCCCTGACCAGGCACTTACATTTAGTTTGACCTGGTTGAGATTAAGAGCGGTTTCCGCGATTTTAGCTTCAAATTGTTTTAGCTGGGCAGAGAGATTGTCAGTGACTGCCCGAAGGTCTGTATACTCGTTATAGGCAGCAGCGAGGTTTGTCAGAATTTGCATTTTATCTTCCGAATCTCCTGCAAATTCTTTGAAGTCTTTCGCCTGTTGCTCGGCTGGTTTGGAAAGTGAGCGGAGGATTTTTGCCGGATTTATGTTAAGAGCAAGAAGTTCGCTTTTGGTTTTTTCATAGTTTTGTCTTTTTGTTCTCGACTCCTCGCTTGCAAGCGGCATCTGTATTTCAAAGCGGGTATTACCATGTGGTCGCCATACAAGATTCTGGATATTAGCTGGGTCAATGCGTCTGCGCAGCACCGTAATCATATTCTGGGAAAGGTCTTTTTTGTCGCTGTCACTTAGACCATAGGTGTCAATCTCGTATAAGAGACTCGTACCGCCTGCAAGGTCCAGTCCGGGTTTTAATGTTTTGTTGGCTGGGTATAAAGTCCAGGCTGCAACGATAACCAAAACGATGATTATGATATTCTTCAAAACGAGATTCCTGCCCATAACTTCTCCTAACAAATTATGCTATTGCTTACTAAGAATCTTATAAACCTTGTTTTACTAATTTTTCTGTGAGACGTTTCTTCCAATCGCAGATGGTGCTACCTTTATTTTCGTATTATTCGATTCGTCAACTTTAATGGTAATTTCATCATCTTTGATATCAACAACAGTCCCGATGATACCGCCGATAGTTCTGACCCTGTCATTTTTCTGAAGCGTCTTGACCATTTGCTTGTGCCGCTGTTGTTTTTTTCTCGGTCCCCTGAACAGCAGGAAATAGAAAACAACGAACATTAAGCCGAGAAAGATGAGATTGCTATAACTTCCTAAAGGTCCTTTCGGCCTGGATGTGGTTGCTGGCATGTTAGGCTCTGACGGTGCAATTGTAGTATTTTGCCCTTGTTCCGAGAGTGGTTCTGAAGTAATAGTCTCTGACATTTGCTCGTCCATGGCTTGTGCTAATATCAACATGTTATTCATTTTTGTTCCTTTCCTGTATCGACTTACGTTTTGCAATATGTGAGTCAAAACCTGCGGTAAAACCGCAGGCTAAATAATAAATCTAAACCTGCCGAATAAATCGGCAGGCTAACTATTGTTTCGTTCGCTTATGACAGACTCACAATGACAGCCGCTAATTTAAACTCTAAAACAAATCTTTATACCCTAAAGTGGTTCAAAATCACAGTAAAATTTTGAAAAGTAGGAATTTATGCTTCGAGAAGGTACAAAATGACAAATTTATAAGTAGAGATTTTTATATTTGTTCAGTTTTTGGTCTGCCCACTCGCAAAACAGGTTTTCATCGATTTTCAGTCGTATTTCGGCCATCAGTCTTTGGTAAAATCTTATGTTATGTAGTGATACGAGAATCGGGCCGAGCATTTCCCTGATATTGAAATAGTGTCTCAGGGCACCTCTGGAATAGTTTCTACAGCAGTAGCAATCACAATCCGGCTCGATTGGGGCTGTATCGTTGGTATGACAGCTGTTTCTGAGCCTTACAGGGCCTTCTTCGGTAAAAGCAAAGGCATTTCTGCCGTTTCTTGTCGGCAGGACGCAGTCGAACATGTCAATCCCTTGCTTTACAGCGGCGATGATGTCGTGTGGGGTTCCTGCTCCCATTAAATAACGCGGTTTGTCCTGAGGTAAAAGCGGTGTTGTATGTGATACGGTTTTTATCATGTTTTCATGGCCTTCACCGACGCTTAGTCCTCCAATTGCATAGCCGTCGAAATCCAGTTTTACAAGCTCGGCTGAACAATGTGTTCTAAGGTCTAAATCGGTCCCGCCCTGGATTATGCCGAACAGCATTTGCTCAGGATTTTTGTGTGCCTTTTTACAATCAGATGCCCAGCGAATGGTTCTTTTTACAGCTTTAATTAGAAGCCTGTTGTCTGCAGGAAATGGTGTGCACTGGTCGAAGCACATGATTATGTCAGCACCGATACGGTTTTGTAAATTAGTAGCGATTTTCGGATTGAGTAACATTTTGGTGCCGTCTACATGACTCGCAAACTCGACGCCGTCATCATCTATCCTTGTTAAAGGTGCAAGCGAGAAGACCTGGTATCCGCCGCTGTCAGTGAGAATGGGTTTGTCCCATGCCATGATTTTATGGATGCCGCCAAGTTTCTCTATTGTCTCAATGCCCGGCCTTAACATCAGGTGATATGTATTCGAGAGAAGAATTTCAGCGCCGGTTTCCTCAATTTGTCCGGCAGTTATACCTTTAACAGCAGCAGCTGTGCCGACGGGCATGAACACAGGAGTTTGTACCTGCCCGTGAGCGGTTGATAACAGGGCTGTTCGCCCGTTGGAACCGGAATCGGTTTTTGTTACTGTAAAGTTCAACTCGTTCATTTCAGTAGAGACTCTTTATCTTCGAGGCGGGATAATAGTGCGATAGAATCTGCTTTGCGTTTTTACCCTTTCTTGCCATAGCCTGTGCACCGTGCTGGCACATGCCAACTCCATGCCCAAAACCTCTGCCTGAAAGAAACGCCCATTTATCAGACATGTTAAGAATCTCGCAGATTGTACTTTTAATCTTGCGCCCGGACGGGTCAATTGAGAGCCGAAGGTCTTCGGCTCGTATCGAATCTTTTTTGCCGGTTGAACCTGAAAGTTCGACCATGGTTATTCGAGTGATGCCGTCAGTGTCATAGACACTTTTTCTTGTCGGAACAATGTTAATAATTTCACCAAGAGCTTTTAGCTTTGGATATTTTTTCAAAAGATTTGCAGTTACAGTTTTTTTCTCAAATTTTACCATAGGCCAATAGAAGAACCGAGTCTTTGCTGTGTATTTACAGTATGGGCATGGAACACCGGCGAGCGGTTCAAGACTGTCTCCTCCAAAAACGTTTTTGCTGTTTTCGGTGTGCCCGCCGCAGATAGTACTGTAATAAGCAGGGAAAATGCCTTTCGTTCCATCGGGCAATGTGCATACGAGAACTTTTCCATAAGTTTTTTTAACGGCTCGCCGGATGCGGCTGGATTCTGCTGCAAGGCCTTTATACACCTGGTTAGACTGGGTCCTGGTAACGTCCCAATGGCGTTTGTGGCCGAATCGATTTTTGATATAAAGACAATATGTTCTTGCCGCTATCGTTTGTGCCTGGAGCGCGGCAGATTCCCAGTAATCGGGCATTTCAGCACCAACGACACCTTCCAGATAAGGTTCAAGCGGGACCATGTTGACGGCGTCAAAAGTTGCGTCGGCGTTTATTATAAGTTTTAATTTCCCGCGGTAGTCAAAGCCATTGATATTAAAAATATATGGTGAGTCGGTCTTAATAAGTAATCGGCGGTTAGTGAATACACGGTCATTAATAAACAGCTTTCCGTTAGATACCGTGATTTTAACAGGAAGGTCTGCTTTGGTGAATTTTGCGATGCGGCTTTGCGTTTGAAAATCAGTTATGTAAAGAGTCGATTTTGCTTTTAAGCTGCAGTTTCTGATGTTATCGAAGAGAAGTACCCTTACCCAGAACTGAGGTTCTGCATCCATCTGAGTTGTAGGTTGGATGTGTTTTCTTTCGATACAGCTGGAAAGCGTCAGCAACGAAAGTGACAAAAGAACAAAAAGAACCGCTGGATACAACGACTTCAATTGTTTAGAAAGGCGAATAATAAAAGTATACGATTTTTGCGTTTTCAGTCCTCTATATCGTATCAGGTGATTCATCTATTAAATTCCGGCTCATTTTTTAGTTTCATTGAACCGGACTTGACAAAGATTGTTTTTAATCAAGGCTTCTCAGTATCAATCCCAAATTATTGATTGCCTTTTTGATTTCGTTCAAACTTGTAACGCCGAAGTTTTTGCAACCGAGAAGCTCTGCTTCAGTTCTTCGTGTCAATTCCCCGAGCGTTCTGATGTTGAGCCTTTGCACACATTTTCGTGCTCTGACCGACAATTGCAAATCATCGATGGGTTTGCTTAACAGTCCCGCATCTTCGTTCTGCTCATTTTCCATATTATGGTTCGGGATATCAAGTGCGGCGAGATGCTTTTCCTCAACAGCCATACCAAGATGCATGCCCTTGGGGCCAAGGATTGCCTTTATTTCTCTAAGTGAGGTTTCGCCGAAGTTTTTGTATGATAAAAGTTCCGCTTCGGTAATGTTTAATAAATCATCGATGGTTCTTATGTTCATTTTTTGCAGGCAGTTCCTACTTCTTACAGATAACTCGAAATCGGAAATAGGAGTTTCAAGCATCTGGGTTTTGCGTGTTTTTTTCTCTTCCCTTTCCTCATCGTAGAACATGGTTTTGGAGCTTTCGATGTCCTTCTTGAAGAGTATTGCTCTTTGATGATTCGGGTGGTATTCCAGTACCTTGTCGACGTATTGCGCGGCCTTATCGAACTTACCGGCATCTTCATAAAGGACAGCTAAATTAAGCAGGGCACTGACGTAAACAGGTGCAGTCGAGGCAATTTGCCTGTAGTAGTCGATAGCTGCCTCTTCATCGCCAGACAAGTCGCAACGATAGGCGAGATGGAATATAGCTTTTTGATGTTCGGGCGAAAGCTCAATTGCAATAGTGTAATTGTCCATCGCCTGTTCGTAAAGACCTTGAGCTTCCTGCAGTCGAGCCAGCTGGTAGTGATATTCGGCGCTGGCATTTTGGAAGTTAGCACATGATTTAAGCTGGTTTTCTGTTGCATCAAGGTTCGAGGCATAGCGATATATAGCAGCTTTTTCAAGAGTGATGTTTAATGTGTCCGCACCAAAGCTGTCAGCTTTATCAAGGTTTTGTATAGCTTCATCGAAGTTTTGCAGCTTTCGCTGGGCAAATGCCAGATAAAGATACTTTTCCTTACAATCGTCTGCTTTTTCGAGTTTTTCTATGGCCTGGTCATTTCTGCCAAGAATGTATAGCCCTATGCCGTTTGCCAATAAAGCTGATGAGCCTGTTTTAGACAGATTTGCCTCGAGCTGTTCGGCGAAATCAAGCAGCTGCCGCTCGCTTGAATTGACGAATAATGCGAGTTGATTAATTTCGTCTGTAGAAGGTAAAACGTCGGCAAATAAGTTAACCTGACATTCGATAATACTTTCCATAGGAAACACTCCACTATTGCATATAACTTTTATTCCTGCGTGAATAGCTCACACCCGAGACACAAAGAAACGGCATTATATACATTATCAGGATAATTGCAATAGCTTTTTTAATGGGCGGCTTTTTGTGGAAAAGATATGGAAAAGGCCGAGCTGAAAGATTCAACCCGGCCTAATGTCTAATCTATAATCAGCATTTCTGCTGAAATACTTACGGACAAACTCCCAGCCACCATAAACAGAATATCCTAAGATCCTCCAAGTCTACTGTGCCATTACAATCGAGGTCGCCGTTGTTGTAGCCTCCAGGAGAACCTGACCAAACCCATTCATTTGCGAATTCCGCATAGTCAAGGAAGTTGACAATGCTATCGAGGTTGTAATTCGGACAGTCAGAACACAATGTCGGGTCAGTAAACAGGATAAATGACATATCCTCATTTGCATCGGTCTGGTCATAGAGTTCAGTCCAGATAATCTGACCTGATGTAGGATCGATATTGGCGCTTACGGCGTTATCATTGAACATGTGCTCATGATTTGTCCATCCCCACTGATAATTGGGTATGTTAATATCATACACAGCCTGGACACTTAGCCAGAAAATGCCATTGAAATCCGGCTGTTTGAAGTACATATCTTCAGGCAGTCTGACCGAATAACGGAAGACCGGCTCATTGGGGTCTCCATGCGGATGTTTGTCATAACCGACCAGGACTTCGTCATACTCTTCAGTATCATAAGACCATATAACTTTTCCCGGGTGGCTGAAATCAGGGTAGTTTGGGTCGGCGCCTACGGGGACATCGGTCCATATAGCAAGATTGAAACGGTTAGGCTTAACAGGCAAAGGCATAAATGGGCCTTGTGTACAAGCCTCGTAACCATAGCCTATATACGAACCCCACCAGACAATCGCTGTTACCGGTGTTCGTTTTATACACTGCCAGTCATCAGCAACAAATGTTTCCTGGTCTGGGAAGTCAATGTTTGACATTGAATTTACATCCTCATAGTGAGGCCAATGGCGGATTCCGGTATACAATTGTTCCCACTTGATGTAGTTGGGGTCGGTGTTAAGCTCAAATGCCACGTCAAAGCTTTCCTGCCAGACAGGGTCTTTTAGCGGGACTATCAGGGCAGGGTCAGTCATGAAGCCATCGGCAGGCTTGAATTGTAAATTGAAAGTTACTGCGTCGTCCATCCAATGCCAGCCTCTGGTTTTCCAGCCCCACTTGTAATACGGCTCGGCCAAATCATTATATTCAGCTACGATGCTTATCCAGTAAATGTTGTCAGTAGTCATCTCGTTGAAATCGTCCTGCCAGAATACTTCCTCAGGTTCCAAATCAACGTTGTACTGATAGCA
>CBDVDM010000010.1:0-62603 GCA_965372745.1 uncultured bacterium
GGTGCTGGATAAACTGAATAATCTGGGTCACCATTCGTATCAGTATGACCGATTTTTATGCCGTGCGGTGTGCTTGTGGCAAATTTAGCCTGTGCAGTTGGCGAGATAGTAACATCTGCATCTCCCATGCCGACAACTTCAAGAGTGATTTTATAAAGAGGAGCCGGTGCAGCAAGGCCCTGAGTAAAACTTGTAGTGTAGCCGTTTACAAGGTCGATTCCCATATCACCATTAGTACCCTGTAGGATTTGTAAAGAAGCACGTGTGGTATTGAAAGGACTCAAAGATTCGATACTGGTAACTTCAATAATACCTGCAGGACTGATTTCCACGTCATGGACGAACTGCATTATACCGTTTTCCTGGCCGCTGCTGTTATTCGCTCCGAGTGAAAGCCCGCCATCAACGGTAATTTCGATGATGTCACCAACAAGAAGGGCGTCAGTTTGGCGCCCGCTTGGGATATTTACAAAAGTGGTTATCGTGGTTTCGGTGCCTGCATTTGAGTTAAGATATACGCCGGAAGCAGCAGGTGTGTTGCTGTCATACTGTATTCCTATAATTTGTCCTGTCGTGTCGCCCTGGAAGTTCAGTGTCCATTGCAAGTCAGAAGCCTCGATGCCGTTGTCACCGGTGGCATCGACATCCCATGGTCTGGTTTGTGTTGCGGGGTCGTTTGAATCGCCTTCGGGAGCGTCGTAGAAACTGTTACTGAAAATCCAGTCGTCCTCCCCGAATTCGGCAGCTGATTTATCAATATCATTCTGGTCACAAGTTCCGTTACGGTCAGTATCGCCGGGAATAAATGAAACTGCTAAATGATTAATTCTTCCCGGTCCGAGCATATATGTTTCCTGAGCGGTGTAATCGTAGTCAGGTGCATTTCCATCATCGAGCCAGAGTGGAACAAAGGTTTCGTAAGGCTGGACGGCATTGGGGTCAGGATTGGCGTTGTTTTCGTAAAAGTAAACCGGAATTCCGGGCAACTCTGCGACAAAACCACTTTCCGTGTTTCCGCGAACCCATTGCTCTGTTGCGGTGTCAGGCCAGTTGTTTCCATTTGGCATCTCTCCGGTTCCGCCGCCCGAAGGTGCCCAGCCGGGACCTTTAGTGCGATAATCTACACGTGACAGGGCATCGACGTTGAAACCGGCAGGGTCGTCAAGAGCATGAACGTGACGATGCGGCAGACCGTCGAATGTACTTCCGAAATCAACGTGTCGGCCGTCAGTGTCGTACTCCCAGCCCTGGCCATCTTCATAACTGACCTCATCAACTATTTCAAGGTCGTTGCTCATTCCGCCGGTGTTTAGGCCTGTCATATCGATTGTGTTTCCGCCCATACCATTTGAGTCAGCTCTATCGAGGTTGCCGTCACCGTACTGGTCAACCCATGCACCATTAGGTTCCTGAACTGGTGTAAAGAGTTCGGCATCATGGGCAATTTCTTTTGCCCATACCAAACCATCCGAGTTGCAGGGGTCAGCTTCTGTTATACCCGGGCGGTTACGTATGATAGAAATGGTGAATGAACCATTATTGTCAAGTTGACTTGCTGGGGCAAGCTCGCCATTCCAAAGAGTGTTCCAGTTTACCCAATTTGAGTCGGACAATATCTCTGAAAAATAGTAAAAACTTGGGTCTTTTACGGTAAGAACCAAAAGACCATTGTTGCCAAGAGTAAGACCATCCAGGCTGAAAAACTGGTCAATCTCCGGTGACGGTGACGGTAGAAGTGAAATAGAGCCTAATGGATAATATTTCTCCTCAGTGCCATTGAAGGTAGCGATAGCATAGCCGTCTAATTTCTTATTAGGCGTTCCCAGCAATTCAATAAATTCAAGATTTGCATCTCCCTCGTCTGAAGGACCTGGCGGATTTATAAACACCTCGTTAACAAAAACAACAGCAGTAGCACAAGGCGATAGAGCCAGCACCCACAGAAATGCAATATATGCAACCTTTGATAACTGCCTCATTTTCCGCCTTTTCCAAGAAATTGCTACTTTACGGCGGCTTACCCAAAGCCGACGCTTAAAGTTTTCCCATCCTTAGGTTTGAGGCAATCCGTTTGTCATGTCAAAATAGACTATATTGAGTGTGCGTAAATACAGTCAGGCCGATTCTTTTTGTGAAAATGATGATAGAGTGCTACACATCTCAAATACACCGCAAAAAGGCGGATATTTGAAGTGTTTTACTACTCCTGTTTTCCCCTCCGTTATACCACGACCCTTTATCACCCTTGTTTTATCCTCCTTCTAATCCTCAACATCACCTCGGCCTTTGCGGATACAGACGAGAACCTTGACGGTCTTGTCGCGCGAATAATCCACACGGCCTATACACACACCGCTACTTTAAAACCTCATTATATCCGAAGGTAAAGAAAAAGTCAAGCGAAAAGGGGTCCCAACATCATCATGGTAAAGATTATGTAACTATACTTAAAATCGTACAATTTGCCGTTTTTTCACGTAATATACATATATCTCCTGTTGCTTAATATACTTAAAACAGACAAAATCCGTGTATGCCATAGCAAAAAGGTTGGTAAATCAGGCAGGGGTTATTTTTTAGATTTCTGCGGAATCGTCAATTCCAAATCTGACAGGACTTTTTTCATATCTTCCCAGACCTTTCTTCTGCTGTCAGGGGAGTAGTTTCGCAGAAGATACGCTGGGTGATAGGTAGCCATAAGTTTTACGGCAGGTTTTCCGAAGGAAATGATGTATTCGTGGAATCGGCCTCTCAGTTGGCCTATCGATTTATTGTTGTCTAACAATGTTCTTGCAGCATGGGCACCTAACGCCACAATGATTTCAGGATTTATTATTTCAAGTTGTCTTTGCAGGTATGGCAGGCAGCTTATGATTTCATCTGCTTTCGGGTCCCTGTTACCGGGAGGTCGACATTTTAATATGTTGCATATAAAAACGTCACTGCGTTTCAGTCCCATTGCCTCAATTATTTTATCTAATAGTTTACCTGCTCTTCCAATGAATGGTTTGCCCTTAGCATCTTCATCTGCCCCCGGTGCTTCACCAACAAAAACAATTCGAGCGTTCGGATTGCCCTCTCCGGGTACAGCATTTATTCTGGTCGAGCCTAAACCGCATTTGCAGCATTGCCGAACTTCATCAGCTATTTTTTTAAGTTCATCGGCAGCATCAGTTTCAGGTTCCGCGGGCATTAGAGGTTCAACTTTCCTGGAACCTTTTTGTGTAAAGCCATCGGTAAAGAAGGTCTCCATTTCGATGTGTTGCTTTACGACTTTATTTATGTCTGTTTGTCCTTCCATAGAAGAGTAATTGTAATAGTATTATTTTATTCCGGCAATAGAAAAAAACTGGCCGTATGATATATGAATAATCATACGGCCACAATCTGCTTTTTGTTTTTGGTTCAGCAGGGCTTATACCAAACCCTGTGCTAACATTGCATTTGCAACCTTGATAAAGCCGGCGATGTTCGCTCCTGCGACATAGTTGCCCTCACAGCCGTATTCTTCCGATGCCTCACTGATACTCTTATAAATTGTCACCATAATATTCTTTAATTCGCTGTCGGTCTTTTCGAAAGTCCACGGAATTCTCTGGCTGTTTTGTGCCATTTCAAGTCCCGAAACTGCTACTCCGCCTGCATTTGCAGCTTTTCCTGGCAGAAACAGTACCTTGTTTTCGAGGAAAACATTAGCGGCTTCAGGCGTGCAGGGCATATTAGCGCCTTCACCGACGACAAGGCAGCCGTTTTTGACTAAGGTTTTCGCAGCATTTTCATCAAGCTCGTTTTGAGTCGCACACGGCAGTGCAATATCACATTTAACGTCCCAGATACCGCTGCAGCCTTCAGTGTATTTTGCATTTTTGTGAATTGAGACGTACTCTTTAATTCGTTTTCTCTCTATTTCTTTGAGCTGTTTTACCGTATCGAGCTTGATACCGTCGGGGTCATAAACAAAGCCGTTTGAATCGCTGAGAGTAACAACTTTACCGCCAAGCTGCTGAACCTTTTCAGTGGCATAAATAGCAACATTACCCGAACCTGATATGCTGACCGTCATACCGTCAAGACTTTTTCCCTGTGCCTTTAGTGCCTCTTCAACGATATAGACAAGGCCGTATCCCGTAGCCTCTGTTCTCACCAGAGAGCCGCCCCATTCGAGTCCCTTACCGGTAAGTATGCCGGTAAACTCATTACGAATTCGTTTATACTGACCGAACATAAAGCCGATTTCTCGACCACCTACTCCGATGTCGCCAGCCGGTATGTCGGTATCAGGGCCGATATGTCTGCAAAGTTCTGTCATAAAGCTCTGGCAGAACCGCATAACTTCATTATCGCTTTTGCCTTTGGGGTCAAAATCAGAACCGCCTTTACCCCCGCCCATCATCAGGCCGGTCAGTGAATTTTTCAGTATCTGTTCAAATCCGAGGAACTTGATGATGCCGACGTAGACGCTTGGATGGAAGCGGATTCCGCCTTTATATGGGCCAAGAGCGCTGTTGAACTCAATACGGAAGCCTCGATTTACCTGGAAATTACCTTTATCGTCCTGCCACGGCACCCTGAATATCAACTGTCTTTCGGGTTCAACCAGGCGTTCGACAATACCAGCCTTGATATAATCAGGGTTTTTATCAAGAACCGGGGCTAAGCTGTCCAGCACTTCTTTTACCGCCTGATGGAATTCCGCCTCACCGGGATTTCGGCTCAAAACCTGCTCATAAACAGTTTGGATTAAAGCATTTGGCGACATCGGAATATTCTCCTTTAAAAGTTAAATTTGCACGTTTCACAATAATCGAAGCTAATAAACAAATCACATATAATTATACTTGGAAACACCAGGCAAATACTGTAATATATTATTTTGATAGTATATTACAAGAAATTAATAATAATACAGATTATCAGGAATACTTATACCCTTTAGGGTAATAAAATTCGCGTCTAACGATTGTAACTAATTTTTGTAAAACAAGTTACCGCGAATTAAGTCGCAATTTTTAAGTGGAATTGGTATAAGATGCATATAGAAACATTGAAGATATTCTGTGATTTGGCTCAGTTGCGGAGTTTTTCCAAGACAGCGGAAAAGAACTTATTGAGTCAATCGGCGGTTTCGCAGCAATTGGCCCAACTGGAACTGGCACATAAAACCCAGCTTTTGGACAGGAAAAAAAGACCTTTTGAGCTTACAGCGGCAGGACGATTGTTTTATGATGCATCTAAAGACATAATCGAAAGATACGAGAAGCTGAAAAGCCAGATCAACACCCTGCAAAAATCTTTGATAAACAGGATAACGGTGGCGGCAATTTTCAGTGTTGGCATGCACATTTTGCCGAAGTATGTTAAAAAATTTATGCTTAGCTGTCCCGATGTGCACGTACGTCTCGAATACTTCAGTGCCGACAAAATTTATGAGTTGGTTTTAGCAGGTGAAGTTGATATCGGCCTTGTCGCAATTCCCAGGCACGACAAGAGACTTGAGGTATACGATTTCCAGGACGAGCCATTGGTTTTGGTTTGCAGCCCTAAGCATCCGCTGGCGAGAGAATCACAAATCGACATTCATAAGGTTCAGTTTGAAAGGTTTATAGGCTTCGATAAGGATGTCCCGACGCGCAGGTGGATAGATGGTATTTTGCAGCGTTACAGTATTGTTGTTCAGCCGATAATGGAGTTTGATAACACTGAAACGATCAAGCGTGCGATTGAGATAAATTCAGGTGTAAGCATTTTGCCGAAGACAACAATATCTCAGGAGATTGCTGCCGGAACATTGAAAGCTATAACATTTTCAAATGAACACTTTGTGCGTCCGACAGGGATAATTATTCGCAAGGATAAAGTCCGGAGTCAGGCAAGCAGGTATTTTATAGAGCTTCTTCGTAAAAAGAATTGATAAACCAGCCAGCACATAATAGACCATGACTATAAAAGCGGTAATATTTGATTTGGACGGGACTATAACTGAGCCTTACTTTGATTTTGATGCGATTCGTGAAGAGATGGGCATTGCGAGAAATGACGGACCTGTCTGGGAAAAAATGGAAAAAATGAGTCTCGACAAAAGGAAGCGGACAGAGAAGATACTACATTTTCACGAGCAGAGAGCTGTGGTTGAATCGACTCTTAATGATGGTGCGAGGGAAACTCTTGCTCAGCTTCGCAAGTCAGGGATTTATATCGGGATACTGACACGAAACAGAAAGGAAAATGCGCTGGCTGTTGCCGAAAAGCATGGCTTGAAATTTGACGCAGTTATTGGCAGAGAAGAAGGACCGGTAAAGCCCGATGCCTTTGGGGTATTGAAGCTTTGCAAAACATTTGGTGTACAACCGACGGAAACGCTGGTAGTGGGTGATTATCTTTTTGATTTGCAATGTGCCAACTCAGCCCAAGCTGTTTCGGTATTATTAAAAAATCAGAAAAAAGCCGATGAGTTTGTCATGTATGCGGATTTTGCTATTGAAAAAGTCAGCGATGTGCTCGAAATTATCAAAGAAAGCGGTGAGAAGGCAGACTAATGAACAGGACGGTAATTGGGAAAACACTTTTAATTTCGCTGTTTGCTGCAGCGATTTGCTGGACAGGCTGTGCCGCCAAAAGTCACACTACCGAACCTGATAACGAAACTGCTCAAAATAACAATCTCGATACGATATTGGAAAACTTAACGAGAGCAGCTTCTGATTTACAGAGTTACCAATGTCAGATTGAGTACAACTTCAGTCAGCCTTTGTTTGATTCACAGACGTTAAGAAAAGGAAATCTTTATTACAAGATAGCAGAGAAGCAGTCTAATCTTAGGATAAATTTCGACACCATAAAACATGATGATGAAAAAGAAGATGAGCAAAAAGAGGATTTTATTTTTGACGGTGTCTGGCTTACGCATATCAATTATCAACTTAAAGAGATCAAAAAATATCAACTGACGGAAGTGAATGAGCCAGCCGATACATTCGAGCTGGTTCGAAAAAATTTCCCGATAATCGGCTTTGGCAAAAACGAGGATTTGAAAAAAGAATTCGAGATAAAGCTTATTGAACGACAGCAGAATCAAAGCTTGTTTCACCTGCATTTGAAAGTAAAGCCGGAATCAGTTTATAAAGGCGATTATACATCGATTGGTTTCTGGATTGACGGGAAGGCGCATTTGCCGGTGAAGATAGTTGCCGTAAATCTTGAAGAAGATGTTTACGAGATGAATCTTTTAAAAGCGAAAGTAAATCAGGAGCTGGACGATAAAGTTTTTGATATTAAAATACCGGAGGGATTTGGTAAGCCTGTAATAATCCCGCTAAAGGAAAAGTTGAAATAGATTGCCATTGCCGGGCTTGTTGACAAGAGGTAAATTGCATGAATAGTTTAAATAATAAGACGATTCACGAGCAACAAAATACGAGATACGAAATACGAGATACGAAATACGAAATAGCGTGGTGGCATTGGCACAAGCATTTATATAACTGGGTCATCGGCTGGGCGGATACGCGTTTTGGAATGTTGGCGTTAATACTGCTGGCAATAACCGAACCGATATGCGTACCGATTCCTGCTGATGTCCTTGTAATTGGGCTATGTCTGGGAAAACCGAAACAGTCATTAAGGTACGGCTTGACGTGTTCGTTTTTTTCTGTGCTGGGCGGGACGATAGCTTTTTGTCTTGGATTGGCTATCGGCGGTGAAAAGGTGGTCGGTTTTTTTGAGCAGTTAAGTTTAGGGCCTATTCATATCGGTGATAAGGTTCAAAAGGCATTGGAGCTTTATCAGAAATATGATTTTTGGGCGATAGCGATATCGGCTCTTACGCCGGTGCCTTATATGATATTCAGCTGGGTAGGCGGAATGGCGGATGTGTCGCTGGTTAAGTTTGTCGGGATAAGCCTGATTTTTCGGACGATGCGATTTGGCGGAGAGTCGTTGTTGTTTTATTTTCTCGGAGAACGCGCCCGTCGTCTGATAGAAAAATATTTCAATACCGCAACGGTGGTTGTTATCATATTGCTTGCGGTAGTGGCATATCTTGTAAAAAAATTAGGCCACGCATTTACGGGTTAAAAAAATGAATGACGTTCAAAAACAGACTTTGCTGAAAGTTGCTCGTGACACGATTGAGGCTTCTCTTACGGGTCGAGCCAACCCTAAGCCTGAAAGCGAAGACGCTGTATTGAATGAGCATTGTGGTTGTTTTGTCACCTTGAAAAACAAAGACAGATTGCGAGGCTGCATAGGCCAGTTTGTATCTGACAGGCCTTTGATTAAGTTAGTTGTAGAGATGGCTGTTTCATCGGCGACCCGTGACCCGCGTTTTTTCAATGATGTTATTACGGTTAGTGAAATGAATGCTCTCGATATTGAGATATCGGTTTTATCGCCGCTCAAATATACTAAAGACCCGTTGAGTCTTCGTCTTGGCGTTGACGGTATTTATATAAAGAAGGGACACGCCTCGGGGTGTTTTTTGCCGCAGGTAGCAACGGAGGCCGGCTGGAACAAAGAGGAATTTTTGTCATACTGTTGCAGCCACAAGGCAGGATTACCTGAACAGGCCTGGAAAGAGCCAGATACGGAGGTGTATTTGTTCACAGCAGAGGTCTTTGGTGCTGCGTTTAAGGAAATAGCATACAATTAGTTTATAGATTTTGCTCAGAGATGTATAAGACAATTATTAGTTTACTGATACTGTTTTTTTTAACGGGCGGTTGCCTGGACAGTACGCCTGCGATAAAGACTGATTCTGCACAGAACCATACAAACCAAAGGCTTGGTACAGCGGAGGGAATGACAAATTATCTGCGGTCACAACGGCTGCCTGCGCTAAAGTCTGTTGAATTGTGGGAGAATGAATTCTCACCAGGCCTGAAACTTACGACCGAACACTATAATATCTATACAACGCTCCTGGAGCCTTTGATGTTGTCACAGGTTCCAGGGTTTGTGGAATCGGCATACAGGGGTTATCAAAGCCAGTTGCCTTCGCCTATCGAGACGGTAACAAAACTTGATATTTATCTTTTTGCAAGTCGGGCGGAGTGGGAGCTTTTTACCGGAGAGTTCACCGGCAAATATGCAAATCTTTATCTGCAAATAAAGGCAGGTGCATATTATTTGAACGGTGCATGTGTTGCGTATAACATTGGCAGAGAGAGAACGTTTTCGGTTATCGGCCACGAAGGCTGGCATCAGTTTAACAGCAGGCATTTTAAATACAGACTTCCAAGCTGGCTCGATGAAGGAATTGCAATGCTTTTTGAAGCAAGTATATACGAGCAGGGATTGTTTAGTTTTAAGCCTGGCCGGAATATGCAGCGTCTGGTCTCTTTAAAAAAGACGTTAATAACCAACAATATGATACCGCTGAGACAGTTGATAGCACTTAATCCGGGCGAGGTCATTGGGACAAATCAGGACGATGCGGTTGCTGCGTTTTACTCTCAGGCTTATGCCCTGGTTCGGTTTTTGCGCGAAGACAATTACGGTAGAAGACGGGACGGTTACCACAAGCTGCTCTACGATGGCTTTATTGGCAACTGGCCTTTGCCGCCGCAGCTTGGAAAAATCGCTGCCGACAGGAATATCCCGCTGACTGTAGGCTGGAACAGGGTGGTTGGTGCTGCGTTGTTCGAGCATTATATTGGTGAGAATTTAGATGAAGTCGAAAAAGAGTATGTGAAATTTTGCAAAAAGATTGTTTATCACGTTCAGCTTATCAATTGATTAACAATTATTAATTAGTGATTTTGAATTGTCGAATCATCAAACATCCATCATTTTGGCATCGGCGTCACCTCGGCGGCGGAAGTTGTTAGCCCAAGCCGGCTACGATTTTGATGTGGTTGTCGCTGATATTGATGAGTCTCAATTTTCTTCAGAGGGTTTAAGCTCTGTTGAGTATTCGAAGAGTTTGGCTTTGGTCAAGGCCGAAAATGTTGCGGAGAAATTTCCAGATGCACTGGTAATCGCCGCTGATACGGTTGTTGACTTTGACGGTGAGATTATCGGTAAAGCTGAAGATAATGCCCACGCTGAGCAAATCGTAAGGAAATTATTCAGCAGGACTCATAAGGTAATAACAGGTATTGCGGTTGTAAGGTTGAGTGATGGTATCGAGATTGTGGAAAGTGATACAACGGTTGTATATCCGAAGAAGATGACTAACCGGCAGATTGCAGAGCATATCGAGGGTGGCAGTTGGCAGGGCAAAGCCGGCGCTTATGCAATACAGGAAACCGGCGATGAATTTGTCGAAAGAATCGAGGGCAGCTTAACGAACGTCATGGGCTTTCCGATGGAGTTGGTAGAGGGTCTTTTGAAAAAATTTGTTTAGCTATAAAGAAAACGACACCTTTGCCATTTGAAGTAGCAGGCATAAAGTCTGTAGAGAATATTAAGTCATTTTCTTTTTTGTTTTAGCCAGTCGTTAAGGTTTTTTGCCAGTATTTCGACACTTTTTTTAGCTGTGATATGCTCTCTGATAGCGGGTGGGATTTTCAGTTTTATCATTGCCTTTTCAGTTCTTTGCCAAAGCCGCTCTTTCTTTTTCTCGGTATCAGCCAGGTACAGCTCGGTCACAATCTCGCCGAGTTTCTGGAGCATTATCGTATCGAGGTTGTTGTAATAGCCGGAGATTATATCAGTTTGATATTTGGAATATTCTTTTTTAGCCATATCCAATGGGCTTTCGCAGGTATTTTATAATGATTTATCTTATTTTACGGTAAATCGATGGATAAATCAAGTTGTCAGTATTATTATAACGGTTTTTGCTGGCTTTGTGATGTTAAGAAGCTATAATCTGCGAAACTGCCTGTTCGCAGCGGGGCAGGAAGGATGGAAAATCTGTTAAAAGCCAGGAAGGCTAAGATTTACATAATGATAGAGTTCGGTCGAGACAAGTTTAAATTTGCGTTTTGCTTTTCATTAGCGGTACTGCTTACCGCAACCGTTTCATTGGCCATTGAGGGGGAAAGGGCGAGGCTGTTTGTCGGCCAGGACCTGCACCTGACAGGTGAAGAGGTCACCAGTTATCAGTTGAGCACCGGTGAACATGCGCTGGTTTTCGAGAAGGGTTTATCACTTTCGATAGGTGCCAATGAGTTTAGCAGCGACAGGGGGGTTGTCTGGCTTGAAAGCGTTATAACTGAGATTCGCGGCAGAGCACATATCGATTATAAAACAAGGGTTTATTTGTCCGGCAATGTAAAGGTCAGGAAGACAAAGGCTTCTAAAACTACTGATATACGTCGGACTATTGTGGATGAAACTGAGACATCTGTTTTGCAGTTTAATGTCAGCGGCGAAGTGTTTGTGATATCTGAGAAGCGCACAATTGCCGACCCGCGCCAAACAGAGCTTTATAAAAAGGCATTGTCGGCATTTGTGCCAGCCGGCTCTGAGTTTGTTATCGAGGCAGAGGCAATGGTTCCTGAACTGGTTGCGGCTGCGGAAAAGGTGGTTACTGAAAAACCAAAAGAGAAAAAACCGGTTGTGAAAAAAGCACCGACTGAAAAAGAGGCTGTAGAGAGACCACGTAAGCCGGAGAAAAAAACAGTATCGCCCAGACCTGTAGTACAAAGACAAACACGGGCAGACGGCCGGGACGAAAAGCCGAAATTCAGATTATTAGACTGGTTTAAGAAAAAGCCGGCTCAACCTGCCGGTCAGGTTAAAGCCGAGCCTGCCACGAAGCTGGCAGAGAAAAAGCCTAAGTTTGCGTATCCCGTGAACATTTCGCCGGCCGGTGAGGAGAAGCTGAAAATTGAATCTGCCAAAGCTGCCGACGGAACCAGTATCGCCACAATAACGCAACGGTTTTACATCTGGCAGCAGCAGGATGAAGGTGGGGACCTGCTGGAATTACAGGCTGACAGTGCTGTTGTGTTCTATTCGGGTTCTGGCTCACAGGCGAAGGAAGATTCTGAGGGTGGATTGACCAGCGGAGCTATCAGGGCGATTTATGTATCCGGCGATGTGATTATGACCGAGGGCAGGCGAACCATAAGAGCTGATGAAATGTATTATGACTTCCGGACAAAAAGAGGACTGGTTGTTAACGCCATAATGAGAAGTTATGATGCCAACAGAAATATCCCGATTTACATTCGGGCGGCCAGGATGCGCCGTGTTGCAGAAAACAGGTTCGCAGCGGAAAATATTGTTTTAACTACAAGTGAATTTCATAAGCCTCAGATTTCTACGAGGGCATCAAGAATTATTGTCACTGACCTGGCGAGTGTTGACGAGGAAATCGAAAAGGTTTCTGACGGCGACAGTACATATGATGCCCGGATGTACGATGTTAAGGTAAAAGTTGGTGAAGCGACGATATTATATTGGCCTTTCCTTCGCAGTAATCTTGAGCAGCCGGATATCCCAATCAAAACTGCCCGCGTCAGTTATGACAGTGATTTTGGTGCTTCAGTCGAGACAAGATGGTATTTGTCACGTTTGCTCGGCCTGCGTGAGCCGGAAGGCGTTGACAGTACGCTTGCTCTGGATTACTTCGGCAAAAGAGGTACCGGTGTAGGTGTAACGATTGATTACACTAAAGAAAACTGTTTCGGCACAATCAAGAGTTATGTAATTAAGGACAAGGGCAAAGATACTCTCGGCAGACATGCGAGCAGGCAGGACGTCAATCCTCGCAACGAGATGCGCGGGCGTTTTAGCTGGCTTCACAGGCAGTTTTTGCCGGACAGGTGGCAGCTTACCGCCAGTATTGGTTATGTCTCCGACGCATACTTTCTGGAAGGTTTTTACCGTGGCGAATATAATATTGGCAAGGAAGAGACATACTTTCATTTAAAGCGCATAGAGGATAACCGCGGGATTAGTCTTTTAGGCAAGGGACGAATAAACAACTTTGATGACACCCTGGAAGAGCTGCCCACACTTGAGTATCACATTGTCGGCCAGTCTTTTTATAATGACCGGTTTACGTTATACAGTGATAGCCAGGTAAGCCGGCTTCGACAGACAGTCGGTCAGGGTCACACGTTCAGGGTAAGTGACGAACGCTACGCATTTGCAATGCACCGGACCGAGATTGATATGCCTGTCAGGATGGATCCATTTAAGGTTGTTGGTTATGTGGCAGGTACTTTCGGCTATGACGATCGCAGCGGCTTTACGCGGACCCTTGTTGATGGAAGCAACACGGGCAAGTTCAGCGAGGACCAGGTCTGGATAGGTGAAACCGGTGTTCGTCTGACTCACAGGCCTTTCTGGAAGGTATATCCGAAAGCCAGGTCCAGGCTTTGGGATATCAATCAGCTTCGACATGTTATAACGCCGTCTTTGGTGGGTGCTGTTTATGCTGAAAATCATTCTACCGTCAAGCAGCGTGATACATTAAACATTTCTTTTGCCCAGCGGTTGCAGACCAAAAGAGGTCCTGTCGGGGATCAGCGGACTGTTGACTGGATGAGGCTTGACACGGATTTTGTGTGGGTCAAGGATTCAGCCAATGCCTCCGATGCCGGCCCCGGGCCTGACCAGTTTATCTGGGCCAAGCCGATTGTGCCGCTTCGTGTCTTTTCGTATCCCGATATTTTCAGCGGTGATTTGGTCAATAATTTTCACCGTTTCGAGTTATTTGGTCCGAGACGCAATTATTTCGGAGCCGATTACATTTGGCGCATAAGTGATTCATCCGTGTTATTGAGCGATTTGAATTTCGATATGCAGAGCGGTATTGTTCAGCAGTTTAATATTGGTATTTCACGTTTAGTCTGGCCTAATTTGAGTTATTATATTGGCAGCAGGTATTTGCGGCGTATCAAAATTCTGGACGAAGAAGGTTCGAACACAGTTACATTTGCGGCAACGTATATTCTTGACCCGCGCTATACAATTGTTTTTTCACAGCAGTATGATTTTGACTATGGTGGAGTATTGCAGAATAATGTAACATTAATAAGGCGTTATCATCGTATGGCGATGAGTTTTAGCTATAGTGCGGACCATTCGCTGAAGAGTCAGGCGATAGTGTTCAGTATCTGGCCTGAAGGTATTCGCGAGCTTGCGCTCGGCCCGAGAAGACATGTTGAACTTGGAGGCGGGTCGGGTTTTTAGTAAATGGTTTGACAGGGACTTCGGTTGTCCTAGGGACTCCTAACGGAGAGCTCAGTCGAATGCCCTAACCATCCTGAGCGAAGCCTACACTGAGCAAACTTGTCCTGAGTGTAATCGAAGGAGTCGAAGGAATGAACTGATTCCGTCCTCCAAAGCAGCAGTATCCTGCTGCTTTGGAGGATAGAATTGTTTGAAGTGAGGTTTTGTTATTTTAGTTTTAATTGAAGGAGATTTTTTATGGCTTTGGTAGGCACAGATAAGATGTTTGAGATGGCATATAAGAATGGCTATGCCATAGGTGCGTTTAATGTGAACAATATGGAAATCACTCAGGGGATAGTCAGCGCAATAGCGGAGGAGAAGGCCCCTCTTATTTTGCAGATATCCCGCGGAGCACGTTCCTATGCGAGCATGCCGTATTTAAAGGCGATAATTGACACAGCGGTCGCCGAGAATCCGGATATCCCTATTGTGATGCATCTCGACCACGGTGACACATTTGAGACCTGTAAGCAGTGTGTTGATGACGGTTTTACGTCTGTGATGATTGATGCATCAAGTAAACCTTTCGATGAAAATATTGCAATCACCAAGCAGGTAGTCGAGTATGCTCATGACCATGGCGTTGTCGTCGAGGCGGAATTGGGCCAGTTAGGCGGCATTGAAGAAGATGTTGTTGGTGTCAGCAGCGAGGATATCAGCAAGCACCTCACCGACCCTGAGCAGGCGATAGAGTTTGTCGAGAGAAGCGGTTGTGATTCGCTGGCGGTGGCCTGCGGGACAAGCCACGGCGCCTATAAATTCAAAACCGAACAGGCCCTTGCCTTTGACGTAATCGAGGCTATATCAAAAAAATTGCCGGGCTTTCCGCTTGTAATGCACGGCTCGAGTAGCGTTTTAAAGGAATTCAAAGACCTTATTAATAAGTACGGCGGAGATATGCCGGACGCAAGAGGTGTTTCTGAAGATGCTATCAGCAAGGCAGCGAAAATGGCAGTTTGCAAAATCAATATCGATACCGATCTTAGGATGGCACTGACTGCCAAGATTCGACAGGTTTTCTCTGAGAAACCTGCTGAATTTGACCCGCGTAAATATTTAGGTCCGGGCCGTGAAGCGATTAAGGAAATGGTCAGGCACAAGCTGCAGATTCTAGGCTGTGCCGGTAAAGCTGCCGAGTGCGCATAATTTTATATCTCGTTCAAGATACGAGATATAAAATACGAAATACGAAATACGAAATACGAAATACGAGATACGAGATACGAGATGCGAATTAAATCAGGTTTGCTTTGGCTGATTTTAATATCGGCCTTTTGCTTGATATATGGTTGTCCCACGGTCAGTCAGCAGCAGGTGTTTCCTGAAACAGAATCAGGCAAAGCTGTCGAGCTTGAAACGGTTGAGTCTGATGTTGCTCGCTGTGCTGCGCAACCTCGGCAAGTCGAGGTCGTAGAAGCCAATTCGATTGACGTAGGAATTGCCGTTGATGCTGCCTGTGAGTTAATCTATCAGGGCAGGTTAGATGAGGCTTCTGAGTTCATTGAGAGGTTACAGCCGTTGCCGGTCCCTTTAATTCGGTTAGCAGCAATTGTTACCGAATACAATGATATCAGCGTGCATCGGCAGTTAGCTAAGCAGGAGGCATACACAAAACAACTGGCTAAATTCAATCAGTACAAAATCGGCGAAGCCAATGACATAAATGATATCAACGATGTTAACAGTATCCCAAGAATACTTTCTGTTATTGCCAGCGTGCGTGAATTTGCCGATGAAGAGCAGGCCGAGCAGCTTTTATCTGATAGCTTTGTTCAGCAGACTATTCAAAGGGCCAGGGATAACGCTGCCGAGCTTGAAACAGAGGGCAAATGGCTTGAGGCGTATGTTATGTGTTATACATGGCTTACGGCGATTGATGAGGATAACAAGGCTTATTCGGAATATTCGGAAGAGCTTATAACCAAGGCCGGCATTTTGGCATCTTTCCAGGACAGCCCTTGTGAGACCCGTGAGCAGCGTTATGAAAATATTGAAAAAAGGCTCCTTGTCAAGGCAATCAGGGCTTTGAATTTCAGCTATGTAAATATTATAGATTATCATGGAATGGCGGTAAAATCCATAGAGCGTTGCGGTTTGTTGACCGATGTACTGGGTAACTCTTACGTCGAACTGGATACCGAATACGAGATTGAAGATACACAGATAACAGCCTGGTTAAATGCCCTCGAAAGACTCAAGGCTGAAGTTAATAATTCACCGACCGGTATCAGCAGGGACAGGTTTATCGATGTATTTGACAAGACACTTGAGATAAATGACCAGACGGTCAAACTGCCGGTAGAGGTTTTGATTGCGCAGTTCACTGAAGCTGGATTTGCATCGCTTGACCCTTACACTGTTATGGTTTGGCCCAGACAGAAGCAGGACTTTGAAAGGATAATCACTAACGAGTTTACCGGTATCGGTATAGAGATTTCAAATCGCAAAGGATCGTTGACAGTAGTTAGCCTGCTGCCGGACACACCAGCCTATAACTCCGGTCTTGATGCCGGTGATGTGATAGAACGAATTGATGGTGTTGAAACACGAGGCATGTCTCTTATTTGTGCGGTTAAAACTATTACCGGTCGGAAGGGAACGGATGTGATATTGACAGTCAGGACGCCGGGGCAGGATAACACGAGGGATATTACCATTACCAGAGCCACGATAACGGTTCCGACAATTCGAGGATGGCAAAGGACCGAAGCAGGCAGGTGGTTATATATGATTGATAATGAAAGCAAAATCGGGTACATCCGCATTACAAGTTTTGCTGATAAAACTGCCGATGATTTTGAAGGAGTACTTGGTTCGCTTGAGAAAGACGGGATGAAAGGATTGATTCTGGATTTGCGTTTCAATAGCGGGGGTTTACTGACCAGCGCTGTTGAGATGACGGATAAGTTTATTAAGAAAGGTGTGATAGTTACCACGCGTCCCAGATTTGGAGTGCCCAGTTATGCAACCGCTCATAAGACAGGGACACACCATGATTATCCGCTTGTAATTCTGATAAATGCAGGTTCGGCAAGTGCATCGGAGATTATGGCAGGGGCACTGGCTGATGCAAAGCATAAAAGGGCAATTCTTGTTGGCCAGAGAACCCATGGCAAGGGAAGTGTCCAGACAATAACCAACTATCCGGGGCACGGAGCTCAGCTTAAATATACCATGGCCTATTACCACCTGCCATCCGGACAGAGGGTTGAAAGCAGAGATGCGATGGAAAAACAGGGCAGAGAGAACTGGGGCGTGGCACCTGATATCGAGGTCGAATTAAGAAGCGACGAGCTTAGAAAAATGATTGATATTCAAAGGGATAATGATGTACTGGTCAAGGCCGACCACGATAATGGAACCGACCCATTGAAAAAATATACCATTGAGGATACATTGGCCGTCGATGCCCAGTTGGCGGTTGGTGTTTTGGTGATAAAGAGTAAATTGATACATGCTTGGGCATCAGAGATGACTTTAAATTAAATTTCTTAACGAGGCTGAACGTTGGCGAAACTGGAAGAGAAAAACAAATTTGAGCAACAGAGAAAGCAGCGGCTTGAGCGGATTCGGCAATTGGGCATCGATCCTTATGGCAGCAGATATGAGGAGGCGGAAGCAACTGTTGATGTCAGGAGCAGGTTCAGGGATGGCGACGACAGTCAACAGGCCAATTGTGCAGGCAGAATAGTATTGCTGAGAGATATCGGTAAACTGATTTTTATTACGCTTCGTGACCGTAGCGGTACAATTCAAATCGGCTTGAGTAAGAAACTGTTAGCCGAGCATTGGGAATTTGTTAAGCTGCTTGAAGTCGGTGACATAATCGGCGCAGCCGGTCAGCTTGGCAGGACGAAGACGGGTGAAATAACAATCTGGGCTGACAATGTTACGATATTAAGTAAAAGTCTTTGTCAGCCGCCGGAAAAATTTCACGGCCTGGCTGATATTGAGCTGCGTTATCGGCAGCGGTATGTTGATTTGTGGGCAAATCCTGAGGTGATGGAGCTTTTCAAAAAGCGAAGCGACATCATATCGACAATACGGCAGAGTCTCTGCGAGAGGGGTTTTCTGGAAGTTGAAACGCCGATGATGCAGACGATTGCCGGCGGTGCCGCAGCAAAACCATTTATCACACACCATAACAGCCTTGATATGGATTTATTTTTGCGTATTGCACCGGAGCTTTTCCTGAAAAGACTCCTCGTTGGCGGGATGGAGAGGGTTTTTGAGATAAACCGCAACTTCCGGAATGAAGGTTTGAGTAGATTTCATAATCCGGAATTTACAATGATGGAATTGTACCAGGCTTATGCTGATTACAATGTGATGATGGATTTGACGGAAGAGCTTATCTGCCTTTTAGTTGAAAAATATTGTGACAGTCAAAAAGTTGAATTTGATGGTATCCAGATTGATTTTGGCAGGCCGTGGCGGCGTGCCAAATACGCTGATTTGCTGAAAGAATACAGCGGCTGTGCGATAGATGATATTGACGCTGTCAGGGCGAAGGCGCGAAAGCTTGGCCTGAGTGAGTCTGAAATGGATGATATGGTGGTTGTCAATGAACTGTTCGAGGCCACCGTTGAAGATAATCTGGTTAATCCGACTTTTGTGATTGATTACCCTGCGAAGTTGTGTCCTTTAACAAAGCCAGGCCGGGAAAACCCCGATTACGCTGAGCGTTTTGAATTGTTTATTGCAAAAATAGAACTGGCTAACGCATATACTGAGTTGAATGACCCTGCGGTTCAGGAGGAGAATTTTAGGATCCAGCTTCGAGGCCAGACCGAGTCGATGGCAACGATGGACGAGGATTTCATAAGTGCCTTGAAATACGGGATGCCGCCGGCAGGGGGACTTGGTATTGGAATTGACAGATTAGTAATGGTTTTAACAGGTGCAGCGAGCATTCGTGACGTTGTTCTGTTTCCATTACTGAAACCTGCCTCGGATTAAATGGGATTGAGATGCTGAAACTGTTTTTGTGGCTGCGGTATCTGCGCAAGAGAAAAATTGTATTGCTGAGTGTCGCTGCGGTAGCCCTGTCCAGTGCATTACTGATAGTTGTTGCAAGTCTTTTTACCGGTTTTATCAACGCATTCGAGCAAAGCGCAGTTGATGCAACCGGTGACATTGTTCTGGAACCTCCCGTCAGGTTGGCCTGGTATCCTCAATTCATTGAACGGCTGGAACAGGAAGAGATGGTCGAAACAGCTACCGCGACGCTTTTAAGTAATGGCCTGCTGCATCTTGGCGCCGGCAATGTCCGTGCGGTAAAAATCTGGGGTATCGAGCCGGCCAAAAGGGCAAAGGTGACCGGTTTAAAACAGTACCTTTTAAAGCAGAAGAACTCTCCGTTACCCCCATCCTTTGTAGTTGAGAATCAGGAGGAAACGCTCGGTGGTTTTGTCGGTATTGGCGTGGTGACAGAGCCGGATGAGAAGACGGATGAGTATGACTTTGGTGAAGCTGAAGATATAACAGGCCGGCGCGTGGTACTCACCGCCGGGGCCGTAACCGGTTCGCAATCACTTACAGAAACGGGCATCGGGAGATTTAAAAGAAAACCGATAAGTTTTACAGTTGTGGATGTGGTATATACCGGTGTTTATGAGCTTGATAAAAATTTCGTTTATCTGCCGATAGATAAGCTGCAAGAGCAAATATATCCAAACGAAGATAAACCAATAGCCGACCAGATTCAAATAAAACTTACTCGTAATGCAAATGTCACTCAAAGCCTGGAGCGGATTAAGGACATCTGGCAGCAATTTGCTTCTGAAAAACTTGGCTGGAACAAATATTTCATAAGCGAAACTATCATCGTTACTTCAAGGCAGATGCAAAGCCGGTACATCGCTGAGCTTCGAAAGCAGATGGGTGTTTTGCTGTTAATATTTGGCGTGGTAAGTTTCAGCGTTGTTCTTTTGATTTTGTGTATATTCTATATGATTGTTGAGACGAGACAGAAAGATATTGCGATAATAAAAAGCTGCGGAGCGCCGAGCAGTTCGGTCGCAATGGTATTTATGGGTTTTGGCGGCTTTGTCGGAATACTCGGTTCAGCTTTTGGAATCCTGTTCGGCTATATTGTCACGAAGAACATAAACCTAATTGAAGAATGGATAAGGCTTGTTTTTGGCTTGAAGCTTTGGAAAAGCAGTGTATACATGTTCAGTAAAATACCGAACGAGGTTGACTGGAGTTCGGCGTTTATTATTGTTTTGTTTGCGATTGCAGCAGCGGCTGTTGGAGCGTTGGTACCTGCGATTGTCGCGGTTCGAATCAAACCGGTGAATATTTTAAGATACGAGTAATAGTGTATAAGATAATTCTGGCATTTCGTTATCTTTTTAAAAGGCGCATCAGCTACCTGGCCTTTTTAGCGGTTGCGCTTTGTGTATTTATCGTTGTTGTGGTAATGACTGTGATGACCGGCCTTGTAAGGGATTTTAAGCAGAAGAACCATTTGTTTACCGGCGACTGTGTTGTCGGTACTGATTCACTGGTTGGTTTTGCGTATTATGAAGATTTTGTAGATACTTTGGCTAAGCAGGATTTTATTGAAGCTGTTTCTACAGTAATCAGCAGCTATGGCTTGATAAACCGTGTAGGAACTGATGTTAGTCGAGGTGTACAGATAACAGGTATTGAGCCGGAAAGTTACAGCCGGGTCACGGGTTTTTCTCAGATGGTGCATTATCGCAGCTCGGATATCTCTAAGGTTTTTGTCCCTGTCTATGACGAGAATCTTGACGGCTGTGTATTAGGGATTGATATGGCGATGGAGCGTGATTCAAATGGCCAGTATAATTTCGGAGAGTCGCCATTTAGAACAGCATTTTCAGTCAGTTGCTTTCCGCTTACAGCCAAAGGCGCACTGGCCAAAGCAGGAGCCGGTGAAATTAATACCAAAACGTTTTACTATAGTGACGTATCTCAAAGCGGTTTGGCGAGGGTGGACAGTTCACTGATTTATCTTCCCTTTGGGCATACCCAGATGTTATGCGGAATGGATGGGGCTGATAAAAGGGCAGGCAGGATTCATATAAAATTCAAGCCTGATGTCAAGCTTGAAGTAGCAACAGATAAAGTCACTGCCCTCTGGCATGACTTCAGGGAAGATAACAAAAATAAAGCCAAAGCATACTTGTTTGAGACGGTGACAGTTCAAACATGGAAAGCCTACAGACGCTCATCCGTAGCGGCAATGGAAAAGGAACAGATGGTTTTGACTGTGATGTTTTCTCTTGTTGGAATCACAACGGTCTTTATTATCTTTGTGGTTTTCTATATGATTATCTGCCACAAGAGTAAAGACATCGGTATTTTAAAAAGTATAGGCGTCTCGAATTCGAATGTTGTCGGTTTGTTTTCGGGCTTTGCAGTGTTTTTGGCATGTCTGGGTTCATGTGCGGGTGTGTTGGGCGGCTGGCTGTTTTTGCGTAAAATCAACGTGATAGAAGACTGGCTTTTTAAGCATTTTGGTTTTCAAATGTGGGACAGGACAATTTATGCTATCGGTGATATCCCAAATCAGATAGAATTAAAAACGACGGTTGTAATTATAATCTCGGCAGTTGTGGCGTGTCTGGCAGGAGCGATAATACCAGCCTGGCAGGCGGCGAAGTTAAAGCCGGTGGAAACTCTGCAGGTTAACCAGTTATGAGTAATGATAATCTGATTTTACAGGCTAAAGGTGTTTATAAATCTTATCGGATGGGGACAGCTGAATTGAATGTCCTCAAAGGCGTGGATTTTGCTGTCAAACATGGCGAATTTATTGCTGTTGTCGGGGCCTCGGGCAGCGGGAAAAGTACGCTTTTGCATATATTAGGAGCACTGGATAGGCCTGATAAGGGGATTGTCAAGTTCGAGGGAAAACAAATCAACTGGGCAAAAGGGGGTGAATTGAATAGATTTCGCAATAAAACGGTGGGATTTGTTTTTCAGTTTTATCATTTGTTGGACGAATTAAATGTGTTGGAGAATGTATTTCTGCCGGCAATGGTCTCAAAAAGCGTTTTAGGCTGGCTCACCAGCAGCATTGGTGCAAAGAAACGAGCAAAAGAGTTGCTCGAACAGCTTGGCCTGGATGGGAGAATAAAGCATAAGCCTTATCAGTTGTCAGGCGGAGAAAGGCAGCGTGTGGCTATCGCCAGGGCGCTTATGAATGAGCCTAAGCTGCTTTTAGCAGATGAGCCGACAGGAAATCTTGACTCTGCGACAGGAAATGGTATCCTGAAAGTCTTTGAAAAGTTAAATAAAGCCGGTCAGACAATTGTGATGGTCACGCACGACGAGCATATAGCCAGCAGAGTTGGCCGGATTATAACGTTAACTGATGGTAAAGTAAGTTTGTAATGTAAAATAACAGCAGTTGTTGTAAGCAATTAAGGGAAAGTTTGTGGCGATGAAAATCTGGATGGATGGTAAGCTTGTTGATGAACAGGATGCGAAGATTTCTGTTTTCGATCATGGTCTGCTTTATGGCGATGGCGTTTTCGAAGGTATCCGCGTCTACAACGGGGATGTATTTGAGTTAGATGCTCATCTGAGAAGGCTTTACGAATCGGCGAAGGTAATTCGCCTCGATATCCCGATGAGTAAAGATGAGTTGAGCAAAGCTGTTGAAAAGACAGTCGAGGCCAATGGTATTATCGACGGTTACATTCGTCTTGTTATTACCCGTGGTAATGGTACGTTGGGCATCAATCCCTTTGTTTGTGAAAATGCAAGGGTCTTTATTATAGCTGACCACATTCAGCTTTATCCGGAAGAGCTGTATAAAACGGGTATGAAGATAATCAGCGCAACTACGATTCGCAATCACCCTTTGGCGATTCCGCCGCAGGTCAAGAGCCTGAATTATCTGAATAACATACTGGCTAAGATTGAAGCCCTGGACAGTAATGTCCCCGAGGCGGTTATGTATAACCACGAAGGTTATGTAGCCGAAGCCACCGGCGATAATGTTTTTATAGTGAAGGATGGTATTATTTTTGCGCCTCCTGCCGAAGCTGGTGCTTTGGGAGGTATTACCCGCGGTATTGTTATCAACCTTGCCAAAGCCGGGAACATTGAAGTTGTCGAAAAGAACCTGACGAGATTTGATTTGTATGTCTGTGATGAGTTTTTCCTTACCGGTACCGCTGCCGAGGTCATTGGTGTTGTTGAGATTGACGGAAGAGTCATTGGTGACGGTATGCCCGGGCCGATTACGAAGATGCTTAGAAAGAAATTCTTCAGGTACGCTCACCGAAAAACCTGATTGCTCCGAAGTTAAAATACATATCGTATTATCACCTCTGAAAGTAATACACGGTAGATTCAAAATAATCGTCTACAGTTTTGCTAAATCTTACCTGACAGCGTATAATACCGCTTATGCAAGAGGATATGGGTAATAATACGCTTTTTAGTCAAACCGAACAGGTCAATATCGAGTCAGCGGCACCATTGGCGGTTCGGATGAGGCCTCGAACGCTTGGTGAGTTCGCTGGTCAAAGTCATTTCGTCGGCCCGGATAAGTTACTGAGGCGTATGCTTGAAGCGGACAAGCTTACAAGCCTGATTTTTTACGGGCCGGCAGGCACTGGAAAAACCTCGCTTGCAATGGTAATAGCGAACTATACGAAGGCGAAGTTCCATTATATAAGTGCACCGGCGGCAAGTGTTAAAGACATTCGACAAATAATCGAAATCGCAAAGGACAGATTAGCGGCAAACAGACAAAGAACCGTTTTGTTCATAGATGAAATTCATCGTTTCAGCAGGACACAGCAGGATGTTTTATTGAAGGATGTGGAATCGGGGGTATTGATTCTTATAGGTGCTACAACCGAGAACCCGTTTTTTGCGGTCAATTCACCTTTGATTTCGCGCAGCACGGTATTTCATTTCGAGCTTCTTGGCGAAGAGGACATCTTAAAACTTTTAAATGCTGCTGTAAGTGATAGTGAGAGGGGATTTGGCAAATTAAGTATCGAGGTCGAACTTGAAGCGTTGAAATTTTTAGCGGTAATGAGTAACGGTGATGCGAGAAGGGCATTGACCGCTTTGGAAGTTGGAGTTTTGTCACAAGCTGCCTGGCAGAAGGACGGACAAATCAAATTTGATATTGATGTTGCGAAAGAATCTATCCAGCAAAAATCAATCGAATACGACGGCACGGGCGATACTCACTATGACTTGGCCTCGGCCATGCAAAAGAGCATACGCGGAAGCGATCCTGATGCGACTGTTTACTGGCTGGCAAGAATGATAGCGGGCGGTGAGGACCTGCGATTTATTGCACGGCGGATAGCTGTCTGTGCAGCCGAGGATGTGGGTAATGCCGACCCGATGGCTACGGTTCTGGCGGCGGCAGCGGTCCAGATTTCCGAATTTGTAGGTCTGCCTGAGGCGCAATTACACCTTGCACAGGCTGCTATTTATATTGCGTGTGCACCGAAATCAAATGCCTCAGCTTCGGCGATTTGGAACGCGGTCAGCGATGTAAAGAAACGAAAAACCATACCTGTTCCCAGCCATCTGAAGGATGCTCATTACACTGGCGCAAAAAAACTTGGTCACGGAATTGACTACAAGTACCCGCACGACTTTAAGGATGGTTTTGTGATTCAGGAGTATCTGCCTGCCGGTGCTCAAAAGAGATACTATACGCCCAAAAATGCCGGATATGAAAAAAATATTAAGCAATATTTACAAAAGCTCCAAACATTGATACAAAATAGTAAAATATCCAATGACAATGCTGCAGAACCTGTGCCTTAGGTAAGGGAAGTTTAGATGGACAAGGGGCAATTGCGATTAAAATTACAGAAACGCCTGAGCGAGATTGAACCGGAAATGGGGATTGAGAAAAGCAAACAAGCCTGCCGGAATCTCGTATCAACCCAGCAGTTTCAAAATGCCTCGGTTATTATGATGTATCTGGCTATCCCGAATGAGACTGACTGTACCGAAGCGATACTATTGGCATGGCAGCAGGGCAAAACCGTCGTGGTGCCGAAGATTTCATGGGAGAACAGGCATATGATTCCAGTTCGTATCAATTCTCTTGAAACAGATTTTTCAGTTGAGGTTTCAGGACTTAGAAATCCGATAAACGGAACACCTGTCCCTTTTCAGGAAATAAATCTGGTTGTCACACCGGCTTTGGCTTTTGACAGAAAGGGCAATCGGCTTGGCAGAGGCGGTTCTTATTATGACAGGTTTTTTACCAATAATGAGCTTAAAGCAGTCAGATGTGGTTTGGCATTTGCAGAGCAGGTAATTGATTCTGTACCGATAGCAAGTCACGACCAGCCGGTGGATTTTTTAGTGACTGACAATGAAATAATAACTTTCAACGACCAGCAGGGAGAATAATATGGCTCGTTCTTACAGTAAAAACAGAGGGAGAATCCGAAGATGGATATATATAGTTTCAGCGGTGATTGTTGCTCTGGTAATTGTTTTGGTTTACATCAATGATAAAGATGAAAAACAGCCGACCGGGCAGAGCCGGCTTTTGGACTCAACGGAGACTGAACCGCAATCTCAGCCGGACCTTGTCATACCAAAGGCCCTGGGCCCTGTTGGTGAGCCGAACTCCCAGGCCGAAGCTTTTATCGCCGAAGCTGTTGACGCTCTAAAGGCAAAACCTGCCAGAATTATTGAAGCCAGGGACAGATTTAATGAAACGCTTTCTATGACTATGAATCTCGAGCAGAGAGAATTTGTGGCCGAGCAGTTGGCCTTGCTTTCGCAGCAGTGGCTGTTCAGCAGACAGATTTATCCGGAAGATAATCTCTGCAGCAGTTACAGGGTTCAGCCTGGTGATTTGCTCTCGAATATCGGTAAGCGGTTTAATGTTCCGTATGAGATTTTAATGCAGATAAATAAAATCCCCAGACCTGAAGCTCTTCAGGCCGGCCAGACAATAAAAATTATTAAAGGCCCATTTCATGCCAGGATATATCGTTCGACATTTACGATGGATTTATATCTAAGGGATACCTATGTGCAGAGTTTTGCTGTTGGTCTGGGAAAGCCTGATTTCCAGACGCCGACCGGTCTGTGGCGTGTGGCAGCGGGTGGAAAGCTGATTTCACCGACATGGACTGACCCGGATACCGGCAAAACGTATGAAGCTCAAGACCCTGATTATCCTTTAGGCTCGCGATGGCTCGGTCTGGAAGGTATCAAGGGAGATGCGGTAGGCAGAAGAGGATTTGCCATTCACGGCACGAAAGACCCGGACGAAATAGGTATTGCAGGCTCAAGAGGATGTATCCGGCTGCATAACGGCAATGCGATATTTGTATATAACCTTTTGGTGGAAGGCGAGTCTTTGGTTGAGGTTGTAGATTAAGGCTGTTTTTTGCAAAGCAGTTGCCTGAAAATAAAGGAGTGTTTGAGGGTTTATTGATGGTTCATGGAATTTGCAGAACCGCTCGTTATGGTAGCGTGACATTTTGGGCGTGGTCTGTATCTATTGTTATACATCTGGTTGTACTGCTGGTTTTTGGAGTCATAAAATTCTCGCAGTCCGGACCTCAACAGTTACAAAATGTAATTCCAACAGCCAGTGTCACTCAAATAAAGAAAATCATCGAGGCAGCGCCTGTTGTTTCAAAACCTAAGATTAAACAAAAGGCCGAAAGTAACTTTGCAAAAGCGATAAAACCAACTGTTTTGCCGGCGCCGATATTTGAGACTGAAAAGCCGCAGGCCGGTAAGATAGGTGATTTGACAAAGCCAACATGCTCTGTGGCTGATTCATCCGTTTCAGAGCAGGTTTTGTCACCCGGGACAGAATTTTTCGGCAGTTATACCGACCGGCGAAAGGTCTGTTTTGTGGTCGATTGCTCCGGAAGTATGAAGGGTGTATTAGAGCAGGTTAAAAACAGGCTTAAAAATTCAATTCAAAGCTTACAGGCGGACCAGTATTTTTATATAATCTTTTTTGGCAGTGACAGGCTGTTCGAGTTCGGTAATGAAAGATTGATTCGGGCATCTGTAATGGCAAAATCGGATGCCTGTGATTTTATTGACCGGATAAGAGCTTCCGGACAAACGAATGCGATGGTTGCTCTGGAAAGGGCGATACAGATTCGTGATAGTTCAGGTATCAGCCCGGCTGTTATATATTTTCTGACTGACGGTTTTGAGCTTACAAATCAAAATAACGGTTTTGCCTGGAGGATAACGAATCTGTTAAATCGATATGCGCCTGAAACGAAAATTAATACTATAGGTTTTTGGCCTGACAGAAATGACCGAATGATGCTGCAAACAATAGCAAGACAAAGCGGTGGTGAATTTGTTATTATTAATCAGGAGAGCTACTAATACTCTGTCAAGGTTGAATTAGTGGCTGTCATTGCGAGCCATTTGTATTTAGCCTGAGGTTTTACCGCAGGTTTTGACTCACGAAATCATAGTTGACAGACTACTAAGTAGTTTACATGCAGTCAGAAAAAGAAGGAGTGGGCGACGATGGTTAAGGGTTTTTTAATAAAAACCGTATTTCTGATTATTGCCCTGGCAGTGGTGCTGGCGGTGATAACAGTTGCGGCAGTGGTGAGCCGGGACACTGATGCAGTCGAGGCGGCTTATAACCGAACGTTTTTTGAACAGTTCGTTTTGTCAGGCGGGCCTATCGTATGGTTTGTGTTGCTTCCCATGTCACTTCTCATGGTTTTTTTCATAATCGAATACAGCCTTATAATACGGCGTACTAAACTTTTACCTGAAGATATATCAGATGATATTATTGAACTTGTCAGGGAGCACCGGCCGGAAGGTTTGCAGCCTTATCTCGAAGACGAAGAGGATTTTGTCAGCATTTCTATTTTACAGGCTGTTAACAAGGGTAAAGGCGACTGGTTCCGGATGCGAAGCATTATGGCCGAATCCCTGCAGGAACAGGCCATGAAGCTTCTGCGAAAGATTGAATGGCTGAATTTAATCGGCAATGTCTCACCGATGGTTGGATTGTTCGGTACTGTTTACGGCATGATAAAATTGTTCAATGCTATTGTTATAACAGGTGGTCAGCCTCAGCCGGCTCACCTGGCCTCTGGTATATCGGTTGCGTTGGTTACGACTTTCTGGGGGCTTTTCATTGCGATACCTGCTTTGGCCATACATAGTGTATTTAGAAACAGAATTGAAACCTTGGTTAGTGAAGCGGTGGTCGAAGCTGAAAATGTTATGCCCGAAATAAGAAAAACCGTTAAAATTCAGCCGCAGCGGCAGTTGCAAAAGCCGAAACAAATGATTCAGGAATTAAAAGCAAAATCCGTGAAAACGATAGATAAATCCCTGACTCAGAAAAACCTGTACTAAAATATGCCTTTTATTAAAACAAGTCAGTTTCGACGTTCGGGCAGGTCGGGTTCATTTAACATGACACCGATTATAGATATTGTATTTTTGCTCATAATATTTTTTCTTGTGGTTTGTCGGTTCATCGAAGCTGAAAATTTTCCTGTTGAAGTTCCCGATAACTGTGATTTAGCCCAGAGCGCAACCGGGCCTCAAACCGGTTTAACAACTGTTACTATCATGAAGACGGATGATGGAGCTGGTTTTGCGGTCGGTTCGAAAAAAGTCACCGCATCGTGTCATACAGGATTAGTTAAACAAATTACGCAGTTAATAGACGCCCGGCTGCAGAACTTACCTGACCGGCGCAGGATAGTTACGCTTAGAATTGATAAAGACATTTATTTTGCAGATGCCCAGTATGCCCTGGCAGCTATCGCAGCAAGCACTGCGACGGACGTTAAGCTGGCAACTTTGAAACAGAAACGCCCCGAATAGCAATTGCCTTTAAGCTGCCTGTAATACCAAGTCAAGTTAATTATTGCGCCTCACCGTCATTCCCGCGAAAGCGGGAATCCACTGACGAGATACGAAATACGAGCGACGCTTAATATTTATGCGGACTCTTTCTTTGCCTGTTTTCGTTTTGCTTTTGAAAGCTTTGCCTTGCCTTCGACGATATCACGTGTAATAACATATTTGGAGGGTATGGTCTCTTCGGGCAGTTGATACATTAATTCAAGCATCAATGCCTCTGTAATCGAGCGAAGTGCCCTTGCACCTGTATCACGTTCAAGAGCTTTTTGGGCTAAGGCATGCAATCCGCCGTCAGTAAATTCGAGTTCGGCATTTTCCATCTCGAAGAGTTTTTTGTACTGTTTTACAAGTGCGTTTTTAGGTTTTGTAAGTATTTCTATGAGCGTTTCTTCATCGAGGGCGGTAAGCGTTGATATAACAGGCAATCTGCCAACCATCTCCGGAATCATTCCGTATTCGATTACATCTTCCGGGATGGTCTGGGCGATTATGTCACTGTATTCGCTTTTTTTATCACTTTGTGTATTAAGTTCTGAATCAAAGCCTATCATTTTTTTGCCGAGTCTTTTCTTTATGATGTTATCAATGCCTATAAATGTCCCGCCGCAGATAAACAGTATCTGTGAGGTGTCGATTTGTATGTATGACTGCTCGGGGTGTTTTCTGCCGCCTTGCGGCGGGATGTTGGCGATAGTTCCCTCGAGCATTTTCAATAGTGCCTGCTGAACACCTTCGCCGGAAACATCACGGGTAATTGAGACGTTTTGGCTGGTCTTTCCGATCTTGTCAATCTCGTCGATGTAAACAATACCTCGCTGAGCAGTTTCTATATCATAATCAGCGGATTGAACCAGTCGCAGCAGAAAGTTCTCAACGTCTTCGCCGACGTATCCTGCCTCGGTGACAGTGGTGGCGTCACATATTGCAAACGGCACCTTCAAAAACCTTGCAAGTGTCCGGGCTAACAATGTCTTGCCTGAGCCGGTCGGCCCGATTAAAAGCACATTGGATTTATCAATTTCAACGTCACTGTCACTGTCGGCGTGGATTAATCTCTTGTAATGATTGTATACCGCAACGGATAAATATTTTTTGGCCATGCCCTGGCCGATTACGTATTGGTCAAGGTATTCCTTTATTTCGCTGGGCCTTGGCATTTCCTCAAGGTTAAAGGCCAGTTTACTTTGTCTTTTGTTGTTTTGGGTGATAATATTGTGGCACAGGTCGACACATTCGGGACAGATAAAGACATTGTCCGGTCCTTCGATAAACGTATCTGCTTGGCCGCCTGCTCTGCCGCAGAAACTGCAAATTACTTTGGTTTCACCGATGTTGGATTTTTTTGTCATTTTTACACCCTGTTCATAAACTCAAATTGCTAAGGTATTTTACCTTCCGCCTCTCTTTTGGGCAAGTTATTTAACCAGATTACCACATTAACTACTATTTTTTGCCATTCTGGTTCGTTGTTTTAACAAACTTAATTTTTCCGCCCATAATTGCGGTATAGCGGTGAAACTGTTTTCGAGTACCTCGATGTTATGCAGGACATCGTCTTTTTTCGTATCAGGCAGTCTGGACCAGCAATAAAGCTCGTAATATTTTGCCCTCCACCACTGCCGGCTTCGGGTATTTGCCGAGGCTGAGCTAACAGTTAATGTTTTGTTGATTTGCGACCATAATTCCGCAGCCTCGGAGAACCTGCCTTGTTTTGTCAGCAATCTTGCTCTGCAGCGAGATAAAATATGCTCGTTAACAGATTCAAGATTCTCAACTGTTTTTAATAGTTGCTCAATTTCTGAAAGTTCATCTTTTCGTTTATTTGCAGTGAGGATAGATATTTCAACTAACATTAAACCATTTTCTGCTATCTCAAAGCAGTTGTATCCGTATTCGGCTAATTTTTTACAATTTCCCAGAAACTCCGACTCACTTTCGAATTCGTCAATTTGGCTGATTAGATTTCTGACAAGCTCTATAGCGTCCCTGCCCAATTGACAGTCATTGAAATCCACAGCCTCTGTCATATACTTCACCGCATCTTTGAATCTGCCGCATTGTCCAAGGGCCTTTGATTTGAACAAGGCAGCCTCTGCGAAGCCGAACTGTTTGACAGTATCCAGAAATTCCAGAACATTTTCAGCTGTTTCTTTTCTGCCAAAGTCTAAAAGTCGGCTGCAATAGATTTTTACAGCTTGCTCGCGTAATTCGCCTTCTTTTTTGTCTCTGCTGTTAAAGTCTGAAATCAATTCTCTTAACTCGCCGAGGTATTTAAGTACCTCTTCTTCGGTTAGTTCTTTTTGTTTTATTTTGTTTATAATCAAATCGAACCTCGCTGTTTTGCCGTAAATACCTTTGCTTGTTGTCGCAAGATTTTCCAGGAGCTTATCAGCTTTGTCTTTTTCGTTGCAATCTTCGAGGATATTTACATGGTAATACTGAAGTTCGTCATTTGTTTTTTCATTGGTTATTTGTTGGTAATTATCAAAAGCCTTGATTGCAAGATAGCAATCTATCTTGCCTTGGTTAAATAATTGTAAGGCGTAGTTTGCAGCCTGTTCGGCAATTTTATCAGCGGCTAACTTAAGAAATCTGCTTTGTTGTTGCTGTTGTGATTGACTTGCTTTTATTAAAAGCTCAGTTGCCGTTGCCGGTGAGGATTGCGAGAGTTTGGATGCAGTAACATATAATATCAAGGCAGTTTGAAATTTCTCAGATTGTGTTAAAGTTGTAAGTAAGGGAACATAGTTTTTAGCATCATCTTTCCATGCCGCATTTGCTGCAAGCTCGGCCTCGATGACACTTAGTTTCTGTAAGCTTTTTTTGTTTAATTGTCTCTCTGAGTTTCTATTATATAAATCCTCAAGTATCAGGAAGCCGACGAAATCCTGTATCCGAGGCCAGGTTGTTACTGTTCTTTCAAAGCCCTGCATCTGTCTCATTCGCCGCTGTAGCAAGGCAATTTTCAAAATCAGCTCGGTATCGTACTGCCGGTTGCTAAATGCCGGTTCTCTTGAAAGTTTTTCTAAATGTCCTTGCTGCTTTTCACCCAGAAGATTTATTCTTTCGATTTCAGCCCAAAATGCCTTGTCTTTTCCGATGTCAAATCGCTCAGCGAGTGAATCGAAATGTTTTTTTGCCAAGATATTATATGTCGGATTTGTTGACGCAAGCAGACCGTAAGTTCTTGCCTTTAATATCAGCAGGTCAGCAGAGCTAAAGGCCTTTTCGAGAGATTTTATCTCACCGAGCAGATTATTTAATATCTCATTTTTTTCAGGCCATTGTTCTGTTAATGCCCGGCAGTAGTCTACTTCGCATTTATAAAATCTTGTTGTCAGGATATTGGTGGATAGTTTTCTCCACAGGCCGGTGACGCCGTATTTTTCCTCCCAGTCGGGTTCCTGGTAATCTTCTATTTTTTGTATTAGCTGCTGCTGTGAGTGGGCAATTGCCCAAAGTCGGTCTCTTGCTGTTCCAGCGATTTTTTTTAGCTCATTACAGTCCGCCGGAGCAGGGAATTTACCAGCGTATTCGTATCTTAGCCGCATCTGGTAGCTGTCGGCAAAAAAAGTGTCGCGTGTGACCTTGGCGTTTTGTGCAAGACTGTTTATGTCTTCGCCGGCAGGTAGGTTATCAGAAAAACCCACCGCGCAGGTGAGGAGCAGAAAAACTCCAGCTAATATAAATCCTTTGATTTTCAAATCCTGTTTCCCGTTCCAATTGTTCTTTGCGGCTGATGTTATTCAGTCATTGCGAAAGTTATATCAGCTAATCCTGCACCGAAGAAAACATTATATATTTTTGCAACATATTCCCATTTTACCCCCTGCTGGCAGATGATTTCAACAGGGTCGCTGGTGAATCTTTTTTGTTCGAGCATAGTGTTTTTCATTTTTTCCATCAGGACAGCTAAATTTGCCTCGATGTTTTCGCTTTGGATTTCAATTGTCTGGACATGGCCTATACGGACCTGACAGCCGGTTTCGGTTGCGTAGATGTATATAAATAATGGTTCGGCTTTGCCGACTGTCTGGCTGTCGGCTTCTGTGGTGGGTAATTGAAAAGGCAGGAAGCTTTCCTGCGGTCTCCATTTAGCTGCTACGAGAAAAAATATCAAGAGCAGGAAAATGATGTCTATCATTGGTGCCATTCTCAGGCTGAAACGTTCGGTGTGTTCGGAAATACTTTTGACGATTCTTGTTTGCAAACTTTCCGGTTTTAATGTTTCCATTTGAATTAGACCGTACAGCCTTTTGCGAACTCTGCACCTTGCTGCAGAGCCTGGATATTAATCGGTAATGTTTTGTGGTATCGCTTGGCCAATACATAGGGAAGACTTTTCGCAGCATCATCCGGGCCGAAAACCTCACGTTTTTGCAGATACGCACCTAATATCACCATATTAGCACTTTTGCCGCTGCCAAGTTCATGTGCTATCCGGTCGGCAGGTATAGCCAGTATCTCAATCGTATCATCAAGTTCAGGCACGGTGTCAATCAATGAACTGTTCATAATTAGTAATCCGCCTGATTTAATTCGCCGGCCAAATTTATTTAATGACGCCTTGTTCATCACGAGCAGTGTGTCAGGCTCGGTAACCAGCGGTGAGGCTATAGCTTTATCTGAAATGACAACCATGCAGTTAGCTGTTCCGCCTCGAACTTCGGCGCCGTAAGAGGGCATGTATGTCACTTCTTTATTGCCGTTCATAGCCGTATGGGCAAGCAGTTTGCCTGTCAGCATAACACCCTGTCCGCCGAAGCCGGCGATGACAATCTCTTCGTGAAAATTACCTATTGGCATTTGTCAGCCCTTTAAACGTCCCAATGGAAAAACTTCTGTCATCTGCTCCCTGATCCATTCCATAGCCTTGACCGGTGACATCCTCCAGTATGTCGGACATGGCGAGAGCACCTCAACCAGTGACATACCCGGTTGGTTATCGATTTGTCGCTGGAAGGCATATTTGATTGCCTTTTTGGTTTTCCGTATGTTTGCTGCATCTGAAAGAGCGCATCGTTCAATGTATACGACTCCCGGGATACTAGCCAGTAATTCTGAAACCTGTAAGGGATACCCCTGATTCAGGGCATCTCTTCCCTGCGGAGTTGTAGTTGTTATCTGCCCCAGTGTTGTGGTTGGTGCCATCTGGCCGCCCGTCATTCCGAAAACGGCATTGTTAATAAAAATGACAGTTATCTGTTCTCCCCTGTGAGCAGCGTGAATAATTTCACCGGTACCGATAGCAGCTAAATCGCCGTCTCCCTGATATGAGAAGATAATTTTGTCTGGATTTGTCCTTTTCATTCCTGTAGCCACCGCCGGCGCTCTGCCGTGTGCCACCTCGACCATATCGACATCGAGATAATCATAAGCCAGCACAGCACAGCCGACAGGAGCTATTCCGATTGTTCTATCGACAATGCCAAGCTCTTCAATTGTCTCAGCAATCAATCGATGCGCGATACCATGCCCGCAGCCCGGGCAATAATGCGTCGGACAATCTTTCAGTACCGTTGTTCGTTTAAATACTGTCTGCATAATGTTTTATTTTTTCTAAAATTTCGTCGACTGTTGGCACACCGCCGCCTGGCCTGCCGTAAAATTCAACAGGTACTTTACCTGCGACAGCTAATTTGACATCTTCAACCATCTGCCCGCAACTCATTTCCACAGTTAAGAACGATTTTGTTTTTTCAGCAGCTTCGGCTATCTGTTTTATGGGGAAAGGCCAGAGTGTAATCGGTCTAATCCATCCAGCTTTTATTCCTTCAGCCCTTGCCTTTTTAACCGCTGAGCGGACAAACCGTGATACAACGCCGTAAGAAACCACGATAATATCTGTGTTTTCGACTATGTCCTGTTCGAAGAGAATCTCTTTTTCTTCTATCTGTTTATATTTTTCCTGCAGTTTGTAATTATGTTGTTCAACGGCGCCTTCTTTCAGATATAAGGACCTTACGATATTTTGTTCTCTGTTTTTCATTCCGGTAAGCGCCCAGTCTTTAGGCGGCAATTTTCTTTGCGGTTTTTTCTCGAGTGTAACCGGTTCCATCATCTGCCCAAGTATGCCGTCAGCTATAATCATGACCGTCATTCTATACTCATCAGCTAAGTCGAATGCAAGCTGGGTGTAATCTGCCATTTCCTGGACGCTCGATGGTGCAAGAACGATGGTTCTGTAATCGCCGTGACCGCCGCCACGGGTCGACTGGAAATAATCACCCTGTGACGGAGCGATGTTGCCGAGGCCCGGTCCTCCACGCATGATATTGACTACTACCGATGGCAGCTCGGCTCCTGCCAGATAGCTCAATCCTTCCTGCATCAAACTGATACCCGGGCTGGATGAGCTTGTCATAGCCCTTTTTCCGGTAGCAGATGCCCCATAGACCATATTAATTGCAGCAAGTTCGCTTTCGCTTTGTATGAAGACTTTGTTTTCCTCAGGCATTCTTTGGGACATATATGCAGGGATCTCATTTTGAGGAGTAATCGGGTAGCCAAAATATGCGTCGACACCGGCAATTATTGCCGCTTCTGCCAGTGCCTCATTGCCGGTCATTAAAGTACGTTCGCTCACCCCGTTTTTCCCCTAACTAAACTCTTTTTACTTTTCTTCTGCCCGGCAGTAACGGCATTGTCGCTTCCGCGAAACACTTCGATTGCTGCGTCCGGGCATATAACAGCACACATTGCACAGCCGTTACACTTCTCGCAGGTTGCCTCCACGGGGAAGTAGCCGTTCTTGTTGGATGTCTTTGAGACAACCAGACAACCGTTAGGACAGACTGCTATACATAGACCACAACCCTTGCAGCGTTCAGTATCGATTGTTATTTTGCCTGCCATATGTGTTTGTATCCGGTCAGCTTTACAGGTAAATCCCGATACGAAATTTTAACAGCCTCTAAAGAGCTTGTAAAGCAAATTTTAAAGGCTTAAAACCCCGTTCTTGCAGGAAAAAGCTCGAAAAATCGATTGACATCTGTGCTTTGACGAGGTAGATAATGCACGCAGGTTGATACGATACAATTATGGTATCATATTTTTTATCATGTTTGATGAGTATGACGTATTAAGGAGTTTTAAATGAGTGACCTTGTCCCAAAAAGATTGTTTCTTACAAAGGGTGTTGGAAGGCATAAATACAAATTGAAATCTTTCGAGCAGGCCCTTCGAAAGGCAGGCGTCGCGCAGCAAAACCTCGTTCAGGTATCGTCTATTTTACCACCTCATTGTAAGGTTGTTACCCGTGAAAACGGGTTAGCGGCATTGACTCCCGGCGCAATTTGTTTCTGCGTTCTGGCAAGGACCGATACCAACGAGCACGGTAGACTCATAGCATCGTCTATTGGTATCGCTGTTCCCAAAGATAAAGCCAAATGGGGTTACTTGAGTGAATTAGACGAGTACGGAATGAACAGTAAACAGGCTGCTGATATGGCCGAAGACCTTGCCGCCGGGATGCTCGGTACGACACTGGGTCTGGAAGTCGACCCCGATAAGGCATGGAGTGAAAAAGAGCAGGTTTATAAATCGAGCGGACTTATAATCAGAACTTCAAACATAACTCAGACCGCAAGAGGTCAGGAAGGGCTGTGGACAACAGCCGTTGCGATGGCGGTATTTTTGTTTGATTGATACCCAATCCCTATCACCATAAAATGACAGAGAAACCGGAAAATTTTGGCAACTTACCTGAGCAGTTTTCCAACTTCGAAAATGCAAAGGTGGTTTTACTGCCCGTGCCTTTTGACAGCACAAGTACGTGGCTCAAAGGTGCCGATTGCGGATCCGCTGCTATCATCGAGGCCGGCGCTAATATGGAGCTTTACGATATTGAAACTGACTCGCAGGTTTACCAAAAAGGAATATTCACAGATTTACCTCTCGAAGCTGACGGCTCACCTGAGAAAATGGTTGAAGCTGTCGCTGAACGGGTCAAAAGTCACCTCGAAAAAGAAAAGTTTGTTGTCACCGTAGGCGGTGAACATTCGGTCAGTATCGGGGCCATGAGAGCTTATGTCGAAAAGTTTGGTAACATAACAATCTTACAGCTTGATGCGCATACTGATTTGCGTGATGAATATGAAGGCTCAAAATTTAATCACGCCTGTGTTATGGCCAGGGCGAAAGAACTCGCTTCGATTGTGCAGGTGGGTATAAGGAGTATGGATTATTCGGAAAAGGAATCTGTCAGCGCAGACAGCATTTTTTTTGCGGAAGCAATTTATAATAACAGGGACTGGTTCGAAAAGGCTTTGGACAAACTATCTAACAAGGTGTATATAACAATTGATTTGGATGTATTTGACCCTTCGATTATGCCGTCGACGGGAACGCCTGAGCCGGGGGGACTGCTCTGGTATGATGTGCTTGAGTTTTTAAAACTTGTTTTTGAGAAAAGAGAGGTAGTTGGCTTTGATGTTGTGGAACTTTGCCCGGGGCAGGATAATAAAGCCCCGGATTTTCTGGCAGCGAAACTTATTTACAAACTCTTAAGTTACAAATTCAGAGGTTAATATGAAAAAATCTGATTTTCTAAATAAGCCCATTGAGCATATCGATATAAAATCGTTCGATGCAACACCGCTCATCGACTCGATGAGGCAGATGTCTTTTACCGCAGGTGACACCGCCGCTGCTGCCGATATTTTCAATTGCATGATAAACGATTCCGATTGCACAATCATTCTCTGTATCGCAGGCAGTACAGGAGCAGCCGGTTGTATGCAGATTTATATCGATATGGTGCGCAATAACATGGTCGATGCCGTTGTCGCCACAGGTGCTGCGATTGTTGATATGGATTTTTTTGAGGCCTTAGGCTTTAAGCATTATAAAGGCACGCCGTTTGTCGACGATAAAAAACTTCGCGAACTTTATATCGACCGTATTTACGATACATTTATTGATGAAGAGCAGTTGCAGACCTGCGACGAGACTATAAAGAAAATCGCCGATACTCTCGAACCGAAACCTTATTCATCTAGGCAGTTTATCATTGAGCTCGGTAAATACCTTGTTAAAAATGCTAAAAAAAGTGATTCACTCGTACAGGCTGCTTTTGAAGAGGGCGTCCCGATTTTTTGCCCGGCTTTTAGCGACAGCAGTGCAGGCTTTGGCCTGGTCAAACATCAGTATGAAAAAAAGGATAATAGTCACGTTTCTATCGATTCAGTTAAGGATTTTCGTGAGCTGACCGAGATAAAAATCAAATCCGGAGTTTCGGGTCTGTTTATGATAGGCGGCGGCGTACCGAAAAACTTCGCACAGGATACGGTAGTTTGCGCCGAAGTTTTAGGCCACGAGGTAGACATGCACAAATACGCTGTTCAGATTACCGTTGCCGATGTGCGTGACGGTGGCTGTTCCAGCTCGACATTGAAAGAAGCTAATTCATGGGGCAAGGTCGACAGTTCCAATGAGCAGATGGTTTACGCAGAAGCGACAACTGTGCTGCCGTTAATAGCGAGCTATGCCTATCACAAAAATGACTGGCAAAAGAGAAGTAAAAGAAGATTTAACGACATGTTTTAGTTAGCCGGGCTTTTTAAGCTCTTCGATTTTCGGCAAATCCTTCAGCGAATTTAATCCGAAGACCTCGAGAAATTTTTTCGTTGTGCCGTACAGCATTGGTCTGCCGAGTACCTCTGCTCGTCCTACGATTTTTACTAATCCTTTATACATCAGGCTGCGAATCATCTCGCCGGCTGCCACTCCGCGGATTGCCTCGATGTCGGCCCTGATTACAGGCTGTTTGTATGCGATTATCGCAAGGCTCTCTAATGCCGCAGGACTTAATTTACTCTCGTCACGGACACGAAGAAGTTTTTTCAGCCAGTTATTGAACGGGCTTAAGGTGAGCATCTGAAAACCACCGGCTATCTGCTCGATTCGGAATGCGTTTTTGTTTTCCTTGTATTTTTCGTTAAGGCTTTTGACCGAATCCTTGACCTGTTTTGTTCCGGTCTCGACGATTTTCGCTAACCTGCCAGCAGTTAAAGGCTCATCGCTTGCAAATAAGACCGCTTCGACGACAGATTCGACTGTAACTTCAAAATTCTCTTGGGGTTCAGGTGGCTGCAACTGGTCTTCCTGTGATTCTTCAGCTTCAATTTGGTCTATAGGTTCAACCTCCAAATCATCGGTCGGGGCTTGCTGAGGTTCTTCGGTTTCTTCAAGCAGCTCGGATTTTGTTATTGAGGTGTCCTGCTTTTCATCAAATTCCTGCGTCATATTCTCTTCCAGTCAAATGGGTCTTTATCTGCTTTGCTTACCTTGATTGTCACTTCTTTTATATCTTTTTGCAGTTTTTTAGCAAGCTTTTTTAGTATGAATCTTTCAGAAACGCTGTGGCTAAGGCAGATACAGGTTAGCCCTGCCTCTTTAGCCGCCAGTGCGTAATGATGTTTTAGTTCGCCTGTCAGGTATAAATCGCAGCCGGCTGATATGACCGTGCGTATAACCCTGCCGCATGAACCGGCACAGACCGCTGCCTTTTTGACTAATCTTTTTTCTTTTCCGACAATGCCGAAGGCCTTTGCGCCCGTGGCAGCCTTGATTTTTTTAATGATTGTGCTTAGCTGCATCGGCTTTTCGAGATTGCCGATTCTGCCTAATCCGTATCTGTCTTTGTCGTTATAGAGTTTAAAACAGTCGAATGCAGGCTCTTCATATGGATGTTCCTTTCGCATCGCTTCTATACAGCCGGTGAGTTTGTCGGCGGGGACGATTGTCTCGAATCTTATCTCTTCAACTTTTTCGAGCCTGCCCTTTTTGCCGATAGCAGGTTTGGCGCCAGCTAAGGGTTTAAAAGTTCCAGTACCGTTGGCGGTAAAACCGCAATGGCTGTAATTACCTATCCAGCCGGCACCAGCGGCAAAAATCGCATTTGTCATCGCACTAAGCGCATCTTTAGGGACAAAGATAACCATCTTGTAATTGTCACCGCCTGCCGGTGCGACATATTCGCCTATAGGTTCGCTGTTCTTTATCCCGACAATCTCAGCTAATCCGTCATTGACTCCGCCCTCGGCGATATCCAGTGCGGTATGTATCGAAAAGACAGCAATATTTGCGCGAATCAATTCATATACAATACTGCCTTTCCCGCTGGAAGTTACCGTTTTTAAACCGTCCCAGATGACCGGGTGATAGCTGATAATCAAATCAGTTTTTAACCTCTTTGCTTCTGCAAGTACACTGGCGGTGATGTCGATAGTCAGCAGAATGTTTTTTACATTCTTTTCGTTGTCACCGACTAACAGCCCCACATTATCCCAGTCCAACGCCAGTTCCAGCGGTGCAATTTTTTCTATTAGATTGGCTATTTGCTTTACCTTCATCTATCAGCCTCGCATTTTTGTTTAACAAATTTATTAAAAAGTTTCATCATTTTTTCCGTTACCGCACCGACTTTACCTTCACCGACGGTATGCTTTTCCACTTTTGTAACAGGAAGAACCTGCATAATCACATTGGTCATAAAGATTTCGTCGGCTGCCAGCAGGTTTTCTATATACAAATCTTTCTCGATGAGTTCAATTTTATTTTTCTTTGCGATTTCAATTACCGCTTTTCTTGCAATGCCGGGCAGCACAGGTGTTTCGATGACAGGGGTGTAGATAACGTTATCTTTTACGAGAAAGACATTGCTTATACAGCCTTCAGCCAGTTTATTATCGACGGTAAACCACAATGCCTCAGCGGCCATTTTCATACGCGCTTCATTTAACGCCGTGATTCGAGGCAGGTAATTCAGACTCTTATGGCCGTGAGTCGGGTCGTTTAAGTTCTGCCGGTAGTCTGTTAATACAACCAGTACACCTTTTTGGTAATATTCAGCTGGATAAGGTTGAAACTTTGTAGCTGTAATAAGCAGTGTTGATTTTAGCTGTTGTTGTTTAGCCGATACCGAGCCGCTGGTAAGTGTCAGGCGAAGCCGGGCCTCGCTGAGTTTATTGGCTTCTAACAATTTATAAACCGTATCGGTAATTTGTTTTTTGGTATAGGTATTATTTATCGAAAGTTTTTCAGCACTTGCAAACAATCTTTCAAGATGGTCTTCGATGCCGAATACCACCCCGTTACATGCGCGCATGGTCTCGAACAGTCCAGCCCCGTATAAAAGCCCGCCGTCGGTTACAGAAATCTTAGCCTTTGAAGTATCGACCAGCTTGTCATTTAAAAATACTTTTTCCATTTTATCTTTTTTCCCCTGTGTTCTCTGTGCCCTTTGTGGCAAATTTCAAGAACCTTGTATTGCTTTTATACCTGCCAGCAGGGCACGGGCCTTAGTAATAGTTTCGTCCCATTCATTCTGCGGGTCGGAATCAGCGACGATGCCACCTCCGGTCTGAGTATAGGCCGTTTTGTTTTTAATAATAATTGTTCGTATAGCGATATTCAGGCACACATTACCATCCAGCCCCAGCAGGCCTATACATCCGGTATAAACACCTCTTTCAGTTGGTTCGGTTTCATCGATAATCTCCATCGCAGCTACCTTCGGTGCTCCGGTAATCGAGCCTCCGGGAAACATTGCTTTCAATACATCACAGATGGCTATCTCATCTTTCAATTGGCCGGAAACAGTTGCTATTGCATGAAAAAGTGTAGGGTATACCTCTATCGTTCGAGACTGGGTGACGTTTCTTGTTCCGGGTTCGCAGATTCGGGCAAGGTCGTTGCGTTCCAGGTCGACAATCATATTCAGTTCAGCCTGTTCCTTTGGACTGTTTAAAAGGTCATTGTAATTTTTATCATCAGTTTGTTTATCGCCGGTTCTCGTCCTTGTGCCTTTAATCGGCGTGGTATTTATAATGTCGTCATTGATGGTTATGAACATCTCAGGCGAGGCACTTACGATATTAAAGTCACCGGCATCGATATAAGCAGCAAAGCCGCTTGGGTTATAATAGTTTTGCCAGTGGAAAAGCTCAACTGCTTTGGCAGTAAAATCGCAATCGAATCTTTGCGAAAAATTTATCTGGTAGACATCGCCGTCGAAGATATGGCGTTTGATTTTTTCAAATGTTTTAAAGTAATAATCCTTGTTCATGTTACAGCCGAACCGATTCAAGTCGATATTTTCAAGGTCAGCTTTAGCTGGTGAGATTAGTTTTTTCTGCTCTGCTTTTCCCAATATCCCTGCTAACTGCTCGAGTTTTTCCTCTGCCGATGTGGTATCACCTTCAAGCTCCAAGGCAATGAGGTAGAAATTTTCTTTTCTGTGGTCATAGGCGATAAGTTTATCATAAAAGCAAAGACGAATCAGCGGCATTTCGAGTTCATCAATTGTGGTCTGAGGGGTTTTTTCGATGTATCTGCCAAGTTCATATGAAAAATAACCGAGCCATCCGCCGCAAAAGATACCAGCCGGCAAACTTTCTATGTCATTCTGAGTGTCGTGGAGAATCTTTTTATCCAAACGGTATTTATTTAAAATGGCCTGAAGCTTTTCAAATGGTTTTTCTTGTCCGGACTGAAACTCGAAAATCTCTATCGGCTCAGCTGCCCAGTAACTGAATTTCTCGACGGCTTTGTTACCACCGAGAATCGAAACCAAATCCAATTGTGAGAATACCTCACTAAGTGATGCCAATTCAACATCTGACTTTATCGTTTTAAAATGGGATTTGCAAAGGATGTGTTGCTTTGTTGGCAGTATAACGGCCCCCATTATTGCTGCTCCGCCTTAAATTGACCTATGATTTCGATACCAGCCGAGGTTCCTATCCTGTCGGCGCCTGCTTCAATCATTTCGAGAGTCTGCTCTGCGGTTCGTATCCCGCCGGCTGCTTTAACCATGCAATTTGGTGCATATTTTTTCATAAGTTTAATATCTTCAACAGTTGCTCCGCCCGCCGGGTGCATACCGGTACTCGTTTTTACAAAATCAACTCCGATACGCGAAGCGATTCGACATGCGAATATCTTTTGCTCGTCGGTCAAAGCTGCCGCCTCGATAATGACCTTTAAAGTTACCGCTGGCCGCATCGAGTAACATACCTTCTTAACTGCCAGCAACTGTTCACTCAGGAATTTTTCATCTCCATCGATTATCGCCGCAAGGTCAGCTACCATATCAATCTCGTCTGCACCGTCGAGTATAGCCTCTTTTGCAGCGAAAGCCTTTATTTTAGTCGAATCGCCGCCTAAAGGTAGTGACACCACACCGCCGACCTTGACACCGCTGTTTGCCAGTAATTCCGCTGCCAGCGGCACCCATCGGCTGTTGATAGACACCGCGCAGAAGCCGTAATCTTTCGCCTCACGGCAAAGCTGCATTATCTGTTCAGATGTAGCCTCTGCTTTTAACAGCGTATGGTCGATATATTTTGCTAACTGTTTTTCGTCCATGTTATTGTTTTATATAATTTTTTTCTCTGAAAAATTCTATTGCCTCGTTTGTATTTTTGAATACTTTTGTAGCTGTCTGGGTGACAAAAACGGAAGGACTCTGTTTTGCCTTCCATATAACGTAGACTTCTTTGGCTGCTTCGTGGGCGTGCTGCAATTCTCTTTCGACCCCGCTGGAAATAGAAGCTCTTCCGTCAGTCATTGTCGGAATAAAACTGATTATCATATCAGACTGGTCAATCAGTAAAAAGTCACGAGCGTACGTCTGGCTGTTAATATCGCGTTCGATTTGAAGAACCTGGTTTACATCGAGTTTGCTTTTATGGTCACGTACCGCCACCTCGATGCAAGTCTCTCCCTTTTCCACCGCCCTGTGTGCGTAGTGCGGCAGATATGCCTCTTCCAGGTCAGCCGGGTCAAAGCACGTGAAGTACTCTTTCAATTGCCTGCGGAAATCATCTATCTCTTTTTTAACATTCGGCATATCGACAACGTGTGTCATGGGAAAGCTCAGGTATGCTTTTTTTCGCTGCTGCTCGAAGATAAGCCGGTAGAAAGTTTCGATAGTCTGCTGCCTGCTGCCGCGTGCGAGGCAATAAAAGCCGGCCTTTTCGTTGACAGCTTTGTATAGCATTTCTGTGCAGATAATTTCCTCTTCCCGCCAGACAATCAGGTCTTTTAGGGTATGTTCGATGGAATGTTCACTTGCGAGCCTGCTGTTAAGTGCGGCAATGCCGTCGATCATGTTGATATAAAAGTCAGCGTTTAGCTGTCGCATCTGGTCGAAATCGACAGCGGGAAACAGGCCGTGCCGCCAGCGAAATGTCGCATGGGTATTGACGATGAGGTTGTCAGCCTCTTTTGCCTTTGCAATGATGTCTTTAAAGACACTTCGACGAAGCGAACTTAGCCTTTTCATTGGGATATCGAGGATTTTTCCTTCGGCAATATCGGGTGCTTCGGCATACATCTGGTCACCGACATTGCACAGCAGGACGTTTTCGCCGTGTTGACCTGCCATTTGACAGACCTTTTCGAGGTAGCTTTTCTTTTCGAGTCCCACCATCCCTGTAACAACTATTATCATGTCCGCTCCGCTGAATGTAAGACAACAGACTTTAGAGATTTTTCAGTCGCTGCTGTTTGTCGTGTTCTTTCAATGCTGCGACGATTTCGCTTATGTTGCCGGCCATTATTTTGTCCAGACTGTATAATGACAAATTTATTCTATGGTCGGTAACACGATTTTGAGGGTAATTATATGTTCTGATTTTCTGGCTCCTGTCGCCTGAGCCTATCATTGTCTTTCGTTGTGAGTCGCGTTCAGCTCGTTTTTTGCTTTCGAAGTGCTCGTAGATTCGGCTGCGCAGAATACGCCACGCCTTCGAGCGGTTTTTATGCTGGCTTTTTTCATCACGCATACTGACGGTAATACCGGTAGGAACATGCTCGAGTTTAATTGCACTGTTTATCTTGTTTACGCTTTGGCCGCCTGGTCCGCCTGCTCGGCTCACATGCTCGAGAACGTCATTAGGGTTTATTTCTATATCAATCTCTTCGGGTTCCGGCAGAACTGCCACCGTAGCTGCGGAGGTGTGGACTCTTCCCTGTGATTCGGTTTCCGGCACTCTCTGGACACGATGGCCTCCGCTTTCATATCCTAAATCAGCCCATACGCCACGCCCTTTGACTCCGAAAATAACCTCGCGGAAACCGCCTCTTTCTGTAGTGCTGAAATCGAGCTGTTCAACTTTCCACTTTTTACTTTCTGCGTACCGTACATACATATCATATAAGTCACGGGCAAACAAGGCAGCCTCGTCCCCGCCGGTACCTGCGCGAATCTCTATTATTACTGAATTAACAGATTCGTCATCGGCCATCACGAAACTATTAAGTATTTCTTCGAACAGAGTATCTTTTTGTTTTGTGAGTTGCTCGAGTTCTTCTTCGGCTAAAGTCTTAAAATCCTTATCGACTGTACTATCGTCGATAATATTTTGGGCGTCGTCAATACCTTTGAGTAGCTTTTTATATTCGCGGTATCTGGCGACAGTGGTTTTTAATTTGCCTTGTTGTTTCGATAAAGCCACCAGTTTTATCCTGTCGTTTGCGATATCAGGGTCGGAAATCTGCCTGTCGATTTCGTCAAAGCGTTCTTCGAGCTCGTTCAGCTTATTGATAAGTGGATTTTTTTCGTTAGTCATAACAAAACCTTGTAACAAATTCTGCTCTAATAAAACTACGTATACCTGAGAGGTCTGTTTGTTTTATGATAAAAACAACGGGCTACGGTCTTACGATGTGCTGCAAAATCCGAGCCCGTTTCGTTTTTTATGAACCAAGCTACTTCTTCTGGTTTTTATCAGCCTTTTTGAAGTAGTCTTTGCCGTATTTCTTTTGGAATCTTTCGATGCGGCCTGCGGTGTCGACGAATTTCTGCTTGCCGGTGTAGAAGGGGTGACAGGCAGAGCAGATTTCAGCGTGTATCTCCTTTGCCGTGCTGCGGGTCTCGAATGTACTGCCGCAGCCGCAATGGACCGTAACCGTATTGTATTTCGGGTGTATATCTTTTTTCATTATCAAAATTCTCCTGAAACCTAAACATGGCATTCTAAGCAAATATGAGTTTTTTGCAACAAAAATTTTCTAATTAGCTGTTATTAGCTAAAAAACTGCTGTTTTCACCCAAAAAAGAGTTAAGATGGATTTAGTTTATAGCGATATATTAGTAGGCAGGAATTTTCCCTTAATACATGGAGTTGAGTTTTATGCAAATTAGGTACGTTATTTCAACCATGGTATTCTGGTGGCGGGAGAATAAGCTTTCTTTCGAGCAGGAATGTGAGTTTATTAAGTCGATGGGTTTTGGGATTGAGTTAAGGCCATATATAAAAGGGCAAAACGAATGCCGTTACGACTGTAGAAACTGGGAAAGACTGGCAGCGGCCACAGAAGGGATGCTGGTCTCGATGCATTCGAGAGATGATACTCCTACACTCGAACAATGGAAGGAGCAGCTTGAATGTGCGAGACTGCTGAAGGCGAATATTATTACTGACTTGCGCAATTTCGGCATAGCTGAAAATAGTGACCTTGACGACTGCAGCTTTAGCGCGGAAATTGTAGAAATGGCCAAAAAATATGACGTCAAATTGTGCCTGGAAACAGGCGACCTTGGAAGACTAAAACAGTTAGGCGAAAAATTTGATACACTTTGGTATTGTTTTGATACCGGTTTTGTACATCTGGATAAGAAGTTCACATTTGAGCAATATGTCGATGAACTGGCACCGCGTATTATACATTTACACCTGACCGATAGCTATGGCCAACATGACGACCACGAGCCGCCGGGAGTTCGCGGAGGTATCCCGAAAGAGAGATGGGATTATCTGTTGAACACTTTGAGTAAGCTTGATAAGGATGTAATCGGCTCACTTGAGATGTCTCCGTGTATGCCTGATGCCATGATACGTCACGCTTCCAAGTTTTTGTTTGATGTAATGAACTGGCCTGACCGACCACAGAAAATACCGGGTATGACCACCAGTTATTACCCCGTTTAACCTGTTAAAACTGACCGATTCGATATGTAAATCTTGTTTATTTGCACCCTTTTTACATACCGAACAATTCCTTTTTGCAATAGATAAAAACTTCAGAAAACCATTGACGCTGCCATGACGGGAGATAATATGGTTATGCGTATTGATTTTTAAATTTGTTACAGGAGGTTAGATTATGAAAGCGATTTATATTTACGTATTGTTATTGGTAGTTTTGATTGTCAGCGGATGTACAACTGGTGAAAGTAATGTCAGAGCAGGATTTGATTTTAGCAAAATTGATAAAGTCGCTGTTTTGGCTGTACAGGGCAGCATGATGGGCGAGGCTGCGAAAAATCAAATCTCAGATTTTGTCGTCATGGAGCTTCTGAAAAAAGGTTACGCACCAATTGAACGTATCCAGGTCAAACGTTTATTGGAAGAGCAAAAGTTTCAGGCCTCTGATGTAACCAGCAATGAAAATGCTGCCGATGCAGGCAGGATTCTTAATGTCCCTGCGGTTATCATTGTAAACATTCCAAACTTTGCCGAGGAAATCAGCATGACGGTGAAGCTTATCGACGTCGAAGACGGCAGCGTTTTATGGATGGGAAGCGGTACGGGCACTACAGCCAGAACATTGTCAACTATATTAGGTGCTGCTGCCGGCGCAGGCGCAGGTGCTGTCGTTGCCGGAGAAGATAGTCAGACTGCCGGTGCAGTTATTGGCGGTGTATTAGGTGCCGGTGCAGGTCAGGCACTAACGCCTCAAAAGGCGCAAAAAGCCCAGGAGATAATAAAGATGATTTGTCAGGACCTGCCTAAACGTTAAGTTTAATAGCAAAAACTTTATCCACTATCGGTTAGCCCTGCGACCACGTCGCAGGGTTTGAAAAAACTATAATAGTTAGACGGGGTTTGTCATTTCGACCGCAGTGTAGCGAAGCGAAGAGCCCGGAACGGAAAGCGGGAATCCAGAATCCTTATTATTTTAGTCTGCCAATTGTGATATCGGCTTTTTCTTACTGAAATTATTGTAATAGGTGCCTTTAACCGGTATAAACAAAAGGCGAGGATGTATCGATACTCCCCGCTTTTATGGTTGCCTTTGATAAACCTCTTAAAGCTTCTGCTCTCTGGTTGTAAATTGTTACAGCCCGTACCCTGCCTGTCGAAGTTCTTCTTCGGTTGGCAGGTGGTCGTAGTATTCGCCCTTGGGACCGACATAGCCGACACCCTGCTTTTCAAGTTTCACCGGGCTGACAGAGCCATTGGAGTTCGGGATATTGACGGTAACATACTCCTCGGCGGGCTTGTCGACTATTTGTGGCTGCGACTCGGCCTTTTTCTTATCCTGCTCGTTGCCGATTATATAGCCGGCACCGGCACCTACGCCGGCCCCTATTAAGGTACCACCGGTGTCTCGGCCGATTGCCTGACCAACTCCGGCGCCTATAGCGGTTCCAAGCAGTGCCCCGGTCTGCGCATCACTCTCACAGCCGGCAACGAAAATCGTTCCTGCACATACAGCAACAACCAGTAAAGTTATTAAACTTCCCTTCTTCATTTTATATTACCTCCCTACTTTAAGTATAATAAACAATAAGAGCAATTGTTCAGGTTTATTGTAACTTTCTGCTCTATTTTTCGGTCATAATTGCATCCGGTAGTGCATTTTAGCTTTTATCTTGTAAATGTAAATCCCGGAGGTTATATTTTTATCGACCTGTTTACTTTTGATAATAGGAGATACGATGGGACCTAAACTGGTTATTTGTGGTGCAGCCGGCAGGATGGGCAAACGCATTTTGTCGCTGGCCGTTGAAGCGGGACAGTTCGATATTATCGGTGCAGTTGAAAAATCAGACCACGCTGATATAGGTAAAGATGCCGGTATTACCGCCGGCGTTGAAGCACTGAATGTTAATATTCAAAGCGACTACCCAGCCGGTGCTGAAGTGGTGCTCGATTTTTCCCAGCCGCAAGGTGTGGATAAGACAGTCGATTATTGTTTGGAGCAGGGCGCGGCACTGGTTCTTGGTACTACCGGCCTGTCAGCCGACCAGCACAAAAAACTCAAAGCTGCCTCGAATAAAATCCCGCTTATTTACGGAACCAATATGAGTGTCGGCATGAACGTTTTGTTTTCAATTGTGGGTGATGTTGCGAATATGCTCGGCGAAGATTACGACGTTGAGATTATCGAGCAGCACCACCGCTTCAAAAAAGACGCACCGAGCGGTTCAGCCCTGACACTGGCCGAGAACATTTGCGCTGAGACGGGACATTACTTATCCGGCACATTTACTTACGGCAGGAGCGGCAAAGACGCTGTGCGGCAAAAAGGCACTATCGGCATCCATGCTGTCCGGGCAGGCGACATCGCCGGTATCCATTCGGTGATTTTCAGCACGCTCGGCGAGACTGTAACATTGCAGCACAATGCTCACAGCAGGGACAACTTTGCCAGGGGTGCATTACGTGCCGCCAAATGGCTGGTTGGGAAAAAACCTGCCCAATACTCGATGGCCGACGTACTGGGTTTAAAATAGCTTTCCTTTTCCGGTTAACGCTGTTTTTTGCGGTTTAAGCAGGAGGATTCACTGTCCAATAAACCGGAAGCGGTTTTTTTTATTTTTTTGCTTCTTTGATTTTGGATTTAGTAAATGTTTATTATATTTTTAATAGATGAGACCGTTAGCTGCTTTACTTTGCAGCTTAATAATATTCTCTCTCTCCTCTAAGGAGACGGGGCGACCACGAGACAAAATTCAAGGGGGCCTCCGTCTCCTGTTTTTATGCGCTTATAAACTGGTTGTCCGGGCCAGCACCGTTATGACACTTGTGGCATTAAAAATCATATGTATAAATATAGGCCTGAACAGCGAGCCGCTTTTTTCATACGAGTAGCCAATACACACCGAAAGCGCAAGAAGTGCAGGCCAGTGGCTGGCATTGGAATGTACGATAGTAAATAAAAGTGAGCTGAGCAGGATTGAAGCCCAGGGTCTTGCGATAAATGACCGTATTATTGTCTGAAAAAGCCCGCGAAACAGCAGCTCTTCGAATACCGGCACTATCACTATCGTTGTGATAATAATTAAGACCCTAAGATATATCTGCGAGTGCTCTGCTATTTTTTCAAGCTCGTAATGCTGTTGTAATTCGAAGTCCGGCATAAAAAGGCTGCCGATGTATGTCGTTGTTATGACGATGAACAGCAGGAGCGGCCAGACGCTTAGAAGATTTAAAATTGCAATCCCGAAATCTTTGGGAATTGTTTTCACATTAAGTCCAAGCCCTTTAAGCCCTCGCGAAAAATGCCTGCGGACCAGGAAAATTATTGTCGCAAGTGCAGTTAAGGTGCCGAGGCACATCGCAAGATTATTTATTAAAGTGTTCTGCCATTCGGGCAGTTTAGGCCAAATTCTTTCAGTCAGTCCAACTATTATTGTTGTACCGCCAAAGCAGATGAGAAGCGGTATAAACGGCATGTAAACGGGCATATTAGTGCGTCGCTGCACAGAGTTTACAAGTGCCTTTGTACCGAGTGAGGTTCTTACAAGCCAGGTAACAAAAATCAAGAGCCCCGACAGGTAAATACCGTAATTAATGATAATGGAAATAACTGCTTCCTGACCTGCTTTGAATTCGTCCATTTAATTTTTTGCAACCTTGCAACCAAAGCCTTCTTGTATTACATTAACAGCCTGTTTGCAAGGAAAATAGCTTATGGACGTTTTCAAAATCACTGGGCCGGTCAGGCTAAACGGTGTTATCAGGGTTAACGGCTCGAAAAATGCTGCACTGCCGATTATGGCTGCGACTATTCTGGCGCCGGGCAAATCTATTTTGAAACACGTCCCAAACCTTTCCGACATTACCGTTTGCATGAGAGTCTTGCGAAGGCTGGGTTGTAAAACCACAAAAATCAGCGACAATTGCATAAGCATTGATTCGACAGTTATTGATGACACTGTCGGCGAATACGAAATCGTTCGCCAGATGCGTGCAAGCATCTGCATACTCGGGCCTTTACTCGGTCGTTGTCGCGAAGCGAGAATTTCAATGCCCGGCGGCTGTGCCATCGGCGACAGACCTGTTGACATTCATCTGCGGGGGCTTAGAGAACTTGGTGCGAAAATCACTCTTGAAAATGGTTACATTGTAGCCCGTGCCCCTAAGGGCCTGAAGGGCAAAGAGATATTTCTCGGCGGCCCATTCGGCTCGACTGTGCTTGGTACTGCTAACGTGATGACAGCTGCCGTGCTGGCAAAGGGCAGGACGGTAATTGAATCGGCTGCCTGTGAGCCTGAAATTGCAGACCTTGCAAACTTTCTTAACAAAATGGGTGCGAAGATTACCGGCATCGGTTCTCCGCGATTGACTATCGAGGGCGTCAGTCAGTTACAGCCGGTCGAATATGAAATAATTCCCGACAGAATCGAAGCTGGTACGTTCATGGCAGCCGCTGCGATTACCAAGGGCAGATTGAAAATTGAGAACTGCCGGCTTGGCGATATGATGGCGGTTGTAGATAAGCTCAGAGGTATCGGCGTAACAGTTGAAGCTGACGGTGACAATTGTATTGTCACTCGCAAAGGGCCGATTAAACCTGCTGATATTACCACCCAGCCTTACCCGGGTTTCCCAACGGATTTGCAGGCGCAGTTTATGGCACTGTTGGCACTTGGCAGAGGTAACAGCGTAATGATTGAAAAGGTTTTTCCCGACAGGTTCATGCACGTTGCCGAGTTAAATAGAATGGCTGCTAATCTTAGAAAGGAAGGGCCGACGGTTATTGTTGCCGGTGTTAAAAAGTTAATCGCAGCTCCCGTGATGGCCTCGGATTTACGGGCATCTGCCGCTCTTGTCCTGGCGGCTATGGCCGCCGAGGGAACTACCGTTATAAACCGCGTCTATCACATTGACAGGGGCTATGAAAAAATCGAAGAGAGACTAAACCGCGCCGGTGCCAAAATCACACGCGAAAATATCTAATTATATAATCGAGACGTCAATTTTGGTTTTGTTATTTGGTAAGAGAGTAATAATCAGGATTAAATGAAGGGAGCGAGAAATGGCAAAGAAACGCAGGTCAGCACGAATGATTATCGGTATAGTTTTAATAGCAATCGCAGTTGTATTGCTAATGGTTCAGCTTTTCGCCGACAGGGCGTTGAAGGCGGGAATCGAGATGGGGGCGAGCAGGGCATTGAAAGTAGCCGTTGAAGTTTCTGATGTGGATTTGTCTGTTCTTGGCGGGTCGCTTGGGATTAAAGGACTTGTAATCAATAATCCGCAGGGGTATCAGCACAAGAAACTGCTTGAGTTAAACCGGGCAAAAGTTAAGGTCGATGTGGCCTCTTTGATGAGTGATGAGATTCATATAAAGCAGATAAAACTTGATGGGATGACACTGGTTATCGAGCAGAAGGGACTAACGAATAATCTGAAGGAGATAATCGACGGCTTAGGCAGGCAGGATAAGCCGAAAACAGAAGAGCCTGAAAAGCAGGGCAAAGCCAGACAGCTGATTGTGGATGACCTGAAAATTACTAACGTGACAGTTAAGGTAAAGATGCTGCCGGTACCTGGCAGGCAGGATACCTTTGAGATGAAACTGAATCCGATTGAGATGAAGGCTCTGGGCAGTGACAGTAAGCTGGATGTAGCGATGTTGTCGAGCAAAATCCTGCAGGCGATTGCAGGTGGTGTTGCAGAGCAGGGCGTTGGTATATTACCGGATGAGGTTATCAGCCCGATTAAAAGTGGATTGAAAGAGGTAACGCAGTTAGGCGGCGTCGTGATTGATGAGGGCAAAAAGGTTCTCGAAGAAGGCAAAGATATTGGCGAGACGCTCACAGAGGGGATTAAAAATATTTTTAAATTAAATAAGGAAAAAGAGTAAAATCGCTGCAATCTCGTTATCGTTTAGCCCTGCCATCACTATGGCAGGGTTCTCATTTATATTTTTTAGTCTGCGGTTCCCCACTTTCGCGAGGACAAGTTTACCGCAGGTTTTTTGTTACGTTTTATCTCTAACTGGGTGTGCTTTTTCGTGGCCATTTTTTGTCTTTTCTCTGTATTCTCTGTGCTCTCTGTGGCTAAATATATTTTGAATATTTTAAATTTTGCCGGCAGCCATTTTAGCAGACTCAACGGTATTATATAGAAGCATAGTAATGGTCATCGGCCCTACGCCGCCCGGCACAGGTGTGATTAACGAGGCCTTTTCTTTAACTGCCTCGAAATCCACGTCACCGACAAGCCGATAGCCTCTCTTTTTTGTGTTGTCCTCTATACGGTTAACACCGACATCGATTACAACAACACCGTCTTTTACCATATCAGCGGTTATAGTATTGGGCCTGCCGGCCGCAGCGATAATGATATCAGCTCGTTTGGTATGGCTGGCAAGATTTTTCGTTCTGGTGTGACATATAGTTACAGTTGCGTTTCCAGAAGGAGCTTTTTGAATCAGCATATTAGCTATTGGCTTACCGACAATATTGCTTCTCCCGACGACGACAACTTCCGCGCCTTCGATTTGAACGTCGCTTTTTTCGAGTAGCTTTATAATGCCGTGTGGTGTACAAGGCAAAAATGTTTTTTCACCTGCTACCATTTTACCAATATTTATTGGGTGAAAACCGTCAACATCCTTTGATGGACTGATAGTTAAAAGAACCTCAGATTCGTCTAATTGTTTTGGTAATGGCAGCTGGACGAGAATACCGTTTATTTTCGGCTCGTCATTCATTTTTCTGATTAGTTCGATAAGTTGTTTCTGGGTTGTCTCAGCAGGTAAACGGTTATCATCCGAGTAAATGCCTATTTGCTCACAGGCTTTTTCTTTTGCTGTTACGTATGATTGTGAAGCGGGGTCATCGCCTACGAGAATAACACACAGACCTGGGACAATGTTGTTTTCTTTTAGCTTTGCAACTTCAGCTTTTAGCTCAGCACGCATGTCTGCTGCGATTTGTTTGCCGTCGATAATTTTTGCTGTCATTTATAACCTCTGTTATAAAGTTAATATCAGCTCAGTCCGGTGACTTTACTGGATTTCAAATCCACGTCTATGTGCCTGAACGCAGGATTCGAAGCCGTGCCTGGCATCAACTTTATCGCCCCGGCAACTGGTGCGATCAGACCAGCGCCTTTATACAGCAAAAAATCTCTTATTGGAAGTTTAAAATCTTTGGGCCTTCCCTTTAACGTCGGGTCGTGTGAGAGAGACAAATGCGTTTTTACCATGCAGACACCAAAATCCTTCAACTCTGGATTGCTCTCGAGCTGCTCAGCTTTTTTGAGAGCTTCGGGCGTTGTATATTCGATACCGTCGGCGCCATATATCACGCAGGCTATTAACTCCATCTTTTTTCTAAGCGGCATATCTGTATTATAAAGAAATTTAAAATCATTTTTTTCTTCACACGCAGCAACCACAGCTTCGGAAAGTTCAACTGCTCCTTCTCCGCCTTTAAGCCAGTGTTCAGAAGCGACAGCGAAGGCACCGTTTTGCTCTGCGACTTTTTTTACTAATTCGGTTTCATCTTTGGTATCGGTGCAAAAGCTGTTGATACAGACTATTGGTTTTAGACCGCTTTTCCTTACGATTTCGATATGGGCAATGAGATTTTCACACCCTTTTTCAGTAAGTTCGAGATTTTTCTCTGTATATTCAGATGCCAAAGCCAGTCCCGGCTTAACTGTCGGCCCGCCGCCGTGCATCTTTAGCGCTCTTATGGTCGCAACAATAACAACAGCATCTGGAATCAGCCCCGACGTACGGCATTTGAGATTCCAGAATTTTTCAAACCCTATATCAGTGCCGAAGCCGGACTCGGTAATATGATACTCAGATAGTTTTATTGCGAGACGGTCAGCGATAATTGAGCTTTGACCTATTGCGATATTGGCAAACGGGCCTGCATGGATAAATATAGGATTGCCTTCTATTGTCTGAATGAGATTCGGATTGAGAGTCTCTGCCATCCATGCCGTCATTGCACCGTCGACTTCAAGGTCAGCGGTAGTAACCTCGCGGCCTTTTTTGTCGTAAGCTACAATTATTTTTGCAATTCTTCGCCGCAGGTCAGGCAGGTCATTGACAATAGCAAGGATAGCCATCAATTCAGACGATACCGAAATAGCGAAACCGCTGTCCATCTCGACACCATCCATTTTCCCGCCTAATCCTATTTTTATATTTCTCAAAGCCTGAACGCAGAAATCCATAACCCATTTAATCTGCACCCGGCCAGGGTCTATATCGAGTCTTTTCAAATTCTTCTCTGCCAACTGCTCGTCGTTGTAATTTCTCTCATGCTGCATACGTGCGGCAAGAGCTACCATTGACAGATTATGTGCATTTGTAATGCGGTCGATGTCACCGGTGAAGTGCATTGAAAGTGATGTTGACGGTAGACATTGCGCCAATCCGCCGCCGGTTGCAGAACCTTTTATATTGAACGTAGGCCCGCAGGAAGGCTGACGCATCGCGCCGGTAGTTTTTTTCCCGATTTTTGTCAGGCCGTCAACAAGCCCTATGGTGGTCGTGCTTTTACCTTCACCTAATGGCGTTGGCGTTATAGCTGTAACATCGACATATTTGGCTGTTGGTTTGTCACCAAGACGCTGCAGAACTTTATTATAGTCGATTTTCCCCAGCAGTTTTCCATAGCTGAGCAATTCGTCAGCATTTAAGCCAAGCTCGTCAACCAGCTGCTCGATTGGCTTCATGTTTTTTTCTGCCGATTCAGCGATTTGCCAATCGCTCATTGCTATTGGGTCAAGCTTCATTTTATCCTCTTGAAAGACTATTGCAAAGCCTGAAAGGCCGTATCAATCTATACCGTTTAGCCCTGCTGCTTGCGGCAGGGGAATTTCTAAATATTTAGCCCTGTCATCTCGCCTGTCCTGAGCTTGTCGAAGGGATGGCGGGGTTATTTACTATTTCGGCCAAATTCGCGGTGCGCTTTGGCTTATTTGTGCTGATATTGTGGTTTTTGGTATGCTTTTATGTTTTGCAGGTTGATTTTGACTGACCGATAACAAAAAAAATGGGCCGGGTTGGATTCGAACCAACGAAGGCTCACGCCAACGGGTTTACAGCCCGTCCCCTTTAGCCACTCGGGCACCGACCCATATTCGTATCTCCTATGAGTTCGGTAGTTTACTGATTGTTGGCAGGAAATGCAAGGGAAAACATCGACGGAAATTAAATCTGATAAAACCATTTACATTACATCAGGAAAAAGGTAAAGTCATCTTACTCAAACTGCTCAATTGGTCAGTCCGCTTGGGAACGACTAACGGCGTTTGAGCAAATAACAGGTGACTAAAATTATGAATAGAATACTACATTTTTGGATTTTCCTGGCTTTTGTTATAATATTCTCCGGTTGTTCAAATACAAATAGTTGTTCAAAAGCCCAAAAAACAAAAGCCGATAATGGTCTTATAGCTTATTTTCCTTTTAATAATAATTTTAAGGACATTGTTAACCAATATGAAGGCAAAGCATCTGGTGCCAAACTGATAGGAAATGAAAAGAACAAAGCGTGTTATTTTGATGGGGTTAATGATTTTATAGCGGTTGAAGATATTTCTGAATTAAATACTGCTAATCCATTAACTGTAAGCCTGTGGGTAGCACCATTTTCACATAAAATTGCTGATGCCTGGATGTCAAAAGCCAATACCCATAATTCAAAATCGCAATGGAGGCTGGGTTTTGGCTGGCCTGCTGATAAAAATGCAGGTATTACGATTTATTCGAACTATTGGGCTGATTATTATACTGATTGTGAAATAGCACTGAATAAATGGTCACATATCCTTTATACAATAGACCCGGTTAAAAGTGAGGTAGAATTATTTAAGGACGGGGAATTTATTAAAAATTGGAAGATTGACGGGTATCTTCCTTCGAATGACCCGTTGTATTTTGGTCATCAACGCGATGATTATTTCTTCTACCACGGTTTAATAGATGAAGTTCGCATTTATAACAGGATAATTGACTCGACTGGGATTCAAAAACTTTACACAGATTTTTCAATTTCCGAGAAGGTTCGAATCGACAATAAATCTAATTCACAATCTGATTCTGTCTATAGATACACCATCCCGCAGGAACATAACGATGATTTATACGTAGCATCCGTTAACGATTACCGCTGTAACACCACTTTACTTTATGATGGTGTAAACAAAATATGTCAGGGGCAAACAGATATTGTCCATAGTTTATTAATCATAAAGAATGACAGGTTGATTTTTGAGGAATATTTTAATGGGTATACATGGCAGGATTTACATACCCTTTGTTCTGCAACTAAAAGTATTACGTCGGCACTGTTTGGCATAGCCGTTGAGAAGGGATACATACGTAGTGAGAATGATTACTTAATTGATTATTACCCGAAGATTAAAGAGGATTGTTTAAACAATCATTTTAGCAAAATAAAAATCAGCAATGTTTTGACCCAGACTTCAGGGTTAAAGGGTATGCCCCTGGACATGAGTCAAATCAAGATGGAGGCCTGGGATTCGGAATTATTGAAAGCACAGGCTGATTGCAAAATAGGGGAATTCTCCTATAATGAGCTGAATCCTGAGATACTTCAACATCTTATTTACAGAACCTCGCCCTTGCCGCCTGAGGAGTTCGCAAAAAAATATTTATTCGAACCCTTAAAAATATCTCGTTATGAATGGCTTAAAGATCCATCAGGTCTCATTGATGGTGGCAATGGTTTAATCATAACTCCACGAGATATGGCTAAGTTCGGTTTATTGTACAAAAATAAGGGAATATGGCGTGGCAAGGTTGTATTGAATGAAGATTGGATTAAGAAATCAACCACACCATCTGTTGACAATATTAAATATTATGGCTATTTGTGGTGGATTGGAAATAGAAATTGCAATAGTAAACAGATAAATACTTTTGAAGCTAAAGGTTTTGGCGGGCAGTTTATAGTAGTTGTTCCGGAATTAGATATAGTGATAGTAGTAACCGGACATGTGAGCAAGGGTTCGGCAATTTCCATCGATCAGATTCTTAACAGTTATATTATTCCGGCATTCCTTTAAAAATATTTATAGCACAGAAAATAAAACTGCCGCCAGCAGCCCCAGACAAGTAAAGTTTTCACGAAGCCCCCTTTTGCAAAAGTGAGAAATTTAAGCCGAACACCCCTCTATATGTATTATTTAAATGACTGGCTTGGACAGTTATGATTTATAAACATGCTTTACAAAATCAAGTGGAATCTATAATATTAACTCTGTTGCCGATGTAGCTCAATGGTAGAGCGCAGCTTTCGTAAAGCTGAGGTTGAAGGTTCAACTCCCTCCATCGGCTTTTTCAATGCTTAAATTTGCCGATTGGTCAGTTTGAGTTATTTACTAATACCCTTGCCAGGTCAGCGGCGCCTATAATACCGGCATCTTCACCTAAGGTTGCAAAGCATATCTCAACGGTTTCTTCCTTTAGATTCCAGATATATTCATTGAAGTAATCTTTTATGCGGTTCAGAAGAATATCGCCGGCTGCGATCATACCGCCTGCAAAAACAATCCGTTGAGGTTCTGTTGCATGGAGTACATTTATGCACATAATGGCCAGTACCTTTGCAGTCTCGTCGGTAATTTTTTTAGCTAACACGTCACCTTGTTTAAGATGGTCATAAACATTTTTACAGGTAATCCTGCCTTTTTCTTCTAACACTTTTTTCAGAGAAGATTCTGTACCTGCTTCGACGGCTTCGGTAGCACGGGCAGCTGTCCAGCTTGCAGAGGCGTAGGCCTCGACACACCCTTTCTGACCGCAATTACACTGACGGCCGTCGGGATAGATTATCATGTGGCCTATTTCAGTTGCGTTGTCGCCGCTGCCTTCTAAGAGCTTACCTCGATTGACGATTCCACAGCCGATACCGGTTCCGAGAGTGAAGAAGACCATATCGTCTATACCTTTTCCCGCACCGCAGGCGTGTTCACCCCAGCAGGCAACATTACCATCATTCTCGAATGCTACCGGCTTTCCGAATCTTTCAGCCAATTCCTTTTTTATAGCGACGTTTGTAAACTTCGGCATATTTGTAGAACGGACAATAATACCCTCGCGATATTTTGCCGGCCCGGGTGTTCCGATACCCAGGCCGGCGATATCCTCTAATTTAAATCCGGCTTCTGTAACAAGTTTCTTTATCGCATTTTCCATCGCATCGAGAACGGCATCGGGCCCCATATCGGAATTAGTGGGAATGGAGCTTTTCTTGATAAGCTTTATTTGTGAATCGAAACATCCGAATTTTACAAATGTTCCGCCGACATCGATACCGATAAAAATGTCACTCATAGTTTTCCTCCGGTTTTTTAATTGTTTTTTCCATGTCGTTTAGCCCCAACTTTATGTTGGGTGTTTTATTGCTTACTGCCTGTCTCGCCGAAGCTTTATGCGAAAGCGGGTTTAGCCCCGTCATTTTAATGACGGGGTTTGTCACTTACCGAACCTGGCCTCCAAAGTGACATACGATATACGAGTGTTGTTAATCGGGATAACCATTCGGGTATTTATTATGCCACTTCCATGCAGTTTCGATTATAGTCTCCAGTTCGGGATATTTTGTTTTCCAGCCTAATTCTGCAATCGCCTTTGTTGCATCTGCTGTTAAAACCGGCGGGTCGCCTGGCCGACGGTCAGTTTCGGTAACCTTGAAGTCTTTGCCGGAGACTTTCTTTACTGTTTCAATGACCTGCCTGACCGAATAGCCCTGACCGTTACCGAGATTAAATATTAATTCGTTGTCATCGTTTAATTTATTCAGAGCAAGCAGATGCGCAGAGCACAAATCTTCTATATGAATATAGTCACGCACGCATGTGCCGTCGGGCGTATCGTAATCTGTCCCGAAGATTTTGATATCAGGCCGCTTACCTAAAGCAGCTGCAATAACGAGCGGGATTAAATGCGATTCAGGGCTGTGGTCTTCACCGAGAGTGCAGTTATGACCGGCACCGGCGGCATTAAAATAACGCAGACATGCGTATCGCAGTTTCCCTGTCTGGGACTGGCAGTAACACATTTTTTCAATGGTGAGCTTGGTATGACCGTAGGGATTGATTGGATTAGTCGGACACTTTTCTGTGATTGGTATTTCTGCCGGCCGGCCGTATACAGCTGCGGTACTACTGAACACAAATTTGTCAACGCCGGTTTTCTCCATAGCTGCGAGCAGATTTTGTGTATTGATAACATTGTTTTGATAGTATCTCAGCGGGTATTGTACGGATTCAGCTACCTCGATGAAGGCGGCGAAGTGCATGACCGCTTCGATCTTTTGTTCGGCCAGCGTTTTTACGAGCAAATCCAGATCAGCCAGGTCACCGTCTACGAACATGGCGTTTTGGACAGCGGCTTTATGGCCTTTGCTCAGGTTATCGTAAACAACAGGCCTGTGACCTTCAGCAACAAGGGTTGCTGTCATGTTACTTCCGATATATCCTGCACCACCGCATACCAATATATTCATATTACTTTTTCCGCTAATTCATCTGATATTTTGTCTTTTTTATCTCTGTGAACTTTGTGTCCTCTGTGGCTAAATTTTTGTGTCTTTTTGCATTTTGCTTTTTTATTTTTGATATTATAATTGTTTTTCAATTCGTTTCAGGATGACAGTTGCAAGTTTGTCGTCGTTGCCAAGGTCGAGCCATGTTTTATATTCAGCCTTCAGTTCGAGTTCCTGGACACCGAAATCCACCTTGCCTTCGGAGTATCTGTCATACTTTGCAGTTCTTTGGCTTTGTCCGTAGTCGGACAGGCTTAATCTTTGCACAGCCACATTGCATGTGATACAAAGTTGTTGAGCCTCTTCGGTGATATTGATTTCAACTGTCCTTCTTATGGTGTGAAGGTTTGCCTCAGCTGTGTTGAATTTGCCGATGTTATCTCTTCTCCAGAACTCAAATCCCTGCCCAGCTCGAAGCGGCTTTGAAAGCAGATAACCGGATTCGATATCCAGTTTATGCACAGAAAAATTCAGCCGGGCCAGTACATCTTCTGCGGCTTGAAGGGCGGTGATTTTGTCAGTTCCAGTTAGGCAAATCCTGGAAATGGACTCGGTCTTTGCGGCCAGCATAGCGGTTTCAGCCTGCATCTGTTTTTTACATCCCGTTAAGGCAAGACCGATTGTGCAGGCTATAACAAATAGTAATGTTCTTTTCATTTTTCAATCCGTTGTAATAATAAAGATGAACAGATTATATAGCTGATTAGAATATTTCACAAGAGGCAAATAGGACTGTAAAGTGCAATTAGATAAATTTAAGCTGCCTGTAAAAAGTTTTTAGATATCCAGATTTATCGGGATTGTTTAGCCCCCATTTTTACAATGGGGGTTTTATCCCTAAAAATTTACTCAAGGTAGCTTAATGGCCGATATTTAAATAATCGTATCTTTTAAATTGTGCTTAAGGAGCTTTGATGTCGCTGGTTCAGACGCAATCTATTAATGAAAAACTGCTGAACCTTCCTTTGGGAAGCTTTGTTAAGGGATTTCTGGATTACCTGCGTGTAGAAGCCGGCCTTGCAAACAATACTATATTAGGTTATGGCAGGGACCTGAAAGGCTTTCTGGAGTACTGTCGGCGGGGCGGTATTAAAGGTATGGATGAACTCACGCCGGTTTTTATTCAGAAGTATCAGCAGGGCCTTACCGCCTTCGGCAGGGATGAAAGCTCGATTAAGCGGGCGATGGTTGCGCTCAGGATGTTTTTGCGTTACGCCAAGCTTAACGGGATAATCGAGGATGATTTTACAGCGCTGCTGGAGACCCCGAAGGTCTGGCAAAAACTGCCCATCGTGTGCAGTAAAAAGCAGATGGTTAAGCTGTTAAATGCGCCGAGTGAAGATGAGCCTTATTATTTTCGCGACAAGGCTATGCTCGAACTGCTTTATGCAACGGGTATGCGTGCCGGTGAGTTAGCGAATCTGAAAACCGGGGACCTCAATCTCGATATCGGTTATGTACGTTGTATGGGCAAGGGCAGTCGCGAGCGGGTAGTACCGCTGGGCAGGGTATCGATTGCAGCGACAAAGCGGTATTTGAACGAATTCAGACCCGATTTAGCCAAGCCTAATAGCGGCGATTGGTTACTGCTGAGTCGTACAGGCCGACAGATGAGCAGGATTGAGATATGGCGACTTGTTAAGAAATATGCTGTCAGGGCGGGAATGCCGAGAAATTTGACTGTCCATACGTTGAGGCATTGTTTTGCAACCCATCTTTTAGCCGGCGGTGCCGATTTGCGGAGCATTCAGGAGATGCTCGGCCACGTCGACATTGCTACTACGCAGATTTACACCCACGTCGACCATGAAAGACTGAGAAACATTCATAAACAATTCCATCCAAGAAAGTAGTTTGCATCTCGTATTTTGTATATCGTATTTCGTATTTCCGTGTATGGTACCCTGCTGCAGTTTCATTGATGAGTGTCATTCCTGCGCAAGCAGGAATCCATATCGTTTAGCCCTGTCATCATCCGTTTACCATTCTAAGGTGCTTTTGAGCACTTTAGTCCCTTGACACTTCCACGATTTCAGGTTCTAATATGTCCGGCAACTAGTGCTCTGTAAAAATTAAATAGTCTTATCCGATATAGCCGATAATAACTCCG
>CBDVDM010000011.1:0-52500 GCA_965372745.1 uncultured bacterium
AACAACTTGGCTCAAATGTAATTGTGACACAGCCTGTACGGTCGAAATGACAAAACGAAATAAGAACCCCGTCATCAAGATGACGAGGCTAACCGGTAAAGAAATAACCCTGCCCACAGGTGGCAGAACTAAACATTTAGAAATTCCCCTGCCGCAAGCAGCAGGGCTAAACGAGTTTTTTTATGACGGCGATTTCGTCGCAATTTTGCTGCTTGGGGCATTTTGCACAATCGCTCCAGACCTTCATCGGAAGTGAATCTTTCTCAATAATTTCAAATCCCATCTTAATGAAAAAATCAGGAACGAGGGTAAGGGCGAAGATTTTCTGCAGGCCAATCTGACAAGCTCTTTCAATCGCAGCCTGGACGAGCATTTTGCCGGCACCTTCGTTTTTCCGGCTCTCATCGACTGCCAGTGATTTTATTTCAGCCAGGTCAGCCCAGATTATCTGCAAACCACAGCAGCCAACTACAACTTCATCCTGCTCTGCGACGAGAAAGTCCTGTAAGTTTTCGTAGATGTCGCTCATTGAACGAAACAGCATTTGCTCTCGCTGAGCATAGTTGCTGATAAGAGAACAAATAGCATCAGCGTCGGTAACTTTTGCATCTCGTATAATCATGACCGGCGAGTATAGCGGATTGAATACAAAGTCAAAAGACAAAAATAAAAAGGGAAAAAAGCTGGAAAAACAAAACTATATCACTAAAATGGCGAAAATCAGCATCTGGCGACAATTAAATATGACATTAGAAATGTTAGAATAGAGAATATGAAATTTATCCTGATTGACAAGATAGTATCGCTGGAAAGCGGCAAGGTCATAAAAACAGTTAAGAATGTATCGCTGGCTGAAGAGTATTTAGCTGACCATTTTCCGGCGTTTCCGGTATTGCCCGGGGTTTTATTGTTAGAGGGTCTGATAGAATCGGCATCATGGCTTGTGCGGGAAAAAGAGGATTTTGCGCATAGTATGATATTGCTTGAACAGGTAAGAAATGTAAAATATAAGAGTTTTTTGGCACCAGGCGGTCAAATTGAGTATACTGTTGAGGCCAAAACAATCGATGAAAACGTAAGCAGCTTTGCAGGCTTTGGCGAATCGAACGGTAAGCGGATTGTCGAAGCGAAATTCGCCTTAAGGCATTTTAACCTTGCAGATGAAAAAGCCTCGATGGCGGTGTTCGATGCGAAAGTAACCGAAGAGATGAAAAAGCGGTGGAAGCTGCTTAAGAGATAGGAATAAAAAATCGAAAAGGACTGTTAGAGATTTCAACGATACTGGAGGTAAAACAATATGGCAATGAGTCGGGATGAGATTTTAAACGAAGTACAGGAGGTCTTAGTTGATGCATTGGGAGTTGATGACGATGAGGCAACTGAACAGGCGACGCTGATGGGCGACCTTGGGGCGGAAAGCATTGACTTTCTTGATATCGTATTTCGGCTTGAAAAGGCATTCGGTATCAAGATACCGCGTGATGAACTGTTTCCAATCGAGAATTTAATGAATAACCCTGAATTTGTGAGCAATGGTAAGTTGACGGAGACAGGGTTGGTTGAACTTCGAAACAAGATGCCGCACACTGATTTTGCTGCATTTGAAAGTGCCCCTGATATTAACAAGTTGGGCGATTTGTTTACAGTTAACTCGATAGTTAATTATGTGGAATCTAAACTGAATGCTGCATAAACATTTCGGTATTTTTTAGAAACAATTAGCGGCTGAACTGCTACCGGGCAGGAAAGCCGCTAATTTTAATATGGATAAAATATGCGTTGGATATGGATAGATAAATTTGTTGAATTCGAGAGCGGCAAACGTGCGGTGGCTGTGAAAAACGTTACCCTTGCTGAAGAGCATCTGCATGACCATTTTCCTGGATTTCCAGTTATGCCGGAATGTCTGATGATTGAGGCAATGGCCCAGACGGCAGGTATACTTGTCGGCGAGGCTAATAAATTCGAGGAAAAGGTGATCCTGGCAAAAATCAAAAAGGCGGTATTTTTTGATTATGTACGTCCTGGTGATAGTTTGCGGCTTGAGGCGAAGATTGAATCCATAGCTGCTGAAGCAGCAAGTTCAAGTGGTAAGATTAGCTGTGGAGATAAGTTAATTGCTGAAATAGATTTGATGTTCAGCCATATCGACAAGAATCTTGCTGGAAAGGATTTCCCTGAAGAAAACTTTGTCTTTACAGACATGTTTAAGTCACTTCTTCACGGTGTGGCATTTTCGGAGACGGATTAGTGGGTTCTGGTTGCGTAGTAATAACCGGTATAGGAGCGATTAGTCCGCTCGGCAAAACCAGCAGCGAAATGTGGGAAGGTCTTTGCGCCGGTCGTTGCGGGATAGATACAATCACAGCCTTTGACCCTGTTAAATTCGACTGCAAAATAGCAGGAGAGGTGAAGGATTTTAAAGTACGTGATTATGTTCCGAAAACCTTTCGCAAATCCATCAAATTGATGTCACGGGATATCGAACTGTCAATCGCAGCAGCAGACGAGGCCTTGAGAAACAGCGGGATTGTTACAAAAGCAATAGACCCTGAAAATATTAATGTTGTCCCTGAGCGTTTTGCAATCAATCTTGGTGCAGGACTTATAAGCTGCGACCTGGTTGAGCTTGCCCCGTCGGCATCAGCCAGTATTGTAGACGGTAAATTCGATATTCGTAAATGGGGCGGCGAAGGAATTGAGCAGATAACACCATTATGGCTTTTAAAATATCTGCCTAACATGCTTGCCTGTCATATCGGAATCCTTCACGATATTCGTGGACCAAGCAACTCAATTACCTGCTCGGAGGCATCCGGGCTTTTGGCAATAAGTGAGGCGGCTGGGGTTATAGCACGCGGCGACAGCGATATTGCGTTGGCAGGCGGTGCTGAAGCAAAGGTCAATCCGATGATAATGATTCGCCAGTGTCTTCTCAAACGGGCAACAAGTGAAAATAATGATGAGCCTGATAAGGCCTATCGGCCCTTTGATGCTGAGGCAAAAGGTTCTGTTTTCGGTGAGGCTGCGGGGATGGTTGTTCTGGAAGATATCGAACATGCCAGGAATCGCGGTGCTGAAATTTATGCCCAACTGGCGGGTATCGGCGAGAGTACCAATGTTAATAGTGTCTACGAACATCTTGAGCCGGACGGCAAAGGTGTTCGGATAGCGATAGAAAAAGCGATGGAAGATGCGCAAATCGGGCCGCAAGATATAGATTTGATTATTCCGCATGGTGTCGGGATAGCTGCGGATGATTTAGCTGAATCGAGAGGGATTGAAGAAGCAATCGGTAATGCTATCAACAGGATACCCGTATGGCCGACAAAAAGCATGTTAAGCAATACCGGTGCTGCCGCTGGTGCGATTGATGTTGTTGCAGCAATATCAGCGATGAATGAAGCAAGGATACCGGCAGCTAAGAATTGTGAGAAAAAAGCTGAAGGCTGCAATTTGAATATTGTCACTGAGGCTATAGATAAGGAATTGAATTATGTGTTGTGTTGCAGCTATTCTTATGGCGGACAGACGGCTGCTGTCGTTTTGAAAAAGTTTGACGGTTAAAAGTGAGCTGATGACAAAAAAAGAACCAGACAGACGGGTTGTTATAACAGGACTTGGAATTGTAAGTCCCGTCGGACATGATATAGAAACGGTTTGGGATGCCATGCTAAATGGTAAAAGCGGGATGGCTAAGACGACCATCTTTGACGCATCAACCTTTCCTACCAGTTTTAGTGCTGAGGTTAAGGATTATGATTTTACGCAATATACGAAAAATCCTGAGATTCACAAGTATGGTAACAGAGGCTCGAAGTTTGTTGTCGGAGCTGCCGTCCAGGCATGTAAACAGGCAGGCATTGATGTAGAGACTGATGAGCCGACAGATGGTATCGACCGCAGGAAAATGGGAATTTATCTTGGAGCGGGCGAAGGCTCGGTCAACAACGAGATATTTTTCGGGGCTGTTGCAAACGGCTGGGACAATGAAACTTCAAAGATGGACTGGGGCAAGTGGGCAGAGGTTGCCTTTGCCGGTTTCGACCCGAGAGATGAGCTTGAGCAGGAACCGAGTATGCCGGCGGCGCATCTGGCGGTTTTGACAGGTGCTCGCGGGCCGGCGAGAAGCTGTTTGACAGCGTGTGCTGCAAGTACCCAGGCAGTGGGAGAGGCGTTGATGCTTATTAGAAAAGGCGCTGCTGAAATAATGATTGCAGGCGGTGCCCATTCGATGATACACCCTTTGGGAATCATGGGATTTAACCGTTTGACCGCCCTGTCGACGAGAAATGACAGTCCGACAACGGCGTCAAGGCCGTTCTCTGCGAGCAGAGATGGATTTGTTGTAGGTGAAGGCGCGGCGATACTGATTCTTGAATCTCTGGCTTCGGCGAAAAAAAGAGGTGTTGAAATACTGGCGGAGGTGATAGGATTCGGGAGCAGCTCGGATGCGTTTAGAGTAACCGACATGCATGAAGAAGGTCGAGGCGCGATACAGGCAATAGAAGCTGCGTTAAAAGATGCCGGGATAGATTATAAAGATGTCGATTATATAAACGCACATGGTACGAGCACTACTGAGAATGATTCGATAGAAACAAAGGTCATAAAAGCTGTGTTTAAGGAAAAAGCGAAGAATATTCCGGTTAGCAGCGTTAAAAGTATGATGGGACACCTGATTGGAGCAACAGGAGCTGCGGAATTGATTTCATGCGTGTTGGCGATACGTGATAATATTATACCGCCGACGATTAACCTGGTAGACCGTGACCCGGAACTTGATTTGGATTATGTGCCTAATGAGGCACGAAAAACAAAAGTTGATGTTGCGATAAATGAATCCTTTGGCTTCGGCGGACAAAATAACGTTGTCATTATTAAGCGTTTCGGAGAAAATTAAGAAAATCAGCCACAGAGGGCACAGAGAACACAGAGAAAAAGTTAAAAAGTGGATTCATGCTGGAGTTTATCCCGCACTACGATGCGGAGCAGAAATGACGAGATTATGATTGATATAAAAGAAATACGAGAGAATCCGGATAAGTTCAAAAAAGCGGTAAAAGATAAGCGTTTTGATGTTGATATTGATAGGCTTCTTAAAAACGATTCTTTGCTGAAGACTTATAAGCAAGAGCTACAGGATATAACTACTGAAAAGAACCGTATCGGCAAATCGATTCCCAAACTGGCGGATGGTGATAAAAAAACAGCATTGGATAAACTGGCGAGTCTGAAGGAAGATGAGTCGGCTATTAACGAAAAGGTTAAGCAATTGCAGCCAGAGTTTGATAAATTAATGCTGCAAGTGGCACAGCCGACGGATGAAGATGTGCCGGTCGGTAAAGATGATACAGAAAATATAGAGTTGAGAAAAGAGGGGACGGTTCGCAAATTTGATTTTAAGCTTAAAGACCACCTCGAATTAGGGTTGGCTTTAGATATTATTGACGTCGAACGTGGTGTCAAATTAGCAGGGACAAGAAATTATTTTCTAAAAGGCGATGGTGCCCTGCTGCACTGGGCGGTGCTGCGTTTTTCACTGGATTATATGATAGGTAAAGGTTATGTGCCGCTGATGGTACCGTTGTTAGCTCGCGATGAAGTGATGCGTGGGACGGGATATTTCCCAGGCGCCGAAGAGCAGACCTATCAGATGGAAAGAGATGAGCTTAGCCTGGTCGGGACGGCAGAAGTTCCGTTAACAGCTTATCATATGGGTGAGATGTTGAAAGCTGAAGAACTACCTAAAAAATACGTAGCATTGTCGAGTTGTTTCAGGCGTGAAGCAGGGGCTGCGGGTAAAGACACTTACGGGCTTTACAGGATTCATCAGTTCGATAAGGTTGAACAGGTTGTCATTTGCGAAAATGACGCTCAGCAGAGCGAAGAATTTCACAATGAGATATTAGCCCATTCCGAGGCGGTAATGCAGGCACTTGAACTGCCCTACCGAGTTGTCGCTGTCTGCAGTGGAGATTTGGGCAGAGGACAGGCAAAAAAATATGACATTGAGGCGTGGATGCCGTCGCGCGAAAATTATTGTGAGACGCACAGTGCCAGTAAATTCTATGAGTTTCAGGCAAGACGAATGAACCTGCGTTATAAAGACACCATTACAAAGAAGAATTTATTTTGTCATACACTGAATAACACTGTTATTGCAAGCCCGAGAATATTGATACCTATTCTGGAACTTTATCAGAACGAGGATGGCTCGGTGACAATACCGAAGGTTCTTCGGCCTTATATGGGCGGGAAAGAACGAATCGTTGCTCGTCGCTCGTGACTCGTGGCTTGGGCTAAAAAAAGTTGCACTGAATAATTCGAAAATCCGAAATCCTAATATCGAAACTCCCCTATAGATTTGTTTCCAAATCTCAACATTGGGGCAGGCTAAACAAGCATAAAATTACAAGTAAAAATGTTCAAAACAAATTTAGCCACCAAGACTCGAAGACACAAAATAGTTTTGCCACAGAGGCCACAGAGTTCACAGAGATATTTTTTAAACGCTGATTTCGCAGATTAAAGGGGATTAAAATCCGAAATCCTAATACCTAAATCCGAAACAAGCCTAAAATTACAAAGAAATTTCCCTGCCGCAAGCAGCAGGGCTAAACGATATGAGATTCTTCGTTCCACTCAGAATGACACCACGTGAAACGTGGTGCTAAATATTTATGGATTCCGAAACAAAACAGTAAAGTGGTAAAAACCGCAGTAAGACCAACGGAAATCGGTTTTCATGGATTTATCAGCAATAAAGAGAGGTTTCGAGAGGTTTTAGTTTAGGTAAATTTATCTTGACAAAGTGTTTGTGCTGAACTAAAAAGAGTGGTTTAAATATTCGGTTTTAAGTATCTTTCCATGTTTTAAAGCTATTTGGAGTAAATTTAATAATGCTTCCAGCCAAAAAGACAAGTAAGTCACGGACACGAACACGTCGGAGTCATCATGCACTCAAGGCAACGAATTACTCGGCATGCAAGCGTTGCGGTCAGGCAAAATTACCACATGCAGCCTGCGCCAACTGCGGATATGTCAATTCCAAGATAACGCTTAAGCTCGGCAAGGAAGAGAGCAAATAGAGAATGCGAATTGCTATCGATGCCATGGGCGGAGATAATGCGCCCGATGAAATCATATCCGGAGTACTGGAAGCAATAGAATTCCTGAGTGAAAACGATGAGCTGGTACTTGTCGGGCCACGCGAAGTAATCGAGCCTAAACTGCCCAACTGGAAAAGCTGTGAAGGTGTGCTGAGTATATTTAACGCTCCTGAAGTAATAGGAATGGACGAGCCGCCGGTAGAAAGTCTCCGTAAAAAGGTGAAAAGCTCGATAGCTGTGATGGCTAAGTTAGCTAAACGAGGCCAGGTGGATGCGCTAATCTCAGCCGGCAATACGGGGGCATGTGTAGCAGCATTTCAGATGCGAATGAGAAACTTACAGGGAGTAAATCGTCCTGGTATAGCAGTAGTTTTCCCGACGTTCAAGGGACCTGTGACAATATGCGATGTTGGCGCAAACATTTCCTGCAAACCAATCAATCTTTACCAGTATGCAGTGATGGCCAGCATGTATTCCAGGCATGTTCTTGGAATTGAAAATCCGCGAGTAGGTCTAATCAGCATCGGTTCAGAAGAGGCTAAAGGTAATGAGATAGTTAGAAAGGCCCTTGACCTGTTAAAGACAGATGAAAAGATGAATTTTATAGGTAATATTGAAGGTGGGGATATTTTCAGGGGCGTTTGTGATGTGGCGATATGTGAAGGTTTTGTGGGAAATGTGATTCTAAAAATGACAGAGGGACTCGTCGACGGGCTGTTTAAGGCGATAAAGCATGAGCTAATGCAGGAAAAGATTCGTCTTGCGATGAAGTTTAAGCCTATTATGATTCGTATTTACAAAAAATATGATTACAACGAATACGGTGGTGCGCCGTTATTAGGTATTAACGGGACAGCGGTGATATGTCACGGGGCAAGCAAAAGCAGGACAATTAAGAATGCAATTATATCGGCGAAAAAATATTATACGAACAGAATCAATGACAGGATTATTGAATATTTATCAGAGAATCAACTTTGCAGCAGTGCCGATGACGAGCAGGAGCAAAATAATGCGGCTGACAGAGCAGAAGATGCAACCAAAGAAAGATTTTAATTAAGGACGATAAATGGACAAGGAAGTTTCACGAGAGGCTACACAATATCGAGCAGTAATTACCGGATGCGGCTCTTTTGCACCGGAAAAAATCCTCACAAATGACGAATTGTCGAAATTGGTTGACACCTCTGACGAATGGATAACAACACGTACAGGCATTAAGACTCGTCATATCGCAACAGATGAAGAAACCACCGCATATCTGGCAACACAGGCAGCTAAAAAAGCATTATCGATGGCTAAATTGAATGGCGAAGACCTGGATTTTATTATCCTTGCAACAATAACACCTGAAATGGTATTTCCGTCAACGGCATCGTTTGTTCAAACCGCAATAGGTGCTAAAAATGCGTGGGTATTTGATTTAGCGGCGGCATGCAGCGGGTTTGTTTATTCACTGTCTATCACTCAGCAGTTTCTGGAAAGCGGAAAGTATAAGAACGCCCTGATAATAGGAGCTGAGACATTAAGTAAACTCACGAACTGGAAAGACCGAACAAGCTGTATCCTCTTCGGAGATGGAGCCGGAGCGGTTGTGCTTGAGCGACAAAATAACGGCAAAGGAATTATATACAGTAACATGTACTCGGATGGCCAGCGATGGGAGGCATTGAACTGCCAGGCATACGGTTCGAGGTATCCGGCAAATAAAAAGCTGGACGACCCGAATAAAATTTATATGGATATTAATGGCAGAGAGGTGTATCAGCAGGCGGTTCGCCGGATAGTCGAAACAGTGAATGATTGTCTGGAACATTGCGGTATCAGTATAGATGATGTTGGAATGATAATATCACATCAGATGAATGCACGAATAATTGAATCAGCAGCAAAACGATTGAGTATACCAAGCGACAAGGTGTTTATCAATATTACAGAATACGGCAATACGTCAGCGGCATCGGTACCGCTTGCCTTCGATGAGTGCTACAAAGCAGGTAAAATCAAGGAAGGTGATATAGTAATATTTGTTGCTTTCGGAGCAGGTCTGACCTGGGGCGCAAATGTGATTCAGTTCTAAGAGCGGTATTTGAAGATGTGAAGGCAGAAACCTGCGAGTATTTGGCAGCTTTTTAAGGATTTCTTTAAATTTATGAAGACAGCGTTTTTATTTCCCGGACAAGGTGCTCAGATTGTCGGTATGGGCAGTGATATAGCCGAGGCATTTGAGCCGGCAGCAGAGATTTTTGCCAGGGCGAACGATATTGTCGGATTCGATCTTCGCAGTATCTGTTTCGAGGGTCCGGAAGACAAGCTGAATACAACGACAATGTCTCAGCCTGCGATTTTTGCTACATCAGCGGCGATATTGGCCGTTTTGAAAAGTAATACTGCTACAAGTACGATTAAAGCGGATGTGACAGCGGGTTTGAGTTTGGGAGAGTATACAGCGTTATATGCAGCTGGAGTGATTAGCTTTGAAGATGGGTTGCGGCTTGTCCAGAAAAGAGGCGAGGCGATGCAGCAGGCAGCAGAGACAAGCGAAGGCGGAATGGTGAGTATAATCGGGCTGGACGAGGAAAAAGTAGACCTGCTTTGTGAAGAGGCGAGCGAAGGTGATGTATTAGCCGGCGTCAACTATAACTGTCCGGGGCAGGTTGTGGTAAGCGGTAGTAAAGCGGCATGTAAACGAGCAGAGAAACTGGCGGAAAAATACGGAGCAATAAAAGCGATACCACTGGCTGTAGCGGGTGCATTTCATACTGAAATGATGTCAGGTGCAGCTGATACACTTAAAGAGGCTTTGATAAATTGTGATATTAAAGACCCTGATGATATTAACGTTATTGCAAATGTTAATACCGAGTATTATCAGAACGGCAAGGAAATTAAAGACGGTCTCGTAAAGCAGTTGACAAATGCGATATTTTGGCAAAAATGTATGGAAAGGCTGCTGAGTGAAGGTGTTGAGAGCTTTTATGAGATTGGGCCAGGAAAAGTTTTGACGGCTCTTATGCGAAGAATTAACAGAAAAACAAAAGTTGTGAATATCAACGGCCTGGAAGCTGTAAAGAAGTTATTGTAATCTTAAGATAGACATGGAGATTTAATTATGTCAGAAAAAAAACTGGCTATAGTAACCGGCGGTGCCAGGGGAATAGGTAGAGCGATAGTATTGGAACTGCTTAAGCAAAGCCGTGAGGTTGCAGCGTTGGATTTGAATACAGAGCAGCTTGGGGAGCTTGAAAAAGTTGTAAAAAAAGCAGGGTTTAATGTCATAGTCAAGGCGATAGATATTACTGATACAACAGCGCTGACCGAGGTGATTGAAAATCTGGCATCGGAGTATGGTGGTATAGGGATATTGGTAAATAATGCAGGTATTACGCGCGATAAGTTAATGATGCAGATGAACGAAGAAGATTTTGATAAGGTAATAAACGTAAACCTTCGAGCGGCATTTATGGCGACTAAAGTTGTTCTTCGCTCGATGGTACGCAATAAGTTCGGCAGGATAGTAAATATAAGTTCGGTAGCAGGGGTTATGGGACAGGCAGGTTCTGCAAATTATGCGTCAAGCAAGGCTGCATTGATAGGTATGAGTAAATCAGTTGCACGTGAGGTGGGCAAAAAAAATATTACGGCAAATTGCATAGCTCCCGGTTTTATCATGACTGAAATGACAGAAGTTTTACCTCAGGCAGTTAAAGATGCGGCATTGAAGGTGATTCCAGTGAATAAATTAGGCAGCGTCGAGGACGTTGCAAAGGCTGTAGCATTTCTGGCAAGTGATGAAGCGGGTTATATTACGGGACAGGTGCTTTGTGTTGACGGCGGAATGGCCATGTAAAAAAAATAAATAAAATAATTGTCGAGAAGTGCATTAGTATGTAATATACGCCCGAAATGACGTGTTGATGATTTTTCAAAAGTTATAAAATAATTGCATGTTAAGGAGAAACGAAGTGAGTGAAGAGATGGATATTAAGGCAATAGAAGAAAAAGTAGTAGACATAATAAGTGAGCAGATGGGTGCTGATAAGGCAGATATCACCCGTGAAACATCATTTATTAATGATTTGAATGCTGACTCACTGGATACGGTGGAACTGGTGATGGAATTCGAAGATGAGTTCGATGTGAGCATTCCGGATGAGGAGGCAGAAAAAATCCAGACGGTCGGTGCAGCAGTTGATTATGTTTCGAAGGTAACGCAGGCAAAAGCCAAAGGTGAGTAATTTCAGCATGAGCAAACGACGTGTAGTAATAACAGGCTTAGGCTGTGTCACTGCCTTGGCGGAATCGGCTGAGGAGCTTTTCGAGGCTCTTTGCGCCGGTAAAAACGGAATATCGAAGATAGAGTCTTTCGATGTCAGTGAATATCCGGTGAAATTCGGTGGCGAGGTAAAAGATTTTGATGTAACGAAGTATGTTAACCGCCGGGAAAGTAAGCGGATGGACCGTTTTACACAGTTTGCGGTGGCGGCAGCCAAGCAGGCGGTAGAAGACAGCGGTCTTGATTTTTCCAGAGAAGATGTGTACCGGACAGGAGTTTTAGTAGGAACAGGAATTGGCGGAATCAAGGAAATTGAAGAGCAACACCTTCGTCTCCTGAAGAAAGGACCGCGAAAAGTCTCACCGTTTTGTGTGCCACGTCTAATGGGTAATGCAGCCAGCGGTAATATAGCGATAACTTATGGTTTGCGGGGTCCCAATATCTGCGTGGTAAGTGCATGTGCATCCGGAAGTCACGCAATTGGAGAGGCGTATTGCTATATTGTTTCCGGCCGCAGTGATATGATGATAACGGGAGGAGCCGAGGCGGCACTAACACCGATAGCGCTGGCTTCGTTTTGTGCGGCGAAATCTCTCAGTACACGAAATGACGAGCCTCTACGAGCATCGCGCCCCTTTGACAGAGACAGGGACGGTTTTGTGTTAGCCGAAGGTGCCGGGATATTGGTTCTGGAAGAATATGAACATGCGAAAAAACGCGGTGCCAGGATTTATGCGGAACTTCTAGGTTACGGCGCAACTGATGACGGTTGTCATATAACGGCGCCTCTGCCAGACGGAGCAGGAGCTGCCAAAGCGATGGAACTGGCTATCGCAGATGCAGGGATTGTGAAAGAAAAGGTAGACTATATCAACGCACACGGCACTGGTACTCAATTGAACGATATGGCAGAAAGTGCGGCGATTAAGAGTGTGTTTGGTGAGCATGTCTATAAACTGTCAATCAGCTCGACAAAAAGCTGCCTGGGTCATTTATTGGGAGCGACAGGTGCAGTTGAACTGTTGATATGCTGTAAAGTGATTGAAAAATCAATTATCCCCCCTACCATCAATCTTGAGAATCAGGATGAACGCTGCGACTTAAAAATAGATTATGTACCGCTAAAGGCCAGGGAACAAGATGTAAGTATCGCATTAAGCAATTCATTAGGCTTTGGCGGACATAATGCATGTCTGGTAATTGGCAGAGTATAATCGGAAAACAACTTTCTATCTGTTGAAAAACTGCGATTTGTTTTTCTCATATTTACACGCCCTTATAAGTTTTCTTGTGGTTTAATCAGACATCTGCTACTCTATCGCCCCAATGAATACTTCATTATCAGTTTTATATTTAGTCATCGGTTTGGTCATACTCTGGAAGTCGGCGGATTTATTAGTTGACGCAGCGGTGGCACTTGCGCATCGGCTCGGGGTCAGTGCGCTGGTGATAGGGCTAACGATAGTGGCAATGGGAACAAGTGCACCGGAGGTTGCAGCGAGTATAGCAGCTGCGCTTAAAGGTGCAGGTGATGTCGCTATAGGTAACGTGTATGGCTCGAACATAGCCAATCTTGCCTTGGTTGGCGGAGTGAGTGCCCTGCTTTGCCCGATTGTTATTAAAAAAACAGTCGCTAATCGTGAAATGCCCATTATGTTATTCGTGGCACTTTTGTTATGGGCTGGGCTTTTCGATTTAAATTTGTCAAGAAGCGATGGTTTATTGCTCTTAGTCATATTTACAGTGCTAATCCTGCTGGCAGTGCTCGCTGCAAAAAAGGAGATGGTCGAAGTAAATACTAATTCCGCTCCAACTGCCTTGAGTGATAAAACATTAAAACAAATAATCTTCATTATCGCTGGATTGATTGGTTTATCGATTGGAGCGCACCTGACAATTCTCGGGGCGGTGTTTATCGGTGAGCAAATCGGACTGAGTCAGGCGGTGATAGGTCTTACGATTATTGCCATCGGGACATCCCTGCCGGAATTAGTGACATGTGTGGCAGCATCGCTTAAGGGACATCACGATATATCAATAGGGAATTTAGTAGGTTCAAATATTTTTAATACACTTTTGGTAACCGGAGTAGCTGGTACGGTCCGTCCGTTTACAATAGTGAGTCGATTGGCGGGCGTTGATTACTGGATTATGATAGCAGTAACTTTTGTATTTATCCTGATAGTCTTTGCCGGCAAATATGTGATTGGCCGTCTGGGTGGGATTATTTTAGTTTGTATATATGTAGGTTACATGGTTTATCTGTTGGGGTTTACAGCAGGGATATAAGCTGATTAAAATAACATTGAATCGGCGAAAGTGTCGTTGAAATCTCTTTCATGGGCGATTTCGATATATTCGACTTTCCTGGCTAAATCCTTTGCGCTCTGTCTCGCGCGATTGCTCAAAAGAATCATCTGGGCACCAGAGGACGCGGCGTTTCCAACAAAATGGATGTATTCGGAGGGGATGTTCGGCAGCAGGCCGATTCTTAATGCACTGGTCTTTCTGATGTAATTGCCAAAGGCGCCGGCAAGAAGTACCTGTTTTAATGCAGAATGGTCGCAATTAACCTTTTTCAATAAAAGTGAGATACCAGCACGTATGGCGGCTTTTGCTAACTGGGTCTGGCGGATGTCGGCTTGAGTTATAAGAACATTCTCAGCTACTCGAAAGGCGGGTTGATTGTCATAAGTTGTGATACGAGAGAAAATCGCAGGCGGCAATTTGTCTTTTAGCTTTTCGGCATCCACGAATCGACCTGTGTAGTCAATTATGCCAATATCAAGGAGAACCGCTACAGCATCGATGAGTCCGCTTCCGCAAATTGAATGAGGCCCGGAATTACCAATTACGTCTATATCAATATCGTTATCGTTTATTACAATGGCTTCAATTGCGCCGTCGGTTGCACGGCTGCCACAGGTTATACGGGCACCTTCAAAGGCAGGACCTGCGGCACAGCTTGCGGCATATAGTTTCTCTTCATCCCCGAGGACAAGCTCACCATTTGTTCCGATGTCGACAATCAGTGTCAGAACTTTTGCAGATTCGATTTCGGTAGCGAGAGCGGCAGCGGTTATGTCTGAACCGACGAATCCGGAAATGTTGGGAACAGTATGGATATTGCCATTCGGGTTAATGTTCAAACCAAGCTCGGCTGGCGAAATATCTTTTGCATCGAGACTGTGCGGTCTGTAAGGTGCCCTGCCAAGTTGAGTAACAGGCAATTTCAAAAATATGTGATTCATAGTTGTATTACCAACAACGCAAATTTCACATATAGCATCAGTTTTAATTGAGGCATCTCGGCAGAGTCGTTTAACAAGGTTGTTTATACAGTCAATAATAAGTTTTTGAAGTTCAGTAAGAGTTGATTCGCTCTTGGCATAACTTATTCTGCTGATACAGTCGTCGCCGAATTTTATCTGGGGATTTAGTTTAGCCTGAGTAGCAATGGTCTGGCCTGAAGAAAGATTGATAAGTTTTGCAACAACGGTTGTAGTTCCAATATCGACAGCAACACCGAATATGTTTGTGGTTTTGCCAGCAGCTTCAGTAAGAATATGCTGAGGAATGTCGATTCCGTGAGTCAGGATTTTCTGTTCAAAAAATCTCGAGGATTGTGGGACAGTAACTGTCAGGTCCGATTGGATATGGTGTTGGCAGGCAAGGACCTTCCGGCCTGCCGGTTCGATAATTACGGTGCACTTTTCGCAGGTGCCCTGGCCGCCGCAGGCAGTGTTTAAAATAATGCCCGCCTGGTCAGCAGCTTCGAGAATAGTAGCTGAAGCGTGTATTGATATCTGCTTACCGTCGGGTTCAAAAGTGATATTAAAATGCTTCATTTATCGAATTATTGAAAGCAAGCTGTTGATAGAGGTATAATATGAAATAGCTGATTAGCTGATTTTATTCCTGACTTTCCATCTGGCGCGTCTTTTTTTGCTGCCAACTTTTCGCCTTCTTCTCGGTTTTGCCATTAATGTCTCCGGTAATTCATTAATATATTATTTTACAATTTAATTTAACTCGTTAGAATATATGATATTATAGACGCCTGCGTCAAGTGAAAAAGTGAAGCAGGTAAAGAGTTAATTTTTCACCTGTGTGAAATGGGGCTTAAAAATGATACAGTGCAAAGATTGCGAATTTTGTGAAATCCTGCCTGGAGGCCGCAGAACGTTTAAATGTGACCCTTTTGTAAACGTCAAAGAACCATCCTGTATAGCAAAATGGCAGTTAATCCGGCTTGATATGCTGGTAGCAAGCTATCAGAAGATGATTCAGTGGCAGGAGAAAATGGCACCATTGCAGGACAAGATTTTCAAGTATATGCAACGTGAAATCGAGGATATGGACGAATCAGAACGTTGGAAAGTCGATTCTGAAGACGAGCAAAAGAAGGACGAGAAGGACGAGAAGGACGACGAGGCTGATTAAATACTGTCTTTCGAGTAAAAAAAACGTATTTTGAAATATCTTGCTGCAATAAAACCCCTCTGTAAACCGTCTCTATATATGTAAAAGATGCCGAAAAATGACGAAAAATCGCGATTTAGAGCAGATAATTACATGGTGTAAAGAGGGTAAGAGCGAAGGTTTTTCGCAGCTTGTGGATATTTATTCGAGGCGGCTTTATGGTTATTTTTACCGATTAACAGGTAATAGAACATCAAGCGACGATTTGCTTAGTGAGCTCTTTGTCAAATTGGTTGAGAAAATCAGGTATTTCAGAGGTGGAAATTTTGACGGGTGGCTGTTTAAAATAGCATCGAATATTTTTCATGATTACCTGAGAGCTAAACAGCGTGAAAAGAAACTTGTTGAGGGACGAAAGCAGCTTGAACTGGAACATGCAGAAACTAAAAAAAATGACGATGAAAGAACTGATAGATTGCAGGTACAGTTGGGTAAGCTTGATGCGGATACAAAAGAATTGATAATGTTGCGTTTTTATTCTCAGCTTAGTTTTCGAGAGATTGCGGAGATGCGGTCGGAACCGATTGGAACAATATTATCAAAAGTTCATCGCGGGTTAAAAAGACTGCGTGAATTAATGGGATAAGCCATGAGCAATGAAACAAAAGAAAACCTGGAAGAATTGATTGACCAATTCTTCACACAGCAGCAAGCGAAAGGAGTTTTGAAAGATATTGAAACAAGTGAAGCTATCCTGCGTAAAAATGCTGCACCTGCCCCTACGGGTGAACTTGTTGCGGAGATAAAGTTTAAACTCGCTGAGAAATTAAAGAAGCGAAAAGAACATTCGTTTGGAAGATTGATTTACAGAGTAGCAGCGGTTGCGGCAGCCATTATCATTGGAGTATCACTTAGTATAATATTTTTTACAAAAGACGCTGTTGATAAGGAGATTGCTGTTGCAATGATACCGGCGATGACATGGGAGAGCGAGAATCTAGCAGAGACAGATGCGGAGTTGGTAACATTGACAGCAGAGATAGAAGAGGTTGAAAGTCAGTTAGTGGCATTACAATTAAACGAAAGAAAAGGTAATGGCTATAATGGCATTTGGGAACTTGAGATGGAATTTATAGAAATAGAGGGCAATTTTTGGAAAGGATAAAAAATGAGAACTAATTATACAACAATTTTGACATTGGCATTGGCGGCGGTTTTTTGTGCGGCCTTCCCCACAACGGTTTGCGCCGAAGAGGCTGAGAACGATAACATCCGGACAGAAGAAATTCAATGGCCAAGAGGATGTAAGGGAACACCAAACGAAATGACCGACCAGGCTTTGAAACAACTTGCAGAGAAAGATGAAGAGAAAGCGAAAGAACTGGCAAAACTTCGAGAGGAAAATCCGGAAAAGTTCAGGGACCAATTCCGAAAAGTGATGCGTGATATGTTTGGAAAAGATTCCGGAGGACGAAAAGGACACGGCTTGAGGCGACAACGAAACATGGACGACAGGCCAGGATACGGTAAAGGAGCAAATGGAAGAAGAAGCCAGCAGATGGAAAAAAGGTATGAAGAATACCTTAAATGGTTTGAGAAAGATTATCCTGAAGAGGCAAATAAGCTTTCTGAACTTCGGGGTAAAAATCCAGAGCTTTACCGAAGGCATCTCAGGCTTAGTATGAAGAGATATGGCAGGATTGCCAGGGCAGCAGAAGAAAATCCTGCATTAGCAAAAGTTTTAAAAGAAAATTTGAAGCTAAATGAAGAGCGTGACGGTCTTCTTCGGCAATTGAAAAAGGTAAACGATAAAGAAAAAACGGAATTAGTGAAAGAGTTAAAAGATGTACTCAATAAGAAGTTTGATTTGATAGTCAAACGAAAACAGCTGGAATATGAACAACTTGCCGGGAAGCTTGAGGAACTTAAAAAAGAGATTAAGGCAAGTGAGGAGAAGGTTGAGAAGTGGAATGACCCTGATTTTAAGAATAAGAATGTGGAGACACGTCTTAAAAAGTTGCTGAGTAAACAAGAGCATTTCGAGTGGGAGTGAGGATTTACTATTTAATATTTACTATTGATTATTTGGGCAAGGCCTTGGGAGCAATCTCAAGGCCTTTTTTATTTAGAATCTGTTATTTTGATGTTGTTGAGTTGCTTTTTTGAGGATTTTCTTTTCCTGCCATGTAAGGCTTTGAATGCCATTGTCGTGGACTTTTTTTAAGATTCTATCAAGCTCGAATTGCAGTTTTCGTTGTTCGTTGACTTTCTTTTCGTACATGCCTGACCGAAGTTTAAATTTCAGCCTTTGCCGCCAGCTTTCGGAAAAGACATAGAATGCCCCCGCCGCCATACCAGCAAGGTGTGCTGCTTCACCACCGGCATTAACACCTTTAGAAAGGATCGTAATTGAAGCAATTAGAATCAAAATAATTGCAGCGATTCTTATTGGAACAGGAAAAAGAACGAAAAAAACTATAAAGTGTGGGAAAAGAATTGCACAGGCAGCTAACATACCAAGAATAGCCCCGGAAGCACCGATCATGGGGGCGATGGCCAGGAAATTAATTGAAGCAAGCAGGATGTAAAACAGACCCCCTGCTATACCGCAGCCCAGATAAAATTTAACGAATCTATTCGAACCCCAGTGACGTTCAAGTGTCGGCCCAAGGAAGAATAGTCCAATCATGTTTCCTAAAAGATGCCACATGCTTCCGTGGAGAAACTGATATGTTACAAGTCGCCAGATTTGAATAGAAAATTGCCAGGATTCAGGGTAAACAGAAAAAACGACGGTAAAGAGTCTGTCAGCACCTAAAATCTGAATGAAATAAACAGCTATATTTATAATCAGCAGCCATTTTACGGCAGGTGTCATCTGAGGAAATGTCATCCTCATCTGCGGAGCGTTTCGAAAACGATGTTTAAAATGGTCCTGTGTGTAATCTCTATCATAAAGTCCCATAGCAACTATCCGTGAATTAAGTTTTCCATTTTATTTTTTCCAAAGTCAGCATCAATCCTGTTCCAAAAATTACTAAAAAGAAGCTGATATTTTGAGAGACGGTAAGACGGCCAAAATCAAACGGGTTGTCATCGCGGATGAACTCAAGAACAAAACGCGTGATGCCGTAGAGTATGAACATAAGAGCAAAGGTTTGGCCTGGTTTGGAAAAAAGGGGGTTGTTTTGCTCGGATTTTTGAGCATTTTGAGTTCTTTTCCAGAAGACAAAAAGTAGCCATGCACAAAAAAGAGCATTCATGGATGAATACAGTTGGGCAGGATGAACAGACAATGGGCGGTATTGGCCTTTTGTAACCTGCTGTTGCTGTTCGGCAGTTAATTTATCGTATGGTTTTAAATCGAGGCTCCATACCCCACTATCACTTTTGTAGCCAAAAAAATCTATTGGTAAAAGTTGTTGCGGCTTTGTTCGGTTTCTTTCTGCGTCAGGATAGATTTGGCTTCTATGAGAGAAGGAGCCATACGGAAACCGGACAGCCCAGGGCAGATTCGAAGGTTTGCCGTAGCAGCATCCGTTAAGAAAGCAGCCTACCCTGCCGAATGCAAGGGCCACTAAAAGACCTATGGCCAAAATGTCGAGATATTTTCGGATAGGTAGTTTATGATACCAGAGATAAAGAAAAATAACCGTGATAGCTAAGATGACACCGCCGAGCAGTTCGAGACCCCCCTGCCAGATGGCGAAAACGCTAAGAAGATTATGACTGAACCTCTCGAAATAATGAATCACGTAAAATAATCTTGCGCCGACAATACCGGCAATTAACGAATAAAGTGCGGCATTAGTGATAAGCTGATGGTCGGGCGTGATGTTTTTGCTCAGGCGCCGAATAATATAAACGGCTGACAGGAAACCAATGACCATCATCAGGCCATAACTTTTTATTGTCAGATGCGTAAAAGGTATTTCGAAGAGTTCAGGATACATAGTTTTTAGTGTTTAATTTTGAGTTTTTAGTCCTTAGTACTAAAAATCTATGAAATTCTTTTTTCGATTTTGTTATCTTCGTTTAAGACGGCTATTCGGGGTTTATACTGTTGTGCTTCATCTTGCGTGAAGTAACCAAAATTTAAAATTATAATAATGTCCTTTGGATTAACAAGTTTTGCCGCTGCTCCCAGAATAACAATGTCGCCGGAACCGGCCTTTGCGGGAACAACATAGGTTTCAAACCGATTCCCGTTATTCAAATCAGCAACGAGAACAGATTCGTAGGGTAGAATACCGACCTCTTCAAGCAATTGTGAATCTATAGCTATAGAGCCTGAATAATCAACCTTTGTGTCTGTGACTCTTGCCCGATGTAATTTTGATTTTAATAACTTTACTAACATAAGAATCTAACCTTAATAATCTTAACGGTTTAGCGATTATTATACCTTATTATCCGCCGGAGTCTACCAAAATATTATCGATAAGTCTGGTTTCGCCGATATTGACGGCAACGGCAGCAAGTGCCCTGCCCGATATATTATCCAGAGGTTGTAAATTATCGGCATTAACAATACTTACATATTCGATATTAGCGCCAGGCATCCGGCTTAGTATATTACGCATCTGGTCAATGATTGTTTGAGTCTCTTTAGTGCCCTGCTTAATAAGAACGCTACATTTTTGTAGAGACTTATAGATAAGTGCGGCATTTTTTCTGTTCTCCGGCGAAAGGTATTTGTTTCTGCTGCTGACAGCAAGGCCGTCAGATTCGCGGACGGTTGGACAAACGGTAATTTCCAGCGGCATATTCAGGTCTTTTACCATTTGTTTTATAACAATTGCCTGCTGAACGTCTTTTTGGCCAAAATATGCGATATCCGGCAGGACGATATTAAAGAGTTTTGCGCAAACGGTGGTAACGCCTCGAAAATGTCCCGATCGGAACCGGCCACAAAGGGGAGTGGTTAGTTTTTCGACGTTCACCCATGTTATGTTTTGTGTCGGATACATTTCGCTGTCGGCAGGTACGAAGACAGCATCGACACCGGCTTTTTCACAAATTTGCAAATCGGCGTCAAGTGTTCGGGGGTATTTGTCAAAGTCCTCCGATGGGCCAAACTGTGTTGGGTTGACAAAGATGCTGACTACAACAAAGCCGCAGTCTTTGACCGCACTTTCGATAAGAGAGATGTGGCCTATATGGAGAGCTCCCATCGTAGGAACGAAGCCTATCTTTCTGCCATTTGAGCGGGCGGTTTTTACAAGGGCCCGAACAGATTGTATTGTTTTTACCAGTTTCATTATACAGCTATATAGTTTTTAACTTCTTTCGCGAAATTTTCAACCTCGGATTGCAAAAGGCAATTAAATTTTGAGGCATCAAGGCGGATAAGAGGAGATTTTTTCCAGTCAGAAAACAGCTTTTCATAACCTAAATTCAGTGTCTCAAGAAATTGATGTTCGATTTTCTGCTCGTATGGCCGATTGCGTTTGTGGATTTTAGCGAGGCAGCTTTCGATGGTATCGTACATATAGATTACAAGCGAAGGTGTAATGCAGTCTTCAATAAGAGGGGTATGAAATCTTTTATAAAGATTCGCCTGCTCAGCTTTCAGCCAACAATCCGCGTAAACAATGCCCTTTTCAAGAACATAATCACTTATGTATATTTGACGGGATTTGAGGGTTTCCGGGTTTAAGTGCAGGATTCTTTGAGTTAGAAAGAAGATTTCCGAGTCGAGAGCAAATTCGGAGCAGCCTGCGTAGACCTTTGACATGAAAGGATTTTTTGAATACGGTTCAAGGAGCTTACGACAATTCCAAACCTTCGACAGAGCCTCTGTCAGGGTTGTTTTTCCCACACCGATGATACCGGCTATGCTGATAAGCTGAGGGCTGTCCGGAACAAGAAAGAAATTACAGCCATTAAGCCTTTCGGCTAATTCGTAAACAGGCTTCTTTAAGACAGGATGTATTAACTTCGGGTTTAGCTGACAAAGACCATTTAAAACAAAAGACCGCAGGTGCATCTGTGAATGCGGGATGATTAAATCCGGAGTGTTTATTGCCCTGTCGCCGTATAAAACAATATCAATATCGATGGTTCTCGGCGACCATTTTTTGTTCCTCGTTCTGCCAAGTTTGCTTTCGATTTCCGAAGTAGTTTTTAGAAGTTCCTGCGGAGTTAAAGACGTATTTATTCCAGCGACAGTATTCAGGTATTTGGGCTGGGTAGTGTCACCAAGTGCTGGAGTTTCAATAATGTCACTTATGTTAGTGACATCGATATTGCTATTATCATTCAGCAGTTTTAGAGCGGTTTTTATGTTTAGGTTTCTATCGCCGAGATTGCTGCCAAGGCTGATGTAAGCTGTTACGGTTTCCGTCATTTAGATGGCCTTTGAGAATTTTTAAAGATTAGCAAATCTTTTCATGGCCTCTTTTGTATCTTCAGGTCTGGCAAAGGCAGTTAAGCGGAAATAGCCTTGTCCGGCAGAGCCAAAACCTGCGCCTGGTGTACCGACAACGTTTGCTTTTGAGAGCAGTAAATCAAAGAATTCCCATGAAGAAACGCCCTTCGGGGTTTTCAGCCAGATATACGGGGCATTAACGCCGCCGTAGACGGTATAGCCGAGACTGATAAGGGATTTTTGAATTAAAGCGGCATTGGACATGTAAATATCTATTGTCCGGCGGATTTGCTCTTTGCCTTTGACAGTGTAGATGGCAGCAGCACCGCATTGCGTAACGTATGATACGCCGTTGAATTTTGTGCAATGACGTCTGGCCCAGATTGGATTTACTGCGACGGCTTTTCCATCTTTGCTATAGGCTTTCAAGGCCTTGGGAACAATCGAATATGCACATCGAATACCTGTAAAGCCTGCGGTTTTTGAAAAACTTCTGAACTCTATCGCAACTTCCTTCGCCCCGTCAATTTCGTAAATCGAATGCGGGATATCGGGCTGCGATATGAAGGCCTCGTAGGCAGCATCGAAGAGTATTACCGCATTTCTTTCTCGGGCGAAATCGACCCAGATTTGCAATTGCTTCTTTGTGGCGGCGGCACCGGTCGGGTTGTTCGGATAGCAGAGATAAATCAAATCAACTTTCTTTTTTGGTAAATCGGGTACGAAATTATTTTCTTCGGTACAAGGCATGTAGACCAAACCGGCATAACCGCCCTTTTCTAAAGCAGGTCCGGTGCGGCCGGCCATAACGTTGGTGTCGACATAAACCGGATAGACCGGGTCTGTGACAGCGATGATATTGTCAAGGCCGAAAATCTCCTGTATGTTGGCGGTGTCGGACTTTGCGCCGTCACTTACAAAAACTTCGTCCATTTCTATATCGACGCCGCGAGCCTTGAAGTCGTTATCAATGATGGCCTGTCGAAGAAAATCATAACCTACCCCGTTGTCGTCGTAGCCTCGGAATGTATCTATTTTTGCCATCTCGTCGACAGCATTGTGCATGGCCTCGATACAGGCTGGTGCCAGCGGCTGGGTAACGTCACCGATGCCCATGCTGATGATGTCAGCCTTGGGGTTTTGAGCTTTAAATTCGCGAATACGTCTTCCGATTTCCGGGAACAGGTAACCGGCCTGCAGCTTTAAGAAGTTTTCATTGATTGTTGCCATGACTCCCTTTCTGATATTTAAGTACAAAACTGGAAAGAGATATTGTATTGGCCATACGAACATCCGTCAAGATTTGAGCGAAAAGCATTTTATTGGCATATAATTTTTTAATCTGTCATCCCTGACCTTGCCTGTCCTAAAGTTTATTAAAGGAGTGAGGGATTTAGAGAACCACGCAAACGGTATTGCTTTCCGTGCCTATACCGGCGCTGTTGGAGGCCTTGATGCGGTATTCAAGTTTAACCTGTTTAGGCTGTCTGGTGAGTGTGGTCTGCGAACGGTAGGAACTCTTGATAATCTGCCAGTCTGTGACCGCCTCAGATTGAATCTGCCTTCGTTCGATGATATAATTTCGCACCCTTCGAGTACCAGCCGGTCTATCCCATTTTAGTTTTAATACAGCATCATCCTTTGTGATAATCTGCAAATTAGTCGGCTGGCCGGGTAATTGAGCGGGCTGCGATTTAGTTCTCGGCATCCAGCCGATAAGCTTTAGCTTCTCAGGATTAGCTGCAACATCGACCTGTGATTTTTGCAGGGATTGTTTCATTATCTTTTTAAGCGTCTGTAAGTTATTATTCTTTGCCTTTGTAGCAATCCGAAGATTCGCCAATGCCTGAATCATAGCTCTTTGGGCGAACATATAGCTTCTGCATCTGCTAAACAGCCTGATGCGGAGGTAACTGGGAATACTGGGGAAATCTGCTGCATGCCAGAAATAGCCGCTCAGCATCCTATGAGCAAGCGCCACTATCTGCGGTTCACTATTTGGAAATTCCATAATTCGTTTCTCTTTTCCAAAATGTATTTTATAATTGCCTCCCCCGCAGTCTCCCGCAGGGGATTTGAAAACCAACTTAAGGGAGAGTTACAGAAACACTATTACTTGGCGCGCTTTCGCCTGTCGTATTGGAAGCTCTAATCCTATATTCAAGTCTGACATCCACCGGCTGTTCGATCAGGTTGACCTGGCAGTTGTAAGTAGTATCTGCAAATATCCATTCTCCGAATATACCACCTTCCGGCTGCTGGCGTCTCTCGATGATGTAATTCCGCACCGGGCCGCCTGTGCTGGCGGATCTTTTCCATTCAAGGAAAAGTGTACCCTGACCCTCGGCCAGAGAGATAAGGTTGCTTGGCGCTGCGGGCAAAGCCACAGGCTGAGGCTGAACCTTCGGGCCCCATCCGATTTCCGTCAATTTTTCAGGATCGGCGGCAACATCGACTTCGGAGAGCTTTAAATCGTTTTTCATAAGCTCTGTCAGCAATTCGAGCTGGTCATCCTTTGTTACGGTTGCGATTTGCGCCTGACTTCTGGCGTCTTCCTGCGATTGTCTCTGGCTCTTGTAGCTGCTCAATACAGTTTGCAGGTCCACAACTGTAACCGATGGGAAATCGGCAACGTGTGCTGTGTAGCCGGCTATCATTGTTTCGGCGAGCGCAACAACTTCTACTTCTCTCTTTGGAAACTGTGCCATCTTGCTTTCTCCTAAATAAAGGTTAATTTTTTTTCTCTATTGAACTATCGACAGAAAATTTCTGGCGTACTTTTTACTTAATGGACTGCTCTAATCTGCCGATTGGCCGCTTTTTGCTTTTGCATGTCGGTTAATCGGAAGACTGTAAAGGGGCAGTTAGTGAAAATTCTGAGATTTGGACTTTTAGGCCGTTTGCAGTGACAACTATATGTCACTCTACAAAGAAAAAACTATGAAATGACACTAATTTTTCTGGGCCTTTAAAAATTATCGGGCGAAGTTGAGTGGTTCTTTTATCCAATTACCGCGTTACGCAGTCCCGCCCAATGCTCAACGTACAATAGTACGACTCCGCTTGAGTCAGAACTGCAAGCCTTGCACTTGAACCAAATCCCTCACTCAAAGCCCCACTGGGGCCTATCTAATGACAAGCGCCTTGTACTAACCCGAAACTCCGCGCTAAAAGGGAGAAGGGGGGCTTGTTCAATTTGAGGGGCATTTAATTGTTTGGTCGAGCATAATCAATCATCACGATATCTTTTAATAATCAGATTAGCTATTTCCTGAGGATTTTGATTCTCAATAGCAATTCTTCCATAGTCATTAAGATTTGGCAATTTGGCATCTTCGAATTGAAAAAACATAACGTTAGAAGTCTTATCTGATTTGAGCAAATTATATATGATTTTCCATTCTATCTTACAATAATTTTTACTTATATAGTTAGAACATATAAATACTACTATCAACTCAGTTTTATCTTGGAATATCTCTTTTAGTCTGGACTTGATTTTGGCCCTAGCCAAAGTAGCCATAAAGTTGTGATCATAAAATACTTTCTTTTTCGAGTATTCTTCATTCAAATAATGCGCAACTTTTTGTATATACTCTCTTTTTTCTCCAGCAAAGGAAAGGGCTATTTTATACTTAGGTTTGATTTTCCGTGGCAATGTATTATTCAATTTTTTTGATTCCTCAACAAATGTTTCATTCTCAATTGGATTTCCAACTAATAAATTAAACTCCTTCTCATAACGATGTAACAGAAGCATCATTTTTATGATGTCGAAGACATACTCCTCCCATATCCAATTATTCTTCCGCGTCTTAAATAAATCCATGATTTGGCCATGCATAATGAGATTTCTGTGCGTTAAACATTTGCCTATACATTGTATTATCTCGTTGATTCCCTGTTTAATTTCTGGACTGGCTTTTTTCACGATTAGTAACTTTTGTAATATTTTTGGTGCGCTGGAAAAAGCAAAATGTTTTTCCGATTCGCCATATATATTAACATTTCTGTTTTCATAGTATTTCTTTATACTCTCATATGGAATAGATATATCGCTGGAGGTAACGTGCTTTTTAAGAATTGAGGAAATTACTTCTTTGTCCGTTTCATCAGTACGCAGTAAAGGCAAATATCGTTCAAGATTAGTCCTGAAAAATACTTCATACTCCACTAATGTACCTCGAAGATAATCTAACAAGGTGTCATTCTTCTTAAATACAATCCATTTGTATATTTTTCTTATTTCCTCTATAATTTGCCACCAAGACATATCGTAATAAAAGAGCAAATTTCCTAGTTCGGCAATTTTTTTACAGAATGCTGATCTCCTTCGTTCTGCATCAGGTAAATTTTTTATTTTCCTCTTGTAGCAGTCATGAGATTTCAACAAATTATCTACCGTCTCTGGCATTTGATGGGTTAGAGGTGCCATTTCTGTATTATTTAATTCGTCGCCTTCGAGTGATTGAGAAAATCTTTCGAAGCTAATATATGTTGTAGTAGTAAGTTTGAATTTTGTTGTTATATTTCTTGAGCTTTCCGCTATTTTATCTAATGACTTTGTTTGGCCCTTTAAGATAACACCCCTATATGTTTTAGCTTGATATGAATATAACGAAATATGATCTATGCCATCGAAATATGCTTTTTTATTTTTATCATTTTTATTTAATTTTATTATGTTAAATAGATCAAGGAAAAGGGTTGTCTCTCCTCCATATGGTTCATCCAAAAACATAAAATATCTTATGCCCTTATCCTGAAAATCATCAAACATCAAATCACTAGGAGATCGGTAGGAAATAATATCGTCAGGAATTAATAGACTATTTATAACACTTTTCATGTGTCTGTCTTCGATTTCCTTTTGATACCAAGAATACATAGAGTCTATTATGAATACGTCAATATTGTCGATATCCTTTTGCTTCTCAAGATACATATGTAAACCATAAAATGAATCATCATTTGCCCACACTCGCAATATCAAATCGTTATCGCCAAATGTGAAATATACACAACATGAATCTCCGAGGGCAGAATTTTGTTTCATATATTTATTTATGAACGTTTTTACTTCTGACAAGTTCATAGTAGTTTCAATTAATAAATAATAAAGTCTTTCTCCTCTAACCAAATGGCACAATGGATGATAAAGAGACATTAACACCTCCACTTAAAAAAATAATGATTAAACATTAGATTGAGATTTCTTTTTTATTTTTCCTTAGCTATCTTCTCCCTAATTATCGTTACTCTTCTCATTTTATGTCTTCAAAAGCCAACCTTTGTCGTCCGTTGTAATCTACCTTCCTGCATCTTTTGCAGCTTGTTCAATCCAATCACCCATCTTGTGATAACCATCGTCATTATTCCATAGATAGAAATCATAACCGCTAGGAATCTTCCCGCATCTTTCAGAAATATTGCCTTGCAAGTCCTTAATTTTGCTTACATCTATACCGAAGAGGCCATTCCCTATTTCTATACTTTTTTTAATTTCATATTTTACCCATCGACTACTACAAGTTTTTTCGCCAACTAAAACAACCGTTACAGATGTTCCGTATAGTTGTTTATCTATCCAATTTTTAATCGCAGTATCACCTTGTTTCTTTAGTTTTTCAAAGTCTGCTGCATCAATAAAACCAGCAGATTCTTTTCCTTGAGCAACCCAACTATTCCTTACAACCATTGCCCTTGATACATCTTGCTTGTACTTGAAACTGAAAAAAACTTTTCGTGCCATATTCATCTCCCTTCTACAAGAGTTGTGAAACGATAATTATAACTATTAAGATAGTTCCAAGAATAGCTCCGTGGAAAATTCTAAGTGTTGGTGAAAAACATGTACAGAACCAACATGAAACTTCTTTGTTAAATTCAAAAGTATTCATTGAAAAAACTATTTCTTCTTCCTTTTGCGTTCTCACCTTATCATAAAGTTTCCTATATAATCTTTCCTGTCTGAGGAAATAACCGTCTAATGACCAAAAAGCTATTGCTGGGAAATAAGCTAAATATATGAAACCAGCACTGCTATCTTTCGCGGCCAAAGCAAATAATGCCGCAACCAAAACAACGCTCCAGCCTTTCAACAAAAAAGAATTATTCGCCATCCGGTTAATAACCCCTTGTATTATTTCTAAATGCCTTATCTTATTCTCCATTGAATTATCTCTCTGATCTACGCAAGCAATTTCTTGAAGTTATCCCAATTCCAACTATACAACCGTCCCGCATTCGGGACAGCAGTGTAATTGCCATCCTTGTAACCGATGACCTGAACAATGCGAATGTTGTTCCGCCGTGCCATTTCAACTTCCTTCAGAACACCAGGTGCTTTGTGGGTTTCGGGGCCAACCATGACCAGAACCAAATCTGACCTTTTAATCCGACTTTCCGCCTCATCTTGCCAATCTCGCTGTGGTGCAGCTTCCTTCATTGACCAGTCGGCCACTTCAAAAGGAGAATCACTATTTTTTGATTGCCCGATGATGAACTCCTTCAATGTCTTGTCATTGTCAAAGTCGAAACTTACAAATACTTTTGTAGCCATAGTTTCATTCCTTTCATCAAATATGAAATTAACAATATCATCATATTATTCCATGATAATATAATCCTTTTCAACTTTTAACTCTCTCGTCCTCATTGTCTTCGCTAACTCGTATGACATGCAGGAGAACAATGGGCGCAGCCATCAGCTGTAGGATAAATTTCTTTTGCCTTTCGCACAGCACCGTGACAACTTGAAAAATCACCTATATATTGTCTGTTCTCAGGATTTGGCATCCATCCACATCCTGATTCGTGAACTTCATGATCGCCGTTATCTTGTGCATTCTTGTTTACATAATAATCCGCCATTACACACCTTGCCTTTCTTTGATTACCATTTTCTCTAAACCAAAACCTCTCAATTCATTCATTGTTCCCGCCTCTAAAAAAAATAACCTTTATCCATAAGAATCTAGTGCAATTGGATTTAAGCTGTAGGACGATTCTATGGCTGATTTTTCCCTCTAAGATGCAAATTCTCCTGACGCTTCAAGGGCAATCCTACAATTTATTACATTCTATATCAAGATTTTTATATAAAAACAACCGGACTGCTCCGAGTCCCATAGCAGCCCGGTTTTTACTAAGAAAGTATTGACTATACCTTCCCCGTCCTCCCCTGCCTCCATGTATATAGCGTTTGGCGCAGGGCTAAAATTCATAGAAATTTAAAAAAATTTGCAGTGTCATATTCTGTCACTGCTTGAGGTTTATGTTTAAATATTTAAACAGCGTGCAGCGCGATTAGTTTTTCATAATAGATTAGTCAGAATGAAGGGTAATATAACTGTTAACATTTTTGATTTATGATTTTGGATTTTGGATTCCAATCCTAAATCAAAAGTCCGAAATCTAAAATCGCATTCTTGATACTAAAATCGCCGATTTTGCAAATTTTAGGTCCTGTAACCCGATTGCGGAATGATTTTCCACGCCGCGGATTCGTTCCGCAGGCCGCAGAACCATTTTCCCCGCGGCAGAATCATCTTTCACGCGACGGAATCGTCTTCCACGCTGCAGAACCGTTCCGCACGCTGCGGAATGGATTTTCACGCTGGAAAACGACATGTCAAACATCGAATGTTGCATTCCAAGCCTCAATTAGTCTTGGACAGGTTTCATAGAGCAGTTTCACTCTGCGAGCCAGGATTTGCCGCATGATATGTCGACTTTGAGGGGGACGTCAAGCTTGATAGCGGTGATCATTTCCTCTGCAATCCATTTTGCGTGACTTTCGGCTTGCGCTCTGGGCAATTCAAAAACAAGTTCATCGTGGATTTGAAGGATTAGTTTTACCGGCAGATTTTGCGATTCGATTTTTCTCTGGATATTTATCATGGCGACTTTAATGAGGTCAGCAGCGGAACCTTGTATGACGGTGTTTATTACAAAACGCTGTGCCTGGTTTCGTTTGTTTGCGTTTCTGTTTTTTAAGTCAGGTATCTTTCGTCGGCGATGGAGAATGGTTTCTGCATATCCAGTTTGTTTTACAGAGGTGATGACATCATCCATAAACCTGCGTATTGAGCTGTAACGGGCGAAATAATCGTCGATGAATTTTTTTGCTTCAGCCATACTTATACCGATTGATTTTGAGAGGCCGAAAGCACCCTGACCATAGATGATACCGAAGTTTACAGCCTTGCAGCTCGAACGCATTTCGGAGGTGACCTGGTCAATTGGAATATTATAAATCTGCGAGGCAACGAAACTGTGAATGTCCCGGTCATTGGCGAAGGCATCGAGAAGAGTCTTGTCTTTGGAAAAATGGGCTAACAGGCGTAACTCGATTTGTGAGTAGTCTGCACTCAGGATACAACTATCTTTATCGGCTGGTACGAACGCTGCGCGAATTTTTTTCCCGATGTCGGTTCTGATGGGGATGTTTTGCAAGTTGGGATTCGATGAACTAAGACGGCCTGTAGCGGTAATAGTCTGGTTAAAAGAGGTATGAATGCGGTTTGTCTTCGGATTTATTAAAGTGCCGAGTTTGTTGACATACGTGTTTTGCAGTTTGGTCAATTGGCGATACCGGAGGACAAGCTCGGCAATCGGATGTTGTTGTGCAAGCTGTTCAAGAACGGCTGCATCGGTACTGCGGCCAGCCTTTCCAATTCTGACTGATTTGAGACTGAGTCTGTCGAAAAGTATCCCGGCTAATTGTTTTGGTGAATCAATATTAAAAACCGTGCCGGCCTGTTCATAAATCTTCTCGCTCAAAATTTTGACCGCATCAGAAAGCTGATGTGACATCTTTCTCAAAAGAGCGGTGTCAAGTGAGACACCGTTATATTCCATGGCTGCAAGGACAGGAACCAGGGGCATTTCCACTTGCTCAAAAAGTTTTTCAATGTCCTTATCTTTATCGAGATGTTTTTTGAGGTATTGGTATAATTGCAGAGTAACATCGGCATCCTCTGCGGCGTATTCGGCAGCGGCGGCAGGAGCGACAATATCGAAGGTAATCTGATTTTTGCCTTTTCCTATTAAAGCGGAGATTGGGACAGGCTCGTAGTTCAGGAAATCGGCGGCCATAGCATCCATCGAATGGCTTGCTCGCAGCGGGTCGAGACAGTACGAAGCAACCATAGTATCAAAATAAATACCCTTGAGAGGCAATTTCGCATTTTGCAGGACAATCATATCATATTTTATGTTCTGACCAATCTTCCTGATATTTTCATCGGCAAAGATGGGTGCAAGTTTGTCACGGACATCAGCAATGTTGAGATGTTTTGAGCCAAGAGGCACTTTTATGGGCAGATAATAGGCTTTATGCCGCTGCCATGAAAAACTAATTCCGACAAGGTCGGCCTGGGCTGGTGACAACGAGGTGGTTTCAGTATCAATGGCAAAAAGTTTTTGTTTTTTTAGTTGAATAAAAAACCTGTCGAATTTTTCATTAGTATCAACGAGCTGATAATCATGGTCGACTGTTTTGGCGCTGTCAGGTTGGCCAAAATCTTTTTGTGACGCAACAGGCGGTGCCTCGATGTTGGGAGTTTCCAGTATCTCAACGGTTTGAAGGCCAAGTTGAGTAATAAGACGGGTAAACCCGAGTTCGGTGAAAATCTGTGCAAGTTTTTGCCTATCAGGTTCTGAGAGTTTGAATTTGTCGTAATCTATCCCGATGGGAACAGAGCAGTCTATTGTAACAAGCTCTTTGCTTAATTTTACAATATCTCTCGACGAGCGAAGACTGTCACCTCGCTTGCCCTTTATTTCGTCGGCATGTTTATAAAGGTTTTCGATTGAGCCGTATTGTTGAATCCAGCTAAGAGCGGTTTTCGGACCAACGTCGGGGATGCCGGGGACATTGTCGGCAGTGTCACCTTGTAAGGCAAGAACATCAAGAAACTGTTGCGGCGTGATACCCTTTTCGGCCTTCATTGATTTTGCGTCAGTACGTTTGCCGGTTTTTATATCATAAGTGAAAACGTGGTCGTTTAGCAACTGGAGCATGTCTTTATCTTTAGAGCAGATATATGTATCACAGTCTTTTGCGGCGGCTTCTTTTGCGAGAGTTCCGATTATGTCATCAGCCTCAAAGCCGTCGAGCCTCAGAACCGGTATGTTCATGGCATTAAGTATTTGCTCTATACGGTCAATCTGGGATGGAAGATCGTCGGGCATGGGTGGACGATGGGCCTTGTACTCTTTGTAGATTTTAGTACGGAAGGTCGGGGTCTTACTATCCATTGCAACGACGAGCATGTCGGGTTTTATATTTTGGATAAGTCCCAGAATAGCGTTAGTGAAAATGTAGGCCGCTTTTGTTGGTTCGCCGGCTGGGCCTATTAACTCACGCATCGGAGCATAATATGCGGCGTAGATGTGAGCGTGACCATCGATTATGTATAGTGTTTTAGCCATTGTAACAAACTTTATTGGCTGCTGACATTACTGTCAAGACAATAAGTTTTTGCCTCTTTGACAATTAAAGAGATGAGGGATGAGGTATTTCCAATGTTTAGCTTGACAGTATTAGGATAGATTTTTAGTATAAGTTGCTTAATGTATCTATATGTTAGGTAAGGATTTGTAAGATGTCGGAAGAAAAGAAGAATTATCGCGACACATTGAATTTGCCGAAGACGAGTTTTTCGATGAAGGCGAACCTTGTCCAGCGTGAGCCTATGATGCGCAAACAATGGGCAAAGTCAGATATGTACGGCAAGATAAGAAAGGCTCGCAAGGGAGCTGAGATATTTACGCTTCATGACGGCCCGCCTTATGCGAATGGTGATATTCATATGGGTCACGTTATCAATAAGGTGCTTAAAGATTTCGTTGTAAAGTATAAAACGATGAAAGGTTTTGATGCGCCTTATGTACCGGGCTGGGATTGTCACGGCCTTCCTATCGAAGTAAAGGTTGTGGCTGAACTGGGTGAGAAAGTCAAACAGATGAGCAAGCCTGATATTCGCAGGGACTGCAAGAAATATGCAAGCAGGTATGTCAGGCTTCAAAGTAAACAATTTCAGGCATTAGGTATTTTTGGTGATTTTGATAATCCCTATCTGACACTTAAGCCTCAATATGAGGCAGGCATACTGGAGATATTTGCCGAATTGGTTGACAAGGGACTGGTGCATAAACAATTGAAGCCGATTCACTGGTCGGTCGGATGCGAGACGGCATTAGCTGAGGCTGAGCTGGAATATAAAGACATTACATCGCCGAGTATCTTTGTGAATTTTCCGGTAGCTGAAGAGTCAATTGGAAAACTGAGCGAACTTGGATTAGTGGAAAAAACGGAAGCAAAGAAAACCAAGGTTTGCTTTATGATATGGACGACAACACCGTGGACACTGGCGGCGAATCTGGCGGTTGCTGTACATCCACGACTCGAATATGTAAGTATCAGCTATGAAAAAAACGGGCAGAAGTTAGTATCGATTATCGCGGCTGAACGAGTCGATGCGGCTTTAAAGGCAATCGGTCTCGAAGAAGAGCAATATGAGATTAGCAAAAACAAGGCTAAAGGAAGTGACTTTGAAGGACTAAGATACGAGCATCCATTTATTGAGAATAATCCCACAAACAAAGATGCCCACATGGTAATCTGTGCCGAATATGTGACAACTGAAGACGGAACAGGATTAGTGCATATAGCGCCAGGGCATGGTGTTGAGGACTATATCGTAGGGCAACAGTATGGTTTGGCGATTTATTCTCCGGTTGGAAATGACGGCTGTTATGATGATACGGTGCCGGAATGGCTGCGTGGCAAAAACGTTCTGGAAGTAGACCATGAAGTTATTGGTCAGTTGAAAGAGAGTGGATTGCTGGTGGCAGAAAAAGAAATTCTGCATAGTTATCCGCATTGCTGGCGGAGTAAGATGCCTGTGATATTCAGAGCGACCGAGCAGTGGTTCGTAAGTGTAGACAAAGAGATTCCGGGAATTTGTAAGAGTTTGCGGAATTTGTCACTTGAAAGAGTAAAAGACGTGAAATGGATACCGAGCTGGGGACAAAAACGTATTGAGGGAATGCTGGAAAGCAGGCCTGACTGGTGCATTAGCAGGCAGCGCAGCTGGGGACTGCCGATACCGGTATTTTTAAACTCAAACGGAGAGACCCTGCTTACAAAAAAGTCCGTTTTAGCTGTGGCAAAGCATATCGGCGAAAAGGGTTCGGACAGTTGGTTTACAGACTCTCCGCAGGAAATTCTGGGGGGTGATTTTGCATTACCGGAGGGATTCAGCTTTGATGATTTAGAAAAGGAAGAGAATATTTTTGATGTCTGGTTTGAGTCCGGGTGCAGCTGGTACAGTGTTATGCAAAAGGCAGGCTTTGATATTCCTGTTGATTTGTACCTTGAAGGTTCGGACCAGCACCGAGGATGGTTCCAGTTGTCACTGCTGCCGGCACTCGGTTCGACAGGTAAAGAGCCATTTAAGGCAGTGCTAACACACGGGTTTACTGTTGATGAAAAAGGGATGAAGCAATCGAAATCGCTTGGCAATTATGTCAATGCCAAGGAAGAAATGAGCAAATACGGTTCTGATATTCTGCGGCTTTGGGTTGCGAGTGTAAATTACCAGGAGGACATGCGGTGCAATGACGAGCTGATAGGGCGGACGCAGGAAGCGTATCGTAAGATTAGAAATACTTTGCGGTATCTGATGGGTAATATCGATGACTTTGACCCGAATAAGAATGCTGTCAGCTATGATAAAATGTCAGAGATTGACAAATGGGCAATGCAGCAATTGCAAAAGCTGATTGCGACAGTAACTGAGAATTATGAGAATTACAGCTTTCACAAAGCTTTTACAGCGATTTATAACTTCTGCACCGTCGAGATGAGCAGTATTTATATGGATGTACTCAAAGACAGGCTTTACTGTGACAAGGCTGACAGTCCATCGAGACGAAGCAGCCAGACAGCGATGTATAAAATACTCGATAGTTTAATCAGAATGTTGGCACCGATTTTAGTTCATACTGCGGAAGAGGCCTGGGCGACGATGAAGTTTAAGTCACAGGATGTTGAGAGTGTTCATCTGGCGGACATGCCTGAAATTGATGATTCAATCGACTGGCAAAGTGAAGAGGCGAAATGGGACAAGCTGATGGGACTTCGCGATGAGGTGTTGAGAGTATTGGAAGGTTTACGGCAGGAGAAAAAAATCGCAAGCAATCAGCAGGCAAGCATAACCCTGCAGTGCGGTGACGACGAATTAGCCGGTCTTTTGAATAATTTCGGCCTTGAAGAATTCGCGGCTTTGTGCATCGTCAGTGAGGTTAAGCTGGAAAAAATCGAAGGTGAGACTAAAGTAACCGCGGAAAAAAGCAGTTACCGGAAATGCAATCGCTGCTGGAACTACTGGCCAAGCGTCGGAACCAATGAACAACATGATGATTTGTGTGCACGATGCGTTGATGTAGTCAAGCGGATATCGTAAAAAGGCAGTTCAGTTGTCGTGGTCGAACTGGAAACGCCTTCTCGGGTTCTTTTTTCGATACCAGATAATGATATGAAATGTCACGAAGTAACCAGTTAGTGCGATGAATAACCCTATCAGAGTTGCTCCAATCCAAAGTTCAAATCCCTTGTGCCAAAAGAAAGAAAAAATGTTTTGCCAGAAACTGATTGAGAATAAATTAGTAAAGGAAAATGTTAAATTAAACTGCTCGAACAGTTGATGAATCTGGCTGGTTGAAAGCTGAGTATTAGTATTACAATGGAAAAGTTTTAGTACCTCCCTACCGAGAAGATAACTCGGATAGTAAATAGGGATGATTGTGAAGGGATTGGAAACCCAGACAAAGATTATGGCAACAAGTTTATTTGCTCTCAGGATGACGCATAATGCTAAAACCAACAACATATGAAAACCAAAAGCCGGCGACCATGCGATAAAGAGTCCTAAGGCGGCACCTAATGCGATACGGTGTGGTGAGTCATTGGCATGCAGAATGTGCAACTTTAAAAAACGAAACCATTGATTTAATCTTGCTCGTGAGTATTTTTGAACCATAACAGTCACTTTGAACTATATTATACCTGCTAAGATTGCAATTGTTGAGTTACTTTTTGAAAGAGATGGTCAACGGTTATAGCATTTATATTATATTTTGCCTTGAAGCTGTCAGCTTTGAACCCCCTGCCGTCAGGGTCAGCTGCAGCAACACATTGAGCCCTGCCATACGGTGCAACGCGCGCAGGATTTGAACGGCCAAAAATCAAAACTACAGGTATGCCAAGTGCAGCGGCAATGTGCCCGGGGCCTGTATCGTTACTGATAACAATTGCAGACTGTGATAAAAGCGAAATCAATTGTTTAATATTAAGCTCGCCTGCAAAATCAGTAACAGGTACATTTGCTATATCTTTTAACTTCTGAGTAAGTTGTTTTTCGCAAGCTGTTCCGGTTGTGACGATTTTCAAATCGAACTGAATTGCAATTTTTTCTGCCAATTCGGCAAAACGTTCAATCGGCCAACACTTGTCCTGATGGGCAGAGCCTGTAACCATAACGGCAAATTTTCCAGACTCGATATTCCTGTCGGCTAACAGGTTTTGTATGGTTTTGTCATCATCAGGTGTTTGAGGGAAAGCAAATTCAACTTTTAAGTCACTTGCTCCGGCTGCCTGGATTATCTTTAAATAATAATCGACTAAATGGATGCAGTCGGTGGTTTGAGTTATTTTATGTGTGTAAAAGATATGGGCGAACTCCCTGGCATGGGCAATTCCGAAACGATTTTTACTGCCCGTAAGCCACGCTATAGAAGCTGTTCTGAAAAGTCCCTGAAGATCGAAAACGGCATCGAATTTGTTTTTCCGTAGTTTATTGATGAGCTTAATCAAGGCGACAAAAGAGCACGGGCTGTACCATGCTTTTCCAAGAAATTTTCTATCGAAAATAATAATTTCATCAAGATGAGGATGGTTTTCAATAATGGGAGCAAAATCTGGCCGGATGAACCAGCTTATTTTTGCATCAGGGAAGTTTCTGCGCAGCGCGGAGAGAGCCGGTAATGCAAGAATGACGTCACCCATTGAGCTTGGTTTTATTATCAGGATGTTCTTGAAGTTTTTTGACATAAACAGATAATTATAGGCAAAAGAGAAATTAAAGCAATGTAGTTTGAGAATCTTTCAGATGTTTATTGAACATTCGCAGTCGAGTTTCAATGGCACTTACAGCCCAATCAATATAATGCAGTTTATGAACGGGGTTTTTCCGATTTTCCGTCATTAGTCCCTGCTGCATAACACTCAAAAACCTTGTAATTGCCTGTAAACTAATTTCATTTGGGGCGGCAGCCCACCTTTTAAGCTCTTCGTATTCTCCTCGAAGTTTTGCACTCTTTCTAAGCTGCTCGTCGGTTATATAATCGGCAGGATTATAGGCAATCTGCAGGCCTTTCAGGCACAGGATAAGCGGTTCATAACTTGCCCTTTCTTCCAGCCTAATAAACTTATACTGCTGAATATGTGTAGTTGCTTGAGCAGGTATTTTGGCAGCAATATCGTCCTCACCCAAATACCAGTTTCTTTTACTGGTTCTTGCGAAAATAAGTTCCTCACCGTGGATTATTTCATCATACCCCATTCTTGAAATCCAGAGTCTTCCGGTGCAGCGACGCTGAAGCCCTCCACCAAGTGCGAGCAGACATTTAACAAAGTCCAGCGGCAAGATTTTCTGTTTTCCGATTTGTTTTTTTCTGAGCTGAAACGAAAGGTGAAGGCTGTGAGGCCTGACATTATTATAGAAAAAGACAATAGCACTTATTAATTGATTAAGTAACCATGGATCTGCGGTTGCCGGTTTTGACAATTCGCTGGTAACGTTTAATCTTCCCGGTGCCAGCTCGAGAAAACCGAGTCTTCGCTTGTATTGAGTGGAACCGGAATGGTCGTCGATGTACCCTCCGAGCTTCCATGTAAGCACGTGAAGCTGGAAATCATGGAAATATCTAAATCCATCAAATACAGGATCAACTTTTTTTAGTGTGCCTTTTTGAGGTTGAATGGTATCAGGACCAAGGTTGCTAAGCTCAATCTCAGCACCGAGGGGTATAAGGCCAGGGTTAAAATTAGAGCGGATCCTTTCGAGATGCGCTCTTACAACTCGATTATCAAAAATGCTTTTTGCTGCCCTCACAGCATACTTGACATAATCAACAAGGTCGTGGCCTTTGTAAGGCATGGCGTCGAGAGCCTTGTTAATAATTAAATCTACAGACGAACTGTTAGCATTTATCATTTGCAAAGCAATAAGCAGGCTGACAGAGCGTTTAAAGTACCTTTCAGAACTTCGAATACGCTCAATTTCAAAACGATATTCGGAATGGATTCTTTCTTCAAGCTGATTCAATAAGACCTGCTTTACGGCAAGAGCGAGATAATTTTCGATAAAAGGCTGAGCCTGAGTGTCCTCATACAATGGCTTAATGCTTGGCCGAGGTCTATCGAGTTCATGTTCGAGATAATAGTCACTTACGGCATCAGAACCATAATGACTCATAACAAGATCCCGTTCGGTAGTACCGAGCAGCTCTCTTTTGGCTAATCTTTCCAGATTTGCATCAACGGTTCTTTCGCCGGGTCTTGTGTGTTTTCTTATGAACTTTTTAATCCGTTTTCTGAGCCACAGTTCGTGTATAAGATTAACGTGAAATCTGTCGCCAAAGTGTCTTCGCATTGCTTCGTGTGAAGCCAGATATGCCTGGGCATCGACAAGCCCTTTTGCGGTATTGACGTGAATGGTCTCCCTGTCATAACGTTTTCCCTCGTACCTGTCAATTTCTTCAATCGCACCGAAAGGTATATCATAAATTACAAGACCTTCGATTTTTGCAGACGGGTCTGCGACGGCATAAAAATAGACGTTGTCGGGGCTTACTTTACGATAGCGAGGCAGTAAAGCTGAACCTGCAAGAAGGGTTTTCCGGTCAACACGGTCAGGCTTTTGAGTAAAAAATAAATTGCAGACGGATTTGAAAATGGCAGGCTCTCGTAAAGAACCGTAAATAAACAAATTGACTTTGGATTTAACCATGATTAGCCATTGGTATTTAGTCATCGGACAATGGTTTTTCGCAATGACTAAACAGCATTTATTTTAAATGTCAGGAACTTTCTTTCCGGATTTGATTATATAATTTAAACAGTTCCACAAAAGCACGAAAAATCACTTTCAAATTTGCGCCAGTTTGTACACCAGCGGTTCTCGGATAATGATGAACGCCCTTTTGAGCAACTGTATAACCCTTTCGGACGGCACGGGCGAGGATTTCGGTGTCAATCAAAGCTCCGGAGCTTGACATTTTAATGTCATCGAAAATTCGTCTTTTATAGAGCTTGAAAGCACAATCAATATCACGCAGTTTCATATTGAAAAGAAAGCAGACAAGCCTGGTCCAACACCAGGCGTTTAATCTGCGAATGAAGCTGTCCCGTCGGTTCAACCGGTAGCAACTGACAATATCGTACTGCTTCATTAAGGGTAGCAATTGAGGCATTTCCCTTATGTCAAATTGGCCATCCCCGTCCGTATAAAAAACAAGTTGCTTCACAGCAGCTTTGAAACCGGATTGCAAGGCGGCGCCATAGCCCATATTGGCTGGATGATGAACGGTTTTCACTCTGGGATTTTTTTCAGCAATTTCATCAGCGATTTTCGCAGTACCATCAGAGCTGCCGTCATTAACGATAATGATTTCATAATCGGCGTTCATATTTTCAAGGACAGAAACAGCCTGACTTACAGTATGTGAGACATTGTCCTGCTCGTTATAACAAGGAAAAAATACGCTAACAGAAGTCTTAGGCAAGTCCGAACCAAATTCGATTTTTGAACTGTCTTCTACCATGTATCACCATCTTATTTTATTTATTTCTTTCAGTTCGCTTCGATATTTTTTCTTTTTATCAGCATACGATTCAGCAATGCCTGAATTATCAGCAGCGATTAAAGCTGCAATAATTTTGTAGCGGTATCCATCCTCATTTGCCCAGCGACCTTTATTTTTTTCGAACTTATCAACGTATTCACGACAAAAGTCATAAACAGCAGGCCTTAATTTCGGATGTCTTGAAGCAGCAAGAACAATCTCCTGCATAGGTATAGCTGATTGATTCAAGTTAAACGCTTCTATGGCTAAGCCAAGTCCCTGCTTGAAGACAGGTTCTTCCTTCCGTGCAAGCATATAGTGTGAAATAATCAGTTTTTTAGTGAATTTGTCGGGATATTTTGTTTTGCCATTAAAAATTCCATTGAGGAGTTCCTGACCTTTTTCAGTTGTAATGTCGACCAGGATTTTTTGTTTGTTATTCAGAAAAACCGTTCGCCAATCAGGTGATTGCGTAATACCAAGCATGAAAGGCTTGCCAAGTTGAGCAGCAGGCATCATAACAAGCCATGCGTTGTGTTTTTTCAACTGATTGTTAATCCATTTTCCTGTGGCAATATAATCAGCTTTTTTTAGTTTTTGTTTTCTCACCCTTGCATTATGAGCAACGGGGCCGCCTCCCATAATATTCATCCACAGATTATATTTTTTCGGTTCGTATGCGGCTTGTGCCCTTCCATCCATAAAAAGTTTTAAAGGAGTTTGTCCAGAGTTCGGGTCAGGTTCCTGGCCATAAGCGATAAAGCCGCCTTCGGTCCAGTAATTGAACATTTTTCCTTCCAATTTGTTCATCTTAATGAACTGACAGGCGTAGAAAGGCTTTGCATTTGAAGCGGTCATTCTCATAAATACGGAATTAAAATACTGGTCGTTCGGCCAGGGGTCAAGATAAATGCGTTTAAACTTCAATCCCCATCTCAAGCCAAAAGTTGCAACCGCTGCGATACCGAGAACAACGAAGAAAAGTCTCAGACTTCGTGATATCGGCGTGACATAGAAGAGTTTTTCTCTGTTAAAGTTTCTTGCAGCAGAGATGACACGTACCAGCTGGTCAATAAACATAGCGATAACAGGACAGGCGGCGATAGCGGCAACTGGAATGAATCTTCGCGAACGAATAGCCATGTATATAGTTAGAGCAGCGATTGCTGTCATGGCCAAATCGATTTTAGGTAACTCATACGCTGTTTCTTTAATTGTTTTGTCGATTTTAGAGGTTGAAGCTGCGAATATTTTTTTCAGGTAAGGCATTATGAGCCAGGTAATTATTGAAATGAGGTTTACGATATAAAGAGCGATTAATAAATATTGATACGTTGGTGTTGCATTACGAGTAAATTTTGGATGGTAAACCTTTTTAAGCTGGAAAATCGAGGCAAAAGTGAAACCCGTTTCAGGAACTTTTAACGGATTGAAGAATATAAACAACAAGGCAATGGAGACGACGGCTGTGACGGCAACAAAAAAGATGCTGCGTGCTTTGAATTTGATTTTCTCTGAGAGTGATGAAGCAACGGTATACAATACAACATAGCAAGGCAGTATGATGAAAGGATAGATATACCTTCCTTCATAATTTGCTTTTATGTTCGCATAATTAAGACTAAGCACAAGCAATGGAATGGCCAGATAAACGAAGTGGACATTTTTACAGACACTTAATAATAAGATAACAGCAAAAACAGAACAAATAAGGAAGCTTTCCCAGTCATTGTTAATAAACGAAAAGGAAATAAGCGTCAGCCAGAAAAGAAAAACAGCAGCAGTAGCCCCCATTATTTTCAAAAGAATTTTTAAAGTGTTTTGCTGTTTATTCAACTCTGATACCGGAGCTTTTGAGAGGCGCGGTTTCAACAGAAAGCTCAAGGCCCAATAAATCACCAGACCAATTCCCATTATGTGCATGACAAAAAACGGATAACTTGTTCCGACGGGGTTTGTCCATTCGAAGGCAGGATGCCACTCGTTGACGGACCGCCACATCTCAGCATGTTTGCTAATACTGATGATAAAAGTATGTGTAAGGTTTGTCAGATGAAATGGATTAAAAATAATCATTGCGAAAAATGCAACAATACCGGCAGCGGCGGTGTGGTAAACTCCTTTTAGCCCGATAGAAGTAAATCTTTTCTTAAAGACAATTGTTAAGAAATTGATGGCGGTAAAAGGGACAAGCATCATAAACAGGTACAGATATCCACCGTGTACATTGCACCAGAAAATGCCAATCGGAACAATCAACCAGATATACAATACATTCCGATATGTAGTGAGCGCAAGTATCAACAGGTAAACAGCAGTGAGCATATTCGAGAAGCCGGCCGGCCTGATATCCAGGTAACTGCGACCGATGAACATGGCAAAACAAGCAAAGGCAGCAGAGAGCGCAGGATTCGCACCCAATAATCTGCCAGTGTAAAAAACGCAGATGACAGCAGCTATATAGAGTGCAAACTTCCAATAGACAAGAGAGTTAAAGGAATAATTGTCGGCATCGGCAACAGGTGATAAGTGTGTGAGCCAATAGAAAATAACATGAGTTAGCCAATTCTGGTTTACCCAGCCGGTTGGATGCCAGAATTTTACGGTATCAATGCCGATTTTTTCAGTTATTGACTGAGCCCATTGGGGCCATGTTGCAATTTCGCGCGGCGTAGGGCCGGCTTTGTGGGAATTAGCACTAAAAGGCTCGACTGTAATGGTATCGGTACTTATTCCCTGATCTATGAAGTGCCGTCCGCAGGCCATAGCGACCCAGGTGTCACCGGCACCAACCATGTGAGTGCTGGAATGAAATGCAAAAACAAGCATGGCCAGCCAGGCGATAATCATAGGCCAGCCGGCAAATGGGTTTTTTTTGATGGAGATTATTTTTTCAGCCATTTCTCTATTCTATTTAATCCTTCGGCAATTTGTTCGAGGGAACAGGCAAAACTTAGCCTGATATTATTGTCACATCCGAAAGGCTTGCCCGGGACAATGGCAACCTTTGCCTGTTCGAGAAGAGCCTTTGCAAAATCCATGCTGTCATTAATTTTTTCACCATTAATATTTCGGCCATAATGGGCAGAAACATCAGGAAAACAATAAAAAGCCCCTGTCGGCTGGGAACATTTTATACCATCAATACCGTTCAGCTTTTGTGCCATATACTGAGCTCTTTTTTCAAATTCCATTCTCATTTTTTCTACGGTATCACCTTCATCTTTTAGTGCTGCAATTGCAGCCTCCTGTATAAAGGTGACAGCGTTTTGTGTCATGTGCGACTGTAATCTGGCCATGGCTTTTATAACTTCAAGAGGCCCTGCCGTGTAGCCTATTCGCCAGCCTGTCATTGAGAAGGCTTTACTGAAACCATTCGAGGTCAAGGTTCTGTTATAAGCATCTTCGCTTACAGATGCAAAGCTTATAAATTTTGTGTCACCATATACGAGCTTTTCATACATTTCGTCAGAGAAGACCATTACGTTCGTACCTTCGACAACTTTTGCAATGGCTTTCAATTCATCGGGTGAATATGTGAAACCGCCGGGATTGTTAGGTGAATTTAGTATCAACATTGCGGTCTTATCAGTGATAGCATTTTTCAACTGGTCGGGCGTGATTTTATAATCGTTTTCTTTTTTTGTTTGTACTATTTTCGCGGTGGCGTCGGCAAGTTTTATTGTTTCAGGGTAAGTTACCCAAAATGGTGTTGGTAGAATGACTTCATCGCCCGGATCCAGTACAGACTGCAATGCTTCATAAACGGAATGTTTGCCGCCGATATTAACAATCACCTGTTCAGGTGTGTAATCCAGATTGTTTTCTTTTTTCAACTTTTCGGCGATGGCAGTTCTTAGTTCAGGCGTGCCTGGAGCTGCGGTGTATTTTGTTTTGCCTTCTTTCAGGGCCTTAATCGCAGCGTTTTTGATATAGTCCGGTGTGTCGAAATCAGGCTCTCCGGCAGCGAAGGCAATAATATCAACACCTTGCGCTTTAAGTTCTTTAGCTCGTGCGGTAACAGCAATAGTAGCTGAAGGAGGAACAGCCTGGGCTCTTTGACTGACTTTCATTTTCTTTTTACCCTCAAAATAAACATTCTTGTTCATTCAAACCAGCATATTAAAAACAAAAATAGGATTTAAGTCAAGAAATGATTATATACCATAAGTATCAGTGCAATATTTGTCTTCTCATGGATAATCAGAAAAGCTAAAATCCCTGGTTTGTCGAATTGTATTAAAAATTAGAGGACATTTTGAGTTTTTATGAAGCCGAAGATACTACTTGTCAATCCGCCTATATATGATTTCACTGCGTATGATTTCTGGCTTAAACCTTACGGGATGCTGAGTATCGCAGGGCAGCTGCGCAGCAAGGCAGAGTTTGAAATATTCGACTACCTCGACAGAGAACACAGTTTTATAAAAAGTAAACACAGCTTAAAATCAGATAAATGGGGATGTGGCCAATTTTATTCGGAAAAAATTACAAAGCCTAAAATATTCGATAGTATCCCACGATACTATCGTCGATTCGGCTTGCCGAGAAAAATATTTGAGAATTTCCTAAAAGAACAGCAATTCGATTATGTCATGATTCAGACAACAATGACCTACTGGTATTCAGCAGTACGTGAGGTAATAGGGGATATCCGAAAATATCAACAGCAGGCGAAAATAATTCTCGGCGGTAACTATGTGACAGTTTGTTATGAACATGCGAAAACTTTAGGTGTGGATTTTTTGGCGGCAGGGAATAATCTTAAACCACTTTGGGAATATATAGATATTGAGCCTGATAGCCGGCAACCGGCATTGTGGGAAGTATATCCTAAACTCAAAACAGGGGTTCTGAAATTAACTCAAGGCTGCCCTTTCAAATGCTCGTATTGTTCAGTGCCTAAGGTATACGGCAAGTTCAAGACAAGACCGCTTGCTAGGTCACTGGCAGAGCTGGAATTACTTTGTAGCTTGGGGATTGAGAATATTGCATTTTATGATGACGCCCTGCTGTTCAATACAAGCCTGGTATTCGAGCCGTTTTTGAATGAAGTTATTAAACGAGGTATCAAGATTAATTTTCACAGCCCGAATGCGCTAAATGCAAGATTTATTACAAAACCGCTGGCAGAACTGATGGTAAAGGCAGGTTTTAAAACTTTTTACCTCGGATTTGAGAGCAACTCTGAGCAATGGCAAAAACAAACCGGAGGGAAGGTTTTCAGTAAAGAGCTTGCCAATGCCGTGGCAAATTTATCTTCGGCTGGCGCTGATAAGCAAAATATTACCGCCTATGAGATTCTTGGACATCCGCACATCGAGACACAACAGCTGGAAGATTCGATGCGGTTTGTACACAGCCTTGGTATTTGCGGTATGCTGTCAGATTTTTCACCGATACCGGGTACCACCGATGGCGAGTATTGTAGAAAATGGGTTGATATGGACGAGCCGTTGTTCCACAACAAGACTGCATTTCCAATTATTCTGCTTGGATTCGACGAAACAAACCGCCTAAAAGACCTGCAGCGAAAACTTAATCACTCAATAGTATCGGCCAAATAGCCAATTTGATTTTAATACTCTAACCTTGTATACTTAATATTCTATATGAAAAGCAAATACATACATATTAAGTGCTACGGGTGTCAAATGAATAAGCTGGACACCGCGTTAGTGGAGGCGTCACTGAAAAGGGAAGGCTACGTTCCGGTCGAGAGTGAGAAAAATGCAGATGTCGTTTTAATAAATACCTGCTCTGTTCGCGAACATGCCGAGAAGAAGGTGTTTTCGCATCTTGGTAATTTAAAACATCTCAAGCAAAGCAAGCCTGAACTGATAGTTGGCGTTATTGGGTGTATGGCACAGCGATTAGGTGATAAATTGCTGGAGCACAAGGCAATTGACATTGTTTGCGGGCCTGGACAGATAGCACAGATAAATGAGTTGGTCAGAGACGCACTTGAGAAGAAGAAAAAGGTTTTGGCGGTAACAAAGAATATTCGTCAGGAATCGCCGGAGAACCCTGCTTTAGAGAAATTTGAGTCGGTATTCGACAGTGATGATAAACAGATACCCGGGCAGGCTTTTGTGCGGGCGATGCGGGGATGTAATAATTTTTGCAGTTATTGTATCGTACCTTACGTTCGCGGGCCTGAAGTATCACGACCACCAAAGGCGGTGATTGAGCAGATAAAAAAACTGGCTGACGAAGGTGTGAAGTTAGTGACGTTACTTGGGCAGGCAGTAAATTTATATAAGTATAAAAGTGGAGAAAAAACGTACTGTCTCGCGGATTTACTTGAGATGGCAAATGAACTGAAGGGCATTGAATGGATAAGGTTTGTGACGAGTTATCCGAAGGAAGAATATTTTGACAGGATTTGCAATGCGATGGCGGAGTTGCCAAAGGTTTGCGGTTATTTGCACATGCCGGCACAAAGCGGCTCAGATAAAATTTTAAAAACAATGAATCGTCATTATACAGCGCAGCAGTACCTTGACTTGATAAACAAAGCGAAAGAAACAGTACCTGCAATAGCTGTATCAGGTGATTTTATAGTGGGGTTTCCGGGAGAAACTGACGAGGATTTCCAGCAAAGTATCGAGTTAATGAAAAATGCAGGATACAAAAATGCCTTCATCTTCAAGTACTCACCACGTCCGGGGACAAAAGCTGATAAAGGATTAGAAGATAGTATACATGATGATATTAAGAAAAAGAGAAATATAGAGTTGTTGGCAGTTCAGGAAAAAATAAGTGATGAATTGAGCAGTGGTTTTTGTGGTAAACAGGTAAGAGTTTTAGTCGAGGGATTGAGCAAAAAGCCTCATCTTAATATGGCAGATAATGAAAATAATCCACAGCTAATCGGGAGGACATCAACAGACTGGATAGTTGTATTTAACGGGCCGAAATCGTTAGCCGGTCAGTTTGCAGATGTTAAGATTATAAAAACAAGTCCGTTGACTTTATTTGGCCAATTGCAATAAACATCAAATGCAAGCTTATACCCTAAAGGGTATAAATCACAAACAAGAAACCAATTTTAGCTTCAAAACGAACGAGCGGCGATCCAGCCACCTGAAATAAAAGTTCCGAGTGAGCTGCCCAGATTTGCAAAAACAACGACCAGTAGAATCTTGGTGACCGGATTTTGCCAAAATCCCTTTACGGTCGAGATAGCTTGCGGTAGATTTTCAAAATCGGTAACTGTTGGTTTTCGCACCCAGGCCTGTACGAGACCTGCGACCCAGCCAGCAGCTATCATTGGGTTAAGGCTTGTAAGCGGAGCTCCGACAAAAGAGGCAAAAATAGTCAGCGGATGTGCCAATGCGATGGCAGAGCCAAGAGCGGCGAGTATGCCATTGATAAAAATCCAGATATAAATCGATTTTATTGAGTGTTCCGTACCGCCTTTATAAAAGCCTATAATAAGCAGAACAACAATTATTACCGGTATCGCCCATTTGAAGACAGTGGGGATAATCGATTTTTGTGGAATTTGCAAAAGCTCATCTATCGGCTCATCTTCCTGAATGTGCTTTTCGATTCCAGAGATGTGGCCGGCTCCAATAACAGCTACGATTTTATTTCCCTTTGCTTTTCTGATCTTCTGTGCAAGAAAGATATCACGCTCATCGATAAGACGTCTTTTTATTTCAGGGAAAGATTCTGTAAATTCCGCCATAATACTTTCGAGCTGGTCCTGCTGTTTCATTTTCTCGATGGTCTCATTATCAATCTTCTCTTTCTCAAAAATACACATGATAAAATTAACTAACAATTTCATTTTATTCCAGAAACCGAGATATCCCCAGACTCGTTTTAAGGTAATTTCAATTTGTCGGTCAGCGAGAACAAGTTCAGCTGAAATGTTTTTGGCCTGACTTATCCCTTCGAGCATTTCAGCGCCAGGCTGAATGCCAAGTTTGTCGCCAAGTCTGCGATAAAAAGAAGTCATTGTCAATTGGGCAAGTAAGAAGAGTGATTTTTTTTCTTTAATGATTTTAAATATATTCATCTTTTTCCACGAGTCTTTTTCGGTCATCGCTTTGTATCTGCCTTGGCAAAGTTCAACACAAACCGAATCCGGCTGTACAGCTTCGATGGTGGTTTTTACATCTTCTACGCTTTGCTTCGAGACATGAGCAGTTCCGACAAGATATACCTCTTTGCTGTCAACTGTTAATTTTTTAACGCTCTCTGGTAACTGGGCAGCCAAATCTGTCATCTATTACACCTTTTGAAAAATTATATGTGTTTTCATATCACTATCGGAAAAAACATTATACCGGCTTAGGGTTAATTTACCATTACCAAGTGATATTTGACTGATTTGTCTTTATAAACATGCCGGCAAAATAAAAGCTGTTGTAGAAATTATTTATTCTGTCATTTGAATAAGCCAATATTCGGCAAAAGCTGCTAGGTCTTTAAGGTTGATTATTCCATCACCGCCGGGCGGAGCGATGTCAACTGCGGGTTGACTGAATAGCCAGTTATCTGCGATTTGTGATAAATCATTGTAGTCAGTTATGCAGTTTAAGTCAAAGTCACCGGTTAGAGATTCAGTTGTGAATGACCATACCGGCCCCGGGGCGGTACCACAACAGTTCGTGGCGATTACCTGCCAGTAATAAGTAGTGCTACAGGAAAGAACAGGGTCACATGAAGTTTCGCTTATATCGTCACAAAGTAAAGTTGCGGGCTGGTTGATAGTATCAAAATAAATGTCATAAGTAGTTTCACACCCGCTGCCAGATGCAAGACTCCAGGAGAGCAGTTTATCGACAGGAATGTTTGTACCGTTATTAATCGGGTCTGGAGAATCCACAGAAGGTAAAGTGCAATCAATTACATCAAAGTTATTACTATCGCCGGAGTGACCATTTGCATCATCGGCATTTAGATAGACATCCGCCGCAGTTTCAAGGAAAGTGATTTGTCCAGCCCAAATACCATCAATAAAGTTTGTAGTGGTCATAGGTGTAATTTGAATTTGTTGTGTTGTATCGGCCATTTGCAGTCTGATATTTGGTACCCATTCGTATCGAGTTCCAGGAGGTGTAGGACCAGACCATGTTGTGGGAGGACCGTAAGAAGTTGAATCAGTTTTGTAGGCGACGGAACGCCTGGTCGCGGTAGCAGTTTGGTAAGAATATCCTCTTGGTTGATCCAAATCGCTATTGTCAAAGCTAAAATCTATCATCAGGTTACACGCATCATTGTAATCAAACGGTGTAGTAAAATGGTAATATTGCCATCCAGTAGTGCCGGGAAGCTCAGCACTTTGATAGACGGTTGTCCATCCTGAACCAACCCAGTTTTTAGACGAGAATACGCTGTCAGTAGTATGCTGCATTCTTATAGTCCAGTCGCTTCTTACCAGAGCAGGAATCTCGGTGACATAAAGGGCCAAATCAGTAATAGTGCCAGACTGGTCTATTTCGCTTGAAAGATAAAGTGTTTGTGTCCTTCGTTTTTTATAATAAACGCTGATTGGATATTCGGAATCGGTAGTGCCTGCGCCGATCTCAATTTCATTGCCATCACTACCAATGACAGCAGACAAATCAACAACTCCGGTAAAATCAATAGCGGTCTGGCCGACAGCATCTTTGGCTGTTATAACTACTTCAAACGGAACGTTTACATATTGTGTACTGATTGGATCCCACTCAAAGTGATCCATCGGGACCAGATCTTCCTGACCCGTAATTATAATCGAATAATTCTGCTCACCGTCTGTCAACGTTCCTTTATAGGTAACCGATGCAGTATAAACTCCCTGGTTTAACGGCAGGTCTATGCAAACCTGTTCAACATTATCAAGCATATTGTTACCGGTTGTGGCATTATCAGAAGGATTAGTGGGGTCAAGGATAAATGGATAGTACACAGTGAAACCATTGGGGTCAATGATACGCAGGTCGAGGTCATTAATCAGGCAAGGTGAGGTGTCATCAAGTCCTGAAACTTCATCTGCCGGCGGGTCTGTCCAGCATAAGGTTGCGCGAATAGGGCTTGAGCCATCCCATGTAAAACTGTAAGAATCACTGGTATTGGCCAAATTCAAAACGCCTTCAACAATCCTTTCCAAATACGGCTGCTCATACTGCCATTTTATACAATCGGCAGCGACTTTGGCATTCATTAATCCCCAGCCGTAACTATAATCAGGACCAGGGTTTCCCAGGTCATCAGCAGTATGAATAATAAGTCCTTTCAGAGTGCTGGCTCGCATTGCCTGGCCACTAAAAAGCTGCTCCCAATATTCAACAAGCAAAGCAGCAGCCCCTGAGGCGCTTGGAGCAGCCATACTTGTTCCGGAATAAGAAGCATAGCTGCTGTCATTTGTTGCTGTTGAAGAATACAAATTTACCCCATTGCATACAATGTCCGGCTTAATACGACCGTCATCTGTAGGCCCCCAACCGCTAAAGGTTGTCATAGTTCCATTGGCAGGACTACGCAGACCAGCTAAAACTGCATCATTGACTGCACCAATAGTCATGACATTTTTGGCACTACTGCCAGGCAATATTGTGTCAAACCCACCATCATAATAGTCGTCGTACGGATCTGATGAGCTGTCATAAGTTTTTGATTCCCAATTGCCTACAAAATAGTAATAAAAAGTTGTTCCATCAGTTGGTGCGCTATCATTCCTATCATTACCAGCTGCCCAAAAAGGCAGGTAGTATGGAGCGGAATAACAGATAGAATCATATTCCGGTGCTCCATGGGCATACTGTCCAAAGCTTTCATCTTCGCGCTGGCCCCATACACCAAACCAATGGGGACCATCATTGCCGGAATAATCGCCATTTTCCCATCCAGATGCGATTCCATAAGAGTGATTAGATACATATATTTTGTCAGGCTCAGCCGGGTAACTTGCCGCCCGTGATGTCATTTCGGACTCATCTGAATTCCAGTCGTAAGAATCTATATTAACACTTGGAGCCATACCCAATGCAGCAGAATCAACCCCGGCAGCACCAATCGTCCCACCTACATGCGTAGAATGGCTATGGCTTCCGACGGCATCAAAAAGAGTTACTCTACTATCAAACTCCTGATGACTATCCCGCACATCAGCTCCATCCCAGATGCCAACCGTTAATCCAGCGCCATTAAGATTGTATGGAATGGTATTACGGATAAGATCAGTACCTTGAGAAATAGCTGAATTAACATTGCAGGTCTGATAGTAAATCGGACGGTCATCAATTACCCTCATCAACTCATAAACTCTATGACCTTTGCTGACTTTAATCTGCCATCCTTTTTCATAGGCCATTTGCTTAGCAGTCTCCTTTTGAGCTTGAGCTTTTTGAGCTAAACATTCAACCATCTCCATCTGCCTGCGGAGATATTCGTCACCTCTTAAGTGGAGTTTAATAATAGTTCCGTCTGGCTGAATAAATTCAGCAGGCTCTGAATTAGCAGGTACCGCCACTGCCAGAGGTAATCTTAATGCCAGCATCACCCATATGAAGACAGTTATAGCAACACATTTGCAAAACTTGGTTTTGATTCTGTTACTGCCCTTCTTTACATTAAAAAAAACCGTTAGGGAAACATTCCGGATTTCAGTATACAGACCCACATAATTATAACCGAAATCGACTCTCAAATCAACTTAAAAAGCTATTCTGCGTACCCGATATAAAAACCCGTTTATAATGATGAAGTCCCAAAATCCAAAATTTCAGGCTTGTGTTTGGTGAGAATTGGATTTTAATAGTTTTTCATTTATTTAAGGATATGACTGATATAACCAAAGCCAAAAACGAAATTATTACCGCCAACAAACTTGCAACAGCTGAGGTCTTTGTACTGTTTCTCAAACTCTGCTCATAATCAAATTTTTCTTGCAATTCACCAAACATAACACAAAGGAGAGGGAAATTAATTGCCCAAGATTTTAAGCCGCTTATGGTCGTAAAAAAATGCTTTCCGTCTTGAGTATATAAATCATCGTAGTAATACAAAATATGGTGGATAATATCAGGTGTCGTTTTGATTTTTTCCGCTACTTTGTATAAATCCACGGGGTAATAAATAACCTGATAACACTCTGGGGGTTTTTCAGCTTTTACAATTTCTTGCCATTTCTTTCGATATTCGTCAATATGAGTATCATAAATCGCACTGAATATCTTCAGCTATCGTTATATCCATGTCTTTACACTTGTCGTTTACATATTTGCACATCATATTTCCGGGATTTATCTATCATAATTTTGTCAGGCGCTCAATATTTCTTTTACTTCCCCGAGTAAAATCGGCAGGTGGTTTGTAACAGCTTTCCATACAACGGCCTCGTCAACAATATCGTAACCATGAATTAAGATATTTCTGAACCCTATAATGCGGTGATGCTCGGAAACCTT
>CBDVDM010000012.1:0-51285 GCA_965372745.1 uncultured bacterium
GTGCTGCCGAAAAGAATCTCAACCGCAATGCCAACAGCAATCAACAACAAAAAGATTTCCGTGATCTCACCCAACCATTTTTTGATTTCCTGCAGAAAACGCATTCCGAATCTCCTTAATAAAGACCAAAAAATTACAAAAAACCCTTTGAAGTTTATTCGGCTTATTTTTTTCAATTTCTTTAACTTTTATACCCAAAACATCAAGATATACCCACCTTAGCATTTTTACAAAGTCGCTAAATGTTAAACTGGGGCACTTTTTCCTTGACATTTTGTGTTAAAATAGGCTATTATGGATTTGTGCTCATAAACTTTATAGCCTGTGTTTTACGTATATCACTTATCGCTGTTTGTTGGTCTTTTGCATGGCGTTATGTCAAACCCACAACACAACTTATGAGAATAGCCCGTGCTGCGATTCTGGTTGTTTTTCTTTTGGTTATCATGGCTGTTTTAAGTATTCCGAGCCATTAACTCATCAGAAATTACCTAAATCAGAGCAGGTTTCAAAAAAAGTTGCATTTTCCTACCAAGTCTAAAAATTTCCCTGTTTTTTAGCTACAGAAATACCGCTTAATTCTGGATCGTAGCAGTTTGACTTGAATAAGCAGGCCTCTTGAAAAAACAGTTGAAACAACGTATAAATAACAGTTATGGCTAAAGATGTGAAAAAAACAATAGAGCAGTTGCGAATTGAAATCAGAGAGCACGATTATCTTTATTATGTTCTCAATCAGCCTAAGATAACCGACCGGCAATATGATAAGCTCTTTACCGAATTAAAAAAATTGGAGCAGGAAAACCCTCAGTTAATCACCTCGGACTCGCCTACCCAGCGGGTATCTGAACAGCCCATAGAAGGTTTTACCTCAGTCCGTCATACCGTACCGATGCTGAGTATAGATAATACCTATAATGCAGAAGAGCTGCGGGCATTCGATGAAAGACTACGCAAGCAGCTTAGTAAAGAAAAATATGACTATGTAATTGAATTAAAAATTGACGGTCTTGCGATAAGTCTGCGTTATGAAAGTGGTAAATTAGTTACTGCAGCCACACGCGGTAACGGTGAAACCGGTGACAATGTTACTGCGAATGTACGGACAATAAAAGCTGTTCCTCTCATGCTGCGAGGCAATGGTAAAATTCCAGATGTATTAGAGGTTCGCGGTGAGGTTTATATGCCAACCAAATCATTTGTTGAGCTAAACAAACTCCGCCTGGAAAGTGGTGAGCCTGTTTTTGCAAATCCGAGAAATGCCGCTGCAGGTTCGCTGAAACTATTGGATGCGAAAACAACAGCTTCGAGAAACTTATCGTTTTTCGCTTATGCCACAGGTGAGCTGTCACAGCCTATAGCTGACAATCACTATGAAACCTTGATGAAATTCAAAGAATTCGGACTGCCTGTTGAGCCTCATATTCAAAGAGCTGAAAACATAGACGAGGTAATAGATATTTGCCTCGGATGGGACAGGGAAAAACAAAAGCCCGGTTATCAAATCGATGGTATGGTCATAAAGGTCAACCGTTTTGACCAGAGGCAGATACTTGGTTCAACAGGCAGAGCACCGCGATGGTGTATCTCTTATAAGTTCCCCGCTGAACAGGCGGAAACTATTATCGAATCGATAGACGTACAGGTAGGCAAAACCGGCATACTAACGCCGGTGGCAAATTTAAAACCTGTGCAACTGGCCGGCACAACTGTTAAAAGAGCTTCTCTTCATAACTTTGATGAGACCGATAGGCTTGATGTACGGGAAGGTGACACGGTGATAATCGAAAAAGCGGGTGAGATAATACCGCAGGTGGTTGAGGTTAAACATGAAAAGAGATCTAAAGATTCAAAGCCGTTTAAAAAACCTGTAAAATGTCCCAACTGCAAATTGCCTATCAAGCAAGATGAAAACGGGGTTTACATCCGCTGTGTCAATCCTGATTGTCCGGGTCAGTTGAGAGAACGATTGATTTACTTTGCAGGCAAGGGTCAGATGAATATTGAAAATCTCGGTCCTTCTCTGATTGACCAGTTGATTGATACGGGGCTGGTAAGGAATTTTGCAGATTTGTACAAATTGCAGTTTGGCCAACTGGCCGGGCTTGAGCGGATGGCGGACAAAAGTGCTGCCAACGTAGTAGACGCTATTGAAAAAAGCAAGCACCGACATTTATGGAGATTGATAGCAGCTCTGGGAATTCGGCATATCGGGGGACAATCTGCACAGGTTTTAGCGGATTATTTCGGCTCGCTGGAAGCAATGATATCAGCAGAGAAAGAAAGTCTTGCAGAGATTGACCAGATCGGGCCGATTATGGCAGAAAGTGTTTATGAATATTTCCGTAACGAAAAGAACATGAAAATTATAGATGAATTGTTGGCAGCAGGGGTAAGGCTTTTAAAGCCGGTATCTAAAAAAGGCAGTCGGTTAGCCGGCAAAATAATCGTTGTTACTGGAACGTTAGAGAAGTTTACACGTCAGGAAATCAAGGAAGCTATCACACATGCCGGCGGCAAGGTATCCTCGAGCGTAAGTAAAAAAACAGATTATGTATTAGCCGGTGAAAACCCGGGCAGCAAATTTGACAAGGCAAAGAAACTTGGGGTTGAAGTGATAAACGAAAAGCAATTCCTGGATATGATTGGCGGGTAAAGTTGACGAGATGGCAAGTATTGATGAAAAGTATATGCAAAAAGCGCTGTTGCTTGCCAAAAAAGGTATAGGCTTGGTTGAGCCTAATCCAACGGTCGGTTGTATAATCGTCAAAGACGAGCAAATCATCGGCAGAGGCTGGCACAGGAAATTCGGCGAGAGCCACGCTGAAATTAATGCCCTGGAAGATTGCAGGGCGAACGGCTTTGAGACCGCCGGCGCAACAATGTATATAACACTTGAACCTTGCTGCCACAAAGGAAAAACCGGCCCCTGCACTGAGGCGATTATTGCAGCTAAACCAACCAAAGTCGTAGCGGCAATGGTTGACCCTTCTGCTCATGCCGGCGGCAAAGGAATCCAGAAATTACGTAACGCAGGAATAAAAGTTGAGGTCGGGGTATGTGAAGAGCAGGCCAGACTGTTAAATGCGCCTTTTATCAAATTCGCAGGTACGGGAAGAACCTGGGTAATATTGAAATGGGCACAAAGCAGCGATGGCAAAATGGCATGGACAAATGAAAATGATGGCCGACGATGGATATCAAATGAAAAAAGCAGAGAAGACGCCCATAAACTTCGCAGACGTGTTCAGGCAATACTCGTTGGTATTGAAACAGTTCTCGCAGATGACCCCCTGCTCACAGCCAGGCCCGGCAAAGGCAAAAATCTTACAAGGATTGTTCTCGATAGCAAATTGAGGATTCCGCTGGACTGTCAGCTAATTACTACCGCTAAAAAGTCACCGGTACTAATCGTAACAAGCCGGGAATCCGTCAGTTCAAATCCCAAACCCGCAGAGAAAATTATCAAGGCCGGTGCCGAGATTTTAAGTGTACCGCTCAAAGACGGCCTTTGTGATTTGACCGTCCTGCTTGATAAACTCGGCAAACGAGATATACAGCAATTACTTGTCGAGGGTGGCCCTGCCGTAATAACTTCATTTTTGAACGAAAACCTTGCCGACGAAGTATGTGTTTATATTTCACCCGAAACGCTGGGAAGTCAAGGCCGTATCGACATTTCTAAACCGATGGCAGAATTAGCTGAAGGTAAGGGGCTGAAAAGTGTCGAAGTAAAACATTTCGGCAACAACAAATGTATAACAGGTTTTTACCAGTAAGAATTATTATTCATCGAGCATTTTTTTAGCTCGCAGAATATGATGATAATGCTGGGCAAAGCGGTGGGCTTCATCTCTGACGTATTGTAATAATTTCAAGGCTGGTGACGTTCTTGGCAGTTTCAGAGGTTTTCTGCTGTTTTGCAGGAAAAGCTGTTCTTCTTTTTTTGCGATAGATGCGATTTTAAGAACTGGTGCATTCAATTGCCTAAGGGCATTTTGGGCAGCGTGGAGCTGGCCCAGTCCGCCATCGATTAAAATCAGGTCGGGCCAAAGCTCTTCGCCCTTGAGCGCATATTTATACCTGCGTTTAACAACCTCAGCTATCATGGCGTAATCGTCTATGCCCTTTATGGTTTTGATTTTGAAGCGGCGGTAACCTGATTTGAACGGCCTGCCATCGATGAACTTGACTAACGAACCGACGGATTCGGCACCTGCGATATGTGCGATGTCGATACCCTCGATAATCCTGACGGGCTGCTCGGTTTTTAGGATATTCTGCAATTGCTGCAATGCCAGGGTCGGGTCTGTTGCAAAGACTTCCGGCTGGACATTTTCATCGGGAGTCCCCCGCCGGCCGAGACGCTCTATAAGCCGGATACGGTCGCGGCAGATTGAGGCTGTTTCGTATTCCCTTGCCTGGGCAGCCTGGGACATCTGCTTTTTGAGCTGGCGGATTACCGTTGAACGTTTCGATTTTAAAAATTTAACAAGGTCACTGATAATTCTTTTGTAATTTTCTTTTGAAATTTTTGCTGCACACGGTGCTGCACATTGTTTAATGCTGTAAAGAATACATGGCCTGAAGAATCTGCGTTTCCGGTCATTGTCTTTAATGTCGAGGCTGCACGTTCTGAATCTGAATATCTTTTGCAGTTCAACGAAAACCGCCCGTAATTCCTTCGCACTGGCAAACGGGCCGAAAAGCCTGGTACCCTTTTGATGAGGCTTTCGCGTAATATAGACGCCGGGGAAGTCCTCGCTGGCGGTTATTTCCAGATATGGAAAAGTCTTATCATCAAAAAGCTCGGTGTTGTAAGGCGGATGGATGTCTTTTATCAGCCTGGCCTCGCTGAGCACAGCATCGACTTCGGTTTCGGTCTGCAAAAACTCGACCGTTTCGACTTTTTTTATCATCTCAACGATTTTTGGCCCGCGAGAGGCAAGCAGGTCAGATGATTTTTGAAAATAGCTGCTGACACGAGTACGAATGTTTTTGGCTTTTCCTATGTAGAGAACTTTATCTCTCGCACCTTTCATAAAGTACAGACCTGACGTGGAGGGTAAAGCCTTTATTTGTTCTCTAATCGACCGCAATCTATCTTCGTTGGTAACCATAAACCTATTGTATTGGAAACAAACTTATTGATAAACGAGTTTTTCACTTTCCATACCTGGCGCACACAAAAATAGCCTAAAGTTATAGGACTTTAGTTTGCAAATCCCGAAAAAAAATTCTTCTCATAGCTTTAGTAACTACAAGGACTAAGAAAAAAACATTCAGATTATTAGAAAATTTTCGACTTTTCACTTTTCACTTTTGGACAAATCCCGTAAACTGATAAAGGTAACTTTTGCAACTATATCTTGTTCTATTTCTATCATTTTTACAATATATTGTGGTTTAATCGTTCGCATGGAGGCTTATAAATGTCGCAGAAATTCAACCCGGAAAACCCGTTTAAGAACCAGCAACCGCAACCAAAGGCCGCACCGGAAGTCTCCGAATCCAAAGGATTGACTATCGAACAGGCCTTCTCAACACCCGACGTCCATCCATTTGACGAGCTTGAATGGGAAATGCGTTCTGCGAAGATTTCCAGCGATAGTGGTGAGGTAATTTTTGAACAGGACAATATTGAGGTTCCAACAAGCTGGAGCCAACTTGCAACAAAAGTTGTTTCGAGCAAGTATTTCTACGGTGATGTAGAAAACGGCCAGCGTGAACACTCTGTAAAACAACTGGTACACCGAGTCTGCAAGGCTATTTCTGAGCGAGGCAAACGGGACGGTTACTTTGCAACAGAAAAAGATGCTGAGAATTTCTACAATGAGCTGACATATCTTTGCGTGAATCAATACGGAGCGTTTAATTCGCCGGTCTGGTTCAATGCGGGTCTCTACGATACTTACGGTATTAAAGGCAGCAGGCATAACTGGCATTGGGACATGAAAGATAACAAAGCAGTTATGTGCGAAAACAGCTATGAATATCCTCAGGCTTCGGCATGTTTTATCCAGTCGGTTAAGGATTCAATGGGAGACATAATGCGTCTTGCAGCAAGCGAGGCGATGATTTTCAAACACGGTTCAGGAACCGGCACGGATTTATCTACACTTCGAAGCAGCAAAGAGAAGCTCTCCGGAGGCGGCAAACCGTCAGGGCCGTTGAGCTTTATGAGGGTTTATGACCAGGTAGCTGCGGTAATCAAATCCGGAGGTAAAACACGTCGTGCTGCCAAGATGCAGTCATTAAAAATTGGCCATCCTGACATTAAGGAATTCATTACCTGCAAAACCGAGGAAGAGAAAAAGGCATGGGCACTTATCGAGGCCGGTTACGACGGTGATTATAACAACGAGGCCTACAGCAGTGTGATGTTCCAGAACTCCAATCTTTCCGTTCGCGTGACAGATGAATTTATGCAGTGTGTGGAAAAAGATGACAAATGGACCACGCATGCAGTAACAACAGGTGAGAATGTAGAAGAGCATTCGGCTCGCGAATTAATGACCTTAATTGCTGAAGGTACAAGGATTTGCGGCGACCCGGGGATGCAGTATCACAGCACAATCAATCGCTGGCACACATGTCCGAATTCCGGCCCGATTAACGCCTCGAATCCGTGCAGCGAGTACATGTTCATTGATAATTCAGCGTGTAATCTTGCCTCGTTAAATCTTATGAAGTTCCGCAAAGACGATGGCACTTTCGATATTGACAGATTTAAAAAGGCAGTTCGGATTTTCCTTATTGCCCAGGAGATACTGGTTGATAACGGCAGTTATCCCGATTCAGAAATAACCACGAACAGCTATATGTTCCGTCCACTCGGACTGGGTTACGCTAATTTAGGCTCGCTTTTGATGAGTCTTGCGCTGCCTTATGATTCAGACCAGGCACGGGCAATAGCAGCAGCAATAACAGCTATTCTGACAGGCACTGCTTATGTAGAAAGTGCCGAGATAGCATCTGTCAAGGGGGCCTTTAAGGAATTCGATAAAAACACAAGCGAGATGTTAAAAGTTATCAATATGCACCGTCAGCACGCCTATGACATTCCTGAATCGCATTGTCCGGATTATCTGCGTAATGCTGCCAAGGACGCTTGGGACCAGGCATTTGATACAGGCTCGAAAACCGGTTTCAGGAACGCACAGGTAAGTGTACTTGCGCCAACCGGCACAATCGGATTTTTGATGGACTGCGATACCACAGGCATTGAACCGGATATTGCACTTGTCAAATACAAATTATTGGCCGGCGGCGGGATGCTCAAACTTGTCAACAAAACCGTGCCAATGGCTCTTGAACGTTTAGGTTACAGTATCGATGACATCAAGTCTATCTGTGATTACATAGATGAACATGAGAATATCGAAGGGGCTAAAAAACTAAACGATGAGCATCTGTCAATCTTCGACTGTGCCTTTAAGCCTCGCAATGGTAAAAGATGTATCCATTATCTGGCTCACTTGAAGATGATGTCGGCGGCTCAGCCTTTCATATCAGGTGCTATCAGCAAGACCATCAATATGCCCAACGAAAGTACAACCGAGGAAATTGCCGAGGCATATATGGAGGGATGGAAACTTGGATTGAAGGCAATTGCAGTCTATCGCGACGGTTCCAAGAAGCTGCAACCGGTCTCCACCAAAAAGCATAAGCAGGCAAAGGCCAAAGAAATCGCAGCTGCGCCTGCAAGGCCGTTCAGGCGTAGACTGCCGGATACACGCAGCAGTATCACGCATAAATTTTCTGTCACAGGCCATGAGGGTTACCTCACGGTCGGGCTATACGAAGACGGCCAGCCGGGAGAGCTGTTTATTACAATGGCGAAAGAAGGCAGTACCGTTGGCGGGCTTATGGACGTAATTGGTACATGCACTTCGATGGCATTGCAGTATGGCGTACCATTATTCACATTAGTTGATAAATTCCGCCATGCACGGTTTGAACCTTCAGGAATGACCTCGAACAGGGACATACCATTTGCAAAGAGTCTGATTGATTACATTTTCTGCTGGCTTGGATGCCAGTTTATTCCGGGTTATGCTGAGAAGAACACGCCCAACAGAACAGATGCCCCGAAAGCAAGTAAGAATGTAACAACCGCAAGGCAATTAGTCGAAAAAACAAAAGACCTGGCTCAGAAAATAGCTGAAGTAAAAGCCGAGACAAAAACTAAAGACACCAATGAACAACAGAAGAGTAAAACACCTTCGTTGGCAGTGAAAAACAAATTTACTGATGTTGCAAACCGAATTAAAACTTTAGTTGGCTCAGCCATTTCTGACAGCTCCGAGCAGTTACAGCCGGAAGGTGCGGTCATGCAGAAATTCATCGCACAATTCGAACATTTCCAGGATGATGCGCCAGCCTGTGATGTCTGCGGCTCGATTACAGTTCGCAACGGCACTTGCTATAAGTGCTTTAATTGCGGAAACTCAATGGGCTGCTCATAAAAGCCAGGTATGGCCGAGTAACAAAACTTACAAGAAAAAACAGAGTTTTACCCTCCAAAAGTAGACATTTTCCGGACGTGAAGTCGCTCTATCATAAGCAAAACTGTTGTCTATTTCAGTTTCGTTAATGAACAAGTGGATTTGTACCAAGCTGAAAAAGATATGTTTGCTTTGCCCTAACTCTTTTATTAGAAGCCTGTTACAGTTCTTATTCACCTGACATACCAGCATAGAGAAGGTAATTTATATTTGATTTAATGTCGCAAAGTTGACTTAATAGCAGTCCTCTGCTATACTACATATATGGCAAAATCAACAAAAACATCTAAATCAAAGCAAACCAGGAAAAATACTTCCAGGAAAGTCGTTAAAGTCAAAAGCAAAAAGGCCTTTAAGGGCTATAAGGAGGCCATGAAGTACCTTTCTGAGTGTACGGATTACGAAAAGGAAACACGTTTGAGGTATAATGTTACAACATTTAACCTCGCAAGAATGGAAAAGTTGTTGTCTCTTGTAGGTAATCCGCATAAAAAAATCCCTACAGTCCACATAGCCGGCACAAAAGGTAAGGGTTCTACCGCTACTATGCTTGCCAGGATGCTCGAATCAAATGGCTATAAAATCGGGCTATATACTTCACCACATGTGCTGCACCTGCATGAGCGTATTGTGGTCGACTCGCAAATGATCAGCCAATCGGAAATGCTTGGTTTGATGAACCGCATTTATGCTCCTGCGGAAAAAATGGCCAAGACTGATGCGACGAGTTTCTTTGAAATCATGACAGCATTGGCTTTTATGTATTTTGTAGACGAGAAAGTTGACTTGGCAATTATCGAAACCGGTTTGGGCGGACGTTTAGACAGCACTAACGTCATTACACCGCAGCTTGTCGGCATAACCAGCTTGAGCATAGACCATCAGTTTCAATTAGGTAAAACAATTGATAGTATCGCCAAAGAGAAGGCCGGCGTTTTCAAACGGGGTGTGCCGATTGTAACTGTACTACAGCATCCGGACGCAATGGCTGTTCTTAAATCTCGTGCAAATTCAGTCAGGGCACCATTACATGTCACAGGTGACGATATAGATTTTTCATACAGGTTCGAGACCTCACGTGAGGAAGGACCTCATACAAGGATTTGCCTTACAACACCAACAAGCAGGTTCGAGCATATCAAAGTGCCGTTGTATGGCAAGCATCAGGCGATTAACTGTGGTTTAGCGCTTGCGATGCTGGACAAGCTTAAATCAAGCGGTTATGAGATTGATAATAATAAAGCTGCCGAAGGTCTTAGTAACGTTTCATTATCAGGTCGGATGGAAATGATATGCCAGGACCCACGCATTATGATTGACGCTGCTCATAATGCCGCCAGCATCAAGGCCGTGATACATGCTATAGGCCAGAACATACCGTATGACTCGATGGTGATAATTTTCGGCTGCAATGCTGATAAAGACATCAAGGGTATGCTGCACCAGATACAATTCGGCGCTGACAAAGTAATATTTACACGCAGCAACTCGGCAAAGGCAATGTCGCCGAATGAGTTAGGCGAGATGTATGCCGAAATTTGCGGTAATAAAATGTATCAGACTGCTTCAAGTCTGGGCGAGGCATTGCGACTTGCACAAAGCGCAGTCGGCAAAGAAGACCTGATTTGCATTACGGGCAGTTTCTATCTTATTGGCCAGGCAAAGGCGCGATTACATCCACATTTAGCCACACAGGCTATTTAATTAACTTGTATCTGTTAACAGGTTAATAGCGAGGAAGGTGTTATGCACTAGGCGCTGCAATCCTATATATTTAGCCCCACAGCCACCATATCGCTTTTAAAGTCTAAAAACAGACAGTTTGATGTTAATTAACCTTTTATTTTTATGGTATATACCAAAGTAAAATAAATACCGATAACAAGAAAAGCAATGCCGGTTATACGACGGGCCCACAACTCAAACCAGCTGACTTTCTGAAAAACTTTAGCCAGTGAGTTGGCACCTATTGCAATAAGAACACCAAATGTAAACACCGGAAGTGCTGTGCCGATACCATAGACAAGAGGCAATGAGATTGCAGAAGAGTATTTTATCGATAGCGGTATCAGGCTTCCAAAAAATAATGCCGCTGAAACAGGGCAAAAAGATAAGGCAAAAATTATTCCTAAAAACAGGGCGCCTGTCAATCCGAATTTTTTCATCCGTTGCTGACCCCATTGGCTAATACCACATCCTTTGATGCTGAATGCAAACATGTCAAGCAGAACCATCGCAACAAGTATCATAATTGGGCCGAGCAGCTTGTGCATATATTTTTGAAGCCAGTTCGAGAGTAACGGCATTGAAAGTAAGCTGTTTACCAGGACAATTCCAAGTATCACGTATGTCAAAGCTCTTCCAAAGGTGTAAAGCAAACCGGTAGCAAAAACATAGCCCGGCTTGTCAAACTTTCTACCTATAAATGATATAGCTGCTATGTTGGTAGCTAATGGACAAGGACTGATGGAAGTCAGTATGCCAAGCCAGAGTGCACTTACCAAGCTTATAAACAAATCGTTCATTGCCGACCTTCGCTGAGGAAATTCTGTATGCTATCACGTATATAAGCCAGATAACTGTCTTTATCTCGAACCTTTTGCCAAATTCGGTCAAGATTTTCCCATTTGACTTGTCTGCCGTCTTTTATTTCAGAAATCACAACCGACTTGGTCACAAGTTTATAGTCCTCAATGAAATGGCCGTTCTCGAGCTTGTCCACATCCACGATTTCCAATATGATGTTCCCTGATTTGAGTTCGTCGGCAAAATAGAGTTCGAGAGCCTCTTTTGCATACGTTTCCAGTTTATGACAGGTAGGACATCTTACGTTCCCATGAAAATAATAAACAATCAGCCGTTCTTTCTGTCTGGCATTATTATCCACAGTTTTCATCAAAAGATTCTTTTTTCTTTCCTCGGCTGACTCTGTAATATTTTCCGTTTCATTTTGTTTTTTAGCCTGTGCAGAATTGTCAGTTACTTCATCCGACTTCGAATCTGTTTTTTGCTCTGAGCCAACCATATAAGCAAGGCTTGAGACAACGAACAAAAGCAGGACAACTGTTAGTATCTGTTTAGGTTTCATAATTATCTCTCATGAAAATTTACTGTAATATATCCTTGATTTCATCCAATGAAGGAACTTTACCAACAACTTTAACCAGGCCGTCAACAGCTAATGCCGGTGTCATCATTACACCAAACTTCATGATTTCGTTAATATCTGTAATTTTTTCAACTTCATATTCGATACCCAAAACCTTAGCAGCGGCTTCAACGTTTTCCGCTAACTTTTTGCACTTGGGACAACCTGTTCCTAAAACCTGTAATTTCTTCATTGTTAACCCTCTTAAAAAAACGCACCAAAAATAATCCCTGAGATGGTTGACATTACAATCACAAGCGAAATGAATACTACCGTCTTTTGCGTACCCATTACAGAGCGAATGACAAGCATGTTCGGCAGCGACAGGGCGGGCCCGGCTAAAAGCAGAGCCAATGCAGGCCCTTTGCCCATGCCTGCACCAATCAGTCCCTGCAATATGGGCACCTCGGTAAGGGTTGCAAAATACATGAAAGCACCGGCTACCGATGCAAACAGATTAGCTCGTATTGAATTACCGCCTACGGCATTTGTTATCCAGGCTGATGGAATGATGCCTTCGGTATCGGGCCGACCGAGCAGAAAGCCGGCGACGAGCACACCAAAAAGTAGAAGCGGCAGTATCTGTTTTGCAAAGTCCCAGCTTGCTGCAACCCACTGGCCAAGTTCGGATTTTTTAAACCATGTTGTCAGTACGAAAGCCAAAACTATTGCAAAAACTGCTGTCAAAATCCATTTGGCCGAATAGATATGGAACCACAAGCCGGTATTCATTGCCGGCCTTGACCAGTTGGCAAATACCAGAATACCGACCATACCGGCAAAATAAATACTCATTTGCGTAAGCGTTCTTTGTGGGGCGGTATCCGGAATTGCAGTCTGGTTATTGGCTTTTTCGGCCTCTTCTTTACGATAAAGCAGGTGCATAGCAAGGCCGATGACAATACTGAGAAGAATCGCTCCTACAGCACGGGCTATTCCTATCTCAGGACCGAGTACACGGGTGGTCAGTATTATCGCCAGGACGTTGATAGCCGGACCAGAATACAGAAACGCAGTTGCAGGCCCTAATCCAGCTCCCATTCTGTATATGCCGGCAAATAACGGCAGCACCGTGCAGGAACAAACTGCCAGAATTGTCCCTGAGACACTTGCGACACTGTAAGCCAATACTTTGTTTGCCCTGGCGCCGAGGTATTTCATTACCGAAGCCTGACTTACAAAAACAGAAATCGCACCAGCTATGAAAAAGGCCGGAACCAGGCACAGCAATACATGTTCTTTGGCATACCATTTAACAAGGTGTAGTGATTCCGTAACCGCACTATTGAAACGGCCAAATCCTACAGGCAGGTAAAAACAGCCGAGAAATACCGCAATAATGACAACCAGTTTTTTCCATTCGCCTTTCCAGCTCATTAAAAACTCCCGAAACTATAAGCTTTTGAGCAGTTTTTCATTTTCTTTAGCCTGCCCCTTTAAAACGCCGGTAATGCACGAAAAAAAGTTAAGTATGCAGGGCGTCTTAAGTTTATAAATAACCTTGAGCCCTTCTTTGCGGTATCCGAGCACACCGGCATTAACCATTATAGAAAGATGTCGCGAGACATTAGACCTTTCAGAGCCGACGTGTTCTGCGATGTCACAGACGCATTGCTCACCATCCTTCAAAAACTCGACTATCGCAATTCTGAAAGGATGAGCAATTGCTTTGACGACTTTAGCCTGCTTTTCATAAAGAAACTGTTTTTTCCTGTCTTTCATCTTTCGAATCCTCTATGTAAGTATGTGGTTATATACTCACATATTAAGCTGTTAGTTCATAAAATTCAATAAAATTTTAGGAATATCTGCCGTATCCGGGAATTTTGAATAGGATTTTAGAGCACTTTAATATTTTCTGCTCTGCTTTAGGCCGTCGTGAGGACAAGGCTGGCAAAAAGGATTGCGCAGCTATATCGAGATATAGCGAGCAAATCCGATGCAGCCAGCCAACGCCGCAACAGGTATAAAGCGAGCACGAAAAATTAAATTGCTCTAGTTGTCTTTTTCGCACAAAAAAAGCTCTGGAGCTATATCCAGAGCTTAATAGCGGGGGCAGGATTCGAACCTGCGACCTCCGGGTTATGGGCCCGACGAGCTAACCAGACTGCTCTACCCCGCGGCCAATCTATTATTTAAGATAACATAAAATTCATCTGTTTTCAAGAGCACTAAGGCGCTAATTCACAGATTCTTACGAATCTTATCAGCAATTATATCTATCTTTCCATCCGGATACTTATATGCAGGCCAGCGGTCAAACACACCATCACCGGTATTGCGAGGAATTATATGAAAATGCACATGGTCAACCAGCTGTCCTGATGCCCTGCCATTATTGCACAGCACATTGTACCCTTCGCAACCCATGCCATCATTTACTGCTTTGGCTATCCTGTTCAACTTCGAACCAATGCTGCTCAATACTCCCGAAGGACATTCGTGCAGCTTTTCATAGTGTTCTTTGGGAACAACCAACGTATGCCCATCACTCAACGGCCCGACATCTAAAAAAGCAAGTATCATCTCATCCTCATAAATTTTTACAGATGGGATCCGCCCTGCTACTATCTCACAGAAAATGCAATCTTCCTTGCCCATCCCTGCAATCTCCGGGAATTGATGCCCTAAGTATTGATACCTTTAGGTAAAAATCTACTTCTGTTTATCTGTTTCCTTTTCATTGCCGCCGGCCTGTTTTGTCTTATCGCCAGCAGTTGTTTCCTGCTCTGCTGCGCCTTCCGATTCCACAGGTTCTGCTTCAACTGCTTTTTCTACCGGCTCTTCTGCTGCAACGGGCTTTTTGGCCTTTTTAGCTGAACCCTTTTTACCTTTCTTTTCTTTTGGAGTTGGTTTTTCATCCTCGCCTACAAGCTGCAATAAAACCAGTCGGCCGTTATCACCTAAGCGGTTCATGGCAAGACGGATGATTCTTGTATATCCTCCAGGTCGGTCAAGGTATCGAGGGCCAAGTTCGCTAAACAATTTCCCAATTACAGTGCCCTGCTTAACTGTCTTGCCGTCTTCTTCAATTACAATATCACGATTGCAAAGCAATGAAATAGCTCTGCGCCTTGCCGACAACGTTCCTTTCTTTGCCAGTGTAATCAGCTTCTCAGCAAACGGGCTTACTTCTTTAGCTTTTTCAATTGTCGTTGAAATCGTCTCGTGCTCAAAAAGCGATGCAACCATATTTCGGCGCATTGCCAGCCGATGTTCACTTGTTCTACCCAATCGACGACCTGCTACTCTATGACGCATATTTTCAAATTCCTCATTTACTGATACTTATTCATCACTACTTAAACTGACCGGTTTAGTCCCGATTTAATCGGGATAAATTTTGTTTAATTCTTTATTCTGTAACATCTTAAAATGGCTTCCGACGTAGTCGGCCTCAACTAACGAGATACGATTCACAAGCGACGCTCAAATTGACCCGTTTCGCCAGAAACGATCAGTTTGAGTCATACTACCGCCATTCCCAAAGACAGACCCATATCAGCAAGTTTTCGTTTAATTTCCCGAAGAGAAGTCTTGCCGAAGCTTCGTATCTTCATCAAATCAGTTTCCGCAAATTTCACCAGTTCACCCACTGTCTCAACTTTTGCCGACTCAAGACAATTATTTGCCCTCACAGACAATTCAAGTTCAGCAACAGTAACATTGAGCTTTCCCGCTAATTCCTCATCGATACCACTTTCTTCAGGAACTTCTTCTGTTCCTGGAATTTCTTCACCGATAGTTTCCTGGCCAATTTCAAAGTATTGTACGAAAGGATTTATATGCTTTCGCAATATCTTTGCAGCTTCTACCAATGCCATTTCAGGTGTCACCGTACCATTAGTCCAGATTTCCAGGATTAACTTATCATAGTTGGTCTTTTGCCCTACCCGTGTATCTTCAGTCATATAACGAACTCGTGTGACCGGCGAATAAACTGCATCGAGCATTATCATTCCAATTTCCTGGTCAAATCTATCTGCCGCGTTTATACGTTCGGAGGCCGGCACATATCCCCTGCCGTTTTCAACCACCATTTCAAGTTCAAACTTCACATCCTCGGTCAACGTAGCTAAAACCAGGTCTTTATTGACTATTTCAACGGCAGGGTCGGCAACTATATCCGCTGCCGTCACCTCTCCTGCTTTTTCTGCCGACACTATTATTGTTTTCGGCCCTTCACCTGTCAGACGAACAATAAGACTTTTTACATTTAATACTATATCTGTAACATCTTCCATCACTCCCTTTATCGAGGTAAATTCATGACCCACCCCTGTTATTTTTATGGACGTTACGGCACTGCCTTCCAGTGAAGACAGCAACACGCGTCTAAGACTGTTACCAATAGTGGTGCCGAAGCCTCGCTCGAAAGGCTCGATAAAGAAACGACTGTACTTGTCGCTCACTATTGCCCTGTCTCGTTCAACGTGCGTCGGCAACTCCAAACCACGCCATGTAACTCGCATTGCAAGCCTCCTAATGACTGTTTATAAATTACTACTCGTTATTTCATTTGCAAAAATAATAGATACCATTCAATACTATCTTGAACAGAACTCGACAACCAGTTGCTCTTCAACAGGAATCTGAATATCTTCTCTGGTGGGCAACGCCACAATAGTAGCCTGCGGTTTCGTTCGGTCAATCTGCAACCAGCTTTGCGCGGTAAAGTTAGGATTACTTTCCAGTTGCTCCTTGATTTTTTTGACACTTTTCTCGGATTTTCTGACCGTTATTTTATCACCTATCTTTATTGTGTAATCGCTGATATCGACCTTATGACCATTAACATACAAGTGACCATGAGAAATCAATTGCCTCGCTGCCTTACGAGACGGTGCAAAATTCAATTTATACACAACATTATCCAAACGCCTTTCCAAAAGCTGCAACAATGTCTCACCGGTATTACCTTTCATCCTTTCAGCTTTGTGGAAATATCTCATAAACTGGCCGTCAAAAAGACCGTAGTATCTTTTTATCTTCTGCTTTTCACGCAGTCGAACTCCGTATTCACTTACCCTGCCTCTTCGCCAGCTGTGCATACCAGGTGCCAGATTACGCTGTTTTTTTTCCACAGGACACTTGGCAGTCTCGCACCTGATGCCCTTAAGCATCAGCTTCATACCTTCCCGACGGCAAAGTTTACAGGATGATTTAAGATAACGTCCCATCGTTTTATTTATCTCCAGAAAACACTCTTAAACTCGTCTTCGTTTTGGTGGCCTACAGCCATTATGCGGCAATGGTGTCACATCTTCTATAGAAGCTATGCGCAGACCAGCCTGCTGTAATGCGGAAATTGCAGACTCGCGACCTGAACCAGGTCCTTTTACTCTGATTTCAACCTCGCGTACACCGTTACGCATGGCAACGTTGGCACATTGCTGAGCCGCCTGCTGAGCCGCAAAAGGAGTACTCTTGCGAGAACCTTTAAATCCCGTACAGCCTGACGAACTTGCGCAAATTGTGTCACCATCCATGTCCGTTATTGTAATCAACGTATTGTTAAACGTCGCCTTTATATGAACCATCGCTTTAACTACGTTTCTTCTAATCTTTTTCTTAGAACTCTTTGCCATTATTATTAAAATCCTTGACTAAATATTCTTATCTTTTCAATGTCAGCATAACTGATATATTTACTCAATTTTGAGTTTTCAGTTCTTGGTTTTTAATTTTATCTTTTTCCTTTTTACTTTGTTCTTAGCGTGCTTCCTTAACACTCTTTTTACCTGCAACTGTCTTTCGAGGTCCCTTACGGGTACGTGCATTGCTTTGAGTACACTGGCCGCGAACAGGCAGCCCCCTTCGGTGTCTAAGACCGCGATAGCAGGCTATCTCACGCAAACGAGCGATGTTCTGGGAAACCTGCCTGCGAAGCTGGCCTCCGACAATATAATTGCGGTCAATAATTTGTGTTATACGGCTAAGCTCGTCTTCACTGAGTTTATTCGCCTTGGTTATTTTCTCAACCTTGGCTTCTTTCAAAATCTGCTCAGACGTATACTTGCCTATACCCGGAATATAGGTTAGGGCAATCCACATCGATTTTTCATTAGGTATATCAATACCAACTATACGAGGCATATCAACTCCTCTTTCAAATAACCTGTCTAAATATCATACTCTAACCCTGTCGCTGCTTGTGGCGAGGATCCGTACAAATCACACGCACAACACCTTTGCGACGGATTACTTTGCAATTCTCACATATTCGTTTTACTGAACTTCTAACTTTCATTTTTCCTGCCGCCTTTTAATTACGCAGTACTATTCTGCCTCTATTTAAATCGTATGGTGACATCTCAACCATAACCGTATCACCAGGCAAAATTCTAATAAAATGCATTCTCATCTTGCCCGACACATGCGCCAAAACCTTGTGCCCATTCTCAAGTTCAACCTTGAACACAGCATTAGGCAGGGCTTCTGTAACCTTGGCCTGTAATCTTATCGCCTCTTTTTTCGCCATAGCCAACCTAACTTATTGTCAATACTTCACAACCTTTATCTGTTATCGCGAGTGTATGTTCAAAATGAGCCGAACATTTCCTGTCTCGCGTAACAACTGTCCAGCCGTCTTTCAATGTACTAACTTCACTGCTTCCGGCATTAATCATAGGTTCAACTGCAAGCACCATACCCTCTGTCAGTATAATATCTTCTATCAGCAGTTCTTTGCTGACAAAGTTCGGCACTCGCGGACTTTCATGCATCTCTCTGCCTATCCCATGTCCTACAAAGTCCCTTACCACCGAAAAGCCGGACGATTCAGCAAATTCCTGCATCCTGCCTGCTATCATACTCCACTTCACACCGGCCCTGGATTCTGCTATCGCAATCCCAAGCACATTTCTGGTCACTTCAATCAATTTACGATTGACTTCGGATATTTCGCCGATTCCAACCGTAATAGCTGAATCACCGCAATAACCACCGAGTCTGACTCCAAAATCAATACTCAATATGTCACCATCTTTGAGTATTGCCGACTCAGAAGGTATACCGTGAACGATTTGTTCATTTATCGATGCACAAATCGCACCGGGAAACGGAATTCGTGACACCGGACTGCGAACACCTTTGAATAAAGCTTTAGCTCCGGCTTTGCCGGCCATCTGCATAGCCACGCTGTCAAGCCGGCCGGTACTTACTCCCGGTTTCGCCATCTCTTTCAGTTTTAAAAGAACCTCAGCTACAACAGAGCCAGCCTTGCGCATCAATTCAATTTCTCTTCGGCTCTTAAGTGTCACAGCCATATAATCAAATTTCTATTTATCTCAAAGCCGATGCGAGTTCTTCCAGCTTTTCAAAAATAAAAGCTGTTACCTCGTCGGCATCTTTACCTGCATCAATATCAATTACATTGGCACTATTATCTTTATAATAGCCAATCACCGGTTCTGTCTGCTCATGGTATGTCTTAAGGCGATTCTCAACTACTTCAAGAGTATCGTCAGGTCTTTGAATTAAATCTTCACCGTCAACATCACACTTGCCCTCAACCTTCGGCTTTAAATTTTCTATGTGGTAGACCGCTCCACATTTCGGACAGCTCCTTCTGCCGGTCATCCTTTGAGCTACTATCCGCTCATCGATATTCAGATTTAAAATAACATCTATTTTCAAACCACTACTTTCCAGTGACTTAGCAAGCTCTTTGGCCTGATTCACTGTCCTCGGGAATCCATCCAGAACAAACCCCGATTCGCCGGCCTTACTTATCGCTCCTGCCATCATCTCAACTATTACTTCATCAGGCACTAATCCACCGGAATCCATATAGCTTTGGGCCTTTTTACCAAGTTCTGTCCCATCAGCCCGTTCCTGACGTAAGATGTCACCGCTGGACAGATGCACAAGGTCATATTCCGCCACAATACGTTTACATTGAGTACCTTTGCCGGCACCCGGAGCGCCCAATAAAACTATTCTCATCCGTACGCTCCTTTAATCCTGCCGGTCTCACTGAAACCATCATAACTTCGCATCAGCAAATTAGCTTCAATCTTCTGAACCAGGTCCAGTGACACACTCACAACTATCAATAAACCTGTACCGCCCAAAAATGATGCGATTCGCCAATCAACACCCAAAAATACTGAGATTACAGATGGAACAATCGCTATCACTGCCAAAAATGATGCACCATAATATGTCACTCGTGTCATAACTGTTTCAAGATATTCCGCAGTTCTACGACCTGGGCGAAGACCGGGAATGAAACTGCCTGAATCACGCAGATTTTTGGCCATCTCCTTAGGCTGAAACTGAACTGTCACCCAAAAAAAAGTAAACAGGAATATAAACAACATAAACAAAAAATTATAGGTAAAAGCGCCAGGGCCTAAGGACTCCTGGACAGTTTGAAAGAACATTACTTTAGGAAATACATTCCTGAGCCAGTTGGCAACCACCGGCAAAAACATCATAAAACTTGATGCGAAAATAATTGGCATCACACCACCGTGATTAACACGAAGAGGCAGATAATGCCTTGAGCCGCCGTACATCTTCCTGCCGCGAACCTGTTTGGCCTGCTGGATAGGTATGCGACGTTGACCCTGTGTTATAAGTATCGCACCGGAAACAACAAATACAAATGCTGCGATAAGAAACAATATCTTTGGTAGATTGATACTTCCAACCGGAGCATCAAGTCTAAAGTCGGCATTTTGCAAAAGCATTCGAATCGCCCACGGCATCCTCGATACGATACCAGCCATAATTATCAGGCTGATTCCGTTACCTATACCATACTCATCTATCTGTTCACCAAGCCACATCAGAAACAGCGTCCCTGCGGTCAATGCTATTACGCCCATTATCATGGCCTGTTTTTCCATCCCGGCATAAACATACCCACCCACAAACAACTTTAAAAACGCCAGGGACTGAACCACGCATATCAGTACTGTCAGATAACGTGTATATTCCTGTATCTTTTTTTGGCCGGTTTGTCCCTCCTGCCGTAACTTCTTTAGGGTCGGCACTACCTCACCAAGCAGCATAAGAATAATCGACGCTGTAATATAAGGCATAATACCAAGACCAAACACACTGCTTTTACTAAATGACCCGCCGCTGAGCATCTGCATCATCTCTGCTGCCCTGCCGAGCGGAGACTCGGTATCTCTCGAAGCTACTGCCTCGGTAAGTTTGGCCTGGTCAACACACGGAATGGTTATATGAAAACCTATCCGGTATATCATCAGCATCACAATGGTAAACAGAACCTTGTTGCGAAGGTCCTTAATTTTAAATATGTTAAATATTGCTCCAAACATTCTTTTTTCCCGTTTTGTCCCTTACTTATTGATAACCACTATACAACCTTTGCCTTGCCTCCAAGGGCTATTATCTTTTGCTCAGCACTTTTACTGAACTTATGAGCAACAATTTCTAATTTCTTGGTTAGCTCTCCGTCACCTAAAATCTTTATTTTGCTTTTTGTGCTGCCAATCAGTCCCGCATCAGATAGTTGCTCTGCGCCGATAGACGAACCATCTGCGAACCTATCCAACTGTGACACATTCACAATATCGTAACGTGTAGCAAAATTAAAGTTGCTAAAGCCACGTTTAGGCAGTCTCCTGAACAAGGGCATCTGGCCACCCTCAAAAAGTGTCATCGAAGTTGAACCAGCCCGACTACCTGCACCTTTATGGCCGCGGCCGCAGGTCTTACCGTACCCGGAACCGTTACCTCTGCCTACACGTCTGCGAGCTTTGTTTTTACCTGCGATTGATGTTATTTCATGATTCAACATTTAAAACTATCACCACCTTTTCACTGCTTCAACTTTTATGCCGCGAAGGGATTCTACTTCTTCCCTGCTGCGTAATTTCATTAATCCATCCAACGTAGCTTTAACAACATTCTTAGCCGAAGTACTGCTATAAACCTTGGTAAGTACATCCTGTACACCCGCATACTCCAGTACAGCACGGGCACTTGAGCCTGCTATAACACCCGTACCGGGACTGGCAGGTACAAGGGTTATTTTTGTCGCTCTGTATTTGCCGTTAATTTGGTGTGGTATCGTCCTGCCAACCAATGCTATCTTATGCAGATTTTTCTTCGCATCTTTAATTCCTTTTTCAACCGCCAGGGGAACTTCGTTAGCCTTGCCATAACCAACACCAACCGTTCCATCGCGGTCACCAACTACCACCAGCGCCGCAAAGCTGAATCGCCTGCCGCCTTTAACTACCTTGGAACAGCGAAAAATCTTCACCGTCGTATCTTCCAGCGCCCCTTTTTCTGCAACTGCTATGTTAATCGGTTCTGCTGCCAATTTTTTTCTCCAAACCTGATAATTGACTATTTATTATTGACTGCTTATTACTTTATTTTCGTTTCCGAACCTGGCGTTCCTGACCTTCTTTTCAATCGTCAATATTTACTTAAAAGGCCAAGCCTGCTTTTCTTGCCGCTTCAGCAAGAGCCTTGACCCTGCCGTGAAATTTATAACCGTTCCTGTCAAAGCAAACGCACTTAATTCCAACTCCGATAGCCTCTTTGGCAACTGCTTCACCCACCGCTTTAGCTGCCTTTATATCGCCTCCATGCGGCAAATGGCCACGCAGGCTCTTCGCTCTTGTACTCGCGGATGCAAGTGTCGCACCTGCAATATCATCTACAATCTGTGTATAAATATGTCTGTTCGAACGAAATACTGTCAACCTTGGCCTGTCTGCAGTACCAAGAACCTTCTTTCGAACATGGTATTTACGTCTCGATTTTGCTCTTTTTAACTTCTTAATAGTTATCATACCGAATTACCCTAACTATCTCAAACTGACCGATTTCCTAATCTCTGTCAGCACAACTGATATATTTACTCAGTTTTGAGTTTCTATTTTTGCCTTCTTACTTTTACATTCTTATTTTTGATTTTCGCATTTTCAAACTGACCAATTAGTCAGTTTGAGTAACTACGCTGCTCCTGCTGCAAATGCCTTACCGGCCTTTCGCCTTACATGCTCATCTGCATAACGTATACCCTTGCCTTTGTAAGGCTCCGGAGGTCTTACTTTGCGTACATCCGCGACAAACTGACCCAATACACATTTATCGATACCGGTAACAGTAAACTTCGCCGGTGTCTCATTACCTCTTGTCGCTGGAACTTCTATCTGTACCTTAACTGACTTCGGTATCGCAACCTGCACCGAATGACAAAAACCGATATTCAAAACCAGATTGCTACCCTCTTGTTTAACGTTATAACCGGTACCGTATATTTCCATCTTCTTCTCAAAGCCCTTGATGACACCTGTAACCATATTGGCAATCAATGCACGCACCGTGCCATGCAGCTGCTTGGCCTGACGATTATTGGCATCATCATTTTCTACGAATACCCTGTTATCTTCAACCTTGACTTTGATTAAAGAATGAATATCCATCTCCAGATTACCTAACGGCCCTGTCACCTTAATGTGCTGAGCCTTAAGCTCTACTTTCACTCCCGAAGGAATCTCTATCAGTTTTTTTCCAATACGACTCATATCAGCTCACCGTACAAAGTATTTCGCCGCTGACCTTCTGGTCTCTGCAGCTCTTATCACTTAATATTCCATTACTTGTTGACACAATCGCTATTCCCATACCGCCCAAAACACGAGGCAGCTCATCGACAGATAAATAAATCCTTCTGCCGGGCTTGCTTTCCCTCTTTATTGTATCAATCACAGACCGACCTTCGGGGTCATACTTTAACGTAATCCTGAGTATCCCCTGCTTGGTATCATCAATCCGGTCATAATCTTCAATATAGCCTTCCTGTTTCAAAACAGACGCTATACCTTCACAGATATTTGATGCCTTGATATTAACCTGCACGCTGTTTATTCTCACAGCGTTACGAATTCTCGTTAACATATCAGCGATTGTATCGCTCAAACTCATAATCAAGCTCCAAGTTAATCCTAAAATAGCCTTACCAGCTGGCTTTTTTTACTCCGGGTATCTTACCTTCATGGGCCAATTTTCTAAAACACAAGCGACAAACTTTAAACTTACGATACACTGCTCTGGACCTGCCGCAAAGCTCGCATCGTGTATATCCTCTCACGCGATATTTCTGTTCGCCTCGAGCCTTATTTATCCACGCTTTTGTTGCCATACAAATACTCCAATGCGACTTTTTTATTATTCTCTAAACGGCATACCGAAAAGAGACAGCATTTTTTGACCTTCTGCATCGGTCTTGGCCGTTGTCACAAAAGTTATATTCATGCCCTGAGTAAATTCCATCTTAGCCGGGTCTATCTCAGGGAATACACCTTGCTCAACCAAACCCATGGAATAATTACCTCTGCCGTCAAAACTTTTGGGACTAAGCCCTCTAAAATCTCTCACTCGCGGAATCGCAAGACTAATCAGCCTGTCCATAAACTCATACATCCGCACTCCGCGAAGAGTAACCTTCAATCCGGTTTTGTCGCCGGCACGAACCTTAAAATTAGAAACACTCTTCTTGGCCTTACAGACCAGAGGCTTCTGGCCGGTAATCCTCGTCAGGTCATCTTGCGCAAGTTCCATAAACTTTTTGTCCTGAACCGCCTTGCCAACGCCCATGGAAACAATTATTTTTTCCATACGGGCAACAGCCATGGAATTCTTATAGCCGAATTCCTTAGTCAGTTCAGAAACTATTTTCGATTTATATAATTCTCTTAATCTTGCCATTTTCCAATTCGTATAACTAAGCCATAAATTAAAATTATCTTTGCGTACACGTTAATGATACGATACAAACTCTTTTGTTTTATTTTGCTCTTTTAACAACTCCTATTTCATTACCGTCAGTAGCAACACGCTTTTTGCTTCCATCTTTACTTATTTTATAGCTTACCCTGCTGCCCTTCGAACTCTTGGGATTAACCGGAAGAACGTTGCTTATATGAATCGGCTGCTCAACGCTGATTCTGCCGCCCTGAGGGTTCTTACGCGAAGGCCTGACATGTTTCTTCGCTATATTATGACCCTGAACTATAACCCTGTTCTTCTCAGGTATAACACGAAGCACTCTTCCCGTAGCGCCCTTGTGGTCACCTGTGATTATCTCAACCGTATCACCTTTTTTTATATGTCGTGCCATTTTTATTCTCGAAATTTTTGTTTACTATCCTGCTCTTAGACAACTTCACTTGCCAGTGAAATAATCTTCATATAATTTTTTTCACGAAGCTCTCTTGCAACCGCTCCAAAAATTCTTGTCCCTACCGGATTACCGTTTTCATCAATCATAACAGCCGCATTGCTGTCGAATCTTACATAGCTGCCGTCAGCCCGTTTCACAGGGCTTTTAGTACGAATTATTACACACTTATGGACCTTCTTATCGTCAAACTGACAGTTCGGAAGGGATTTCTTTATTGCCACACATATCACATCCCCTACGCCTGCCGCCGGACGCGTATACTTGCCTTTCCTTGCACCACCTCGCTTGAGAACCTTAATACACAAAGCTAACTTCACTCCTGAATTGTCAGCAATATCAAGCATTGTTTCCTGTTGAATCACAATCGTACCTCTATATAGTGCTCGCAGTTAAAACTTCTCGTTTATTCGCGGGAATTTTTTACCCTGAAAGGTATAAAACTCAACGCCAATCTTTATTCTTTAATAGCCTCTTGCAAAACCTTAACAAGACGCCAGCTCTTGCTCTTGCTGTAAGGCCTGCATTCTGCAACTCCAACTACATCACCAACGCAAGCCTTGTTATGTTCATCGTGAACACCGAACGTTGTCCGGCGCCTCACGTATTTACCATACTTAGGATGTTTGACCTTATAGTCAATCGCAACTTTAATACTCTTGTCGCCTACTTTGCTTATTACAACTGCCGTGACTGTTTTTACCTGTTTTTCCGCCATTTTAGTCCTGATTATTTATTCCTGTTTTTCCTTCATTATCGTTATAATCCTGGCAATGTCACGCCGGGAATTTCGCAAAGCCTTGAAATTCTCGACCGTTTCGGTTACAGACTGCGACTTCAACTCGAATAACTTACGGCGAAGCTCTTCAAGCCTGTCACTCAACTCATCTGCACTCATCTGTCGATAATCTTGTGCTTTCATTTAAAACTCCACTATAACGTATGCCTGCGCTTAACAAAACGACATCTAATCGGCATCTTATGTGCAACTCTCACTAATGCCTGCTTGGCTACGTTTTCGTCAACTCCGCCTATTTCAAACAAAACCGTACCAGGCTTTACTCTGGCAACCCAGAATTCCGGTTCACCCTTACCCTTACCCATTCGTGTTTCCAGCGGCTTTGAGCTTACGGGTTTATGAGGGAATATCCTGATATAAACTTTACCTTCGCGATGCAAAAAGTGAGTCGCCGCCACTCTGCCGGCCTCTATATTCCTCGCTGTTACCCAGCTGGTCTCCAGAGACTGCAGACCGTATTCGCCGAACGCCACAAAATTAGTTCGAGACGCATTACCTTTCATTTTGCCACGCTGGCTTTTACGGTACTTCACTCTTTTGGGCATCATTGCCATAATAGTTTGCTACCTTATATCAAAAAATCAGGCTATTTTCTTATTCTTAACTCTCAGTTGATTCACTTTCACCTGCACTCTGCTCTTTTGCCGGTTCTTCAACAGCCGGAGGTTTAGGCTCAACTGCCTTTGGTTCAGGCTTCACTGCCTCTGGCTTAGGCTTAGCTGCCGGTGCACGTCTTGACCCTCCCCTGGCACCGCCGGCTGGAGAACCTGATGCCGGACGCCTTGAAGGACGGCGACGACGAGCACCTGCTTTGGGTTCAAGCACTTCTCCAAATTTACCTTTATAAATCCAAACCTTAACACCGACTGCTCCGTATGTTGTAAATGCTGTTGCAGCCGCATAATCTACATTTGCATCAAGGGTATGCAACGGAATACTGCCGAGTTTCTGAGTCTCTTTACGTGCCATCTCAGCACCACCCAAACGGCCGCTGCAAATAATTTTAACACCCTTAGCTCCGGCATTCATTGCTGATTCGCAATGTTGTTTCATAGTACGTCTGAATGATGCCCTTTTGCACAACTGCTCTGCAATTGCCTCTCCAACCAGAACTGCATTCAGGTCAGGCTCTTTTATCTCGATAACGTTAACGTTTATTTTCTGACCGGTCAAATCCTCAAGCTCTTCGCGAAGCTTATCGACTTCACCACCGCGAGGCCCAATAACAATGCCGGGACGGGCACTATGAAGTGTCACTTTAACTTCGTTACGGGTTCGGATTATTTCTACCCTGGCAACCGCACCTTTCGGCATCTGACGGTTATGCTTCCTGTCGATATACCGGCGAATCCGCTGGTCCTCGACAAGAAATTTGCCGTAATCCGCTTTAGTGGCAAACCATGTGCTCTGCCATCCAAGCGTTATTCCGGTTCTAAAACCAATTGGCGATACTTTCTGACCCATAATTATCTTTGCCTCTTATCTTTACCCAGCAAATTTAACCTTCTGTCACCGTCACATGAATATGACATGCCTTACTGCGAATAGGATGCGATCTGCCGCGATCCTTCGGTATCCATCGTTTCGTACCGAGACGAATCCCTGCGTCATCAACACGCGCTTCACTTACATAAAGATTACCGACATCAGCCTGTTGTTCATCAGCATCTGCAACTGCTGCTTTTAGAACCTTGTTAACCATTGAAGCTGCACGTTTGTGTGTAAACTTCAGAACATCCATCGCATCCTGAACATTTCTGCCGACTATCAACTGGGTTGTCAGCCTGGCCTTACTGGCCGAACCGGGTGCATAACGATATGATGAGTGCCAACTCGACAAATCATTCACATCAACAGACAGCGCAGCTGCCAGTCGGCGAATATCATCCGTCTTGGGCTCTGGTTTAAACAGGCCCTTCTGCCAGTTTCTGACCGCCATGGCCGCATCTTTTTTATTAAGACCGCCTCGAATTAGCTGCTCGGCCAACTGCTCAACTGCCAGCTTTCGTTCCTGGCAAACATCCTTAAATTTCGTTGCACTCAACATAAATCAAAACCTTTTAGCTGCTCCATCAAAAGAACCGAATACTACTTAATCTTCTTGCTCGAATGTCCCTTAAAGGTACGTGTCGGTGAAAACTCACCGAGCTTATGGCCTACCATGTCCTCGGTAACAAAAACCTTATGGAACATTTTGCCGTTATGTACCATAAACGTAAATCCGACAAATTCCGGAATTATCGTACACCTTCTCGCCCAGGTCTTTATCGGGTCACGCGAGCCTGACTCTATCTGTTTATTCACTTTAATAAACAGCTTGTCGTCTACGAATGGCCCTTTTTTAAGAGATCTTCCCATTGTTATTTCCTATTTACTATTGATTGCGAATTCCGACTTCTTTTGTGTCTTTCATTTCGCTTTTGAACCGCAAAATACTGCCTCTTTCAATAATCAATATTCAATTGTCAATCGTCAATTACAAGACCAATTGACCCTGTCGTTTATTCTTTCTTCTTCTGATAATCCTCTTATTACTTATATTTCGAGGATTTCTTGTTTTTCCGCCTTTTGCCAGCACGCCGGTCGGAGAACACGGGTCACGTCCGCCGTTTGCTCTGCCTTCGCCGCCGCCCATCGGATGAGCAACAGGGTTCATCGCCTTACCTCTGACATGAGGCCTGCGACCCATATGGCGTTTACGGCCGGCCTTGCCTATCCGGACATTCTGATGGTCGGGGTTACTTAACCTGCCGATTGTTGCACGGCATTCCTTGCGAACCATACGCATCTCACCGCTTGGCAAAATAATAGTAACCCAGTTACCTTCTTTAGCCGCAATTTTTGCCGCATTGCCGGCACCGCGAACCATCTTGCCGCCCTGACCGGCTATCATCTCAATATTATGAATCTCGATACCTGCCGGAATAGCTGACAGCGGCATAGCGTTACCTGTTCTCGGCTCACATTTAGCTCCGCTTTCCACCTTATCACCAACTGCAATTCCAAATGGAGCCAATATATATCTCTTCTCACCATCTGCGTAATGCAGCAGAGAGATAAAACAATTTCTGTTAGGGTCATATTCAATCGTCGCAACTTTTCCGGGCACTCCGTCTTTGTTGCGTTTAAAATCAATCACGCGATAAATCTTTCTTGCCCCGCCACCTCTAAATCTCGTCGTTGTCACTCCGTGATGATTCCGGCCGCCATTCTTCTTTATACGCTTGCAAAGTGACTTTTCCGGTTTTGCCGTCGTGACCTCAGAGTAATCATTCACTGAGCTGTTTCTTCGTCCTGCACTCGTCGGTTTGTAAACTCTGATACCCATAATCAATACTTTCGCACTTTGCTTTTTAGAATAAATCTATATGATAATCAGACTCAAGATAAACGACCGCTTTTTTCCAGCTGGACGTCATACCGTGGTTCCTGCCTCTGCGTCTGAATTTACCTCTCTGATTAGCCGTCCTGACCTTGTCGACCTTCACGTTATATAACCTCTCTACAGCGTTTCTTATCTGTATCTTATTGGCTTTTTTATTCACCTCGAAAGAGTACGCACCTCTGGTATTTGCAAAGTGCATTCCCTGTTCCGTAACCAAAGGCCTGATTATTACACTATAGTCGTCCACTTACGCACCTGTTAATTTTCACTTGCCTTGTTTCTGTCCAAAAGTAACATAAACGCATCCTTGGTAAAAAGTAATTTGCTGTGATTGCAAACGTCACCGGCATTTAACTGAGCCACCGGCATAACCGCTACCTTTGGAATATTTCTCGCCGACCTGTAGACGTTATCATCATAATCACCGGTCATTACAAGGCAGCTTCGGTTAATCTTCAAATTACTCAGAGTATTTGCAAAATCTCTGGTTTTTGGTCCTTCAAACACGAGCTTATCCACTACCACAACACTGCCGCTCAAAAGCTTGGCTAAAACAGCCGAATCAGCCGCCAGTCTTCTTTGTTTTTTTGGCATACGTTTACCAAAATCACGAACAACCTTGGCAAATGTAACGCCGCCGCCGACACGTTTTCCTGTTCGGATATTACCTGCACGGGCACTGCCTGTCCCTTTTTGTCTGAATATCTTTCTCGTTGAACCAGATACCATACCGCGGCTTTTTGTCGAAGCAGTACCTACACGCTTGTTCGCATGATACATCACTATTGCCTGCTTGAGCAGCCGATACCTGACAGAGCCGCCAAAGATTGACTCATCAACCTTTAAACTCTCGACCTCTTTGCCTTCTCTGTTGTAAACAGCCAAATCAATCATCTTTTTATTGCCACTCTCCATCTTACTCAGGATTTATTGGAGCTGCGAACTATTACATAACCACCCGATGGCCCGGGAACCGCGCCTTTAACCACAAGAAGGTTATTCTCTGCGTCTATCGATACCAGGCTGTGACTCTTAGTAGTAATACGACAATGCCCCATATGACCAGCCATTTTCTTACCCTTCTTCAGGTTACCGCCGTGACCGGCATCACTGGCAAAACTTGATATTGAACCTGGAGCCCTATGCTTGCGCTCTGTACCATGCGAAGCCGGAAAGCCTCCAAAACCATGACGTTTCATTACACCGGCAAAACCTTTACCTTTGCTCGTACCGATTACATCAACATATTTAACATCCGCGAAAACTGAAACCGTAAGCGAATCACCAACATTACATTCAGGCTCAACGCCGTCGCCAAGCCGCATTTCCTTAACAAATTTCTTCGGGGTTGTTTTAGCCTTTTTGGCATGTTCGATTTGAGGTTTTTTTCTTCGGGATTCTTTTACATCATCATAACCAAGCTGAACAGCGTTATAGCCGTCGCTATCAGCCGTCTTGACCTGCATAACCACACACGGCCCTGCCTGTATGACCGTCACAGGCAGCATTCTGCTGTCGCCGTCATAAACCTGAGTCATTCCAACTTTTTTACCTAATAACATCGTCATAATTACATCTATGCCTTTATCTTTACAAAAACACCAGCAGGTACTACAAGGCGATTCAACACCTCTACTGTGCGGGCATTAGCTTCATGAATATCGATAAGACGTTTATGCGTTCTCAGCTCAAATTGCTCACGCGATTTCTTATCAATATGAGGGCTTCTCAAAACTGTATATCTCTCAATTCGTGTCGGAAGCGGAACAGGACCGCTCACTCTTGCATTAGTTCGACGAGCATGTTCGACAATCTCCTTGGCCGACGCATCAAGATTCCTGTGGTCATAGGCTTCCATTCTGATTCTGATTCTTTCGGTTTCAGTTGCCATTTTCCACCTCTGTACCTGCTGTTAACAATTTTTCATGGCCGTCTAAACCAACCATGATTATTTAACTTCTTTATAAAAACCAACTCACACAAAACAAAAAAAACAAGCCTCAGTGTATAGACGTTTTACTTTTTCTGCTTTACACTTTCGTCTGATTTTTGGCAGGTAAGGTATTGTCTGCCAAGTTCAACAGCCTGTCGGCAAGACACCTTCCTTGTAAAGCGCCGGTCAAAACCTTTTTAAGGTTATCCAGGCGTATTTAATCAACCATCCGTGAACACACTGTCATAGATATGCCACAGCCCAACTGGTTTTTCGCAAAGCCGTCCATGGCAATGCTCGCTACGGCTGAAAACCGTGGAATATAGCACGAAAATCCATTCCTGTCAACAGAATGCCAAAAATTTACAAAAAAATTTGTTTTTTTATCGCCACGCAATCAATTGCGAGGTTTTTCACTTGTCGCAGTCGACCTACAGTGCAAAATACGAAATACGATTCACGAGCAACGAGATACGCTCAAAACTTACCAGTTTCGCCAGAAACGGTCAGTTTTGAGCATTTTAGGTCAGCAGTATCTTAGCGGAAATTTGTTCGGGCATCTTTTCATAGCTTAAAGGCTCCATCGTAAAAGTACCTCGCCCTGCCGTTGCACTGCGAATTTCGCTTGAATAACCGAACATTTCTATCAAAGGTACTTTGGCATCAATTATACGCATACTTCCGTGTATCCTTGTATCAGTAATCAGCCCGCGTTTACCAAGCAGATTACCCTGAACTGCTCCAAAATTCAATTCCGGAACCACCAACTGGATCCGCATCACAGGCTCAAGCAGCACTGAATCTGCTTTTTTCAACGCCTCTTCCACAGCTATCGCTGCTGCCTGTTCAAATGCAATTTCTGACGAATCCACCTGATGAGAAGAGCCATCGATTAACGTAACTTTAATTCCCACAACAGGATAGCCAGCCAACACTCCGCTTGTCAATGCATTATGCACGCCGTTTTTCACTGCAGGGATATACTCTCGTGGAACATTGCCACCGATAATTTTGTTAATAAACTCGTTCTCTCGTTTCCAGTGCCCGTCCTCTGACTTCAATGGCTCAACCTCTAAAACAACGTGCCCATACTGACCGTGCCCACCGGTTTGACGCACAAATTTACCCTCTGCTTCCGTCTTTTTGGTTATAGCTTCTTTATACGCCACTCGGGGTTTGCCGACTCGTACATTAACACCCTTTTCGCGCACCAGGTTATGCTGAAGCACCTCCAGATGCAGTTCGCCCATCCCGCTGATGATTGTCTGACCGGTTTCACTGTCAACCTTGCATACAAAAGTCGGGTCTTCACGCCTCAATACCTCAAGAGCATTAGCAAGTCTGACCTTGTCGGCCGCGGTTTTAGGCTCTATTGACATACTGATTACAGTCTCAGGAAACGTTATACTTGGAAGGCATATCGGGTGTTTCGTATCACAAATTGTGTCACCTGTAAGCGTTTGTTTCAAACCTATTACTGCAACTATATCGCCGGCACTGGCTGAGTTTAAAATCTTGCGTTCACCGGCATGCATCTCGAAAATCCGGGTGATATTCTCACGCCTGTCCCGGCTGGCATCAAGAACCCTGCTGCCGGATTTCAATGTACCTTGGTAAATCCTGAGAAAATTCAAATCTCCATGAGCGTCACTGGTAACCTTAAAAACCAATGCCACTAAAGAACCATTCTTGTCACACTTAACTTTAATCTTTGTCTCTTTATCATTAGGCTTATGCCCTATAATATCAGGTTTATCAAGCGGAGACGGCAGATATGCCACGATGCCGTCAAGAAGTCTCTGGGCGCCGATATTTTTCAAAGCAGACCCGACAAATACAGGATGAAGCTTACCACTCAAGGTACCTTTTCGAATCGCTCGATTTATTATTTCAATATCAGCAGCTTCGTCATGAATATAAAGCTCCATCAACTCTTCATCATATTCAGCTGCACTTTCAAGTAACTGATGACGATAATCTTCAGCCTCAGCCAGTAATTCATCTGGAATTTCAACCTCATCGAAAACCGCACCAAGTTTTTCACTTTTATAAAAAATCGCCTTCATTTTCAGAAGGTCGATTATACCTTTAAAACTATTTTCAGCTCCGATAGGCAACTGCAATACAACAGGGTTAGCCACAAGTTTATCACGAATGCTCTCAACACTCATCGCAAAGTCAGCACCGGTTTTGTCCATCTTGTTTATAAAACAAATACATGCAAGCTCGTATTTTTGCCCCTGACGCCAAACCGTCTCACTCTGTGCCTGAACTCCCTCACTGCCGTCGAATACTGCAACCGCTCCGTCAAGAACACGCAGCGACCTTTCGACCTCTGCGGTAAAATCGATATGACCGGGTGTATCAATCAGGTTAATCTCGAAATCCTTCCACGGACACTTCGTCGATGCTGATGTAATTGTAATACCCCTTTTCTGTTCTTCCTCCAGAAAATCCATCACTGCCGTACCATTATGTACCTCTCCCATCTTATACGTCTTGCCGGTATAATACAGCATTCGCTCAGTCACCGTCGTTTTTCCGGCGTCGATATGAGCCATAACACCAATATTGCGTAATTTACTTAAGTCACTTGCCATCGCGTATCAACTCATCTTTCTTTACAATAAAAAAACTGCCACGGATATTTTAAATACACCGTGGCAGTTATAATTTACTCTTTATTACCAGGCAAAGTGAGCAAACGCTCTGTTCGCCTCCGCCATTCTGTGGATATTTTCTCTCGTAGTCATTGCCCCGCCGGTCTTATTATAAGCATCCATAAGTTCAGATGCTAATCTTTCACACATCGGCCTGCCGCTTTTGCTTCGTGATGACTGCAGTATCCATCGGAACGCAAGCGACTGCTGACGCTTGGAATTTACCTGCATCGGAACCTGGTAGCTCGAACCGCCGACTCGTTTACTGCGAACCTCAATCATCGGTTTGGCATTATTTATTGCAGTCTCGAATACTTCGAACGGTTCAGAATCCTTTATCTTTTTTGATATTATGTCCATCGCATCATAAAAAACACGTTGAGCAACACTTTTTTTGCCGTCCCACATCAGACAGTTAATAAACTTAGAAGCGAGTTTACTATTGTATTTAGCATCAGGTTTTAATTGCTGCTGTGAAGCTGTAAATTTTTTAGCCATTATTTACCTCTTTATTCGTTGAATTCAATATCGCAACTCCCAATACTCAAAGTTCGATATTCTGACTTCTGATTTCTGAAACTTATTTCACTTTTTTAACGCCGTATTTACTTCTGCCCTGCTTGCGGCCGTCAACACCTGCACAATCAAGGACACCGCGAACTATGTGATATCGAACACCAGGCAGGTCCCTCACTCTTCCGCCGCGAATCATCACCGTGCTGTGTTCCTGCAGGTTATGGTCAATACCGGGTATATAAGCAGTAACTTCTTTACCGTTGGTCAACCTCACACGGGCAATCTTGCGCAGTGCGGAGTTCGGCTTCTTCGGAGTCTGTGTCCTTACTATCAAACACACACCGCGCTTCTGAGGAGAACCGCTGATATCCGATACACGTTTACTGCCCTTTGTTTTGCTTCTTGGACGCCTTACTAATTGATTTATTGTCGGCATAAATTTCTTCCCAATCTAAAACTCTACTTAATTCCCAACGCTTCCTTAATTGCAGCATCAGCCTTAGCCTCTGCATCTTTCATTTCTTTAACTTCAGCAAGCTCTTTCGGCACAGGAACTTCAACAAGATGTTTGACCTTCATTTCCAGATAAGGCTTAAACGCCGTACCAGCCGGTATCAGATGCCCAAGTATAACATTTTCTTTCAATCCGATAAGATTATCTATTCTACCACTTAATGACGCCTCCGTCAAGACCTTAGTTGTCTCCTGGAAACTTGCTGCTGCGATAAAGCTTTCCGAGCGAAGCGATGCCTTGGTAATTCCCAAAAGCATTGTCTTGGCTGTCGCTGGTTTTGGGGTTCTTCCCTTTGCAGGCGTTCCACCAATCATCTCGACCTTGTCGTTGATTTCCGCAAGCTCTTGCTTTGTAAAAATCTGGCCAACTTCAATACCAGAAGTATCACCAACATCTGACACCTTAAGGCTGTTAGCCAGCTTATCGTTTTGTTTTCTAAACACAAACTTGTCAACAACCTCACCTGGCAAAAACGAACTGTCACCAACGGAGTCAATCTCGACCTTATGCATCATCTGAGAGGCGATAATCTCAATATGCTTATCGTTGATATTCACATTCTGCGAACGGTAAACATTTTGAATTTCAACTATAAGATACCGCTGCAATTCCTCTTCACCCTTGATTCGAAGTATATCATGCGGCACCAACGGCCCATCAGTAAGAGCGTCTCCTGCTTCGGCAAAGTCACCCGTGTGAACATTCAGGTGCCTATCACGAGGAACGTGGTGTTCTTTTTCCATACCACCTTCGCTGCGAACGGTAATCGTCATTTTGCCCTTGCGCTTGTCACTTCGAAGCTCTACTCGCCCGCTAATTTCAGCCATAGCTGCAGGGTCTTTAGGCTTACGGGCCTCAAACACCTCTGTTACTCTGGGAAGACCTCCGGTAATGTCCTGTGTACCGCTGGTTGCTCTTGGCTGATGAGCAAGAAGCTGGCCTGCCTGGACTTTCTGGCCCTCCAGTACCTCGATTCTTGCTCCTGCCGGCAGATAGTGAACATCAAGTATCTTGCCGTCCTTGTCTTCGATTATAATCTGCGGATGTTTATCGCCTTTATGCTCGATAACAATAGGCTTACCAATTTGACCTTTACGCTCTTCTTCAATGTGGATAGTCTCACCTTCAAGAATATCGGTAAACTGGATAACACCTGCCACTTCCGCAAGAATCGGGATTCGGTGCGGGTCCCATTCGAATATTACTTCACCACTTTTAATCTTAGCACCATCTTTAACTATAACAGTCGCTCCATAAGGAACCTTAAATTTATCAAGTTCTCGTTCCTTTGCATCTACTACAGCTATCTCACCATTACGCTTGAGAACAATAGTACGCTTTGTTCCATCATCGCCGGTTAAAATAACTGCGTTGATATCGTGATATTTTATTTTGCCGTCATGGGTTGATTTTTGTGTACGCTCCAGGATTGCTCTTGAAGCAACACCGCCGGTATGGAACGTTCGCAGTGTCAGTTGTGTACCTGGCTCACCAATCGACTGGGCGGCAATTATACCTACTGCCAATCCTTCCTCAACCAGGTTGCTCATACTCAAATCCCAACCGTAACATTTCGCACATATGCCGTACGGGCTGTCACAGGTCAACGGACTTCTCACTCTGATTGCATCAATACCCAATGCCTCAATCTTTACTGCTGTCTCAGGAGTGATAATTTCATTTTCATGAACTATCATCTCATTGGTAATCGGGTTACGTATATTGTCTCTGGACGTTCTTCCGACTATCAACTCAGACAGTGGCACAGCCACCTGTTCATTACCGCTGCTGACAATGCTTTTGGTAATACCCTGCAATGTCCCGCAATTGTGTTCGGCAACAATGACATTTTGTGCAACATCAACGAGTTTACGTGTTAGATAACCGGAATTTGCCGTTTTCAGGGCCGTATCCGCTAATCCCTTACGTGCCCCGTGTGTTGAGCTGAAATACTCAAGAACCGTCATGCCCTCACGGAAATTGGATTTAATCGGTGTCTCGATGATCTCCCCGCTCGGCTTGGCCATCAACGCACGCATTCCTGCAAGCTGCTGAATCTGGTCTACACTGCCTCGTGCACCGGAGTCGCTCATCAAATATATCGGGTTCAGATAGGCTTTGCCGTCACGTGTATCTTCCTTCAAACCACGCATCATCTCGTTGGTAACCGCAACACGTGCATGAGTCCAGGCATCAACAACCTGGTTATATCTTTCACGTTCGGTTAAAACTCCTAATTGATAGTTTTTTTGAATCTTTTTAACCTTATTTTCGGTTTCGTCGATAATCTGCTGTTTCTTTTCAGGTATCTTCAGGTCTGTAAGGCCAAAGCTCAAACCAGAAACCGTTGCGTACTTAAAGCCAACATCTTTAATTCGGTCAAGAAGGTCAACCGTCTCTGCACTGCCGGCCTCACTGTAACAGTCGCTGATAACACGGCTCAACATCTTCCGTGACATCGTTACATTATAGAACGGCAGCTTACTACTAAGTATATCATTGAATATACATCGACCTGCTGTAGTCTCTATTGCTGAACTATTGTCTGGGCTGCAGTCAGCAATCTGTTGAGAAACATCTGTTACAACCTTCTTATTCTTATCAAGTTTAACCTTCACCTTTGCCTGCAGGCTTACTTTACCCATGCTATAAGCCATTATCGCCTCGAAGCAGTCACGAAATGCCATCCCCTCGCCCTTTTCACTTTCAGCCATATGCGTCAGGTAATAATTACCCATAACCATATCCTGCGATGGCCCAACCATAGGTTTGCCATTGGCTGGCGAAAAGACATTATTCGTAGTCATCATCAGCGTATGCGCTTCTACCTGAGCCTCAACACTTAACGGCAGATGCACCGCCATCTGGTCACCGTCAAAGTCAGCATTAAAGCCGCTGCATGCCAAAGGATGAAGCATGATAGCGTTACCCTCAACCAAAATCGGTTCAAACGCCTGAACGCCCATTCGGTGAAGTGTAGGTGCACGGTTTAACATAACAGGATGCTGATGAATAACTTCTTCAAGGATGTCCCAGACGTTTTCTTCACGTTTTTCAATCATTCGCTTGGCACTTTTGATAGTATCAGCAAGGCCACGCTGTTTGAGTTTTCTTATAATAAAAGGCTGATAAAGCTCAAGTGCTATTTTCTTAGGCAAGCCGCATTGATTCAGCTTCAGGTGAGGCCCGACTACAATAACAGACCGGGCCGAATAATCCACACGCTTACCAAGCAGGTTCTCACGGAATCGGCCCTGCTTGCCCTTAATCATATCTGTCAGGCTCTTTAAAGGCCTGTTATTACTGCCGAGAACAGGACGACGGCAACGACCATTATCCAATAATGAATCAACCGCCTGCTGAAGCATTCGGGTCTCGTTGCGGATAATCACATCAGGGGCATTAAGGTCTATCAGCTTTTTCAAACGATTATTTCGGTTGATGATTCGCCTGTAAAGGTCATTCAAATCACTTGTCGCAAAATTACCGCTTTCAAGCAGTACCAGAGGACGTAAATCAGGGGGTATTACAGGAACAACGTCAAGCACTATCCACTCGCACTTGTTTACGCTGTTCTTTATCGAGTTAACTGATTTTAAGCGCTTGGTAAGGTCCTTGATTTTCTGTTTGCTGTTTGTCTTGGCAATAGATGCTCTTAATTCATCTGCTAAACTGTCCATATCGAGGGAAGACAATAATACTTTAATTGCGTCGGCACCCATTGAAACTTTAAATGCACCGCCATATTTTTCTGACGCTTCGCGATACTCCCCCTCACTTAGAAGCTGACCAATCTTCAACGGACTTTGGCCGGGGTCAGTAACTACATAATCCTGGAAGTAAATGATTTTCTCAAGGTCAGTACCTTTCATTGCAAGTAATGTACCGAGATGATTCGGTATCGCCTTGAAAAACCATATATGCACCACCGGTGCCGCCAGGTTAATATGTCCCATACGTTTACGGCGTACACGGCTGTGCGTCACTTTCACACCACAGCGGTCACAGATTATACCTTTGAACTTTGTCCCTTTGTATTTCCCGCAGGAACACTCCCAGTCACGTTCAGGACCGAAAATACGTTCACAGAACAATCCATCTTTTTCCGGCCTGTACGTTCGATAGTTAATAGTCTCCGGTTTGCGAACTTCACCAAAAGACCAGCTGCGAATATCATTAGGACTTGCCAATGATATTTTTACCGAACCGTAATCATTTATCCTGTCATAAATATTGCCTAACATTTAAGCCTGACTCCTAAATTTTGTTTGAGTTCTCAAATGTTAATTTTAAAGAACCGTTGTACCCAGCCGTTTTTTCTCAAGCTGAATATTAAGACCCAACCCTCTAATTTCATTACATAACACATCAAACGATAGCGGCGTACCGGCCTCTAACGTGTTCTTACCTTTGACCATCGATTCATATATCTTGGTACGGCCCTCAACATCATCGCTCTTTACAGTCAACATCTCCTGCAATGTATAAGCTGCCCCGTAACCTTCCAACGCCCAGACTTCCATCTCACCGAATCTTTGACCGCCGGTCCTCGCCTTACCACCTAACGGCTGCTGGGTTATCAGGCTATATGGACCGGTCGCTCTGGCATGAATCTTGTCATCGACAAGATGATGCAGTTTCAGCATATAGATATAGCCGATTGTCGCCTTTTGGACAAACGGCATACCCGTACGGCCATCATAAAGCTGGGTCTTCAATAACGCTGGTACAGTTACAAAAAGCTCTTTATCGGACGGCGCCTCATTAGTTTCTGCTAATTCAGCTTTACGATTATTGACGAGTTCATTTGCCTCTTTGGTAAGCTGCATGATATCACCCTCTGTTGCCCCATCGAATACCGGAGTAATAGCTGTAAAGCCCAATACTTTGGCTACCCAGCCAAGATGTGTCTCGAGAATTTGACCAACGTTCATACGACTCGGCACACCGAGCGGATTCAAAAGAATATCAAGCTGCGTTCCGTCTTCCAAAAACGGCATATCCTCTTCAGGCATTATTTTGGCAATTACGCCTTTATTCCCGTGTCGCCCTGCCATCTTGTCACCGATTGACAACGTCCTTTTAGCTGCAATGTAAATCTTCACCATCTGAAGCACTCCGCTGGGAAGATCGTCGCCATGTTTAACTCGTTCTAACCTGCGGTTCTTTTCTTCCTGAATCTCTACTATCCTGACCCAGAACTTATCTATGATTTTTTGCACCTTCTCGCGCATCGCCGCCGGTTTGACCCACTTAATATTAAAGTTCTCGATCTGCTCGTAAATAACATCATCGTCATCACTGACTCCGACCTTCTGACGAGTAGACGGGTCAATCATATTAACATCAAATTTGTCGCCGATAGCCTCAACCATCTGCTTAAACATCAGACACTCTTTGCCTTGCATCTTCTTTCGATATTCTTTTATCTGGCTGCGCAGACTTTTCTTTTCCTCTTCATCACCGGCGCCTCGTCGCGTAAACTTTTCCGTTTTGATTACGACACCTTCATAGCCGCTCGGAAGTTCCAGCGAGTCATTCTTAACATCTTCTCCTGCCCTGCCGAATATCGCATGTAGAAGTTTCTCTTCCGGTGTCAGCTCGGTTTTGCTCTTTGGAACAACCTTACCTACAAGGATATCACCCGGATACACCCGCGTACCTTCACAGATTATCCCGTACTCATCCAGGTTGCGCAAGGCCCGCTCACTAACGTTGGGTATGTCATTTGTAAATTCTTCTTTGCCGAGACGTGTTTCTCTTACTTCGGCAGTAAACTCATCAATATGAATACTCGTGAAATCATCGTTCTTCACAAGTTTTTCACTGACAATAATCGCATCCTCAAAATTAAAACCCTCAAAAGAGACAAAGCCAACAAGGATATTCTTACCAAGTGCCAGCGAGCCGTGGTCCGTGCCGCCGCCGTCTGTTATGATTTGGTTCTTCTCGACCTTGTCGCCGAGTTTGACTATGGGCCTTTGATTCAGGCACGTCCTCTCATTCAGGCCGACAAACTTTTCAAGAACATACTCATCAGTCTGATTTATTACTATCCTTGTCGAATCAACACTTGTAACTACTCCCTTATTGCGGGCTCGCACCACCATACTCGAGTTCTGACCGACAACCTTCTCCATTCCGGTACCTACCAGAGGCATCTCGCTTTTCAAAAGTGGAACTGCCTGACGCTGCATGTTAGAACCCATCAATGCACGGTTAGCATCATCATGCTCCAGAAATGGAATAAGTGACGCAGAAATGCCAACGGTCTGTTTCGGAGAAATATCTACATAGTTAACTTCCTTATCTGACACTTGGGCAAGCTCACTGTTCTTAAGAGCCAGTACAACACCTTCATGAATCCTGTTTGTCTTCTGGTCAACAGTACCAGGTGCCGCAATCACCGCCTTCATTTCCTCGTCTGCTCGCAAATAGTCAACATCACCGGTGACTTTACCTTTGACGACTTTACAGTAAGGTGTCAGAAGAAATCCATATTCGTCCATACCTGCAAATATCGCCAAAGAGGCAATCAATCCGATATTGGTCCCTTCGGGGGTCTCAATCGGGCAAATTCTGCCGTAATGGCTGATATGAACGTCACGAACCTCAAAGCCAGCTCGGCGCCTGTTCAAGCCGCCAGGACCTAATGCAGACAACCGTCTCTCATGGGTTAACTGGCTTAATGCGTTGGTCTGGTCAACAATCTGGCTCAACTCGCCTCTGCCAAAGAAATAATTGATACTGCTTGAAACACTCTTGGAGTTCACTATGTCTGCTATACGCAGAGGCTCTTCGCTGTCCCTTTTAGAACTCATTCGTTCCTGAACCGTTTTACGAAGTTTTAGAAGACCTTTCCTGATCTCATCAGCAGCAAGTTCGTCAATTGTTCGAAGTCTCCTGTTGCCAAGGTGGTCTATATCGTCAACTACTCCCTCATTATTACGCAGTTTTATTATATATCTCATCGTATTAAGGAAGTCTTCCGAACGAAGCGTCATCTCTTTTTCATCTACCTGCTGTTCGAACTTACGATTTAATCTGAACCTGCCGACCTTGCCAAGACGATATCGATTAACATCAGAAAACTTTTCTTTAAAAAATGTCCTTGCCTTTTCAACGTTTGGCGGATTGCCTGGTCTCAACCTCATATAAAACTTCAACAATGCCTGGTCCTGGTCTTGGCAGTCATCCTCTGCCACCGTGTTTAGAATAATCGGGTCGCTTACCTTTTCGATAATCTCGACTTTTTTGATTTTACTTTGCTGTAACAGCGAAACCCTGTCACCAATCTGAGTACCTGCCTTGACTATCACCTCTCCGGTCTCGGTATCAACAATCGGCCCGACCGACCACATCTCCGGAGTCAGTTTTGCTTTAGTAACGGTTTTCGTCGGGTAAAACAGGCGAAGAATCGTCTCGGTCTCACTGTTTTCCGGGTCAATTGCCCGAAGAAAAGTTGTCGCCGATATCTTGCTGGACTGGTCTATCTTTACAACCAGAACGTCTTTCTTTGTCACGCTTATCTCTATCCAGCTGCCTCGTTCAGGAATTATCCTGCCGCCATGCAGAACACGGTCACCCTCTTTACTGTCGACTAAGAAATCAACACCGGGACTGCGGTGAAGCTGACTTACTATCACACGTTCTGCACCATTGATGATAAACTCACCGCCGCCTATCATTTTCGGGATTTCACCAAGATATATAGACTGCTCAGCAAGATTTTCGCCGTCTTTATTTTTTAGCCGACAGGTTATCTTCATTGGATAACCATAGGTCAGACGAAGTTGACGGCACTCCCTTGGTGCATAACGAGGCTCTTCAAGCTCGTAATACAGGTATTCCAGCTTCATCGACTTATCATAGCTCTCGATGGGGAATATCTCTACGAACAATGACTCAAGGCCGTAATTTTCCCTTTTGTTCGGTGCTGCATCTCTTTGCAGAAAACCAGCATAGCTGTTTCTCTGTATCGCCACAAGGTTCGGAATCTCTACCGCATCCCGAATTTTGCCAAAATTGCGAAACGTTCGCGAAACCATTTATTGCTCCTTTAATAACAACTATGCGTTTAACGTCTGAATTTTACACTGCCCGTCAACCGCCTTTAGCTGATACCTATGCCAATTCTACAATTGCACCAACATCTTCAAGCTTCTTTTTGGCAGCCTCGGCATCTTCCTTGTTCAGGCCTTCCTTTACCGCTTTGGGTGCACTTTCAACTAAGTCTTTGGCTTCTTTAAGCCCAAGAGCCGTCAATGCCCGGACCTCTTTGATGACCTGAATCTTCTTCTCACCGAAATCTTTCAGGACTACATCAAACGTAGTCTTTTCTTCAGCTTCTTCTTCGGCCACGCCTGCAGGCCCTGCTACCATAACCGCTCCGCCTGCTGCAGGCTCGATACCATGTTCTTCCTTGAGATAATCACCGAGCTCTTTAGCCTGCATTAAACTAAGCTTTACTATCTTGTCTCCGAGCGTTTTAATGTCCTTGCTCCATTCCTTTGGACTCGCTGCTTCTGTTGTTTCTGTTACTTCCTGAGTTTTTTCTTCATCTGCCATTTCTATTAAACTCCTGTTCATTAACGTCTGATGGTAGCCGAAACTACGCCGTTTCGTTTAACCCTTAAAGGGACAGCCATCCGGACCGGTTAATAATCAAATCATTTATGCCGCCTGTTTATCTGACTGCTCATCTGACTCTTCAGCATCTTCAATCATAGTTTTTATACAGCCGGCGATAATACCTGCAGGCGATGCGATTGCACCTGCCAGAGTTCTTGCAGGTGACTGTATAAGTGTAACAATCTGTCCCTGAAGCTCTACTCGGTTCGGCATTTCCGAAAGCTCTGTTGCTCGCTTCGAATCAAGCACTTCGCCCTCGAGAAATGCTCCCTTAATCGCCAATGCCTCAACCTTCACGCCACAGTCGACAATCTGCTTGGCCACATCGACAATGCTGTCTCCTCCGAATGCCACCGCGCAGGCCCCGCTGAACATCTCTGCCGCCGCCGGCATATCATGATTTTTCAGCGCCCTTCGGAAAAGAGAGTTCTTGACAACCATCAATCCGATACCGTTTTCCTTTAGTTCTCCTCGCACAACATTATTATCTGTACCGCTTACTCCGGTAAGACTGACAACGAGAAAATCCATGATACTATTGTCTTCGATTCTTTTCTGAAGTTCCGACTCTAATAATCCTTTTACATATTTACTCATATCTTCACCTTTTTACTCAAACCAATGTCTAATATCTTTTCTTTTTACTTTATGCGACTACCTGTACGCTAGGGCTCATCGTTGCAGATATAAACATCTTCTTTATATAGGTCCCTTTTGCCGCTGCAGGCTTAACTTTCTTTATATGCGAAATAAAAGCCTCGATATTCTCCTGAAGTTTTTTAGAATCGAAGCTTTGCTTTCCGACAACTACGTGAATATTTCCGCCTGCATCATTTCTGAATTCAATTTTCCCGGCAGCGAACTCTGCTACTGCTTCTGCCGCTTTCGCTGTTATCGTACCATTTTTAGGTGACGGCATTTTGCCCTGCGGACCAAGCACTCTTCCGAGCCTGCCGACCTTACCCATTACCTTCGGTGACGCTATCGCCACATCGAAGTCAAGCCAGCCGTCGGAAACTTTTTTAATCAAATCGTCATTGCCGGCCTCGATTGCACCTGCCTGCTTCGCTGCTTCAATATCCGAATCCTCGACAAACGCTATCACTTTTTTCTGCTTACCGATTCCGTGAGGCAAAGACATTGCTCCCCTCACTAACTGGTCTGCCTGTTTCGGGTCAATCCCCAGATTCACCACACACTCCACCGTCTGGTCGAACTTAGCATTGAAAGCCCTGACCTTTTCCACCGCCTCAGCCAAACCTACCGCTTCTTTAGTTACCTTTTCGGCTTCAGCTTTATACCTTTTACTTTTTCCTGCCATAGTTTTAACCTCGCAAAAAATCGGTTCACAAAACCAGTTCTTCGCTCCCACTATTCTGCCGTGGTATGCGCAACTTTTCTAACTTTCTATTTCGATACCCATACTTCGGGCTGTTCCTTCGATAATCTTCATAGCCTGGTCTAAGTCATAGGCGTTCAAGTCATCAAACTTTGCCTCTGCTATCTTTTTTACTTGCGCAGCGGTTACCTTGCCCACCTTTTCCTTATTTGGAACACCGCTGCCCTTTGCAATGCCTGCCTGCTGTTTGAGCAGCACCGCTGCCGGAGGACTCTTGACCACAAAGTCGAAGCTTTTATCTTTGTAAAGCGATATCACTACCGGAACCGGTGTCCCGTTAAGCTCTTTGGTTCGCTCATTGAACTGTGTTACGAACTGACCGATATTAATCCCATGCTGGCCCAGTGCCGGACCAATCGGAGGTGCCGGTGTCGCCTGGCCGCCTTTTGCCTGCAGCTTTATCTTTACTAATACTTCTTTAGCCATTAGTTATCCCTTAGCCTTACCATTGATTTTCTTATTACTAAAACTGCAAAATTTAAGCTGCCTGCAAAAGTTTTTAGATATTGCCATGATTGTTTAGCCGTCGCCGGCACGGCGACGAGTTGCTTTCACAGTTTTTTATCTGAAAATTTATTCAAGGTAGCTTAATTTTACCTTTTTACTTTTGCCCTTGCTTTTTGCATCCTCAAACTTGCCATTCAGTCAGTTTGAATTATTATATCTTTTCTATCTGCCAGTATTCGATATCCAACGGTGTACTGCGGCCGAATATCGTAACTATCACCTTTACAATACCACGCTCCTGGTCTATCGAATCAACTACACCCTCGAAGTTCTCAAAAGCGCCTTCGCGTATCTTAATCTGGTCTCCTTTTTCGAATTCGACCTTAATAAGCGGCGCCTCTTCAGGCCTTTCAGCCTCTAACAGCATCTTGGCTACATCTGTATCGCGCATCGGTGTCGGAATACCCTCGGTACCTATAAAATCTCCAACTCCGGATGTCTCTTTAATCATAAACCACGCCTTCTCAGGTGCCCGCCCGTCTTCTGAAGACTCCATCTCCATAAAAACATAACCGGGGTATAACTTGCGCTGATGCACCGTCTGTTTACTGCCGCGAATGCGCTTGACCTTTTCGACAGGCACTTCTATTCTGCCGACAATGTCCTGCAGAGCCTCCATCTCAACACGCTGCTGCAGTGCCTCTTTAACACGCATCTCTTTATTCGACTGAACTCTTAATACATACCAACGCATATCAAACACCTGCTCAATACAAAAATTGAAAGGCAGTAAATTTAACCGCCTTTAGCGTAACTCTTCAGACACGGATTACCTAAGGCACAAGTTACACAGATTTACGCAGATTTTTTTATATTTATTTTTTTAATCCGTGTTAATCAGTGTCTAATACAAATTCCTACACCATTTAATTATTCTCTATTTTCTAATATCCAATCAACCACATAAAGAATGTTCTAAACATCAAGTCAACAATCCAAAGCAGTATCGCCATAGCAACAACCACGAGGATAACTATAAATGTAGATACCGCTATTTCCTTTCTGCTCGACCAGCTGACTTTTTTCATCTCTCCTTCAGCTGCTATCATGAAATCCGCAATTGTTGGTTTATTTACTATCCACACTATCAATAAACCGAAAATTGCAAATACACCTGCCGGTACCAGCGTCGCTACCAGCAGTCTTGCCTGCTGTTCCAGCCCGAATTCTGCTGCTTCGAGTTTGGTATAAAGACGCAAACAACCCAGCGCTGCGATTGTCGCCGCAGTAAACGCACTGATAAGCCGTGTGTATTTACCCTGGCCACGCTTATAGATATTAAATATCATAGATACCTTTCCCGACTTCTTAAATACCGCACACTCAATTCAGGACGCTACTTTACTTTTGAGCTTTATCTTTTGCTTTTTTCCTTTCCGCCGAAACCAAAACAGGCCAGGGAGGGATCGAACCCCCAACCTTCGGTTTTGGAGACCGACGCTCTGCCAATTGAGCTACTGGCCTACTACTATTATTTTTTTGTCAAGTTAATACACTGTCAAGGTTGAATTAGCAACTGTCATTGCAAGTCCCTTAGGGGCGAAGCAATCTATATTTAGCCTGCGGTTTCACCGCAGATTTTGACTCACAAAATCATACTTGACTTTACTACGTAAGTCCCTGTCCGTTTACTTACGGCGTATTTTATGCACCGTATGCCTGCGCTCGTTTTTACAAAATTTCTTCAGCTCGATTTTAGGTGCGCCTGCTGCTACACTGATATTCGTGCGATAGTTCCTGCTGCTGCACTCCTTACACTCAAGCCAGACATATTCTCTTTTACTTTTTTTCTTAGCCATAAATTCTTATCCCCGTCATGCGGGCTTAAATCGTTTGTGGAACTTCTCATTAAATCTCAAAGATATCCTCTCTGCTAAAAGCCGATACGGATTACAACTCTTTGATATTAACAGGTACTGCAGTTCCTGATAACAGATACCCTACTCGATAACCTTGGCCACAACGCCGGCACCGACCGTTCTTCCGCCTTCGCGAATTGCAAAACGCAAACCTTCTTCCATTGCGATAGGCGATATAATTTCTACATCCATTGCAATGTTGTCGCCGGGCATACACATTTCTGCAGCTTTACCGTCACGGCTCTGAAGGCCGTGTACAGCACCGGTTACGTCGGTGGTTCTGAAATAGAACTGGGGTTTATAGTTTGCGAAGAACGGCGTATGTCTGCCGCCTTCTTCTTTGGTTAACACATATACCTCTGACATGAACCTCGTATGAGGTGTAATACTTCCGGGCTTAGCTACCACCTGTCCGCGTTCCAGGTCCTTTTTCTCAACACCACGCAAAAGCAGCCCGACATTATCACCTGCCTGGCCATCATCCAGTGTCTTGTTGAACATTTCGACACCGGTGCAGACGGTCTTTCGGGTCTCTTTAGCAAGGCCAACGATTTCAACCTCATCACCGACATGGACTAAACCGCGTTCAATTCTGCCGGTACCAACCGTACCACGTCCTTTAATGCTGAAAACGTCTTCCACAGGCATAAGGAACGGCAAATCTACTGCCCGTTCGGGGATTGGAATATAATCATCAACAGCCACCATCAGTTCATCGATACACTTGCAGGCCTCATCGTCCTTACCCTCACTCTCCATTGCTGCAAGAGCAGAACCCTGAATAATCGGAATGTCATCGCCTGGAAAATCATATTTGCTAAGCAGTTCTCTTACTTCCAGTTCGACTAACTCCAAAAGCTCAGGGTCATCGACCTGGTCTACCTTATTAAGGAAAACTACTATTTTCGGAACATTTACCTGACGAGCTAAAAGAATGTGCTCACGCGTTTGCGGCATAGGGCCGTCACTGGCAGCTACCACAAGTATCGCACCGTCCATCTGGGCAGCACCTGTAATCATGTTCTTGACATAGTCAGCATGCCCCGGACAGTCCACGTGGGCATAGTGACGCTTATCTGTCTCATACTCTACATGGGCAGTATTAATTGTAATGCCGCGCTCCTTCTCTTCCGGCGCATTGTCAATTTCGTCAAACTTCTTGACATTACCCTTACCGGCTTTTTGTGCCAGCCGCATCGTAATCGCAGCCGTCAACGTCGTTTTTCCATGGTCAATGTGGCCAATCGTTCCAATATTAATATGTGGTTTTGTCCTCTCAAATACTGCCTTAGCCATCTTCTATAAACCTCCAATGTTCTGGGTTAGTATTACTCTGTCCTAACCGTTCTTATTCTCAAGTATTTTAATTTAACTTTATATTATTAACTCATAGCTGAAAGCCGCTATCACATAACAACCTTTCAGGTCTGATTACTGCTTTTCAGCTGCTGATGGGATTCGGACCCATGACCTCGTCCTTACCAAGGAAGCGCTCTACCAACTGAGCTACAGCAGCAACTGTATATACATTTAACTCTAAATGAATAGAGACAACTGCTTTGTATAAAAACACTCCGCAACTCAAAATACACCAACCACCTTGCCTATCAGTATCTATATCAGCCTATACCTCAAGTGCAGATACTGATATGCTTGTTCGGGTTATCAATGCGAATTTGTCATCTTATAGCCTGCTCTGCCAAAGTGCAAACTAAAAAAATCAAAAAAAATGCAAAATTTTTAAAAAATTTGACTTTTTCTCAATTTCCCCCCAACTTTTCCCCAAAACTACCCATCTTGACACTATCTGTCCTGCTTGCCCCGTCATCACGCCCTCAGGTTTTTGTTGTTAGGTTTAGCCCCATCATCCTGGCGTGGTAGTGTTTACGCACTACCGGGAGGTAATGTTAACGCAGTTAGGTTATAAATCTAACACCATACATCGGGTTTTTTGATAATTTTATCCCCAACTTTGACTTCATTGGGAAACTGGCTATTCTTTAAAAGTTGTTCCGTCATCTTAAATCTGAACTCGGCATTTTCTCGCAAATCATAACTGTTCCTTCCGATGGGAAACATTACTCCTATTTCTTTATCAGGAGCATAACTGTGCACAGCTTTTATTACTGGAAGAAGATCGCTATCAGCAGAAACGATTAGAGCCCTGTCATATAAATCGTCAAAAGCATCACTTAAAAGTTTAATCGCAATATTAACATCCGTTCGTTTTTCTTCATGAGTTAAAAATGTTTTGCCGCACTCATGACATTTAATGTGTTTTTTCATAAAACGCCCACGAATTGTTTCAACTCCTGCCTTTCTTAGAACCTTAATATATTGCTGATGGCGAAAAAGAACCTGAGAAGGTTTCCATCTTGCAAAAGCCGTAAAATAGAAAATACCCGTAATTTCATCCTTGGAGCCTATTACGGATTCAGCAAGTTTTCGATAATTCAGCCATTTGTACTTACGATAAGGAAACCGTTCTTTTTTTGTAATTAGAGGTTCGTCATTTAAGGCGTGGTAAACATTAAAGCCACCGATATAAAAGCAATACCGGCTCATTTTGCATCCCTGCTAATATAAAAAAACCCAGACGTCCGAAGAAGCCTGGGGCTCGGCAAACAATTTCACCGAGGATGTACTTATATTATCGAAAATAAACCTCATCTGTTCAAGCCAAATTTATGAAAAATTACGAAAATTTGCAAATACCCCAAAAAATCAGCAAAAATAGACGATTTTAACCGTCACCTGCCCCGCGAAGCACAGAGCCCAAGCGTTAGCGCAGGGTATATTTAATGTCATTCCTGACTTGTTCAGGAATCTATTTCGTTTAGCCTCGCCATCACTATGGCGGGGTTATTCCTCCCCGTTTAGCCTTGGCACCTGTGGCCAGATACCGTCTCGGAGAGTTGGGGTTAAATCAATTGGTTTAAACGCGGATTAACAGATAGTTTATTGGCTAATCAAGTATATTCTGGTATTATGTCAGGTTAGTACATGAGAAAAATTTACCTATGGAGTTATTTGTTGACGATAAAAGACAGATTGAACTTGTTGACAATAGAATCCATGTTTAGAGGAGTTTAACAGCAATAAGCAATAGTACTATAACAACCCGTAGGTTACGTTCATATCTAGGTAAGTGCGGCTACAGCAATGATTTGATACGTGAAGATTATATTTACTCAGACCGTTCAGGCTGTGAGCACAATATGCCAATTGCAGGCTTTGCGTATCCATCACATGACGCCAGAGATGCATGCATTGCTGCGATAGACAGAGACTTATTGGAAGAGCCGACATTTGAAAGTATGGCAAATAAGTGTCGTAATATTGGCACCCCCGTACTGTTTATTTGTTGCAAAAAAGAACTTCAATGGTGGACGCTTAAAAGTAGTGGTGTTGTGCGGGAAGATACAATTCCTGCTGCTGAAGTTTCAAATTTTTTTATTAAGCATAAGGAAGATTTTTCTCCTGAAAGCATTTATCGAGCCAAAAATCTGAGTCGTGTTCATTCTAAATACCAGCTTAACTTTGTAGACAAAGGTTTAATGCCGGTACTTGAACACGAAATGGGAGACAGGTTGGCTGATTTAGTAAAGAATACGCTTCGAATCCTTGATGAAAAACTCGGCATCCCTCAAGTAAATATCCCGTTAAATCGATGGATGTTTCAGAGCGTTTTCTGGTTATTAGGTGCTAAGATACTTCAGGATAAAAAAGTCGAGAGATTTATTAGGTTAGACCTGGAAGATGTGCCTGCGGTTTTGGAAAGAGTCAGTCGGCATTATGGCGCAAAAGATGGGCTGGCTTTTAAGACAAAGCGTGAACAACGCGCATTAGAAGCCGCAGCAGGCGAGGTCAAACAATTTTCCAGTTTGAACAATATGACAATTGAATCGCTTGCTCACGTTTACGAGACTACCCTGATAGATAAAAAAACCAGAAAGGCGTGGGGAATCCATGCGACACCTTCATATCTGGTTGATTATATTGTTTTGCAGCTTTCTGATTGGATAAAAGATATTCCACAGGAGAACAGGCATGTGCTTGAGCCGACCTGCGGCCATGCTCCCTTTCTTACGTTCGCATTACGTTTGCTAAGGGATATATATGAAGGAGACAGGGCAGATTTGCATAAATATCTCAACAGTCATTTATTGGGTATAGAACAAGATTTGTTTGCAAGAGAGATTGCAAGATTGTCTTTGACTTTGGCTGATGTTCCAAATCCAAACGGCTGG
>CBDVDM010000013.1:0-48695 GCA_965372745.1 uncultured bacterium
AGGATAGCCGAATCAATGGGACTTGAGGGTGCCGGAATAGTATAAAAACACTTAGAGCCTATCCGAATAACAGGGTCGTAATAGAGTGGGTTATTTGGATAGACTCTTAAGGGTCTATAAAGTCCATAATATCTGGAAGGCAGGGCGGTAATGCGTATTGTTGTTCAGCGAGTATCCAAAGCCGCTGTTTCTGTTAACAGCGGCGTAATTGCAGAAATAAACCGGGGACTGCTCGTATATCTTGGTGTTACACACAATGATACTGAAAACGATGCTCAATTCATCGCTGAGAAAATAACAGGCCTTAGAGTATTTCCTGACCGGCAGGGTAAAATGAATCTCAGTATAAATGACATCAATGGGGATGTCATGTTAGTGAGCAATTTTACGCTTCATGGCGACTGCAGAAAGGGCAGGCGCCCGGGATTCGATAAGGCTGCAAAGCCAGAACTCGCGAATCAGCTTTATAAAAAAGTGACAGAGTTGATTCGAGAGAAGGGTGTTAACGTTCAAAAAGGGCGGTTCGGCGAACATATGGAAATCGAGAGCACAAATGACGGCCCGGTAACATTCATACTCGATAGTTCAAAACTCTTTTAAAACTTAAACGATAGGTCTGTACCATGGCAAAAGAAAATCAAGCTATAAGCGTAATAGAACCAATCAATCCGGCTGTCAGGAGGGTAAAAGAAATTCTTTTTCAGCCATTTGGACTCGGCAAATGGTTTGTCATAGCTTTTTGTGCATGGCTTGCCGGGTTAGCGAATGGTGGCGGCGGTGCGAACTTTTTTCAAAAATTCAACAGGAGCAACCAATCCTTTCATAATGCAAAAGATGCCATCATCGCACATCTGTCGGTAATCATCCCTGTCTTTTTGGCGGTATTGATACTGATAACAGCACTTTGGCTGGTACTGACCTGGCTAAGCAGCAGAGGTAAATTTATGTTCCTGCATTGTGTGGCTAACAATGAGGCGCAGGTGAAAGTACCCTGGCATAAATTTCAAAAACATGGTAACAGCCTGTTTCTATTTAGAATCGTACTTGGTATCATCAGTTTTGCAGCAATAGTCATCCCTGTTATTATCACAGTTTTGCTTGTTCTTCTATCTTCAAAAGCTGAAGGCGGCCCCAGCCTTACCGCTATAATTGGGCTATGTTCGATTGTGTTTTTAATCATCTTAATCATAATCGCGATGTTACTTGTGGGAAAATTCACAACAGATTTTGTAGTTCCGGTTATGTCACTTCGAACAGCGAGTTGTGTAGACGGATGGAAACAATTTTTGCCTTTGCTTAGCGCAAATAAGGGGCCTCTTACGCTATACATCCTTTTCCAGATAGTAATATCGATAGTTATCTGCATGATTATCCTGGCAGCTGTTTTAGCGACCTGCTGTTGTGCATGCTGTTTTCTGGTGATACCGTACCTTGGGACAGTTCTCATGCTGCCGATTTTAATATTCAAACGAGCATATTCACTTTATTACCTGGCGCAGTTTGGAGCGGAATTTGACTGTTTTGCAGTTGAAGCTGAAACTTCAGCACAAGAGGAAATTACGGAGTAAGAATTTTTCTTCGTGTCTTTCTTCAACAAGTTCTATACGCCGAAGCTTGTTTTGACAGCCTTTGCTGCCTGTATTAGCGGATGCTTGAGGGGCACTTTTTTGATTTTTCCTGCTACGCGGCTAAGCGGTATACTTTCAAGTCCGCCGCCTTTTTCAACTACAAGATGATTTTTCACACCGGCCATTAAAAGCTCAATTGCTTTATAACCAAAACCGGTTGCCAGCGCCCTGTCGTAAGCGGTTGGTGTTCCTCCTCTTTGCACATGGCCAAGCGCAACAGCCCTGCAGTCCAGGCCGGTCTTTTCGTGAATCTGTATTGAGAGTTGATTCGCTATGCCGCCAAGCCGAATGGGGTCAGGACTCTGTTTTAGCTTCTTTGCAATAACCATTTTCCCGCCCTTTTCTTTTGCGCCCTCGGCGGCAACAATAATACTGTAGCTTTTACCCTTTTGGGACCTTTCGGTAACAAACCTGCAGATTTTATCAAGTTTGTATGGTATCTCCGGAATCAAAATTACATCCGAACCGCTGGCAACTCCCGAATACAATGCAATCCAGCCTGCGTATCTGCCCATAACCTCGACAATCATTACCCTGTGATGCGACCCTGCGGTTGTGTGGATTTTGTCAAGAGCGTCAGTTGCTGTTGTAACCGCTGTATTGAAACCAAAGGTGACATCTGTACCGTACAAATCATTGTCGATGGTCTTGGGCACGCCGATAACAGTCAGCCCCTTTTTTGCAAAGTCGGCTGCTGATATCATCGTCCCGTCACCGCCGATAATAACAACCGCATCAATCCCGCGTTCTTTAATCGCCTTTAGACATCGGCTGGATAAATCCCTAAAAACAGTTTTGTTGCCTTGTTTACATGGAAATTTAAACGGGTTAGCCTTATTGGTCGTACCCAGTATTGTTCCACCGACATTGAGGATATTACTGACATCATTAAAATCGAGCCGGTGAAGCCGATTTTCAATCAGCCCTAAATATCCATCTTCAATCCCCCAGACCTCCAGGCCGTACTTATGCATGGCAGTTTTTGTTACAGCGCGTATGACGGCATTTAATCCGGGACAGTCCCCGCCGCCTGTCATAACAGCAATTGACCTGATTTTTGTTTTTCTCATTTTGAAGTTATTACCTGTTATTTTATTATTGCTTTTTTAGCTGCTCTTACGACATTTTCTGTTGTAATACCAAACTTCTCGAAGCAGATTTTGCCGGGTGCAGAGGCACCGAAGGAGTTCATGCCGATAAATTGTCCTTTTTCTCCGAGGTATTTTCCCCACCCCTGTTCAAGGGAGGCTTCTATGGCGACTCTTGATTTTACCGTTGGCGGCAAAACTGAATCTTTATAACTCTGGTCCTGCATCTCGAAAAGTTCGAGGCACGGCATAGAGACGACCTGCGTTTTAATACCGCCTGATTCGAGTTTTTCAGCCGATTCCAGGGCAATTGCGACTTCGGAGCCTGTTGCCATTAACAGGACATCCGGGTTATCGACTTTTCGCAGGATGTATGCTCCTTTACTCAGGTTTTCAGCAGAAGTGTATTTGTCCTGGTCTATGACGGGGACTCCCTGACGAGTGAGCACGATTGCTACGGGGCCGTCGTTGTATTGGAGTATGAATTTCCATGCAGCAGCGGTTTCGTTGGCATCGGCAGGCCGTATGACAAGCAGATCCGGAATAAGCCTCAGGGCGTTGATGTGTTCTACGGGCTGATGCGTTGGGCCGTCTTCTCCAACTCCGATACTGTCGTGCGTGAAGAGGAAGATGGTTGGGTGTTTCGAAAGAGCCGCCATGCGAATTGCAGGTTTCATGTAATCGCTGAATACCAGAAACGTTCCACCGTATGCACGTGTCAGGCCGTTAATTGAGATACCATTCATGATAGCGCCCATGGCGTGTTCCCTGACGCCATAGTATATATATCTGCCGTTGTAATTATCTTTTTGGAAATCCGCAGCACCCGCAAATTTGGTGTTATTCGAGCAGGTCAGGTCAGCCGAGCCTGCCAGTATGAACGGTAGATTTGGCATGAGTGCATCGAGAACCTTCCCCGAGGCTTTACGCGTAGCGATAGAGTTGCCCGCCTCAAACCTCGGCAGGTATTTGTCAGTATCAATATCGAGTTTTCCGGAGGAAGCTGATTCGAACTGTTTTGCCAAATCAGGATATGCTTTTTTATATTCAGCAAATAATTTGTCCCATTCGGCTTTGGCATCTTTGCCTTTTTGGACTTGCTCACGCATATGGGAAAGTACGTCATCAGGTACAGCGAAGTTTTTTTCCGGGTCCCATCCGAATCTTTTTTTCATGAGTTTAATTTCATCTTCGCCTAAAGGTGCTCCGTGAGCAGCAGCGGTGTCCTGTTTATTCGGGCTGCCATAGGCGATATGTGTTCGAAGTTTAATCAATGTAGGTTGGCCGGTATGGGCTTTGGCCTTTTCGAGAGCATTCTCGAAAGAGGCCATATCGTTGCCATCACCGGGCACTTCGATAACGTTCCAGCCGTAGGCCTTGTAACGGGCGGTAACATCTTCGGTAAAAGCAAGGTCGGTTTTGCCGTCTATTGTGATGTGGTTATCATCGTAAATAACAATCAGATTATCCAGTCCCAGGTGGCCGGCTAACGAAGATGCTTCTGAAGAGATACCTTCCTGTATACAGCCGTCACCGGCTATAGCGTAGATTTTGTAATCGATGATAGGGAACCGGTCGCGATTGAAATAGCTGGCCAGGTATTTTTCTGTGATAGCCATACCGACGGCATTTGAGATACCCTGCCCCAGCGGTCCTGTAGTAACTTCGACGCCAATATCAGGGTTATATTCGGGATGTCCCGGTGTTTTGCTGCCCCACTGCCTGAATTCTTTAATATCATCCAGTGAAATATCGTATCCGGTCAAATAAAGCAGTGAATAAAGCAGCATACTGCCGTGTCCTGCAGAGAGAACAAAGCGGTCGCGATTTAGCCAGCGAGGGTCAGATGGATTATGTTTTAGATGTTTTGTCCATAGCATATACCCAGCCGGCGCCATTGCGACAGGCATACCCGGATGGCCTGAATTTGCAGTCTGGACGGCGTCGACGGATAAGAAGCGTATGGTTTGAATACAAAGCTGGTCAAGTTCTGAAATAGAAGAATTCTTTTCGACTGCACTCATTATAAGTTCCCTGAAAATCTAAGCACTCTATCATATAAATATGGATTGCTTAAGATACCCCCCACCGGCTTTTACTTCAAGCGTTTTTATTATTGTGCGTCAAAAACCGGTTAAATATAGTGCTCACGATTGAATTTTTCTGTTTATTCGCGGGTAACATACCTTGAAACAATATGTTACAAACCTGCTCTCGGGAATTTTCTACCCTGAAGGGTATATTATTTTGTCGCAGGACTGAGGTACTGGAAAAATTCGGAATCTGCAGGCAAAACAATAGTAGTATCTTTTTTCAGAGATTTTTCATAGGCCTCGAGAGTCCTGACGAAAGAGAAGAATTCGGGGTCCTTCTCGAAGGCCTGGGCATAGATTTTAAGAGCCTCGGCATCGCCCTGGCCCTTGAGTATTTCTGCCTGTCGATAACTTTCAGCAAGCAGGATGGTTTTTTCCTTGTTCGTAGACGCTCTTATTTTAACGGCTTCCTCTTCTCCTTCAGAGCGGTATTTTTTTGCGATTCTTTGTCTTTCGGCTTTCATACGAGCATAAACCGAATGCGCCACTTCACTTGGCAGGTCAGCACGTTTAATCCTGACATCAATAACCTCAAGACCATATTCCCGTGCCTTGGTATCACATTGCGTGTGGACTTTGTCCATAATGGTTTCTCTATTAATCGATATTACCTCGGTAAGCGTGTGACGAGCAAGTTCCTCTCGAATCTCAGAAAATACAATGTCGTCGAGTCTTTCCTGTGCGCCGCTAATATTACGTACAGTTTGGTAGAATTTTAATGGTTCTATAATTTTCCATCGCGCATAATTATCGATAACAAGATGCTTTTTGTCACTTGTGATAATCGGAGCGGCAGCGGCATCGTATTCAAGGACCCTACGTTCAAAACGATGGACGGTTTGAATAAAGGGGATTTTGAAATTCAGACCTGGCTCTGTAACGGTTCTGACATATTTTCCCAACTGGGTAATAATAGCCTGCTCCTTCTCGTCGATTACGAAGACTGAACCTGCGAGCAGGACTAAAGCAGCTAATATTATAATGGCAATAATTGTAAGATTTCTCATTATTTGTCACCTCCTTTTTCAAGGGGTAAAAATTGCAGGAGATTTCCGCCGGTTTCCGGGTCAATTACAAACTTTTTGATACCCGGCAGAATTTTTTCCATTGTTTCAAGATACAATCTCTTTCGAGTGACTGCCTGTGCTTTTTTATATTCTTTCAGAACAGACAGAAATCTGTCGGCGTCACCTTCAGAACGTTTAATTCGTTCTGCTTTGTATGCCTCTGCCGCCCTGATAAGGCTTTCTGCCTTTCCTCTTGCCTTGGGAAGAACATCTTCGCGATACCCTTCAGCTTCTTTAATAAGTCGTTCTTTATCCTCTTTTGCGCTAACAACGTCGCTGAATGCCCTCGCCACTTCTGCTGGAGGTCGTACTGTTTGCAGTTTGACTTCGATTACTTTTATGCCTCCGTCATATCTGTCCATGATTCGCTGAAGCAGTTCCTTGATATCAACTTCAATCTGAAGCTTTTCTCCAATCAAGACATCATCAATAGGCCTTTTTCCGACGACCTGTCTTAGAGCAACTTCGGCAGCATCTTTGAGAGCTCCGTTATCTGCTTCTAGTCCTCGCACGTTAAATAAAAACGCTTTAGCATCTTTTACGAGGTACTGAACGGTTAACTGCGCATCTATAATCTGCTCGTCACCTGTCAGCATCAATGACTCTTCCGGCTTGAAACGATATCTTGCCGGTGGTCCCGCATGAACAGTTTTGAAACCGATTTCAAGTCGTCTTACTTTTTTCACCTTTACCCTGTCAACCTTTTCAATTGGTGCAGGGAAATGATAATGTGGTCCCGGCTGAGTGGTGCGAACTGCTTTTCCGAACATTCTGACGATGCCATGCTCATCCGGGCTGACAATATAAATCCCGGATAAAAGCCAGAGTATCACAGCAGCTGGTATCAGCCATTTAAGCAGGTTGAAATTGAAGTTGAATTTTGGAATATTAAACAACGGGCCGGATTGACCTTCCGACCACTTCTCAAAGTCTATCGGTGCCATAATTAGCCTCCCTCAATAAGGGTATCAATTGAATTACCTTCGACTATTGCCTTGATTATAAAGGTGAGCGGGGAAGCGTCAAGAAAATACTCATTTTTTTTGTGCAGAAAAACCTTCGGGTAAGAATTGCAGGGTTGGAGTATCATTGAAGCTTTGATATTCAGAAAACTTACTTTCGTTTGCAATTATTAACAATCATCACGAAACCACCCACACCTAACAGCACAATTGTAGCAGGCTCAGGTACGGGAGGCGCAGTAATTTCATAAGCGATATTCTTTACAAAAACACTTCCGGTGGTTTCAGCGACGATAATTTTACTAACTATATCAGCAGTATTTGCTCCGAGCAGCCCGCCAATATCGATAGTAATCTTTTTGCGACTTACAGAAGTGGCGGCAGACCAGTTGGGATGAGACTCTGTAAAGGTCAGTTCAGGGCTTCCGGAGAGTTGCAGAATCAGCTTTGGAGAATCGTATCGGTCTTCAAAACAGTTTAATTTGATGACGACAGAGGCAGCTTCCACATTATTAGTAAAGTCGAACACAACAGCTTCGTTCGAATTACCTCCGTCCCATGTAATTGCAGTTGCTCCTGTGTCGGCGAGAGAGCGCACCCCCAAACCTTTGTACATCTCAAGATAAAGGGTACCAGCGGTTGGCGCCTCAAGGTCAGCAAGAGAGGTGATATACAGGTCATCGATAGTCAGAGACGTACCGAGACTGCCTTTGGCTATAGCCAGAGTATCAGGTGTGAAATCGACCTCTACCAGTCTTGCCGATACAGGCGCAGCAATAGCGGTTACTACACAAAGAGTAGTTAGCATTCTCATATTCATCTTTTTCTTCCTACAAACTTCTTAGTCACTTTTGGTTAGAAATCTTCCTACTTAAAATATTTCAAATGTTTTTCTGAATACCAAATAGTTCTCCAGAAAATCTGCACATGGATTTTTATTTGTGGCTCACATTAGAGTATTCATAAACGAAACTAGCGATTTTTCTTAATTACCGGCCGATAATTACCTGGCTTAACGCCTTGATTTCGCCATTTTTACCTGACTGTTGGCCCGTCGAAAAATGTGCTAACATTATAAAAAAACTGAAATTGGGTAAAATTCTGTTTGACTTGAACTTCGGTTAAAATATACTTATTTGTACCGCTAACCAGAGAGAGCGTATGTATGGCGAATACTGTTTGAAAAAAGGTATTTCAGGGGAAAAACAGGGGGCATCATTGGGGGGACAAGTTCGAGTGCTGTTTAGGATTTAAAAGCTGCATCCGGACATACCCAAATCAGCCTTAATTTACCCTAACAGCAAAGCGATTTTTGTTGCTGGTCAGGACCTTGCTAATGAAGACAAATACCGAGAGCAAAAAGCAAGAACGAGGCTCAAAATTAGAGAAATTACGCCCCGCCGGCTCTGCTCACCCGAAATCCCGACAAAAAGATTTAGCAGAGACTCTTCGGGAAAGCGAAAAACTTGCAGCGAAGGGGCTGCTTGCAGCAAAGATTGCTCATGAAATAAACAATCCACTGGCAGGTATTAAAAACTCCTTTGCGTTAATCAAAGATTCAATACCGCGGAATGACCCTTACTATCACTATGTTGCTCTGATAGACAGGGAAATCGCACGGATATCGAATATAGTATGGCAGATATTCGGATTATATAAAAACGCTCAGGAAGGTGACTTTTTAGTTAATGATGTCATTGAGCAGGTAATTGCAATGCTGGAGACTGTCAGTGTCAAAAGCGGGGTCTCGCTAAAATTCGATGCGTGTAAAGAACCGGGGGTTGTCATGATAGCAGAATCCCCATTGCGGCAGGTTTTATATAATATCATAGAAAATGCCGTTGAAGCCTCGCCTGCAGGCAAAGAGGTGCGAATCGCGAGCAAAATAGATGACAAAAATTTAACAATAACAATAGCTGACAAGGGAGCTGGCATCAAACCTGATGTGCTGCCACGAATTTTTGATTCGTCTTTTACAACGAAAAAAGACCGTATGGGTAGCGGCCTTGGTTTGGGACTATCAATCTCAAAAAACATCGTAGAAGGTATGGGTGGTTCAATTACTGTTGCGAGCAAAGAGAGTAAAGGAACTGTTTTCAGTATCATCATTCCTTTGAACAAAAAGGGCAGAAAGGGGACGTAAAATGTCAAAGCGGGGGCGAATATTAATAGCGGATAACGAGGAGGTTTTTCTTCAGTCAACAGCAGATTTACTTCGCAGGCATGGTTATCAATGTGATTGCGTAAGTGATGCTGTCCAGGTAGCAGAAAAACTTAAAAGTGCAAACTACGATTTACTGATTGCAGATATCAGGATGCCTGGTAACGAACAGTTGGAGCTGATTAAGAACATTACAAACATGGATGACAGCATTGCGGTAATTTTAGTAACGGGTTATCCGTCCCTGCAGACAGCGATTGAATCGGTCGAATTGCCCGTAGTGTCCTATCTGGTCAAACCGGTGGAATTGGATAAGCTGCTTTTTGAAGTAGAAAATGCAATAAGAAAGCACAGAATATATTATTCGATACACACTATAAAAGAGCATCCGCAACACTGGAACAATTGTTTTGTACATATAGAGAATGCCTTGAAGAGCAATCGAATTGAATCTTCTTATGTATCTGTTGAGTCCTTTATTGAACTTGCATTCCAGAATGTTATTGACGCCATTTTGGATATCAAGCACCTGACTAAATCACTGACAACTGCAAATAGCAAGAAAGAGCCCTGTCATTTATTTAACTGCCCGAAACTTGATACTCTTGACAAGGGGGTAAACGAGACTATCAGGGTGCTTGAGCAAACCAAAGGCTCGTTTAAATCCAAAGAGCTTGGCAAAATGCGAAAAAAACTTGAAGAAATTGTGGAAAAAGAGTAAAAAACCTAAAGATTTATCGGCTGTAGAGTCGAGATAGACAATGTTGAGGTCTGCATAATCGGTGCAGATTGTCTTGTCGGGCAGGTTTTTGAACTGTAAGTCGAAGACACAATTGAGATGGTTCTTATATGGGAATCATCTCGGTTGTGTCTTTTTTTATTAGCTTCGCCGAGGGGCCCGGAATCGACATACCTGCGACGAAGAAAGGCTTTGGACTTTGTGCTGCCGGGGGGCATAGTGCAGAGGCTAAGGCAGGCAAGGTAAATCGCGGGGGGCAAGAGCTTCGTTTCATGGAAGGTAACGAAGCTCTATTTTTTTTAAGCCAGCACCTTACGCACCTAAGAGTTGTAATCTTCGCGTAAATAAGGGATTATGAAAAACTCTTGAAATCACCGTCAACCAGCTATAAACTGATATACCGCAATTAAAAAAACATGCTTAAAATTAATGTAAAACTTTTCCCTGTCCATTTGAAGATGATTAGTAAGTATAACATCAAATTACAGGCGCCGAGTTTAGCGGCGTGGAGACCAAGCAGACCTGTTTCCAGGCAGATAGCGGTTTTGATGAGCGGCGGTGTCGACAGCAGTATAACAGCGCATCTGCTCAAGGAACAGGGCTGGGATGTAATGGGTGTTACTATGCAGATACCATCTGCCTGTGGTAGTACTCGAGGCTGTTGTGGAGCCGATGCTGCCTTCGTGTGTGAGCAGTTGGGAATTGCACATTATTTTGTTGATGTTAGGCTGGCTTTTGAGCAGCTTATAATTGAGCCTTTTCGCAAATCATATAAAAATGGCCAAACACCCAATCCGTGTGCCGACTGTAATAGTCTGCTGAAATTTTCACTTGTATGGGATTTGGTACAAGCCGAATTTGGAATAGACCGAATTGCAACCGGACATTACGCACAGGTGTTTGAAAAAGACGGCAGTTTTTACCTTGGCAGAGCAAAAGATAGAACAAAAGACCAAAGTTATTTTTTGTATGGCATCGCTGCCGACAAGCTGTCGAAATTTAATTTTCCTTTGGGCGGTTTGACAAAACAGCAGGTTCGGGAAATAGCTTCGCAGTTGAAATTGCCGGTCGCTGACAAAGATGAAAGCATGGAATTGTGTTTTGCAGGCCAGGGCGATTACCGAGTTGCATTGTCTGACACCGAAGCTGACACAGAAGGCAATCTGACAGATATGCGGGGAAATATCATAGGAAAACACAAGGGAGTTTCAAATTATACAATTGGCCAAAGGCGAGGCCTGGGCTATGCCGGCGGTGAGCCTCTTTACGTTGGCAAAATTGACTCGTCAACAAATACCGTTGCACTTGGCATAAGGGATGAGGTAAGTTTTTCAAAAGTAAAGGCTGGCCAAGTTAATATTCTAATCGCAGACCAGCTCGTCGCAGGTGCACTACTTTTCGGCAAAGTCCGTTCTTATAACGACCCGCTCGAATGCAGAGTAGTTGATATAGGCAAATCCGATATAACAGTTGAATTTAGCAAGCCATTGTTCGCACCTACCCCAGGCCAAAAACTTGTGCTTTATAACAATGATGATTATATTGTTGCAGGCGGTACAATAGTTGAGGTTTTTAAATAGATGAAAATGACAAAACTAAATGGCACTTTGGAAGGTGTGGATAAAGGATTTTTATTGAATACGCCTTTGCTTGAGCTTATTTCTTTAGCCAATAAAACCAGGGCCGAATCGGTTGGCAGCGGGTTCGAGCTTTGCAGTATCATAAATGCAAAATCCGGCTTGTGCAGCGAGGATTGTAAATTCTGCGCCCAGTCATTACGCTGCAAAACACAAACACAAACCTATCCTTTGAAAAGTAAAGAAGAAATAGTCACAGCTGCAAAACAGGCTAAAAAAATTGGTGCAGTAAAATTCAGCATTGTCACGAGCGGAAACCGGTTGAATGAAAAAGAGCTTAATACAATCGTCGAGACGGTAACAGAAATAACCGGTGATGTTGGTATCGATGTGTGCGCATCACTGGGAGCACTCGATAAAGAACAATTGACAAGATTGAAAGAGGCCGGGCTAAAGCGTTATCATCACAACATTGAGACATCTGCCGGTTTTTATCCTGAGATAGTGTCAACTCACAGCTTTGATGAAAGGGTTAATACAATCAAGGCTGCTAAAGAAGTCGGCCTTGAAGTTTGTTGCGGCGGGATAATAGGCATGGGTGAAAGCTGGCAGGACAGGATTGATATGGCATGGTTATTGAAAGAGCTGGATGTTGATTCGGTACCGATTAACCTGCTGATACCTGTCAATGGCACTGCCTTAGAGAATACGAAGCCGATATCGTGTCGAGATGCTGTAAGGGCAATATGTATTTTCAGAATTATCCTGAAAGATAAGGCCATTAAAATAGCTGCCGGCAGAGAGACCGTTTTAAAGGATTTTCAGGCGATGGGTTTTATGGCAGGCGCAAATGGTATGCTGATTGGCGGGTATCTGACCGTAAAAGGCAGACATCCAGAAGAGGACCAACTGCTTGTTAAAGAAATAGAGAAGATATGGGCAGAATAGAAGAATTTTTGGAACATGTAAAAACGAAAAGTCAGCTTCGAGAGTTGAGGCCGGCTGGTCTTCGCAAAGAGGGCAAAATCTGTTTTAAGGGAAATCAGTTTATCGATTTTTCCTCGAACGATTATCTCGGTTTCTCGAACCATCCGAAACTTAAACAGGCATCTCAAAAAGCAACCGAGCAATACGGTATTGGCAGCGGGGCATCGAGACTTCTAAGCGGCGACCTGGAAATCCATCATGAACTTGAAGAAAAAACCGCTGCTTTCAAAGGCAAACAGGCGGCATTGGTTTTTAATTCCGGTTATCAGGCCAATGTTGGGATTATAAGTGCCTTATATTGCAAAGAAGACGCTATCTTTGCGGACAAATTATGTCACGCAAGTATACTGGATGGGATAAAACTGTCGGATGCAAAGCTGTTTCGTTTCAGCCATAATGATATGGAACACCTGGAGTCACTACTTGAAAAAAATACGGACAACTTCAAGAATAAATTAATAGTTACAGAGACAGTCTTCAGTATGGATGGTGACAAGCCGCCTTTAAAAAAGATGGTTGACTTGAAAGAAAGATATGGCTGTGAACTGATGGCCGACGAAGCTCATGCCACTGGTATCTTTGGTAAAGACGGCAGCGGTGCTGTAGCTGAATATGGGCTTGTAGACGGGGTCGATTTGATAATGGGAACTTTCAGCAAGGCATTAGGCAGTTTCGGAGCTTACCTGGCATGTTCGCAGCAGACGAAAGAATACCTTATAAATACATGTCACAGTTTCATATATTCGACTGCCTTGCCCGCCGGTATAATCGCCGCTAATATTGCCGGCCTTGAAGTAATAAAGGATGAACCGTTCAGAAGGCAACAGTTGCTTGAAAATGCCGATTATTTTCGTGAGGAACTTTTGAAAAATGGCTTTGAAGTAGCTGGAACATCACAGATAATACCATTGTTAACAGGTGATACTGAAAAAACAATTTCGTTAAGTGAAAAACTGCGAGACAGGGGCTACTGGGTATTGCCGATTAGACCTCCGACTGTCGGCCCCGGCAAAGCACGACTGAGATTTTCTCTTACTTACGAGCACGACAAAGAAATGCTGGGAGAATTGGCAAATGACCTTATCCAAAGCAGATAATAATAAATTGCAATCGGTTTTTGTGACGGGTACTGATACGGAAGTAGGCAAAACCGTTGTAACTGGTCTTTTAGCACGTTTCCTGGCCGAGAAGGGTTATAATGTAATAACCCAGAAGTGGATACAAACCGGATGCAAAGGTTTTCCCGATGATGTTTCCAGCCATCTGGATTTTATGAATGTAAAAAGAATCGATATTAAAAACTACATAGAGCATATCTGTCCGTATACTTTTAAAATCGCCTGCTCGCCGCATCTGGCATCGAGGCTTGAAAAAAGAAAAATCCGGCAGGGCAAAATCAAGAACAGCTTCTCGATTTTGAGCAAACAGTTTGATTGTGTCGTGGTCGAAGGAATCGGCGGGGCACTGGTACCGTTTAACAATAAAAAGCTGGTGATAGATATAGCAGCCCAGTTAGATATGTCTGTTTTGCTGGTTGCCTCGAATAAGTTAGGCTGTATCAATCACACACTTTTAACGGTAGAGGCAATAAAAAGAAGAGGCCTGAAATTATTGGGTATTATTTTTAATAACCAAAGCGAAAATGAGAACCCTCTTATCCTGAAAGATAATCCCAAAATTATTAAGTTACTAACGCAGGAAAGAATATTTGGCCAATTACCACGACTTGAAGATACCGAGCGATTGTATAAAGCCTTTTCCCCTTTCGGCGGCAGAATTTTAACTGAGTTACGAAAGCAGGTCAGCAATGGATAGATGGCTGGAAAAAGATTTGAAATACTGTTGGCATCCCTTTACACAGATGAAGGATTGCCGGGCTACGCCTCCGGTTTTGATTGAAAAAGCAAAAGGAGTAAAGCTGTTCGACAGCAGCGGAAACTTTTATTACGACACGATTTCAAGCTGGTGGTGTAATATTCACGGCCATAACCATCCGAAGATAACCGCTGCAATTAAGAAACAGTTAAATTCCTTCGAGCATGTAATGTTCGCAGGTTTTACACACAGACCTGCAATCACTTTAGCAGAAAAACTCGTTTCAATTACCCCGCAGAAACTAACCAGAGTATTTTACAGTGACAATGGCTCGACCGCTGTTGAAACTGCATTAAAGATGTCGTTTCAATACTGGCAAAACATCGGCAAAAAAGAAAAGACGAAGTTTTTGTCACTCGATGCCGGCTATCACGGTGACACGGTTGGCGCAATGAGCGTTGGCGGTGTTGACCAATACAACAGGGTATTCAAACCTTTGTTTTTCTCAACTTATAAGGCACCTTCTCCATATTGTTACCGCTGTCCGATGGGCAAACAGGGAAACTGCTGCGATATTGATTGTATAGAGCCGTTTGAGAAAATCCTCAAAGACAAGAGTAACAACATAGCTGCTGTTATCCTCGAGCCTATGGTACTGGCGGCAGCGGGGATGCTAATCTATCCGAAAGAGTATCTAAAAAAAGTTGCACAGTTAGCTGAAAAATATAATGTGCATTTGATTGTTGACGAGGTGGCAACCGGTTTCGGCAGAACGGGCAGGATGTTTGCCTGCGAACATGCCGGAGTCGAGCCGGATTTTATGTGTCTGTCGAAAGGAATTGTCTCTGGCTATCTGCCCTTCGCAGCAACCTTGACAACAGATGAAGTATATAGTGGGTTTTATGACGATTATGAAAATGCCAAAACATTTTATCACGGCCATACATATACAGCTAACCCTTTAGGTTGCAGTGCCGCGATTGCGAGTCTGGAGATTTTTGAAACCGAAGATACACTCGAAAAAATACAGAAGCTCATACCTGTTTTGCAGAACGGACTTGAAAAGATGAAAGAACTGTCAATAGTTGGTGATGTCAGGCAGATAGGGGTGATAGGTGCTGTTGAACTTGTCAAAGATAAAAAAACAAAGAAAAGATTCGAAGCCGGTAAAAGAATCGGCTTACAGGTTTACAAAGAGGGCCTTAAGAGGAACCTGATACTCAGGCCGCTAAGTAATGTTATATACTTTTTTCTCCCTTATTGCATAAAGAAAAAAGAGCTTGAATACGTCCTTGATAACACCAGGGATATAATTAAAAACCTTGATATTTGACGGGTAAAAACTGAGCGGACGGACTGTTTTGGTTGAATAATTCTTGCAAGACGGGCGATTTAGGTGTATATTCTGCGAGAATTATAATTTTTGAAGGGAAAGTCATGGAGACAACACAACAGGTAAAGGGCGGCGGAGGAAGTGTAATCAAGCTTGATTTGACGCTGCCTTATAAGGTGGCTGATATCTCGCTGGCAGCGTGGGGAATCTCGGAGATGAAATTAGCTGAAAACGAGATGCCAGGCCTGATGGCTGTCCGTGAAAAGTACGGTAAGCAAAAGCCGCTTAAAGGTTTTAAAATAACGGGCAGTCTGCATATGACTATACAAACTGCGATGCTGATTGAGACTCTTGAGATACTCGGAGCCGATATCAGGTGGGCATCGTGTAATATATTTTCGACTCAGGACCATGCCGCAGCTGCCATAGCAAAAGCGGGAAGAACACCGGTTTTTGCCTGGAAGGGCGAATCACTGGAAGAATACTGGTGGTGTACGGAACAGGCGTTGACCTGGCCTGACGGTTCGGGGCCAGATATGATTGTTGATGATGGTGGTGATGCCACATTATTTGTTGTTCAGGGTGCGAAGGTTGAAAAAGATACGTCTTTGCTTGAGAAAAAGTGCGATAATAATGAATTTCAGATTATCATGGACCGTCTGGCAGAAAGTGTTAAAAATAATCCTGACAAGTGGACGAAAATAGTCGAAAATATTCGCGGCGTTTCGGAAGAGACAACAACAGGCGTGCACAGGCTTTACCAGATGGCTCAAGCCTGCGAATTGCCTTTCGCAGCTATTAATGTTAATGATTCTGTTACGAAGTCTAAATTCGATAATCTTTACGGCTGCCGCGAGTCTTTGGCAGACGGTATCAAACGTGCGACCGATGTAATGGTAGCGGGCAAGGTGGCTGTAATTTGCGGCTACGGTGACGTCGGCAAGGGATGTGCACAATCAATGGGCGGCTTAGGCGCACGGGTTTTGATTACGGAAGTTGACCCTATTTGTGCATTACAGGCTGTAATGGAAGGATATGAAGTAGTAACAATGGCCGAAGCTGCCGCCGTAGGTAACATATTTATCACTGCGACAGGCTGTTGCGACGTAATTACAGGTGCACACATGGAACAGATGAAAGATGAAGCGATTGTCTGCAACATTGGCCACTTCGACAGTGAGATTGATACCAATTATCTAATTACAACTGAAGGGGTCGAGAAAGAGACCATTAAGCCTCAGGTTGATAAATGGACGTTGAAGTCGGGCCGTTCAATTCTTCTTTTGGCCGAAGGCAGGCTTGTCAATCTTGGTTGTGCGACAGGTCACCCGAGTTTTGTAATGAGTAGCAGTTTTACGAATCAGTGCCTTGCGCAGATTATGTTAGCAACGCAGGAGCTTGAGAAACAGGTTTATACGCTTCCGAAGAAGCTCGATGAAGAGGTGGCAAAGATGCATCTGGGCAAGCTAAGTGTAAAACTGACGAAGCTGACAGAAAAACAGGCTGGCTATCTCGGCATACCGGTCGAGGGACCATTCAAGCCCGACCATTACCGATACTAATTAAAACAACTGCTTAAATGTGAATTGAAAACTACCTGCTTTTCTGGTAAAAAGGCTGGTAGTTTTTTTTCATTCAGGGATGACCGGTTATGGCAGTTCAGTTTATTCTCGGCAGAAGCGGTACAGGCAAAACCAGCTATTGTCTAAACCAGGTTATCACTGCGCTATTGGAGCAGAGTGAGCAGAAGCTTATCCTGCTGGTTCCCGAACAGGCGACATATCAGGCGGAGCGCGCAATTGTCAGCGATAAAAGGATAGCTGGTTTCAGCAGATTGCAGGTACTTTCCTTCGACAGACTTCAGTTTACGCTCTTAGGCAAAAATGCAACCGGGCCTGATATTTCCCGAACCGGCCGCCAGATGATTGTTCATCGAATCCTGCGGGAGCAGAAAGGCAGACTCAATGTCCTGTCAGACTCAGCCGAATCGCCGGGGCTTAGTTGCCAAATGGCTGATATCATCATTGAGCTGCACAGGTATTCAAAAACCGGAGATGATATTGATGAGCTTCTGGATGTGTTAAAAAAAGAGGACACAGATAATCTCAGCTATCAAAAGTTTTCTGATATTGCCCTTGTTTTCAGGGAATATTTAAAATTCATTGAAGATAAATTCATCGACCCGGATATTCAGTTGAATCAGGTATGCAGATTGATAGCTGATTCCTTTGTAAGCGGGGCAAAGGTGTGGGTGGACAGCTTTGCAGGTTTCACGGCATCCGAACTTTCAATATTGGCGGAAATTCTAAAGTCGGCAGCGGATAGTAAAATTTCACTTTGTATCGAGCCTGATGATATAGACATCGAAAATTGCGCTCTAAATCCAGCGGACTGGTTTTATCCGACCAAACAAACCTACAGTACCCTGAACGAAATAATAAAGAAATGCAGGTTAAAACTCGATAAGCCTGTAATTTTAGAGGACCTGCGAAGATTTGATTGTCGGCAGTTGGAGCATATCGAGCGAAACATTTTCAATTTCAAGCCGTCGAAGCAGAAGGTTTCGGATAATATCCAGATTATTTCAGCAGCGAACGCACGAAGTGAAATACAATTTGTAGCAGGGCGGATATTGAAACTGGTTACCAGCGAAAACATGCGATACCGTGACATTGCGGTCATAGCCCCGGACATTGACAGCTATGAACATTATATTCGGGCATATTTTGGCGATTGCAGGATTCCGTTTTTTATTGACAGGCGAAAATCACTGACCCAGCACCCTTTTGTAAATCTTATCTGTTCTGCACTGCAGGCGGTAACAGGCGGTTTTTCGAGTAATGATGTTTTTGCTTATCTCAAGAGCGACCTTACAGGTATAAGCAGATACGAGACGGACCTGCTGGAAAATTACTGTCTCGCCTTTGGTATAAACGGTAGCGACTGGACAGATAGTAAAAGCTGGAATTTTCAGGGCAGGAAAAAGGAAGATTTCGATGAAAGGCAGATAAATCAGATTAGGTTAAAGGCTGTTAAACCGCTGCTTGAACTGAAAAATCAGCTTGCAGTTGATAATGATTCTGAAAATACAATCAGTGCAGAAGATTTTACAAAAGCAGTATTTGATTTTCTTGAGAATATAAATTTTGGCGAAACGATAACTGGCTGGCTCCAACAGGCAAGTGAGACTGAAGACCTTGAGACAGTTGACAGGCATCGCCAGGCGTATGAAAAAATAGTGGATGTATTCGATGAGATTACCGCTGTATTTAACGGCCACAGACTGACATGCAAAGATTATTTTTCGATATTGATGTCCGCTTTTTCGCAGTTGACGATGGCGTTCATACCGCCGGCACTTGACCAGGTTCTTGTCGGTTCGATTGAACGTAGCAGGCATCCCGATTTAAAAGCCGTTTTTTTAATTGGTGCCGCACAAAAGCAGTTCCCCGTCCCCATTACTGACAGTTCGCTTTTAAGTGATGATGACCGTACAGCGGCAGCCGGGGCGGATTTCCCACTTGCACCGACAACCGAGCAGACTCTGGCCGAGCGGCAATATCTGGCTTATATAGCCTTTACAAGGGCATCACGGTTTCTTTGCGTCAGCTACCCGATGACTGATGATAAAGGCAGTAACGTAGTTCGTTCGCAGTTTATCGATGAGCTTGAAGGCCTTTTTGACGGACTCGAGGAAAAAACAATAGAAGACGGTGACATTGAACTTTCGGAAGAAAACATTACTTCAGTAACAGATTATAACAACAAAGCTGTGCTCGACAGAGCAGTTGTAGAAGAGATTTTTGGCAGACAAATTAAGACCTCTGTGACAAAACTTAGCACCTTTGCATCATGTCCGTACAGATATTTTGCAAAATATGTTCTCGAATTGAAAAAACGCGAGGAATTTAAATTAGAGCCGCTTGATATCGGTAAATTTTATCATCGTGTTCTGGATGCGCTGGTAAAACAGGTTAATAAAGACAAAAAAGATTTTGCAGCAATTGATGATGAGAGTCTTTTGAAAATTCTCAATGAGCAGATATCGAAAGTTATTGCCGATGATTCTTTTCTTTCAAGCTTCAAGGCTCGGAGTCGGCACAACGACTTTATCGTAAGCAATGCCATCGATAATCTTGAAAACTGCGTACTGGCAATTGCAGAGATGGTTCGTTCCGGCAGTTTCAGGCCGGCAGAATCTGAGATTTGTTTCGGGATGCAGACTGAAAGCGCTGGAGACTTTAAGCTGAACCTCAGCGGCGGCAGGGAACTGTTTTTAAGCGGCAAAATCGATCGAATCGATATCGCCAAAACGAATGAAGGTCAGGCGGCTTTGGTCTTTGATTATAAAAGCACAGGCCGCTCTTTTAGCTGGGCCAAATTTTATAATGGCCTCGACATGCAGCTGCCGGTTTATCTGCTGGCTCTTCGCAGTCTAAGGCCATCCGCAATAGCCGGAGCCTTTTATATGCCGATTAAGGCTGAAATTAAATCAGCCAGTTACAGGGAACTCGATAAAGAGGCGGCAAAATTCGACTATAAGGCCAAGGGAATTTTCAACGGCGAATTTGCAGAGTTGCTCGACAATAAGACAGCTTCAAAAGACAGTAAATATTACAATTTTTATATCAGTAAAGATGAAGGTGCTTACGGCAGCTATAACAAAAGAGGGGCGTTAAAGCCGGATGATTTTGAGAGTGTTTTGCAGTTTGCAGAGCGCAAAATGATTGACTTAGGTGAAGATATTGTCTCAGGTAAAATTGATATTAGTCCCTGCAAACTGGGCAGCGAAACAGCGTGCAGGTACTGCGAATACAAAGCTGTATGCCGTTTCGACTGGCAGATAAACGATTACAATCATCTTGAGTCGTTGGGTAAAAAAGAATTTCTTGAAAGAGCGGCGAGGATAAATGGCTGATAAGAAAATCAACTGGACTGATGAGCAGCTCAAGGCGATAAAGACGTACGGCAGTGACGTGCTTGTTACAGCTTCAGCCGGTACGGGCAAGACCGCAGTTCTTTCCGGCCGCTGCGTGGATATAATTCGTGATAAATCCAGATGCCCCAGTGTCTGGAATGTGTTGGTACTGACCTTTACCAATGCTGCCGCCGAGCAGATGCGTTCTCGAATTGCCGGGCAGTTAAATGACGAATTCCTGCGAACAGGCGATTCACACCTGCGGCATCAGACGATTTTGTTACAGGCCGCCGACATAAGTACAATTCATTCGTTCTGTAAGCGATTAATTACCGGGTATTTTTATAAACTTGGCCTTGACCCGACGTTCAGAGTGATTGAATCCGACGAGCAAAGACTCTTAAAGGTAGAAACCCTGGAAAAGACCATTGACTGGGCATGGCGGCAAAGTAATTTACAGCAGGGACTTGTGAAACTGCTTTCCGGCAGAGACCTGAGAAGCGATGAAGGATTTTTATCCAACGTAATCAGGCTGAGTGACTTTTTAGACAGTATTGTAAGCAAAGAAAACTGGCTTGAAAGAGCAACGGCACTTAGCCAGGCGGTAAATCCACTTGACAGCAGTCCGGGCAAAAAACAAAAACAGATAGTTTCTGAGAAACTAAAACACATTTTAGGCCAGATTCGGTATGCCATGCAGCTCTATGACAGTCATGCCGCCGGCGGTGAGTGGAGTGAGAAGTGTGAGGAAAATTATGCTGCACCGGTTGCAAAGTGTATTGAATTGCTGGAAAACGGCAACTGGGAAGGTTGCAGCGATATTATAGTAAATTATAAAAAACCAACAGTCGCTAAACCGAAAGACTTGCCTGGCTTGACTGCCGAGCTTATAAAAAAGACAGTCAAAAATGCCGTTGATGCGTTTTCTAAACTTTCCGACCTTGCTGTTTTGAATCCTGATTACCTGGATGTTGTCGGCGGTTCGCCAAATCTGCAGAGCAGGATACTGATTGAGCTTGTTAAAAGATTCGACCGGTTTTACAGCCGGGCCAAGCAGGAGATAAACTGCCTTGATTTCGCAGACCTTGAGCATCGCGCCCTCGAACTATTGAGCAAGAAAGACGATGATGAAAATCCGGCTGCTTCAGAGACTGCAATTGCACTTCGGAATAGATACAAATATATATTCGTCGATGAATACCAGGACATCAATCCTGTTCAGCAGCGGATACTTGATTTGCTCAGCAGCGACGATAATGTTTTTGTTGTGGGAGATATTAAACAGAGCATCTATGGTTTTCGAGGCACCGAGCCGGAAATCTTCGTTGAACGTTTAAAATCCGCATCGGAAAATCCCGAAGATTCAGCCGATGGATTCAGAGTCGACTTAAACGCAAACTTTCGCTCATCAGAAAAAATCCTTGATTTTGTAAACAAAATCTTTGGCAGAATAATGACCTCGACAATAGCTCACATTGACTATGACGCGAAAGCGGAATTGAGAATCGGCGATAAAAGGCAGCTCTCACAGGCAGGCCAGGCATCTGTCGAGTTAAATATACTCGATGAAGCTGTCGACGACGAAGGTACTGAGCATGGAGATTTATCTGAGGGTTTAAATTCGAATGGCGCAAGTGCACGTCAGCGGCAGGCGGCGATGATTGCTCAACGAATCCGGCGAATGGTCGGGGCCGATACGGGAAAGGCTGAATTTGAAATTTTCGATAAACAACTTCAGGCAAAAAGAAATGTCGAATACCGTGACATTGCTATATTGCTTCGCTCGCCGGCTAACAGGGTAAGCGACTATGTCGAAATCCTGCAACTGGCAGGGATACCTGTGAGTTGTCAGCAGTCCGGGGGTTATTTCGAGGCGACTGAGGTCAGGGATTTAATCAGCCTGTTAAAGGTCATGGACAATCCTCAGCGTGATATCGAACTGGCGGCGGTGTTACGCAGCCCGCTCATGAATATCACTGACAGCGAACTGGCAAGGATAAGGCTGCACGGCAAAAACAGTAATAGTAGCAATTTTTACCAATGTGTTGTGGAATATATTAAATCAGGACAACAGCAGAAATTAGCAGAAAAACTTAAGGTGAAAGTGGATTTGCTGGAACAATGGAGGACGACAGCAAGACGTGAGAGCCTGGCAGATTCGCTCTGGCAGATTTACCGTCACAGCGACTATCTTTCGTTTGTTTCAGCGCTGCCGAACGGCAATGTCAGAAAAGCCAATCTTTTAAAACTCCACGACAGGGCGATACAGTTCGAAGGCTTTGCAGGCAGCAATGGCATTGCGTCACTTAGACGTTTCATCGAATTTATTGAAAAACTCGAACTAAGCGGGCAGGACTGGGCGACGGCCGAAACTCTCGCATCAGGAGAAAACGCCGTTCGGATAATGAGCGTTCATAAGAGCAAGGGACTGGAGTTTGAAGTAGTGTTTTTAGCAGAGCTTAACAGCAATTTCAAAAAATCAGACCCGCATGGAGATTGTCTCGTCGGCGCCGATGATACGATAGGCCTTCGTATTATCGACCATAAAGCCAATCGCAAATTAAGTTCTCTGACACATCAGGTTATCGCCGAAGAAAAACTCTCGAAAGCTCTGGCAGAGGAAATGCGGATTTTGTATGTCGCATTGACCAGGGCCAAACAAAAGCTCATCTTGTCAGCCTGTGAAAAGGAAAAGAAATGCCGGGCGATTATCTTGAATGGACTTTTCTTTGGCGAAAAACCGCTCCCTGATTTTACACTGCGAAGCTGTAATAATCCGCTTGAGTGGGTTTTATATGGCCTTTGCGACCAGAAGGTTCTGCATGAGACTTTTGAGACTGGCCTGACTGACAAGGCGGTTGATGACAATCTTTTCAGGATAAATTTTTATAGACAGACTAACATGGAACAGCTTTCTCGGTATATTGAACAGCTTAAAAAGGGAAAATTAAGGAAGCCGGAATTAGAAAGCAAAAAAGGTAAAGAGCCGGCACAGAAGGGAGTAGTTTCTGAATGGCGATACGAATTTAGCGGCGCAACAGCTTGTCCTGCGAAGGATTCCGTAACAGCAGCTACTCATCGCAATGACGAGTTTATAAAATATAATTATTCTATGGCCCTGGAGCGAAAACCGAAGGTGATTTGTCCGCCCGCTCCCGCCGAACAGGATAAGGGAAGACTAATCGGCACCGCCACACATCTTGTAATTGCAAATCTCGATTTGACGGTAGCTGTAACTAAAACCAAGGTCGAGAAGACAATAGAAAAACTTTTAGAGTCCGGTTATATAAATGCGGAAATTGCCGCTCAGATTAACTCCGATTCCATAGTGGGATTTTTTGAAAGTGAACCTGGTCAGCTGGCATTGAATAAAACAAGTACGGTTTTTCGTGAATGGCCATTCACATTTGCACTTCCTGCGTCGGAGTATAAAAACGGCGAATCCGAGTTGGGTGATGAGACAATAATTATCCAGGGAATAATTGATATGCTTATAAAGTCAGCGGACGGTTTGGCTATAATCGACTTTAAGACCGACCATGTGACGAAAAATCAGTGCCGGCAAAGAGCAGAGCTTTACGAGCAGCAGTTGAATCTTTACGCCAAAGCAGCCCAGGCAGTTTTAAAAACTGAAACAGCAGCTAAATGGCTTTACTTTTTGACACCGTCATGTGCGGTTGAGATAGATTAAGCCGATTTTCCGGTTTATACTTGTGTATCAAAATCATATCACTATAATGACCAATTCGTAGCTAAATCGTACTAACAAACCAATTTATATGGAGAATTGCAAAAGATGTCTCAGGCCCCGAAGGCAAATGCAGTAATCGGTCAGTCAGGCGGTCCGACAGGTGTGATTAACGCCTCTTTGGTTGGAGTGATTGAGCAGGCAGCCAGGTGTCCACAGATAGAGAACCTATACGGAGCTGTACATGCCGTAGCAGGTATGGTCAGGGAAGATTTCATAGACCTTAAAAAGTTATCGCCCGAGACACTGGAAGTGGTAGCAGCTTCACCGTCGTCGGCATTAGGTTCGAGCAGGGACAAGCCTGATGAAGAATATTGTTCAAGGATTTTCGAAGTCTTCAAAAAACATAACATTCGCTACTTTTTCTATATCGGCGGCAATGATTCAGCCAACACAGCCCACATTATTAACATAATGGCCGAAGAATCCGGCTATGAACTTCGTGCTTTTCATATTCCCAAAACGGTCGACAATGATTTGCTTGTCACTGACCACTGTCCGGGATATGGAACAGCTGCAAAATTTGTGGCCAGTGCGTTGATGGGAGACGACCTGGACAATCGGGCACTGCCGGGAATTAAGATTGATGTTATAATGGGCAGGCACGCCGGCTTTTTGACAGCAGCATCTGTGTTAGGCAGACAGCGTGAAGATGACGGCCCGCATCTGGTATATGTGCCTGAACGCGGGGTTTCAATGGACTCATTTTTAGGTGATGTTGAAAAGGTCTATAAAAAACTCGGCAGGTGTGTTATAGCTGTTAGCGAGGGAATCTGTGACAAGGATGGCGTGACATGGGCGGAAAAAATTGCAGCCGAGCAGGAGAGAGATGCTCACGGTAATATTCAGCTGTCCGGTACAGGTGCGCTTGCAGACTTTTTGGCTACACAGATAAAGGGCAGTCTCGGGGTCAAGCGAGTACGCGCAGATACACTCGGCTACCTGCAGCGCAGTTTCGCTGGATTGCGTTCGGAAGTTGATGCTCATGAGGCACGCTGGTGCGGATGTCACGCTGTTCAGTGCGCCATGGAGCAGACAAGTGGCTCGATTGCAATAAAACGTACAGGCAACGGTGCCGATTACCGGGTCGAGTTGTTTAGAACCGAACTTGGTAATGTTGCCGAGAAAACAAAGTCACTGCCGGAAGATTACCTTAACGCAGACGGCAACGGCATAACCGATGCCTTTGTCGAATATGCGATGCCTTTGACGGGAGGTCTTGTAAAAACCGAATATCTTGGCGATCGACCCAGAATTTAGTACATGGCAAAAACTGTTCAGACATATCGCATCTTTTTAAGTGCCGCTGAGCCCAGTGGTGATGCTCACTGCGCCGGGTTGATTAACGCATTGAAGAAAAGCAATCGGAATATCGAGTTTTTCGGCGTCGGCGGCGAGCTAATGGAGCAGGCAGGCTGTCAATTGCTCGAAAACACCGTCAGCAAAGCAGTGATGTTGCATAAAGCATTCGGCAGGATTGCTTACTTCTTTAATGTTATCAGGCGGCTCAGAAAATTTTTAAAAAAGGGCAACATCGACCTTGTCGTTGTCTGTGATTCACCTGCATTTAATTTCCATATTGCCGGGGCAGCCAAAAAGGCTCAGATTAAAACGCTGTTTTTTGTGGCACCACAGCTATGGGCATGGGCGCCGTGGAGGATAAAAAAGCTTAGAAAATTCTGTGACAAGCTCTGTTGTATCATTCCATTTGAAGAGAAGTGGTTTAACCAGCGCGGCGTTGAGACGGTTTTTGTCGGTAACCCGATGTTAGATGAATTTGACTTTGCTCTAAGTGGTAACCGAAAAGATTATGCAGACTTTAAGCCTGAAAAAGTAAAAATTGCTCTTTTGCCGGGTTCTCGTGATGCGGAGATAGAGACTCTTTGGCAGCCGATGCAAAAAATAGCTGCTAAGATAAGGCGAAAGTATCCCGGAGCGGAGTTTACAGCAGTTGCCGTCGACGGGAAACGAAAAGAAATCTTGAAATCCATGCATGTTTTGGGTTTTAGATGTAAGTATATAATCGGTTCGGTACAGGAGATAGCCGGCGATGTGGATTTTTCCATAGTGGCCAGCGGCTCTGTCACGTTGCAGCTTGCAGCTGCGGGCTGTCCGATGGTGGTAATGTATCAATCGAGTAAAATATTATGGTTTCTGCTTGGTCGATGGTTATTACAAACCAGGTATCTGTCGTTAGTGAATATCATAGCGGGAAAAGAATTGGTTCCGGAATTTATGCCATACTTTTCTTCGATTGCTCCCATCGCCGAAGCCGTCGACGTTCTTTTGTCGGATAGAGAGAGACTTTCACAGCTTAGCAGCGAACTTGTAGAACTGGTAGAGCCTTTAGGCCGAACCAATGCGGCAGAGCAAACGGCACAGATTATCATGGAAATGTTAGAATAAAAAAAGCGGAGCGCATTATCTGCGTCTCATCTTTGTAAAGGCTTAATTTTTCATAAAGGCATCGCTTAACGCCTTGGCAATATCGGTAGCAATTAAGCTTGTCTGCCCGATTTTTTCAGCTGCAATGTCACCTGCTAAACCATGAATATAAACCGCCAGAACCGCTGCATCAAAACTGTTCAAGCCCTGTGCCCACAAAGCTGTAACAACTCCGGTAAGCACGTCACCACTGCCTGCTGTTGCCATCCCGGGATTACCAGTAGTGTTAACATAGAGTTTATCTGCATCGGTTACTACTGTTCCAGCTCCTTTTAAAATTACAGTTGTTTTTGTATTCTCTGCCAACAGCAAGGCCTGTTGTTGACGGTCGTCAGGTAAAGGTTCTCTAAACAGTGCAGAGCATAATCTTTTCATTTCACCCGGGTGAGGTGTGAGAATTATTTCAGCCTTTAAAATTTCCGGCCAGTTCTTTATTTTGCTTAGATTATTCAGTCCGTCGGCATCTATAACGAGTTTTAGATTATCCTGTTTTAGAAGCGTTTCAAGAATTGCTTTTAGTGCCGAGCTTACACCTATGCCGGGCCCGAAGGCGATGATGTCATTTTCTTTTACGAGATTTAGAATTTTATTAATTGCCTTTGCAGAAATTCTGCCGTTTTTGTCTTCATCGAGCGGTATGGTAGTAAAGCAAGGCTCTGCGGAGGCGACTATCGGCAATACCGATTTCGGAGTTGCGACTCTAACCAGCCCTGCCCCCGCCCTCAATGCAGCTGTGCCTGCGAGAGCAGCTGCCCCTGTCATACCAAGGCTTCCTGCAATTATTGCAACTTTTCCAAAGTCGCCCTTATGAGAATCAGCCGCTCGTATTTTCAGTTTCGAGATGTCATTTACTAACTGCATATAACCTCGTTTCGTGCAGTATATTACAAATAATGCAGGATATGGTCAATAAAAGATTTGACAAGCAGATAGGGATGTTTATAATAAGGATATAAAGTGAAGAATTTGTTTGGGATCAGTGGTAAAAAAATCAGTTGGTTTTGGTAGAGATTGAAACCTATGAGTGAAATTATATTCATCGTTGAAGATTCTGATGAGGGTGGTTACACAGCTAAATCTCTCGGTCACTCTATTTATACCGAAGGTGAAACATTAGACGAGTTAAAAGAAAATGTCAAAGATGCGATAAAATGCCACTTTGACGCAGAGGAAATCCCCCATATTGCACGCTTACACATAGTAAAAGATGAAGTAATAGCAATATGAAACTTCCGAGAGAAATCAGCGGCGCAGAGCTCGCAAAACTTCTCAAAAAATACGGCTATGAAACAACCCGGCAAGCCGGCAGTCACATACGGCTTACCACTGTCACCAAAGGCGAACACCACATCACTATTCCTTCTCATAAATACCTTAAAATAGGCACCTTGAGTAGTATTTTAAGCGATATCGCCGTCCATTTCAAAATAGACAAAGGCGATTTAATTAAAGAATTATTCTAATGTAGTGTCATGCGGATCAATCTAATTACTCAAACTGACCGATTTAATCGGGACAAAATTTAGCTGTCGACGCAGTCGGCCTCAACTAACGAGATACGATTCACGAGCGACGAGCGACGCTCAAACTGATTCGTTTCGTCAGAAACGGTCAGTTTGAGTTATTTATTGGCCGGATGCCTTTGGCTCTAAGGATAACCCAGAAAAAAGTCCAGCCCTGAACTTATGATATGCCAAAGAAGCTACCATAACAGCATTATCGGTGCAATACTGTTTTGGTGCAACGAGTAATCTCCTGGCCGGCTCGCTGTTTTCGCACATTTGTTTTAGCGCGCTGCGAAGTGCAGAGTTAGCGGCAACCCCACCTCCGAGCAGAACAGTTTTGGCGGAGATTTTCCTGGCTGCCCTGCTGGTTTTCTCGACGAGAACGTCAATAACTGCCTGCTGAAATGATGCTGCGATATCAGCAATTTGCTGTTCGGTCATGGAATCGACTTTATTTTCGCCTTTCATGTCCTGACCCTGACAGTAATACAGAACAGCAGTTTTGATACCGCTGAAAGAAAAGTCAAGCGAATCGGTTCCGAGCATTGAACGTGGAAAATCAATGGCATGTGCATTTCCGTTTTTGGCTATTTTTTCAATTGAAGGCCCGCCCGGGTAAGGCAGTTTCAAAATCGCAGCGACTTTATCGAATGCCTCGCCGGCAGCATCGTCAATGGTTGAGCCTAAAAGTTTTGGTTCCAGAACCGAGTGACAATCATATAGGCTCGTATGGCCGCCGGAAACTATCAAAGCGACAGCGGGCAGTTCCGGATGCTGTTCAGCTAACATTGCCGATTGCATATGAGCGTGCAGATGATTGATAGCTATCAAAGGTTTGCCCCAGGTGAAGCTGAGAGTTTTAGCTGCCGTAACTCCGACAATCAGGGCAACGCTCAAGCCCGGCTGATTAGCGATTGCGATTGCATCAATATCATCTTTGGCGACATTGGCTTTTTCCATAGCTTCGGTAATAACCGGGTAGATGTTTTCAATATGAGCACGTGAAGCCATTTCGGGGACGACACCGCCATACTTTTCGTGCAGCTTTGCCTGGGAAGCTACCACCGAAGATTTTACAATTTTTCCATCGGCAACAATCGCAGCAGCAGTCTCATCGCAACTGGTCTCTATCCCTAATATATTTATCGCTTTATCTGCCATGATATGATATTAGCTAAACAACCCCAATATGTCAATCACGGCCGGAGATAGCAGCTTTGGATAATATCCACAGTTGTCTGAAGATGCTCTTGCAAATATGAATTAGTGAAAACCGGATTGGTATAAGTGGCGGAAACTCGAAGTCAGTGCAGATATTTTCTGAGAAGCTGTCGCCAGCAACTTTTATTTTATCAATATCGCAGCAGCCAAAGCCGATTTTACGGGCTGTTTTGATAATGGGCATATCGAGAGGTTCGGTATTTATCAATCTGCAGCAGAGAGTTTCACAACTGACAGGTTCAGCACCGGCGATAAGCCATCCCAGCGGCCGCGTTCTGCCTCGGATAGGGCCGGGGCCGTCCATCGCATAAACGGCATCTATAATTGTCAGCGCCGGGTTTAAATACCTGTATATCTCGATGAGGAACTCGCAGAAAGACTCTTCGTCCTTTCCCTTTACAAAGTGCCACACAGTTTTTTGCTTTCCCGTTACACATCCGAACATGTTTTTGACAGCAAATGTTGCCGTAAGCTGTTGATGTGTTTTGAATTTTGGCAGATTGATAATTTTGTCAGCTTCGAGTGCAACCGAACTTATGCCGACCGTGATATTGCCTGCTCCGAGCCTGGTCCATTTTGGTTTATTAAGTTGCTTTAAAGGCACACCGAGTCTTTTTAACGGCTCGGTGAGTTTTAATTTTTCAGCGCAGACAAAGACATTACCCCATGCAGGTGAATCGCCGACGAATGGTCTGGCACCGAAATCTTTTAGTAATTTTGCAGTTGCAAGAATTACAGCAGGATGGGTTTGTGTGGCATGACGACGTGAGCGCGGTGAGATGAAATTAGGCTTTAGCAAAACAGTGTCGCCGGGGCTGATAAAATTTGCAAGACCGCCTAAAAGCTCGAACTGTTTTTCGACAGCTTCAGTAACTTTATCATGGCCGTAAGCAAGGCAACGGGTCAGTGCTACAATGGGAGCAGATGTGCCGGCTGAATTACTCATTTATTTTCGTACAGACAATCAGGTAGACTCGAATGATTTCTTTTGGTTTATCTCTGCTGAACAGCAGGCTGCTCAGTGTTATCCTGTGTTGTTCGTATTTTTCCGGTCCGAGAAGCACGAAATCGCCGTCACTCATTTGTAACTTAAACGCTACCGAGTCGAAGACCAATTCATCTTTTTTTCTGCTTTTTTTTGCTTTTGAAATAAACCTTACAGCCGGTGACGAACAAACCGGTTCTACCCTGACCTCACAGACCCCTCTCTTATCGGGTATACTTTCCGCTTTCACTCTCAGCACAAGCCGCCCCGGGCCGATGTCAACTCCTTCCATGGTTCCTTTGACAGAGACGTAAAAAGTGGTTTGCCTGTCATACAGCTTTGCGATGGGCAGAACTTCAGCTTGGTCGGCAGAAATCAGCAGGGAGGCGGTTTTGAGTTTTTTGCCGTTTGCGGCTATTAACAATTCTCTGATATCATCCCAGACAGCTAATTGCCCGAACCGTGCTGTAAATGAATTTGCGGAAAACGTTGCCGAATCATTAAATCGTATTTGTCTATCCTGCAGCATTGGCCAAATCTGGCCCAGAACATCAATGTTCGTCGCAGGAATGTCGATTATGTGAATATCGAAGTTGATTGTTTTGAAGGTTGGCACATACACCAGTCCGCCAATTGGGGCAAGGTCGCCGATTTTTATATTTTCCCAAATTGGTTTTTCCTGCTGTTGGCCGCAACCGGTGAGTATCAAGAGAACACTCAACGGCAAAAGAATCCGGTAAACTTGTGTTTTAAGTAAACGAAACACGAAAATAGTTAAACTCCTGCAAGTTATGACAGACCAATCAGCTTTGTTCTGTTAATTGCTGCTCAGATGATTTTTTTATTGCTATTACTTCATTTGCCGACAGCTCTTTCGCCTGTGTATCAGGTTCGGCTATGGATTGTATCTCAATTGGAGCTTTGGGCGCCTCAACTGTCTCTGCTTTAGATTCCTGCTCTGTATCAGCAGCTTCAGATTGTATTTCATCTTGAGCCTGTGGTAGCTGCCGACTATGTATAAGCTCTGCCGCTTTTCTATAGTCCTCAGCTCCGTGACATCCGGGCTCATATTCAAATATTGTTTTGCCGTAACTCGGCGCCTCTGCCAGCTTGATATTTCTTCGAATATAGGTCGGCAGAATCTCTGCTTCTGACCATGCGCACATTGTCCCGCGAGCCCGGTCTAAAAACTGGTCAATATCAATCCTGACCTCGTTCGACAATGACGTTCTGCTGTCAAACATACAAAGCAGAATCCATTTAACCTTCAATACAGGATTGATTCTTTTGTTTACAAGCTCAACTGTCTGCAGCAGTTTTCCCAGTCCCTGCAGCGCCAGAAAATGCGGCTGTAACGGTATCAATATTTCGTCCGTACTCGCCAGCGCATTCAACGTCAAAAGTCCGAGCGATGGTGCACAGTCGATTATCATATAATCAAACTTATCTTCTGCCTGCTTTATTGCCTCACGAAGAATCGTCTCTCTGCCGACTACACTCACAAGCTCGCTCTCTGCACCTACCAGATTTATATTAGCCGGCAGTAACCAGAGATTAGGCCGCACAAGCAAAAGCTCATCCTCGAACTTCGCCGATTGCGTCATAACCTTATATGACCCAGCCTCGATATTCTCAGGGTCCGTATCGAGATGAATAGTCAGATGTGCCTGCGGGTCAAGGTCAATTACTGCAACCTTCAAACCCATTAACGCCAACGCCGCCGCAGTATTAACTACTGTTGTGGTTTTTCCTACCCCGCCTTTTTGGTTTAATACTGCTATTTTTTTCAATCCATTGCCCTCGAATTTTTTAGCTTTTTAACTCAAGCCCTCTCAAAACCGCATCAAGAACACCGTTGACAAACGCCGGCGACTGGGCTGTACTGAACTTTTTAGCCAACTCGATTGCCTCATTTATCGCAACTCTCGAAGGAATATCCGGGCAAAACTTCAGTTGATAAACTGCTAATCGCAAAATGTTCCTGTCAACCGGACAAAGCCTGTCCAGTCCCCACTTAATCGTCGAAGATGATATCAGTTCATCACACTCGGATACCTTCGCCCACGTATCCTGCGTCCACGTTCTGGCGAGCCTGCGTATCGAATCGTCCGGCTCATTTTCTCTTAGAAAATCACCGAGATATTCGAGCACATCCGAGCCTTGAACATCAAGCTGATACAGTCCCTGTATCGCCAACTCTCTGGCCCGTGTGCGTTTGTCCACCTGCCGGCCTTTCTAATCTGAAATTTCAATGATCAAATCTGTTCGAGAACGTTAACAGTTTCAATAGCTGTCAATGCCGCATTTGCTCCGGCGTTGCCGCGCTTGGTACCTGCCCGTTCAACCGCCTGCTCTATTGTATCACAGGTAAGGACCGCAAATATCGCCGGAGTCCCGCTGTCATAATTTATCTGGCTAATCCCGCGAACAACCTGCTGGCACACATAATCATAATGCCCTGTCTGGCCGCGTATGACCGTACCAAGACATATTACTGCACCATACTTACCGCTTTCTGCAAGTTTTTTTGCCGCAATTGTAATCTCGCACGAACCCGGAACCCAGACGGTTGTTATCTGCTCATCACTCACACCGTGACGCTGGAGACAATCTATCGCTCCGTCAAGCAGCTTACAGGTTATAAACTCATTAAACCTGCTGACTACAATAGCGTAATTACCCTTGCCGGCCGTCAACTGACCCTTAATTTCTTTTATCATCTCTATTTCTCCAAAAACCTTTTTTTCTTAGGTTAAATTCGGATTCTGTTTTTTTATGACCTGCGCATTATAAGACTATTGGCTCTTACTTTCCAGAAAAACAATCAGTTAACGATTAAATCGGGACTCTTGCCAAAAAACCGTTTTAAACGCACTTTGTTAACTTTCGCAATTATAAGAACTTATACTTTCTATTGCCAGAGAATTTTGCCATCATCAAAAATTGCGATACCATCCCTGATTCAACAAAACCTGCCCTTCTTTACTGCCGATAGTTTAATTGTTGAATCTGTATTTGTTGAGACGAGGAATTTGTATGGCTTTTGAAGAGATGGTTTTTGGCTCATTCGATAGTGCCGAACGCAAGGCGAAACTCGCTTACGAGCTTTACGAAGACGGCAAAATCGCTCTTGCCCTGTTAAAGCTCGAAGAAGCTATTGAGATAAACCCTGCAAATAGTGCATGGCATTTCAACAGGGGACTCACGCTCGATTCGATTAACAGGTTCAGCGATGCAATAGACGAATATGAAACCGCTTTGCAGTCCTGTCCGGATGACCTTGAGATGTTAAATTCCCTGGCCGTCGATTACACTCGAACAAGCCAGTATGACAGAGCTATTGAAGTTTTCGAATACATCCAGCAGCTCGACCCCCAATTCGAGCCGTGCTACTGCAACCGCATCATTACATACACCGAAACCGAGCAGCACGAGCTTGCCGAGCAGATGTTCTATATGGGTCAGCAGATTGACCCCGACTGCGCCCTGTGCTTTTACAATATCGGAAACAATCTTTTCATCAGGGGCCAATATAAAAAAGCAATCCACTGCTGGGAAAAAACCGCTCAGCTTGAACCGACTCATCCGCAGATTCACTATCGTATCGCCCAGGCATACTGGGCTGACGGTAACAGTGAAGATGCACACGTTCACTTTTTAATCGAGTTGCGAAATAACCCCGGCGACATCGATGTCATCCATGATTTCGGTATCTTCCTGCTGCAATCGGGCCAAATCGAACAGGCGAAGGAAAAGTTCAACAGGATACTTGAACTAAATCCCGACTTTGCACCCGCTTTTTTTTATCTTGGCGAAATCGCCTTTAACAATACCGATTACGAACACGCCGTAAAATTCTACAGAGAAGCTCTAAAACTGGATAACAGCCTTAACGGCCCCTGCTATCGTCTTGCCCAGTATTACCTGGCAAACCAGCAACTGCACAAGGCAAGAGCTTATTTGCTCTCTGAACTGGAACTGGCTCCGGAGGATTCTAATATACTTATTTCAATGGCCTCGATGTTCATGTCTATCGATGACCAAAACCATGCCGCTCATTGTCTCATTAAAGCTATCGATACTGACCCGAGCTGCGCTGACGCCTATTACTATCTCGGCCTGTTAAACGCATCGAAAGGCGAATTTGAAGAGGCTGCCGAGTTCTTCGCTCACGCCCTTGACATAAAACCTGACCACGTCTCTGCCTTAAAAGATTCTGCTGTTGTTTGCATCGTGTTAGGCAGACTCGATGACGCCGAGCAGAGATTACAAAGAGCAAAAGCTGTTGCCGGTAATACAGTAAATCTAAAACCGGTTGTTAGAAAACTGCTCATCGCGAAGATTAAAAGAAAAATATCTAAATCACTTTCTTCATTCAAACCTCTATGTATGAAAAAAAGGGCTGACTAATTGTCAGCCCTTTTCGATTTGAGCGTAAAAAACTTCTACTGTTATTATTTACCAGCCTGGTTATAAATCGCCGTTGTAAATACTGAATATATCCCCAGCCGGCAGGGCATGATGGTATACACGGACATCGTCGATAAGCCCGTTCCAGGTACGCCCGCCAGCCTGGCCATTTTCACCGATAAAAACATTGTAATTGTTCAGGTCAATACTGCCGGTAGCCGCCTCGGAAACATCCTCAACACCGTCAACGTAAAGATAAATTCTTGTTCCGTCGTAGACACCGGCGACATGATGCCACAACCCATCGTTTACATTAACACTGCCGGCGATATAGCCGTACTGATTATTACTTATACCGCTGCATGCAAATTCCATAGTATTGTTTGTATAATTTCGTGCAAGCCTCCAGCTGCTGTCGCCTTTAGTAACGATAGACGCCCAGAGATGGTCAAAGACATTGACTTTTATCCAGCATGAAACCGTAATAACATCGTTAATGTCAAAGACTGATTCGTTACTAATCCTCACATAGTCGCCGACGCCATCGAGGTCGATTGCCCCGTTAATCCATCCGCCTGCCGGCTGCCATGCCAGGTTACCGTACAAGATGCCGTTATAACCATTGCCGCTGCTGTCATTGACATAGTATCCTGAAGATTCATCGAGTTTCCAGTGGGCCAGCAGATACACAGACGGGTTTGGTCCGGTGGTAGCCGAACCGGTCGATGAAAAGCCTGTGGTATTTTGGCTCGTACTTTTGTCACGGACCTGAACCTTGTAGCTGTAAAGCGTATCCGGTGTTAATTGGCTGTCGGTATAAGTAGAGCTGTCCTGCCATCCACTGTCATTACCGTTGCCAGCCACACACACAAAGCTATATTCAACACCGCTTGCATCGCTGGCATCGGTTGCCGTCATCGAAATTGCAGTAGCTCCTGCTGCACTCGGTGCAACCGCCCATGTCGGCGGGTCAGGTGTCGGAGCCGTATTATCTTCAGTTGTACAAGAGCGCTGACTCGACCATTCTGTAATATTCTGATGTTCGTTAATGTCACGCGCCTTGACGTGATAAGTATAAAGTATATCCGAATCAAGACCGGTATCTTCGTATGTATTGCCGGCCTGCCAACCGCTGTCATTACCACCGCCTCCAGCAATACATTGGAAATAATATTGCCTGCCTGAATCATTCGCATCAGAGACGGCAGCCGACATAATTATCGAATTTGGACCGGTGGATACAGGAGCCTGTACCCAATCTACGGATACTACATGGAAACCGCCTGTCAATCGAATATCCGCAGAAGAGCTGCCAACCATCACATCGAAGTCTCCGCCATCTACCAAAAATTTGCTGCTGTTAACATCGTAGTAGGCAAGGTCTTCTGCCGGCACAGTAAGTATGACCGTTTCAGTCTGCGATGGCGACAGGCTGATTCTCTTGAAACCTTTAAGCTGTTTTACAGCCATTAGCACGGTCGAATTAACATCATGTATATAAAGCTGGACAATCTCATCACCGGCAACGCTGCCTGTATTTTCCACATCAAAACTAATTTCAATCTGACCGCCGTCACTCCAGAGCTTCGCCGGCTGTATCGAAAGATTGCTGTATGCAAACGTCGTATAGCTCAGGCCGTGACCGAATACGAATTCAGGCACAATCTGATTGCGGTCGTAATATCGATAGCCAGGCCCGTCACCAGGCGCTTCATAATTATTATCGAACGTGGCCAGTTGATTGACGTCTTTTGGAATCGTAATCGGCAGTTTGCCTGCCGGATTTTGAACTCCGAAAAGCACATCAGCGATTGCATTGCCGGCTTCCTGGCCGCCGAACCAGCACTCAAGGACCGAATTGACATCATCAATCCAGCCGTTTACCACAACAGCCGAGCCGTTTACTAAAACCACAACGGTATTAGGATTAGCCGTTGCAACCTGTGAAATAAGCTCATCCTGCAGGCCGGACAAATCCAGGTCTACTCGGTCGAAACCCTCCGATTCAGTCTGTGCCGAGGTACCCACGCATACAATAGCTGCATCACAGGCTGCCGCTAATTGCACAGCTTCATCCATCAGAATATCAGCAGTATTGGCATCAGGCTCAGACCAGACAAATCGGGCAACTGCACTTCCGCCATTTTCATAATATTCGAAAGTAACGTCGTACTCGACTCCTTCTGAAAGAGTGATGGTTCCCGTATTTGTTTTTTCTGCATGGTTTGTCCAGTCGTTAACCAGCAAAACACTGTTTACCCACAGCCGTGAACCATCATCGGTAGTAGTTCCAATCGTGTGCAGTCCTGTTGCTCTCGGGACCAGCTTGCCGGTCCACCGAACGGAAAATTCATCCGTGCCGATACCAGTTGCCGGCGAACCACCCCAGTCAAAGTCCACCGTTTCATCAATTCGTGAGATTGTCGGCGCCCCGCTTAAAGTCATATTATTATAGTAATCACCGGTAAGGCCATGTTCTGATGAACCTGCTGAAGGCTTAAGCGCCGACGACGGAATCGCATAAATCGACGAGCCGTCAATGGTGCATCCGAGCGCAAAATCAACCTGCACGCTGCCTCCCACTTTGTTTTGGATACCTTCCAGAGGTGACACATCATAAAATGGTGTAACATAAACACTGCCGCCGCCGCAACACCTTGCAACATCTGCATTAGGACCAATCACAGCTATCCTTGTAAGTGCCCCTTCGTTTAAAGGCAGAAGTGAATTATTGTTCTTTAAAAGTACAATCGATTTTCTGCCTGCATCGCGAACAAGTGCCTGATGTTCGGGGGTATTGATAAGTGACGGGTCCTCAACAACCGGCTCATCGAATACACCTGCCCAGAATTTACTCCGAAGTATCCGCCGTACCGCTTCATCGATAGTATCCGTTGAGACATGACCTGCATTGACAGCATTTATTAAGGGCTGACCGAAATAACTTGCCGTTGGCATCTCAACATCCAGACCGGCATTAGCTGATTTGACTGTTGAGTGACATGCCCCCCAGTCAGATACCACAAAACCTTTAAACCCCCAGTCATTTTTCAATATGTCAGTAAGTAGATGCGAATTGGCGGAACAATAGTCGTCATTGACTTTATTATATGCTGACATCACAGACCATACGTTTTCCTGTTTTACGCAGGCCTTAAAAGCAGGCAGGTAAATCTCTCGCAATGTCCTTTCGTTTACCAATACGTTATTACTGAATCTGCCGTCCTCCTGATTATTACATGCAAAATGCTTGGCACATGCTATTACTTTTTCGCTCTGTATTCCTTTGATATAAGCCGGTGCAAGTTTACTGCTGAGATACGGGTCTTCGCCCATTGTCTCAAAGCTTCTGCCGCACCTCGGGTCACGAACGATATTAATACACGGGGCAAGTGCAACGTATCTGCCTTTGCCTCGAAACTCCCTTCCCATAGCTGCGCCGATCTGCTCGACAATCGCCGGTTCCCACGTTGCTGCAAGTGCCATCGGACTTGGAAAACACGTCGCCTGTCCCCAGCGGACACCCTGTGGACCGTCGGCCATAAGAAAGCCCGGTATCCCCAGACGCTCATTGTCAGCTGTGGAAAACCCCGAAGGGTCTCCGCCCATCTGCTCGACCTTTTCAGCCAATGTCATCTGCGAAATCAAAGACTCAATCTGGGCCTCAATCAGCACCTGCGAATCAATCCAGTAGTCTGCCCATACAGCAAAGTCCGCTATATCTACCCTGTCGTTTCGGTCAAGGTCAACCCCGTTGCACCAGTCCTTGACTGAGCAGTCCATGTTGAGCCACTGTCCAGCTAAACTTTCGAGGTCTAAAAAGCTTACGAAACCGTCACCGTTCAAATCACCGTCTTTCGCACAGACAGACCCCGACAGAATCATGGTTAATGCAAGTATCAGAATTGCAAAATTAAGTATGCTCTTATTCATTGCTTCTCTCCTAAAGGATTTACATCGCAAAACAAATCCAGTCCCTGTGAAGAAGCCTAAATCTCTCAGTTTGAGTATATATTATACCTCAAAAAACACCAAAAGTAAAGTCAAAACGCCTTTAAAAGGGAGTGTAGACCTTATAGCCTGTATAATGAACAAAAAAGCCCGACATAAAAACATGCTTTTTCAATTCTAAAAACGTTATACGTTATACACACTACGAACTAATGCTTGAAGTGTCTCTTGCCGGTAAATACCATAGCTATGCCGTGTTTGTCCGCACATGCGATTACCTCGCCGTCCTTATTCGAACCGCCGGGCTGAACAATACATGCCACTCCGGCTTCAGCTGCATTATCAACATTATCCGGGAACGGGAAGAACGCATCCGATGCCATCACGCAGCCTTTTGATTCGTCGCCTGCATTTTTAAATGCAATCAAGCCTGACTCAATACGATTCATCTGACCTGCCCCGACACCCAGAATCCTTCTGTTTTTGGCTAATACAATCGTATTACTCTTTACATGCTTTGCCGCAATCCATGCAATTCTCAAATCCTCTAACTGTTTATCTGTCGGCTTTGCCTTTGTAGGATATGTCAGGTTTTCCGGCTCCCACGCAACAAGGTCCCTGCCCTGCAAAAGCATCCCGCCTATAATGCAGCGCGCATCGAACTCATTGCGGTCAATCTTTTCTCTATCGACAGGCCCGGTCTCCAGCAATCTCACTCTCGCGCCCCACGCCTTTTCCGTCCTGATAATATCGACCGCTTTATCATCGAATTGCGGAGCGATTATCACCTCGGCAAAGAACCCGCTCGCCCCCATTGCCTTTCCGAACCTGCTGTAAGATTCCATTATCGTCTGTGCAAGTTTCGTATCTATCCTGCGATTCAACGCCACGATACAGCCGAACGCACTTACAACATCACCTTCATAGGCCTTGCGATAGGCCTCACAGATATCTTCATCAATCGCACATCCGCATGGGTTCAGATGCTTGACTACCACCGCCGCCGGTTCTTCAAATTCCTTCACTAATTCGAAAGCAGCATTCGTATCAAGCAGATTATTAAAGCTGATTTCCTTGCCGCCCTCCAAAAGCCTGGCGCCGCTGGCCGAGGTCTCACCGCTGGCTGTCAGCCTGTAAAATGCCGCATCCTGATGCGGATTTTCACCGTAACGAAGTGACGTCTCTTTGGTAAGTGCAATTGAAACTCTTTCAGGATAGGCTGCGCCTGCCTGTTTATTGAGATACCGCGATATTGCCGCATCGTACGAAGCCGTCAAACCGAATGCCACTCTTGCCAAATCGCTCCGCAATTGACAGCTGAGAGCTCCTTTGTTTTCCTTCATCTCAGCGATAACCTTCTCGTATTGCTCAGGGCTCGTCACCACCGTCACGAATTTATTGTTCTTCGCTGCCGAGCGCAGCATACTCGGACCGCCGATATCAATATTCTCAATCGCATCTTCCAGACTGCAATCTGGTTTTGCTATTGTTGCTTCGAATGGATATAAATTCACGCAAACAAGGTCTATCGGCTCAATCTCGTTATCTTTCATCGCCTGCAGATGACTGTCCTTGTCGCGCAGCCCAAGAAGTCCGCCGTGTATTCGCGGATGAAGAGTCTTGACCCTGCCGTCCATCATTTCGGGGAACCCGGTTACGCTCTCAATTCCAATAACCTCAATGCCGGCTTGAGCTAATTTTTTCGCTGTTCCGCCGGTACTTATTATCTTCACTCCCATTTTGCCAAGTTCTTCGGCAAACTCAACAACTCCTGTTTTATCCGATACACTAACCAGTGCCGTTTTAATCTTTACATCCATTTAAATCTCTTTCCTTCCTTTCTCCTTAAATTTTTTCTATTGCCCATCCAATCGGCTATGCCTAATACTTCGGCATAAGACATGCGATTCGCCCTTCTCCGTCTGCAACGTAAATCTTCGAGTCAGTAGAATTCACCGCATACATTGAGGCCCCATCGATTGTCACTGCCCCTAATTGTTTGCCCTTGCTGTTGTCCATCAGGATTACCTGTCCGCCGTCAGCAAGTATATAAGCCTTGTCTTCGTCCTCTGCCAGCAAATCAATTCCGTTTGTTAGTATCCAAATCTCGTCGCCTGTATTTTTATCTATTGCGACAAGTCCCTTACCGCGTACATATTGATAAACCACTTGTTTTGTCACTCGAGGCCCGCGGTCAGGAATACCTTCCGTTCGATACATCCACAGCAGTTTACCTTTGTCGCTGCTTATTTTATAAACCTTCGTATCATCGCTGGCAAAATACAGCGAATCTTTATCCCATGCGAGCTTACCGACGATTCCACCGCCGGCCTGGAACTGCCATCTCACATTCCTGCCGTCGGAACTGATGCACACCACCTCGCCGACTTTGCTTGAAAATACCGGCAAATCCTCACACGTTACCACTATCGAGGTTATCTCAGTGTCACTTTGTGCCGCCACCTCATAAATCTGAACCTTATCATCGGCTCGTAATGCGTGAAGCCGCTTATCTCTGCCGGCTATGAAGTAATGACTTGAATTGCGAGCTGCTGGTGCGCATGTTCCGCTGAAGTTAAGCCGTTCGCTGGAAATTTCGGCACCGCTGTCAGGATTCAACTCCACAAGCTGATTGCCAACCACCGAATAAAGCATTCCGCCATACTCAGCCAATCCATAAATAGGCAGTCCCGGCGGTGCCACATTCCGGATAAACACTGCGCTGCCGTTTTCGCGATTCAAACCGACAAGATAATTACTTCGGCTGAACCCGTAGATTCTACCGCCGACAACCTCTAATTGCTTTAGCTGGTCGGTTTCGTCGAACGGAAACTTGTTCTGCCAGACGATTTTCAGTTCAATGTTCTTTACCTGCTCTTCGGATACGAGCCAGTCGATTTGCCCCTGAGTTTTGACTTTTTCGACGCTGCAACCGGAAAAAAACAATACCACAACTGCCAAAATCATTGAAATTCTTAAAGCGTTGACCATCTGAACTGCCCTCAATTTTTTAACACCACATCCCCACAATATTAGTTTTAAGTTTTAAGAACTAAATTTTTAGTTCTAAGTTTTTAAGTTCAAAGCAGTTATATCATTACGAGCCTGCTGCAGGAAAACAAAAAACCCATCTTTCCGACTCCTGTTTTTACGGCATTTTCACATAATCTGCCAGGTCGATTTTGTGCAGCTGTTCGAACTGCTGCATTTCTTCAATTCGCTCGACATCATCGTGTATCCTGTTTGCCAGCTTGAAGATATAAGGCCTGCCGTCAAGCCGGTTTTTCAGGTCATCGAGCATAGGCTCCCAATCGCCGCCGTAAAGCTGACGCTTCAAGACTACAAGCATTCTTGATTCTTCGCTTAATGAAGCGATAAAATCACTGATTTCAGGCTTAACAGCCTGCTTTTCGCCGTTTTCATTTTTGTTTTCACTATCAGCCATTAATATCATCCCGCAAATAAACAGGAATCTAAAATCTAATACCATAAGCTGATAATTGCAAATAAAAAATTGTGTCTCCGCCGTTAGGTGTCCTCCGTAAGGAGTCCCTATGACTGTGGAGTATTTGGTATGTCGTATTGTAGTATGGGATTAACCGGTCATTTAGTATTTACCATTTACTATTTTCTATTGGCTATTTACTATTGTGGTTAGGGGGGATAGGGGGTTTGGGTGCGATTGTTCGCGCAAGTTGCCGAAAAAGGCGCGCAAAAAGTAACAAAAAATTACAAAAATTCGCACAAATTGACATAAAACACACTCAAAATGACGTGAAATGACCCAAAAATGACAAACTCGAAAAAAGCACTTGCGCAAATGATTGATTTCCGCCACCAAGACTCTAAGGCACAAAGAAAAGAGTAAAAAAAAATGGCCGCAGAGGAGAGATTGTTTGTCAGGTTAAGTAGTGACTATTACACTTAAGAATAATAGTGTTTTTCAATTTGATGAGTTTTCTACTGATTGCTTGTTGCTATCAGTTTCAGTCTTCGCTTTGTATACAGGCATAATCTCTTTCATCTTCTGTAGATTTTCTAAAGTTTTTTCAATATTCTTTACAACTTTTTGGGAATCAGACAAATCAAGTTGTCCCAATTCAGCAAGTGATTTTCCTTTTTCAAGCAATTCAACAAAGATTTCTGATAAACTTTTCAAAAGAAAGCTAAGGTCTTCCCAATCTAATCTTGTATTTAACAGAATTTTCCTTTTTTCGTTTCCAAAAGCCATGCGAACTGCCGGTGTAAGTTCTGGTGGTTCATCCTCCCATATCAAATAATGTTCAATACCACGAATAGCTTCATCAGCAAGAGATTCACTATCATCTTGTTGCTTCTCTGTCATTTTCTTCTTTAACATTGATTTGGCATTTTCATTCTCAAGCAAGTTGCCAAAATGTTTCTCAATAAGCGATTTGGCCTTTTTAACTAAACCAACAGCCTCTTTGTTAATTTCATCTAACAAAAATATAAATTGAGGACCATTAAAAAAAACTGAAAATGTTATCAATGTTTTAGGGACAATTTCCTCAAAATCCTCACTTGAGATATCCTTATCAGCAATAGCTTGTTTTATCGCATCAAGCTTTTTTTTGTCCCCGCATATGGCAAACAACTCCCGCAAGTCATCGTCTAAACCTTTTATGCCTGTCTTTAATTCATCCAACTTCTTAGACATATTCAATCTCCTTAGGCTCTTTCTCAAAATCCACTGACTTGATTTTTTCCTTGCTCCTCAGTTTTTGGATTAATCTTTCGATACTATAAACCCAATCGGTATGAAACAGTCCGGATTGTATTTTTACATAACCCAAATATGACCGATCGTCATCAGCAATTCCATGTTCGAAGTCTACTTTTGGTAAAATCAAGTATTCTTGTCTTCGTTTCTTGATTGGGGGAATAATTTCTTCTTTAAAAACTTTTCGGGAAGCTTTTGGACTCAATGATTGCTCTAACCCCTTTAACTTTTCTAACCATTGTTGGCTCCAGGGTTGGTTTAGTTCTTCCTCAATTTTTTCCCACAAAGAATATTCTTTATTTTTTAACTTCAGAAGCACTCTGTATATTAAAGCTGTTTCATTTCTTACTCTGGCTGCTCGGCGCAGCAGAAACGCTGTATTTACCGGCCAATTCTCTTTCACCTGTAAACGCCATAATTCACAAAGATGTTCTTCAATGCGAGAATGTCCCGCATCGATGTCAAGTAACGCATTGAAGCCATAGGCCGCAACAACTTTATTTGTCAGAATTTCATCCTCCCAAAACCGGATGCTTTTCTTATCCTGCGCATATGCCATATATGCTTTTACTGCAGCGCCCAGTAGTTCTCCCGGACAGGATTCTTCGTCAAGTAGCTCGGTTATGAGTCGCTTTACATATTTTTTAAATTCTGGCGGTTCTGCAATATCAACAACTCTACACAGATTTACAACTACATCTTTCCATTTTCCAATATCTTCAATGTAATCAATACCATCTAATAACCATTTTCTTACTTCTCGATATATATCCATCCATCCTTCTACTACTGCTTTCCTTTTTTCTGCGTCAAGTTCGGGATTTACAAGTAGCTGAATTACTACGTCTTCGCTGGGTTCGGTTGAGTGTCCACTTCCAAAGGATGCTATATCCGTACCTAAAATTCGGTTACGAGCAAATTCACGTACATCTTCTACGCTCTTTCCACGGATAGAATTCAATGCTCGTTCGACTGAAATCACTTTATTGGCTCCACCTCAAATATTTCCTGCTCTACCCTACACCCTCTATGTACGGCTTCTGGTAAACCTTGTTCAGGGGGCAATTTCAAGGGTAAAGTCTTACCAGTCTCTGCGTTACAATCCTCAACCACTTCAAATTGACCATCAGCTATTCCATCAAAAGAACGAGGTAAATGCAAGTTTTTTTCCGCTTTATCCCGTTTATACACAATTTTAAGGCAACGCTTCTCCTTTTCCAGATGAGCTAATCCCAACCTGTCAACCAGCTCTCTTAAACCAATTTGGTCAGATTTTTCACTATCGGCAACCCATACAATATCAAGTCTGTCCCTGCTGCCTAAGTCCAGTGTTCCCTTATACATATGCACAATAATACTTAATTCATCGTCAGGAAGCTCTTTAGAGTTGAGTGTTTTCCGATCCCTTATGCCAAAATTGCGTAAATGCTCATCAGGAAGAAGTTTTCCCAATTTTTTTACATCCTCTAATCTAAAAAGCGTATTAAACGAATTACTGGGAATTTTTCCCCCTTGGCATACAAATCTATCAGGATCAGCCTTAACTATATCAATAGCTGTGTTTTTGGCATCTTCGGGGCTACATGGATTTCCTTTGGCTACTAGGCGTTTAAAAAATTCGTTACTAATTTCGGATTTTATGCAATTATCCTTACGAAGATTTTCTAAAATCCTCTTATCTTGATTATTTTCAGATTCCATCTTCTCACGCCAGGGTTTGCATATATCAGGTACATCCATTTGTATCCTCAACTTCTTACAGCTTGCTCTTTGATCTTGATAGATTACCCAAAGTTTTCGAATTCGTCAAATCAAAATATAACGTTTAGCACCTTAAAGAACAAAATTAAGGGGGAATTAAAGGTGTTCGGCCATATAATATCAAATCTGTGTAAATCAGTGTTAATCCGTGTCTAAACTCTATCCACCTCGCACTTGCCGTCAAAGGAAAAATGGATTCCTGTTTTCACAGGAATGACCCCCATAGATTTATAAGATAAATCTCAACGTGGGAGCAAGCAAACACCCACCATCCCGATGAATCGGGACTTCCGCTGCGCTCCAGCAGGGTGCTAAACGGTAAGGAATGAAACACCACGTGAAACGTGGTGCTAAATATAACGACGAACCCTGCCGCGAGCAGCAGGGCTAAACAAAATGGATTTCGTGTCAAGCACGGAATGACCCCCATAGATTTATAAGATAAATCTCAACGTGGGAGCAGGCAAACACCCACCATCCCGATGAATCGGGACTTCCGCTGCGCTCCAGCAGGGTGCTAAACGGCAAGGAATGAAACACCACGTGAAACGTGGTGCTAAATATAACGACGACCCCTGCCGCAAGCAGCAGGGCTAAACGATTTTTTTATTTCTTTTTTGGTTTTAGGCCTGCAGCTTTACGCAGCTTGTCAACCATATCTGTTTCTTCCCAGGTAAAGCCCGCTCCCTTTCTTCCGAAATGGCCGCCGTGAGAGGTGTCGGCGAAAATCGGTCGGGCAAGCTTCAAATGGTTAATCATCCTCTTCGGGGTCAGAGGGAACAGCTTTCTTACAATGTTACTTAATTTGTCCTCGCTAATTCTTGCAGTGCCCTCGGTGTCAACCAGAACAGAGATAGGTTCGGCAACACCGATAGCATAGGACAGTTGAATCTCACATGCGTCGGCAAGATCGGCAGCGACTATATTTTTTGCGATGTATCTTGCCATATAACTTGCGGTGCGGTCGACCTTTGAGGGGTCCTTGCCGCTAAAGGCTCCGCCGCCGTGACTGCCGCGACCGCCGTAAGTATCAACGATGATTTTTCGGCCGGTCAGGCCGCAATCACCGTGAGGGCCGCCAATTACGAATTTGCCGGTAGGGTTGACATGATAGATGGTGTTCTTATCGACAAGTTTTTTGGGCAGGACAGGCAGAATAACCTTTTCAATAATCTCTTTCCTCAGCTTGCTGTACTTAATAGACGGGTCGTGCTGAGTTGCTACGACGACGGTATGAATTCTTTTCGGCTTCTTGTTATGGTATTCGATGGTGACCTGGCTTTTACCGTCCGGGCGCAACCAGGGCAGCTTTTTATTTTGTCTCATTTTTTCCAGTCTTGTAGTAACTGAATGGGCGAGATGAATCGGCATAGGCATAAGAACTGAGGTCTCCTTACATGCAAAGCCAAACATCAGTCCCTGATCGCCTGCGCCCTGTTCTTTGTGCAGGCCGGCACCTTCGGTAACGCCTTGCGAAATATCAGGGCTTTGCTTGTCAAGGTTTACCATTACAGCACAGTTTTTATAGTCGAAGCCTATAGCTGGGTCGGTGTAACCGATTTTCTTAATCGTATCACGCACTACGCTGGGGATGTCGACAATGGCTTTTGTAGTGATTTCACCTGCAATAATTGCCACGCCGGTAGTTACCATTGTTTCGCAGGCCACCCTGCTTTTCGGGTCCTGTGCGAGCATTGCATCAAGAATCGCATCTGATATGCCGTCAGCCACCTTATCCGGGTGCCCCATAGTTACTGATTCGCTTGTGAATAAATAAGTCTCAGCGGTATTATGATGGTGGAAGCTATGAATGCGTTTTTTTGCCATTTGTTATTTGTCCTTAATTAAGAGTAGTTTGCATGACTTTTGCCCAGGTTTATTACGGCATTCAGTTCGTTGCTGAGTGATCGTTTAGTCTCCAGTCGTATCTTATAAATTTTACTTCATAGCTTTCCAGCTCAAGGTAGTTTACATCGCCTTGAGGGATGTATCCGGAGACGAAATTAAGCACCGCTCGCTGAACAGGCTCATAACTTTTAAATTTTTTATCTGTGCCGTATTTATCTGTGAAGTATTTACCGTGCCATGTCGGTTGAAAAATGGCAGAGAGAGCAACCGAGGCTTTATCTTTGTCAATCCGAAAAGCCTTTTCGCCGGACAGGAACTTTTTTGCCTGGTCATCGAGTTGGCGGTACAGTTTTTCACCGTAATACGGCTCGCTGTTTAGCGGCGGGCTTGAGCGGCTGGCATGTGTCAAGGCCAGAAAGACTCGCGGTTCATTAAATTCTTTGCCGAAGAACCTTTGTTCGACTTCATTTAAAGTAAATTCTTCGTCCATTACGATGAACCTGGTCTGCCATATCCCGTCGATGTGCCTGATGCTGGTCGGCGGCCAGATGATGCGCATGATTCTTGTGGACTCAATCGGATAGTTTCTGGTGATAACATTCAGCATTTGAATGTTATATGCGTTGAGCCAAAAAGCGATTTTGTCCTTTTTTGTCATGGCATTGAATTTGTTTGGGTCGAATTTGGCATATAGATTCAGAATATCCTTTATGTTATCGCGGTTTCTTCTGAGGCTGTTGTAATCGACCATACCTTCGTCATCGACGAATTCGTTTAGCAGCACAGCGTATTTTTTGTAGAGAGCAGCAGTTGGATTCGGTTTTGTTTCTGGCTTTTTAGATATAGAGATTGTAGCTTTAATGTCATCACGTATAGCAATAACAGGTTCATTTTCCTCGGTTTTAACCTGTTCGGCTGTATTTTCCACACAGCCGGCAGCGAAAAGCATTATGATTGTCGCAGTTATAAAAACGGTAAGATACCTGGCCATTTTGCTACCTTTCAGAATTTTCTGTATAGTATACGTATAAGACATTTTGCAGCTTTTTGCAAACTGACAGCGGTATATTAAAATTATTTTTGCCATATTTTTACAGATACCCTTAATTTTAGCAACAGCAAATACCTGATACCCTTTATGGTAATAAAATTCGCGTCTAACGGTCGTAACTAATTTTTGTAAAACAAGTTACCTCGGATTAGGTCGCAATTTTTAAGTGGAATTGGTATGAAGTAGCAGTTATCAGACAAATAGCTTGACATAAAATGGGCGTAAAGTTACCCTCAAGAGTACGAAACGCAGGTCTAAGCATTAAAAATAGTTTTTGAGGTGTTTGTAATATGAAAAAATGGCGTATGTTTTTTTTCACATCGATTGTAGTTTTGAGTTTGACAGTTACAACGGATTTACATGCGGCTGATACGTGGGAAATTGATAGAGTTCGCAGCAAGGAAGTGCTGGGCAGCGAAGATTTCGAGATAATCGATGAGTATGTGGCCAAATGCGTGAGGGAATTGGTAACAGCCAGTGACCTGACATCGACAGCAAAAATCAGCACGTTGTTTTTATCGCGTTCGGTAACCGAGGAGGAAAGTGCCAGCGCTCAATATACCGAGCAATTTTTAGAGGCAGCTCATAAACACCTTGCGACCGGCTTTGAACTTGCAGCGAAGCTGGAGACGGAAAAGCATCAATCAATCGCGGTGGTTAA
>CBDVDM010000014.1:0-40542 GCA_965372745.1 uncultured bacterium
TACCGCTCCCAACGAAGTCAAATCAACGTATTCCCATGTCTCCACGATGTAATCCAGGTCATTGTCTGTAAAGCGGTAATCAGCCAAATAGAAATCAACCATGCCAGTTGCAGCACCACCGGAATCTTAGCCGGTAATAGTCAGCAGGAACCAGTCAGCATCATTGCCGCTGGCGCCGCCGAACTTCTTGGCGAAAGCATCGCCGTTCAGCATAGACAGAGCGGTATAGGTGCTATTGGTGAAATACGCGCCATCTAAAGAATAGCCCTCCGTTGTGTCAGTTAGTGACATTGTTGGCAGCGTGGCGGCAAAGTTGTTGACATACGATACGCCGTAATTGTTACTGCTACTTTGCCCACTGCCTGTTATAGCACTGTACTGATTGCCAAATCCTGGAGTTGTGGTATCCGTCATATTGGAATATGCCCAGCCATCCCAGGAGTAATAATAGGAATCATAATTATTGTTAAACCAGGCATTTCCGCTGGTAAATCCCCCTGAACCATCTGAGCCGTTCCAGTAGGACTCTGGGACAAGAGTTAAATCATCAAAATCAGCAATTATTGCGGCATTTGCAACACCTGCCATTGCTAAAACAGCAATAACACAAATCAATTTCATCATTCTCTTCGAAGCCATTATTCATTTCCTCCTTTAATTCAAAAAAGTTACAAATTTTTTTACTATACACCACACGCTACACGCTAAAATTTTCCTCCTTTCGTTTTTTCCCAGCCTTTTACGCGAGGCCGGCCAAAACAATAAAAAAAGCCGCCGTTCCCACGATGGAAACGGCGGCTCTAATTACATGATTTATTAAAAGCGGTACATACCTGCCTTTAATTTACCAACTGCACCGGGTCCTATTTCGCGAGAACACCAAATATGCGAACTAACTACAGGTAGGTTTTCTGACTTGCATCTTACCTCAAGATTCCTTCCCATTTGTCAGGCTGCTATTTTTATTTTCAAAAAGCAACCAGATACGAACAGTGGAAAAACATCTCCTGGATTTCCGATTTAGCAATCGGAACAGACGCTCACAGCGGCGCGACCGTCGCGGATTTTCACCGCGTTCCCTTTGGCTATCCCAAAGCTATATGCTTTGAGGCCAGCAGTTAGAATATAATTTTGTAAAAGAGCTTATCTAAAAACCTTTTATCAAAACAGGCGATTACTTGCAAGGAAAAAATAGAAATTTGACTCAAACTGACCGATTTAATCGGGACAAAACTTGCTTAACTGCTTATTGTATAAAAAATTAAACTTAGTTGCCGACGTAGTCGGCTTCAACTAACGAGATACAATTCACGAGCGACGCTCAAACTGACCGTTTCTGGCGAAACGGTCAGTTTGAGAATTTTACTGTCTTAAATAAAGAATTATTCCGGTAAGTATCAAAATTGCGATAACACAGACACTTAGAGCGGTTATAAACATCCACATAAAACGGCGATTCTGTCTGCTGATGATATATTTGAGATACCTGTCACTGGCAGCGAATGTCTTACTCATTTGCATAATACTGTCTGTCTGGTTGGCGGTATTTGAGTTCAATTTGTCTATTGTTTCATTGAATTTATTGAAGTTGTCAACTATTTGAACATCAGTATTAGCCGATGCCGCCAGCTGATTATTAATATCAACCAGGGCATCTGTCTGCTTGGAAGTCTCATTTGGAATCCTGTCAACTGCATCAAGAAATTGCCGATTTTTTGTTGCACTTGTATTTAACTGTTCCAACAGATTCTCTGTTAATTGCCTTTGGTTCTCAACAACAGAGGGAAAACTTTCGAGCAATTCAGGCAGCTTTTCCATTCGCGACGTCAAATCCTCATGCTGAGAGACCTGGTGGTCTAAATGTTCGTTAATGCCTTGCAATTGTCCGACTAATTCATCGAAACCAGCCTGCAACCTTTCAAGAGACTGATTTTTGTTTGCAGGTTCCACCGTTTTTATCGTGATTTCGTTGCTTTGAGGTTTTGTCTCTGTCGATTTTGCTGAAACTGTTTCTGTCTCACTTTCACTGCCGATGAGACCTTCATTATCCAGCGGAGGCGAATAATCTTTAGGCTTTAATAACTTTCGAGATATCAGCCAGTTATTGGTTTTTGACATCAGATTTCTTAAATTCATTTTCTAACCTCAAGAGAAAAATTTTACAAACCATCTGCCCAAGTGACTTTACACGCTTTTGTGGTCTAAGAATCCTTCGAGTTTGCGTGCTCTCACGGGGTGTTGCATCTTCCGTATGGCTTTAGCTTCGACCTGTCTTACACGTTCACGTGTGACCTTAAAGATCTTGCCGACCTCTTCAAGCGTATAGGTATAGCCGTCACCGATACCATACCGCAGTTTAATAATCTCTCGCTCACGATAGGAAAGCGTTTTCAGCACAGAATCGATTCTTTCCTTGAGCATCTCCTGGGTAGCCGAGGCCACCGGCGAATCAATATCATTGTCCTCGATAAAGTCACCAAAGTAGCTGTCTTCACTTTCACCTATAGGCCGGTCAAGACTTATTGGATGCTTCGATATCTTAAGAACCCTTCTGGTCTCGTCCACACTCATTTTTGCTTCGGTAGCTATCTCTTCAACTGTTGGCTCTCTACCCAATTTTTGAAGCAGGGTCTTGCTGGCTGTTCGTAACCGGCTCATCGTTTCTATCATATGCACCGGTATACGAATTGTCCTCGCATGGTCTGCAATTGACCGTGTAATTGCTTGGCGAATCCACCACGTTGCGTATGTACTGAATTTATACCCTCGTCGGTATTCGTATTTATCAACTGCGCGCATCAAACCGGTATTGCCTTCCTGGATAATATCCAAAAAGCTCAGGCCGCGGTTGCGATATTTCTTTGCAATTGAGACTACCAGCCTTAGATTTGCGCTTGATAGTGTACGTTTGGTTTCCTCATACTGTTTGAAAATACGGTCGATGACGTTAAGTCTCTTGTCTAATTGGATTGGGGTTTCCATTACCAAATCCTGAAGGCCAGTCAATTCCTGTTGTATCGCTTCAATGTCTTCAATTGTATAATCCCCATTCACCCCTTCGCCGATGATTTTTTCTAACTGATGCATTTTTTGGCTGATGCCGTGCAGTTTATTCTTGATAGGTTGTATTCTGCTTGTTCGAAGGCTCAACTCTTCCAGCAATGTCGCAATCTTGCGTCGGTTACGTGAAAGCTGCTTTAATAAAGTCTTGTCATTTGAGCCATCTGCGGTTTCAAGAAACTTCTTGAATAGAGTTTGGTTTTGTTTCTGCAAATTAGTAACAGTGTCAATATTTTCAAGCAGACGTTTCTTTATAACCGACCTTACAAGGTTCTCTGCTGTACTTATTTTCATTGTCCGGTCAAACGACAATGTGCCTTCATGTACCTGCATCAGAATGTCTACAGAATTGTTCGCACAATAATAACTTTCGAGCATTTTTCTTCTAAACGCCATACGTGACAGTTCTATCTTTCGTGCCAGTGAAATCTCTTCTTTTCTTATCAGCAGCGGTATCTCACCCATCTGGGTCAGATACATACGGATAGGGTCATCAATCCGTCGAGCGCTTTCAGCACTAACGAGTTGTCTTTCCAATATCTCATCATCTTTCTTGAGCTGCTTTCCCTTAACAATTACAGCATCTTCATCGATTACCTCGAATTTGTCTTCTTCTTTCTCTTGTATATGTTTCGGAACATCAGCTTCATCAATTATGTTGACTCCGATTTCATCCAATGTTGCAAGAATACTGTCAAGACGGGATGGGCTTACAAGCTCTTCTGGCAACTCATCATTCATTTCCTCATAAGTTAGATACCCTTTTTTCCGCCCCTTTTCGACAAGAGCTTGTATCTGTGCTTCAGCACTCTCGGTTTTGCTCTGTTTTATTTGCTTCTGGCCGGTCTTGTTCTCAGATGTCTTTGGTTTGCTTGCTTTTAACCTCTTTTTTGCCATAGTTGGCGCCTTTACAATATTTACTGATCGTTAAAATTACTTTTGATTTTTGCATTCTCAAACTGACCGAATGGTCAGTTTGAGTAACCTACATCATTCCCACATTATGCTGGTTCTTTTTTCCAGCCTTTTGAGAAATCTCACGAAGATACTGTGTTTGGTCTTTTACAGTCTTGATGTTGCTCTCGTCCTTTTGCCACTGGATTCGTTCAATTACCTTTAAAGCGCCTTCCAGACGAGCCTCGAAATTGTCTTTCTGTTCTCCAGCTTCTGCTAATTCTACTATATAATTGCCGAGTTCCACTGATTCAGCTTTAGCCAGTATCTCTGCTAACGAAATTGCCTTTTTACTTTTTAAAGCTTCGAACAATATAGCTGCTATTTGCCTCAATATAGGTACATCAAAAACGCCTATACTGATTTTTTCTTTTGTGTTTTCAAATAGCTTTGGTTTATTTAGAAGTACTTCCAGTATTTCCTGTTGAGCTTTTGCGTTCAAACCTTCACCTAACGCCACTCTCGCTGCACTTTGGTTTTCGACATTATAGCTTGCGGCTCTTGCTGTTCTGGCCATTCTTTTACTTAACTCTTTATTCAGTTCTTTAGTCTCTATGCCGATTATTGACGAGAGTCTATTAGCTATTAGCCCGCCGTCTATCGCGGATAGATTGCCGGCATGAAGACTCGTGGCTATCGTCTGCAGGAACTCTTCTATCGCTGCTTTTTTACCGGAAAATCCCTCTTCACTGCTGAATTTTTCCTTTAATCTTTTCCACTTGAACTCAAATACATCTGTTGCCTCTTTTACGAGCTTATTAAATGCCTCTTTGCCCGATGCCAAAAGAAAGTCGCACGGGTCTTTCCCTTCCGAAACAAATGCGAGCTTAATATCTATATGTTGCGACAGGCAAACCTCCAAGGCCCTGTTAGCTGCCTCGAGTCCCGCTATATCATTATCGAAGAGCAATACCACTTTTTGCGCATATCGCTTCAATATCCGTCCGTGTCCGGTTGTAAAACTGGTCCCTAAGGTTGCAACCACGTTTTTGCACCCGAACTGATGCGCCATTATGCAATCTGTATAACCCTCAACCACAACTGCCACGCCTGATGAAACAATTTCATGGCGGGCCTGTTCCATGCCGTACAGGCAATTACTCTTGTCAAACAAAACTGTTGTCGGTGAATTCAGATACTTGGCACTGCTGCCGTCTAAAGTTCGACCGCCGAATCCTATGACCCTGCCTGTTACATCTGTAATAGGAAACATCAGGCGATTTACAAATTTATCCTGGTTTTGAGCTGTCACCAGGCCGGCCTTAGCCAGCGTATCCATAGAGGCATTTTTCATGCGAGCTGCTCCAACCAGTTCATTCTCTGCACCTGCCCGCCCAATCTGCCATTTTTTTACACTCTCATTATTTATCTGTCGTTGTGCGATATAATCACGGACAGATTTCCCTTTTTGCTTGTCAGCTAAAATCTTTTGAAAATGTTCAGCAGCCCACGCATTTGCTTTGGCTAACCTGTTCGGGTCGATTTCTTTTGATTTGTCCCTTGTTTTGCCGGTGGTTTTTAAAGGCTTTATTGCTATGCCGGCTCGTTCAGCTAATCTTTCTATGGCCTGCGGAAATGTCAGGTTCTCTCGCATCTGTACAAACTTGAAAACATCACCGCCGGCGCCGCAGGCGAAGCATTTGAATATCTGCTTTACACCATTGACGTACATGCTTGGCCGGTGGTCCTCATGAAACGGGCATAGCCCGACCATCTCTCGCCCCTTTTTAACAAGGTTCACATGCTCACTTACAATATCAACGATATCGTTAGCCTGCTGAACCTGATAGACTACTGTGTTATCAAACATCCCTGCCATTCGGGTACCTGCTGATTCCCTTAATAATATAAGGGCGTAATACCTTACGCCCTGTAACTGCCGACCACACGGCCTGATTATATACCGATATAACTTACTAAATTTATAGGTGTGTCTACTTAAGTATAGGCGGATTTAGCAAAAAGTCAAGTTGGACCATAAAAACCACACTTTTTACCCTATTAAGCCAATTTCCACAAACTTTGGACACTTAGTGAAATGAAACTACTTTATTTTGCTGATTCCGAAAAACTCCATGCTTGTCTTGCTTATCGCAGCAGAAAATTCCTCGATATCAATGCCCTTTAGTTTAGCCAAAAACCTCGCAGTATGAATCATCAAAGCTGGCTCATTAACTTTTTGTTTACGCATAGGCTCCGGTGACATGTACGGACAATCCGTCTCAACCATCAATCGCTCAAGCGGTACTTGTCGGACCGCTTCTCGTGTTTGTTCTGCGTTCTTAAATGTCACTACCCCTGTAAAGGAAATATAAAAACCATGTTCAAGAACAATCCTTGCCTGTTCTGCATTTCCGTCAAAACAATGAAAAACCAGCTTCCTGATATTGCCGCTATGCTGAGTTAAAATCTCCATCGTCTCATCGAAGGCTTCACGGCAATGCACTATTACCGGCAGGTTAAGTTTATCTGCAAGACCCAGATGTTGAACAAAAACTTTTTTTTGGACTTCCGGCGGGGAAAAATTGTAATGAAAATCCAGACCCGTCTCGCCAATCGCAACAACCTTTTCATTCTGCGATAGTTTTTCTAACTTACTTAAAGTATCTTCAGTAACATCTTTGGCATCGTGCGGATGAATCCCTGCAGCGGCGTACATATTTTCAAACCTGTTTGCAAGCTCTACGGATTTTCTGCTATGCAGTAAATCCGTACCGACAGTGACCCAGCCGGTGACCCCTGCTGTTTTGCTGCGCTCCAAAACAGTTTCAATATCACCTGCTAACTGCTTAAATGTTAAATGACAATGTGTATCAATCAGTTCCATTGCTGCTATGGCACAAATGCGTTTTCATAATGTCTTATCTGTTCTTTTTCTTCTTCGTCAAGAACCAGGACAATAACGTCAAACCGAAAGGCTCTGTCAGTTAAATTGTTTGTGGATATAAAATAGCGGGCGGTTTTTATCAATTTGTTTTTCTTTGAATTTGTAATTACAGCCTCTACCGGGGCAAAATTTTCTCCAACTCTGCTTTTCACCTCGACAAAAACGATACTCCTGTCGACGTCGACCATGACAATATCAATCTCGCCGGTTTTACAGGAAAAATTACGGGTAAGTACCTTAAGGCCTTTTCTCTTTAGAAACTTCTCACAGCGACTCTCTCCCCATCGGCCGAGTGTTTGACGGTCAGAAAGAATTTTGCGTTTTTTAAACAGCAAATTTCAATCCTGTTCTATCTGGAAACTGTATGGTCGCTGTGACGATGTGCCAGCCGGACAGACTTGCCGGTGCGCTTGCGGAGAAAGTAAAGCTTGGCGCGCCTGCTCTTACCGCTTCGAATCGCTTTAACATCAAGGACATTAGGTGAGTGAAGAGGGAATATTCGCTCTACCCCTTCGTTACCTATTACTCTGCGAACTGTAAAAGTCTCATTGACACCGCGACCTTTGCGGGCAATTACCGTACCGGAAAAAGTCTGCGTACGAACTTTATTGCCTTCTTTGATTCTGCAACTGACCTCAACCGTATCACCTATTTCGAAATGCGGCACTTCTTTTTTCAAACTATCGCTTTCGACCGCATCTAACAATTTTGTTTTCACTTGTTCATCTCCTGCAATTTTATTTATTACTCTATCGCCTCGCCGGCTGTTTAAAAGAACACATCATTATACTGATTTAGAACCTGATAACAAGCACTTTTTCAAGACTTATCTTTTTTTAGTAAATCAGGCCTCCATTTCTTTGTTCGCTCTAACGCCTGTTCACGGCGCCAGTTGGCGATTTTCCCGTGGTCACCGCTCAAAAGAATATCAGGTACTTTCATACCTCGAAAATCCTCCGGACGAGTATATTGCGGATATTCCAATAGCCCCTCACTAAAGGAATCGTCTTTGGACGAGTCTTCATCACCCAGGGCACCTTCGAGCAATCGCACAACGGCATCGATGACCACCATTGCCGCCAGCTCACCGCCGCTCAATACGTAGTCGCCTATCGATACCTGTTCAGCCTCAAGACCTGTCCGAATACGCTCATCGAAACCTTCATATCGGCCGGATATTAGTATCAGCCGTTTTTCTTTACTAAGCTCAATTGCTTTTGCCTGGTCAAATTTTCGACCTTGAGGACTCAGCAATATGATACGTCCCTTTTCAGACGATAATTTTTCGACATGTTCAAAACACTCGAAAACAGGTCCCGGCATCATCACCATGCCCGGCCCGCCGCCGTATGGTTTATCGTCAACCTTTTTATAACGGTTGTTTGCGAAGTCACGTATATTCGTTAAGACTATTTCTACTACACCGGCTTCCTGGGCCCTCTTTAATATCGAGTAACTCAGCGGTGATTCGAACATCTCAGGAAAAAGCGTAAGAACATCAACTCTCATCACTTTTTTCTTCACTTGATTCTTCTTTAGCTTCAGCCTTTTCTTCAGGCTTGTCTTCTTCTTTAGGTTTCTCAGCCTCAGCTTCAGGTTTGGTTTCCTCTGCTTTAGGTTTCTCAGCATCAGCTTCCGGTTTAGCCTCTTCCGCCTTGGCTTTTTCTTCTTTCATCTTGGCCTTTTCTTCCTCTGCTTTAGCCTTTGCTTCCGTTTCTGCCTTGACCTTTTCTTCTGCCTGCTTGGCTGCCTTTTCGATTACTATCTTATCTGCCTTGGTAAACGGTTTGCCTTTAGCTTTTGCGAGAGCTCTTGCCTTTGCCTGTTTGATTGCTTTTTCTTCCGCATATTTATGTTTAACACCATGCTTAATCAGCAGTTCAGATACCGTATCAGAAGGTATCGCTCCGTTATCAAGCCAATACTGAATTCTTTCGATATTGAGCACGACCTGCTTTTCAGTATCTTTTGCTATTGGGTCGTAATGGCCTAACTTTTCCAGAATTCTGCCGTCACGTGGTGTCCGCGACTCAATCGCATTGATTCTGAAAAACGGCCTGTGACGCCTGCCTATTCGTGTCATTCGGATCTTTACTGACATAACGTTTCTCCTTCGTACTCAATATAATAAATTTCCATGATTTACCCAACGCAAATCACGAAACTCGTTTACAGCGTAAAGCAAAACCATTTATAAAAATCGCAAAAACTCCACGGTCAATCCGGGCATCATCTGCGATTTTTTGTACCTGCTCATCGGTTAAACTATCTGCGTTTTCCTTCTCTTTTGTTGTCATTATCGCTACTGACTTTTGCAACTGCTCCAATTCCTCTAAACTTGGAGAGGCAAGCATAGCCAGTTCACTACTGCCTTTATTGTCCTTAAACTGGTTTCGAATAGCCTTGCCGTAATCATTATCTACAAACCGAGCTAATTCTTCAAGGTATTCTTCTATTGTTATTTTTCTGTTTAGCGTCGTTTTACTTTCCCTTTTCGCTTTACAATTCTTTTTCGTTTTGACCTTTGTTTTATTTTTCTGCCAGCTGACATCGCTGCACCTAACGTGTCCATATTCAGTCCGCCGGAAAGCAAACTCTTGAGTCCGCCTAATTTGCCTCCGCTAAAACTCTTCATCATGTCCCTGGTTCGCTTGAATGTCTTCACTAATCCGGAAACGTCATTAGGTTGTACACCGGCACCGGTTGCGATTCGCCTGCGCCTTGATGAATCTATTATCTCAGGCCCGCGCCGTTCCGCCAGCGTCATCGAATGAACAATGCCTTCGATACGAACCAGAGAACCGTCATCCAGTTCCAGCTCATCAAGCTGACCGCCCATCCCGGGCAGAAGTTTTAGCATATCTTTCATCCCACCCATGTTTTTCATAGCCTGCATCTGCTTGAGGAAATCATCGAATCCGAAACTGCCCTTGGCCATCTTCTTTTGAAGCTTCTCAGCTTCTTCTGCATCGAATTGCTCATGGGCCTTTTCGACCAGGGTGACAACGTCACCCATCCCCAAAATCCTGCCTGCCATTCGGTCGGGATGAAACTCTTCGAGCTTATCCAGTTTTTCGCCGACGCCGATAAATTTTATTGGCTTACCCGTTACAGCCTTTACACTTAGAGCAGCTCCGCCTCTGGCGTCACCGTCGAGTTTAGTCAATATCACGCCGTCAAGTTCAAGACGCTCGTTAAACTCTTTTGCAGAATTGACTGCGTCCTGGCCGGTCATGGAATCACAGACAAGGTAAATCTGATGCGGGTTAACAGCCTTAGCTACATTTGCAATCTCGCCCATCATCTCTTCATCGATGTGCAGCCGGCCGGCAGTATCAAGCACCATAACATCGAAACCGTTGTTTTTGGCGTGCTTTAAGGCATTTTTGGCAACCTTTACAGCATTCTTGCTCTCTTCACTATATACCTCTATCTCAAGCTGTTCGCCAAGAATCTTTAGCTGGTCAATCGCTGCCGGTCTTTGAAGGTCGTCTGCTACCAGCAGGGGACGCTTGCCTTTGGAAACAAGATATTTACCTAACTTGGCTGCTGTAGTGGTTTTACCGCAGCCCTGCAGGCCGGCTAACATGATTACAGTTGGGCCGGGTGAGACGAAATATATCTGCGTATCTACCGGCCCCATCAGCTTGGTTAGCTCGTCAGTGACGATTTTTACCATCACCTGGCTGGGGTGCAGACTTTTTATAACTTCAGCGCCAATCGCAGCTTGCGTTACATCCTTACAGAACTGCTTGACAACCTGATAGTTGACGTCAGCTTCCAAAAGAGCTTTGCGAACATCACGCATAGCGTCGGAAATATTCGCTTCGGTAATTCGGCCTCGACCGGACAGCGATTTGAAAACCGAATTAAATTTTCCTGTTAGTGACTCAAACACTGTATCTACCCTTACTTACAATTATTGAGGATATTTGTGCGCAAACACCTCCCACAATAAAACCCAACACTATAAAGGCGTAAGAGGGGTTTTGCAAGGACAAAATCGCTCTGTTGATTTTTGGAATAATAATGAGGATTAACTGACCATTTACTATCTTCTATTGACTATTTATTATTGCACTTAGGTAGAATAGGGAATTTGGGCGCGATTAATCGCGCAAGTTGGTCGAAAAAGACGCGCAAAAAGTAACAAAAAATTACAAAAATTCGCATAAATTGACATAAAACGTACTCGAAATGATATGAAATGCACCAAAAATGACAAACTCAAAATGAGCACTTGCGCAAACGATTGAAAAACTGTTCAGACAAGTTTTTCAAATTCTTAGTTCTTAATTTTTAATTCTTAATTGCGGAGATCCTTCGCCCGCCACAGGCGGACTCAGGATGGCAGACCTTATATTAACAGTTGCTCGTGATTCGTGCCTCGAAAAATAAAATTTCTAAACGCTGATACCTAAGGCACAAAAAAAAATTAACCACGGATTGGATTTGGCTTCACGGCCATTACGAAAATGACTTATAGTTCAAAGCATTAAACTTTTTCTCGATGCAGGCATCTGCGAAAAGTTTTCAGCTTTGCACTTCGGCTGGTAAAGACAGCCGGTGTGAAGCCGAGAGAAAATGTTAAACAATACCTTACAGACAGAAGAGCCTGTTTGTAAGATTAAATAGTGGCTACTACATTTTAGTTTGTTTTTTCGACTTCTTTTTTATATTTTTCTGTATCTCTTTTTGAATGTAATCATAAAATTTGTTTTGACGACACAATTGCTTTATCTGACCGGCCTGATTAAAACCGATTTTTTTGACCGGCACATCAAAATACAACGCAAAAACCAGATCATCGATATAATCTTTCAATGATTCCTGCAAATTCTTATCGAGAGCCATTAAATATTTTAATTCTGACAATGAAACTTCGCTGGGCAAAAGACTTTTTTCGCCGAAAGTTTCTTTAAGCACAGCTTTAACTACATTTTTCTTGCTTTTGATAGGCGCTTTGTACGTTTGGCTGTTTTTAGTTAATATCAGATTATTACCACACAGTTCAACATTATCAAATTTCTGTTTCGTTATATTTGAAAAATCAACAAAGTCCTGCAATTGACAATCTTCCAAATCAAGCATTTCCTCAGCACACTTGATAATCTCGTCTTTGACAAACTGATTTTCTTTTGTGATTTTGGGGATGCGGACATATTGCTTGATAGCCTTAATTGGGACCAAATAATTGGTTTCATTGGGCAATAAAAGTTTCTCTCTTAGAATCAACAAGTTTACATCATTGTTTAGACAAGAGAAAAGAAACAAAATATTAATTTTGCTATCAGAAGAAACAATAAGAGACTGATTGTTTACAAGCAAAATTTGTCTTGTTGTATATTGAAATCTATTGTTAAACTTGGTTCGCCATATTATTTTATGTTTTTTTGTAAAAGCTCTCAACTTTTGAGACCCGGGGATAAACTCTATTGGGGCGTTTTTTGAGTAAAATGAGCTACTAATTATTGGTTTATATAGCTCCCAGTTGTTTTTTTTGTAGTCGAAAATTTCAAAGTCATTTTTATCTTGTCTGCTTCTAATAAGGCTTTGACTTATCTTTACTCCCCCATCAAAAACCAAATCACAATTTTCATTTAACTTGTATCTGAATTCATCAATACTTAAAGAGTTAATGGTGTATTCACTCAAAAGCTTTACAGCCTTTATATTCTTGCCGATGAAATTCCAGTTTTCAAGATTATCGTATAAATCCTGTTGATGTATTTCCCCCTTTGCTTTTTTTGTATAAGTAAAATAATCTTGAAAATTATCAATATGCGTGTCTTTGTAGTTTATGATTTCTGTTTTGCCATTTTTTGATTTTGTGTTATTTACTACAAATATCAAACTTGATGTTGCAACAGGCTTTTTTTGTTTTAGTCCTCTTCCTATAAACATTTTTCCCGCAAATGTAACAATTTTTTCAATAGTAGTATATTTTGATAAATAGTATCGCAGGACATCCAAATCATTGGCTGTTAAAATAGTCTGAGGTATAATGTAAGAAATCCTACTATTTTTTTTCAATAATGATAATCCAAGAGCTATAAAGAACGCATAAAGGTTTGGTTTTGGTGAATATGGCTTTATCCGGTTAGGGACGGTATTTAGATTTACTCCATATACATTTGCCATTGAAAGTTTTTTTTGTTTAATCTTTTGTGTAAAATCAATCTTCTGTTTACAGCACTCGTTGTAGCCAATATATGGCGGATTGCCTATAACAAAGTCAAAACGCCGTCTCGGCGGACGCATACTATCTTTCATCTCTGTTAAATTTTCTTCATCCCGCATAAACTTGGATTCCACTTCGAACTTAAAGTCGAAATGTATATCTGAGAATCCTTTTTCTTTTTTGTTTTTTACCTCTATAAATTCTTTTATATCAAGAAATTCCGCTATGCTGTCATCTGTTTTGAAAAGTTTGATTTTCTTTTCCACTGGGTTGTTATATTTTTCGTTTACAATCAACGGCAGCATTTTCATCAGTATTCCCATCTCTGCGAGATAGAGCGGGAATTCCTCGATATCAAGACCGAAGATATTTTCGCTTATCAGATTTTCGGCTTGTTTCGCGGTGTTTTCCTCTCCCTTGTAAACAGCATCTATGATTCTTTTGGCTGCACTGTAAAGAAATGTACCGCTTCCGCAGGCAGGGTCAATGATTGAGATGTCAGGATTATCAGGTTTTTCTTTTATTCGCTTTTTGATTTCATCAGCGGTATAACCTATCTCATCAAGCATAAACTCAACAACTGCCGGGTCTGTAAAATACTGCCCTTTGTTTTTGTTCTGGTAGAGTTCTTTAAGATAGTTTTCGTAGATATATCCGAATAGCTCATTTCTGACGCTTGCAAAATTATATTTTTTTATGAAGATAAAAATATCAAGCCAGGCTGATATATTCGATATACTTTTTTTAGTCTGTCGTTTTATTTCGTTTAGTCTTTCTTCAATATATTTTTGCTCTGCGGAAAACGGCCTGTATAGATTTTCAGATATATATTCTGCTATATGCGTTGCTTGTGTCAGCACCTCTCCGAATACATTAGCTTTAAGACTTTTATGTACTTCTTTAAATCTTTGCAGAAATTCGTCTTTTTTATCAGCATAGTCATTATCTACTAAGGTTTTATATAAAATATATTGAATAACATAAGCATAAGATATTTCAGTCGCAACTTTATCAGGGTCTTTTTCTTTATTAAAATATTGAGACAGCCGAAGTTTGTATTTAAAATTTCTTATTAAAGCTGTTATATCATCGAAAAATGTCTCCCTGTACAGCTCTACTTCTAATCCCTCTCTGTCAAACAGACTTTTTTGAGATACCATTCTTTCAAAGAATGAAACATAGTAAGTTTCCGGTAAGGTATATTCTTTCCAGAAAGTCTGAAATATTTCTGGTTCATCAAGGATTTCATCTAACTTTAATGTTTTGCAGACAGTATCGCCATCATAAAAACGCCATTCATAACCATCTGTCAAAATAGCATAAACGGCATTATATGGTTCCTTATATTCTTTTATTTGCTCTTTTCCTGCTTTTATATTTTCATGTTTTTCAACTTCGACAGGAATTTTTATTTGAGTCTGGTCTATTTCAAGATAAAGAACGAAATCCGGCCGTTTTCTTTCTTTGTTGTCGGTATCTTCCTGAATAAAAACATTTTTGCGGTTGTGAGGCGCAATGGATTCCTTGCCCTCTTCAAGATTAAAAAGTTCTACACATTCAAAAACTTTTCTAACAAAGTTTTGTAATGCGCCTAACTCTTTTTTTTTGAATGCTTCTTTTTCACTGTCCCATAGTTTTTTTAATTGTTGTATATTCATTTCTCACTCTTTTTTGTATTTCTCGTGTAACTTTATTAGGTTAAACCGCCTTGGTGGGAAAGTCAACTGATTTTGTTCAGTGCGGGCAGTGGGGCGAAACCCCTATAGATTTGTTTCCAAATCTAAATATTGGGGCAGGCAAAACCCGCAACATAAAGTTGTTGGTTAAACGATATGGACAACTTACGGTACTTAGCTTAAAATTCCGCTATGATTTATTTATGGGCGATAGCTCTCGTACTTCTTAACATCTGCTGGCTGGCATTGGTCATTTTCGGCTTACCCGGCAACTGGCTTATTCTCATCTCTACTTTTCTGTTAGCATGGTGGCAAAAAGACAGCGGCATGTTTTCGATTTATACCTTAATTACAATAACTGTACTTGCCTGTCTTGGCGAACTTGTTGAATTTCTCGCAGCAGTTACCGGCGCAAAAAAAGCAGGGGCTTCATGGCTCGCTTCAATCGGCGCTCTCATAGGCGCTGTTACAGGGGCAGTACTTGGAACTTTTATAATTCCCATACCATTTTTCGGAACCTTAACCGGTGCCTGTCTCGGTGCCGCTGCCAGTGCCCTCGGTATCGAATTGTTAAGAGGCAAAGAATTGAAAGTCACATTTCGCTATGGTATCGGTGCTGGAATAGGGGAATTCATTGGTATTACAGGCAAACTCATTCTTGGAATTTTAATCTGGTTTATTGTCGCTGTTGCTGCCTTTTGGCCCTAATTTTAAAGTTGCTCACCCTCCACTTCAATCCTGTTCGCTGCCGGGCGTTTCATGGTCTTTCTTTTGCCTGTACAGACTTATCACATTCTCTAATCGTACAAGACCAATAAGGACAATGATTGCAATTAGAGTTGATATAAATGCTAAAAGGTACATCCTGGCACCGCAGGCCATTCCAACACTCGCTACAAGCCATATCGTCGCAGCTGTTGTCAAACCGTACACACCGCCTCTGTCCTGAATGATGGCACCTGCACCGAGAAAACCTACACCTGTTACTATCTGAGCCGCTATCCTTGTAATAGATGCGTCGGAAGCTATCCCCATTTGCTGAGAGATTATAGTAAATAGCGCCGCTCCAAGACATATTAAGCCGTTTGTCCTAAGACCGGCAGCCTTGCCTCTCATCTCCCTTTCCAAACCAATCGCTGTGCCAAACACAACTGCCAGGATTATACTTAATACATCAGACCAATCCATTGCTCTACCTTTCGATTAAACTCTCTTCAACCTGCATCCCGAAATGTCTGCCGCCGCTTTCAATATGCCCAAGCACTTTGTCGCCAGCCTTCAATTCTGTTATCGAGATAGCCTTTCCTTCCGGGCTGACCAGCCGAATCGTCTCGGCATTTTGTAAAACCAGACTTATCGGCGCTCCTTCCGTCTGGGCTTCAACCAGCATCATCGGCCTTTTCTCAATCTTGTTTCTTCCAAGATATCCGGTTTGACTTTTGCCTTTGAAATCCACTATCAAAACTTCGTCGCCGGATTTTAAATCTGATAAGTATTTTGTTTTGCCGCCCGGTGTCAGGGTATAGGCATGTATTGCTCCGGCATTTACTCTAAAAGGCCTTGCTGCTACGTAGGGATTATCTATAGATTCCGAATGTACGAGAAAAAAACCGGATGCTGTATTACCTACAAGTATCCCTTCACCCAAATGCATCTGGCTGCACGTATCCAGACATGCCCTGTCACCCATACCAAGCTGCTTTGTACCTGTTATTGTAGCTGTCACAAGAGAAACTTTCTCACTTATTCCCTGAACAATTTGAGCACATTTTTTAATCTCATTTACGTCACTGTTATTCAGAACAACGCCGTCGACTCCTTTTTCCAGTATCTCTACCATCAACCGCGCCTGCTGGTTTGTTTGCACCTGCACCATTATATTCTTACCGCGTTTTGCCAGAAGATTTTCAATCGGGATAATCGTCCAGTCAAGCATCGCCAATACAATAATTTTTTCCAAAGGGACATTAGCCGCCTTTTCTTCGTCAGCCTTACTATTGATATCTATAAATTCAACGTCTTTTCCGGGCACGATATCGCCTGCCGGCTCAACGGTTTTTATTTTACCAAGTTCACGCACCTTTTTGCTGTCACCTTCACCGACAATAACCGCTTCAGCCCCGCTTTCCAGTGCAGATATCACAACCTCTTTATCAAAAGGGTCTGCATTTACCCAAAGTTTCTTCATTTTTCTACCTTTTGAATTTGTACTTGCTTTAGTTTATTTGCTGATTTTGGTATGATTTGATTAGCTCCCAGTATTCTTTCAGATCAATCTGTTCTTCGCTTTTTAACATATCACGAAGGATGTATCGATGAGTAGCACCAGTTATTACCACAAGCCGTTTTCCCGGGTGTCCTTTTGTAACTTTGACGATGTTGTCAGCCATTATTTGATTTCTGATATTCCACTGGTCTTGAAAAAAATGGTCTGATTCAATGAGTTCCTTACATTCCGGGTATTTTTGTAAAATCTCAGGGACTATTTCATACCAGAGAGATTTTTTAATTCGGATTATAGAATCGTGAGCTTCGGAGTTTATAACCTCTGGTTCGGCATTTCTAAATAGGCTTGCTTCAGCTTGGCCTGCATATCCTTGAAGCTGTGCTATTTTTACATTTAGTGAGTTCGGTTCATTTTGCAGGAGACATTTACCACATTGCTTTCGCAATTCGTTAGCTTTTCTTTGTCTTTCAAAATACTTAGTCTTGCGAAAGTTTTCTTGTCTATCAGGTCTATCAAATGGAATTTGCTTTATACCGAGTTGCTGTGCCACAGTATCTGCTGCCCATCCTTCCGGATGACGAAGATATTCTCTGTGAAGAGGCCTGCCATTAGGATCAACCTGGCTCAACGGCAGTTCATTCAAAATTACATCCGGTTTCAGGTCTAAGATTATCCCTTTAAGCACCTCTGGTGTGTATTTGGGTGATTCATAATGGAATTTATGAATCGTGCCAATAATTACTACCTGAGTTTTGTTACAGTCAACAGGTATTTCTGGCTCGGCACAAACGTTTGTAGTAAATAAACCCCATCCAGCCAATGTCAAAATCAAGGTCTTAAATATCTTTGGATTTTGATTTATCATTTTGACTTTTACCTCTGTGCTCTCTGTGCTCTCTGTGTCCTCTGTGGCTGATTTTTTCGAGCATTTTACTATTGTAAAATCGAAATTGCTTCGTCTACGCTTGCACCTTTATGTACCATTTTACTCAAGGCTTCTACCATTTTTGTCGGGTTTTCATGCTGAAAAGCGTTTCGGCCAATCGATATCCCAGCAGCTCCAGCCTTTAACGCTGCTTCCACCATCTCGAAGATATCTTTATCACTGTCCATCTTCTCACCGCCGGCAATCACAACCGGAACCGGACAACCCTCAACCACCCCGGCAAAACTTTCCACACTGCCGGTATAAACAACCTTTACAATATCAGCTCCTAATTCAGCTCCAACTCTGGCGGCATGTTTGACATTATTCACATCATATTCGTCTTTAATTTTAGAGCCGCGAGTATACATCATCGCGATAAGCGGCATCTGCCATTCCAGGCACTGTTCACTGATAAAACCAAGCTGACCGAGCATATCCCTGTCGGTTTCAGCCCCTAAATTGACATGCACACTGACAGCATCAGCTCCGAGTTTCAATGCCTCTTCGACAGTGCAGACCAACTCTTTTGCATTCGGGTCAGGACTCAGCGACGTACCGCCCGACAGATGCACTATCAAACCGACATCTTTTCCGCCGCCTCGATGGCCAACCCGAACGATACCCTTGTGCAGTAATATGGCATTGGCCCCGCCGGCTACAACCTTACTGATTGTATCACGCATATTCTCTAACCCAGCTATAGGCCCAACCGTTACACCATGATCCATCGGGATAATGACCGTTTTACCAGAATCGCGGTTTATTATCCTCTCCATTCGTATTTTCTTACCTACCATCACAAAATCTCCAAATAATAATTTATCTATGATAATCTATCCTAAATAATCCGAAAGGCAAGAAAAAAACATCTTTTCCATCCATTATTAAGTAATCCTGTCTTGTTGTTTTTGCACTTGCTTTTAGCTCAAATCGCTGATATGTTTCTCATGTATGACTTACCTGACAGTACCAATTGCAGCTAAAGATTTAAAAGAAGCTGCCTGCCAAATCAAGACCGCAACGCAAGCCGGCGCTGAACTGCTCGAATTACGTACTGATTTTATCGAAAATCTCAGCACCTCTTTAGTAGAAAAATTAATCGCCGAAACCAAAACTGCAAACCTGCCTGTCATTGTAACCTGCCGTGACAAGCGGCAGGGCGGTGCCATCGAATATCCCGCTCAGCTGCGAGTTGACGTTCTTATAACCGCCCTGAAATCCGGTGCCGATTTTATCGATTTAGAATTCGAAAATTTCTCAGGCCAAAACCGGAAAACGATTACTGAAGCTCTTTCACAAAACCCTAAAAGCAGGCTTATCCTTTCATCGCACAATTTCAAAACGAGATTCGATGATTTAGAGCAGCTTTACAGCCAAATCAAAAAATCATACCCGCCCGCGATACCCAAACTGGTTTTCACAGCCAACCATATCAATGACTGCTTCGAAGTCTTCGACTTGCTTCATAAGGTAAAGGATGATTTAATTACTTTCTGCATGGGGCAGGCCGGTCTTATCAGCAGAATAATTGCAAAAAAACTAAACTCCTTTATAACATTCGCCAGTATCAACGACAAAACTGCAACCGCGCCGGGACAATTAACCATCAACCAGTTCAAAAATCTGTACCGTTACGATTCTATAAATTCCGACACCGAACTTTCTGGTATCATCGGCTCACCCGTCTCTCATTCCCTAAGCCCGAATATTCACAATGCCTGTTTTGCTGATATTGGTGCTGACAAAGTCTACCTGCCGCTGCTTATCGAAGGTGGCCGAGATGAATTTAATGCCTTCATGCGAAATATTCTCGAAAGAGACTGGTTACATTTTAAGGGTTTCAGCGTAACCATCCCTCATAAGCAAAATGTACTCGACTTTGCCCGTGGAAATAAAGGCTACATCGAACCGTTAGCTGAAAAAATCGGCGCCGCTAATACCTTACTTATTAACGAGCGACGAATCAGTGCTTATAACACTGATTACGCTGGTGCTCTCGATGCAATTACTTCTACTCTTAAAATTACAAGACAAGACCTAAAGGATATGCCCATTGCTGTCATGGGTGCCGGTGGTGTCGCAAGAGCTGTCGTTGCAGGCCTGACAGAATCAAAGGCAAAAGTTACCATCTATAACCGCACTGTCGAAAAAGGCAGGAAACTGGCTGAAAAATTCAATTGCAACTTCAAACCACTTGAAGAACTTCCGAATATCAAAGCTAAACTACTTATTAACTGCACAAGTATTGGTATGCACCCGGATATTAAAGTTACACCACTGCCAAAAAGTTGCTTGAAAAAAGATATGGCTGTTTTCGATACGGTTTATAATCCGGTAGAGACATTGCTGTTAAAACAGGCCAAAGAAATAGGCGCAAAAACCATTAGTGGTCTGGAAATGTTCATCAGCCAGGCCGCCGCCCAGTTCAAACTCTTCACCGACACCAACGCAAACCCAAATCTTATGAGAAATATCCTTTCTAATTGCCTATCTGAAGAATAATTTGTATAATCCTGCTTTGAGTGGAATTTATCAAGGTGTAAAAAATGGCTAAATCCAATAAAAAAGTTGTATTGGCATATAGTGGTGGTCTTGATACCAGTGTTATTCTGCCCTGGCTCAAGGAAACTTACGGCTATGACGTAATCGCCTTCGCAGCTGAACTCGGTCAGGGCGATGAATTATCGGGAATCAAACAAAAAGCCCTCAAAAGCGGGGCGGTCAAATGTATCGTAAAAGACCTGCGGAAAGAATTCGTCGAAGATTACCTTTGGCCAATGCTAAAAGCCGGCGCAGTCTATGAAAACGGCTACCTGCTCGGAACAAGTATCGCTCGACCTTTAATTGCAAAACATCAGGTCGATATTGCTCATGCCGAGGGTGCAACAGCTGTTGCTCATGGTGCAACCGGCAAGGGCAACGACCAGGTACGCTTCGAGCTGACTTTCATGGCACTTGACCCGTCGCTGAAAATTGTAGCTCCCTGGAAGGATACGAATTTTACGCTCACATCACGCGAAGCTGCCGTCGATTATGCCAAAAAACATAAAATTCCAATCGAGCAGAGCAAAAAGAAAATATACTCACGTGACCGCAACCTCTGGCATATCAGCCACGAAGGTGCAGACCTCGAAGACCCATGGAACGAGCCAAAGGACAGTCTTTTTGTAATATCTAAACCGGTATCAAAGACACCGGATAAGCCTGATTACGTCGAAATCGGTTTCAAGCAGGGCATACCTGTAAAACTGAACGGCAAAAAAATAAACGGTGTAAAACTGATTGAAACTTTGAATCTGCTCGGCGGAAAACACGCTATAGGGCAAATCGATATTGTGGAAAATCGCCTTGTGGGAATGAAATCGCGAGGGGTCTACGAGACACCGGGCGGTACTATACTTGTCACAGCTCATAAAGCTCTTGAAAGTTTGACCCTCGACCGTGAAACGATGCACTACAAGCAGCAGGTTGCATTGAAATATGCTGAATTGGTCTATTATGGCCAATGGTTTTGCCGCTTGCGTGAATCTCTTGATGCTTTTGTAAATACTACCCAGCAAAACGTCACTGGAACCGTGCGTCTTAAATTGTATAAGGGTAATTGTATCTTAGCTGGTGTCCAAAGCCCGAACAGCTTATATCAAAACAACCTGGCAAGTTTTACTATGGGCGACGAATATGACTCTACTGATGCAACCGGATTTATTCGTCTGTTTGGCTTGCCAATGAAAGTTGCTTCAATAGTAAATAAAAAGAAAAAATAATTGCTGCTGATTAGGTAAATATCATAAACAAGGGAGTCGTTTTGATTACACCTGTTTGGATTTGGTATGTTTTCACCTTTAGCTTTGGCTGTTGTGTCGGCAGCTTTCTGAACGTCGTTATCTATCGTTTGCCTCGTGACAAATCCATTGTCACTCCACCATCAGCCTGTCCTGCCTGCGGAAAAGAAATCCGCTTTTATGACAATATCCCATTAATTTCCTGGTTGGTTCTCGGTACTAAATGCCGGTTTTGTAAAGCTCCCATCTCACCTCGTTATTTTACTATCGAATTACTCACAGGCCTGCTTTTCCTCGGACTTTTCATTCTTTATTTCCAGACCAATATCATTTCCGGAATCTCTTTATTTAAAAACAACGGCTGGTACATTTATCTTATCCATATCATCTTATTCTCTGCACTGATTGCCGCATCAGCTATCGACCTGGAACTTTGGATTATCCCATTATCTATTTGCTGGTTTGTTACTGCTGTCGGTCTTATAGCTTCAAGCCTTGCCGTCTTTATCATTGACCAAGCAGTTATTCAGGGCTATGTCCTGCTGCCAAGCGCCTCAACCCAAACCGCAGCCCTCGCCGCTGGCGCTTGTATAGGAATGGTCATCTCTTTAATTTTGTTAGCAACAGGCCGAATAAAAAGAAGTTACGAATTTGACGATATCTCTCATCAAACCGGTTCACAACCGGTAAACCCAAATGACTTTCAAAGTGCGGATGATAAGCCTGAAATTAATCACCGTCTGGAAATGTGTAAAGAGATGCTTTTCCTGCTGCCAATAATTATCTCTTCGATTGCTGCCTTGCTAATCACGCAAAAAATCCCTGCAATACGCTCCTGGTGGGTCCATTTTTCACAAATACCTGTCATTTCAGGTCTTCTGGGAAGTCTATGGGGCTACTTTATTGGTTGCGGCATTGTCTGGGCAACGCGGATTCTGGGCACTTTAGGTTTTGGAAAAGAGGCTATGGGACTCGGTGATGTACACCTGATGGGTGCTGCAGGGGCAATTGTCGGCCCTGTTTTTGTCTTCATTGCATTTTTTATTGCACCTGTTTTTGGTCTTACATGGGCAGCTGGTCAAATGTTTTTCAAAAAAACAAGGCAAATTCCTTATGGTCCCTTCTTGTCATTGGCTTTGTTTGTTGTTATTATCTTACATGATAAAATTTTAAATTATCTTAACTTTTTTTCCTTTTGCGGTTAAGATGTTAAACAAAATTAATAAGTTAAGGAGATTTCAAATGACTTCTGTCAATACAAAGAAAATCGCATTATTGATTGCACTGATAGCTGTCACTTTACTGTCAGGTTGTACCAACTGGAAGCAAAAATATAATAATTTAAATGTCGAGCATCAAAACCTCAAGGGACTTCTCGAACGTGAACGCGCAGAAAAAGGTCAGCTTGTTGTAGAGGTTACTAAAAGCCAGCAGACTATCGAGCAGCTCCAGAGTCGAATCGCTGAACGTAACCAGTCACCAGCCGAAGCCACAGGTTTCGGCGAAGGTTATGATGTTGCTTTCGACCCATACGCCGGAACAATTACTGTAACACTGTCCAACGCAATTTTATTCGATTCAGGAAAAGCAATACTGAAAAAGAAAACAAGTACAGAGCTTAATCATATTCAATCTGTCCTGCAGCGGAAATATGCAGGCAAACAAATCGATGTTGTCGGCCACACCGACTCTGACCCAATCAAAAAATCAAAATGGAAAGACAATTGGGAACTTTCTTCTCAGCGTGCGTTATCGGTTGTAAGATACTTAACTATGCAAGGTATGACCGAGGATAAAATCAGGGCTGTCGGCTGTGGGGCGGCAAGACCTGTTGTCTCAAATGCAACTAAGATTGGAAAAGCTAAGAACCGACGAGTAGAAATTGTAGTTCATATGAAATGACATAGATGTGTCAGTTTGTTAGCACAATAACAAATTCGTGATTTTCAGGTTCAAATCGGATTTCCCTGACAACCCCCGAAACAGGGCAAGTTACGACCTCATTTGCAAACGGGTTTTTGCCTGCTTCCTGCCCTTTACTGACTTTGTCACCGACCTTTACTTTCACTCCGTATGTCGCATCAACTTTAATTTCTATTTCTCTCATGCTCAATCAAGCTTTTTGGGAAATGACTTTATGCCTAATAATTCAGCAAATTTCTTTGGGATATCCGTATTGTCTTGCACTCCACTAAATTCTTCCGCTTTTGGTCCGAACGCATATACAGGCACAGTCACGCCCGAATGACCGCCCGTTGACCAGCCCAAATCCAATTTGCCTTCAAAATCACCCCCTATGATAGTCAATCCACCTGTTTCGTGGTCGGCTGTGACAACTACCAATGTTTGCCTGTCTTTCAATGCAAAATCAATAACTGCCTTAACCGCCTTATCGAATTCGAGCGTCTGTTTGACAACACCATCGGCGTCATGACTGTGAGCCTCCCAGTCAATCTGACTGCCCTCAACCATCAGGAAAAATCCTTTATCTTCCAAATTTAGAACCTCAATCGCCTTTTTGGCAAGCTCAGCTAAACTCGGCTCAGGCGGTTCTGTGCTTAAAGGCCCATCTTGAAATAACCCGAGAACTTTTCCACCTTTAACAGCCTTCAACTGCTCTGCGGTTTCAATATACAAATATCCTGACCTTTTAGCCTCTTCTATGAGGTTTCGATTGTCACTGCGTTTGCTTTTTTTGTCTGTCTTAGGCAGAAAAAACTTCCGCCCGCCGCCAAACAAAACAGTCACCTCATTTCCAATTAACTGCTCTGCAATTTTATCTTCCATATAACGTGAAGTAACATGAGAGCCGAATGACGCCGGTGTCGCATGACTTATCGTGGAAGTTGCAACCAAACCGGTGGCCAAGCCTTTTTTCTTTGCTGCTTCGAGTATCGTTTCAAACTTTGTCCCGTCAGGTGCCATACTAATCATGCCATTATTGGTTTTTACCCCTGTCGCCAATGCTGTCCCTGCCGCTGCTGAATCTGTTACTACTGCATCTGCCGAATGTGTTCGCATCAAACCTGTTACCGGCATCTGTTCCATATTCAGCTTGCCGTCTATTCCCCGGCTCTTTACACACGCCAGCATCACATGCGCCGTACCCATCCCATCGCCAATACAAAATATTATGTTCCTAACCTCTTTACTGTCTGAAACCGGACAGGTAGTGATAGAACAGCTAATAGAAACTATCACTATAAGGATTGTCAAAACTAAATATGCAGACTTTAAAACCTTACCACCAATTTTCATAATCCTGTTTCCTTAATTCTAAATTTACTCGTCTTAATCTTACCGCTTTTGTCAATACTAACCGTAATTGCACCATCTCGATATGTAAAAAACTGTTTTTTACTATCAATTCTCTGTTCCCCCAGCTTTTTAAAACTCCGCCTGCCGCAACTGCATATCAAAATATTCGCATCGAGTCTTTCAAGGAAATCAGGCTTTAAGGTATTTACCGAACCGTGATGAGGAACAACCACAACCGCAGGTTCAAGCTCAGGGTATAATCGCTGAATTTGCTTTTGCGCATATTTTTCTATATCAGATGTCAAAAGTATCCGCACACCTGCATATTCGAGCAACGAAACGGATGATTTATCATTGTCACTTAATTCAAGGCCCTTTTCTATTTCCCCTACCGGCCAAAGCATCTTTATTTCAGCATCACTATCAAAATCCGGTATATCATCTAATTTCTGTACTTCATATCCTGTTTCCTTTAGCGTCTTGCACAAAAAGGCCTCTATATTATATCCAGCCGGCTTTTTGAAAAATGTCTCGCCGGCATAAATGCCTCCAACCGAACAATGCTCAGCTACCTCCGGTATCCCGTTTATATGGTCTATATCTCCATGACTTATAAAAATCGCGTCCAGCCTGTTTATGCCGCTATAATCCAGAAATCCACGAACAATCCTGTTGCCAACGTCACTGACTCCGATAGAGCCTGCATCAAACAGAACATTTGCCTTGCCCGGAAGCTGAACCACTATCGCCTGACCATGACCAACATCGAGAGTTGTCATAACCAGGTCATCACGATATATCCTCTGATATTTTGTAACTGTCAAAAATACAACTATCACTAAAGCCATTACCGTACACAGCACCTTTTTGAAAATTGGTCTTCTAAAATTGACAAACACGATAGCCAGAATAAAACAATAATAGAAAACAATTAACCACAATGGCACATGACCTATCAGTATCTGTGAAACATCCAGCTTTGCCAAAAAATCTACAATCCAAATTAAAAATCGAGACAGCTCATTTACAATCATCCCCAAAAACATCGCTATAGTCGGCAATAACAATGCCAGAGCCAGTTTCAAATATCCGACAATTAAAATAAAAGCTATAAACGGGAATACTATAACTGTCCAGATACTCGTAAGAGGGTTAATTGTGTAAAAATGATACAGCAAAACACCGGCACTGCCTAACCATGCCGCAATGCCAATAGCAAAAAGATTTAACACAAATGGCCCCGGCTTGGAACTCATACGAAAAAACAGACTTGTTTTAGGTATATTCAATTTCCATAAATGACCTGTTATTTTTTCATATAAGAAGAAATGAATTCGCTCTGTAAAAATCAAAATTCCGAGGACAGCTGCAAACGATAGTTGCCAGCCGGCATCAAATAATCCCGTTGGCCTGACCAAAAGCAAAATTATTGCTGCTAAAGATAATGTATTAACGGAATTTGGATGTCTGCGAAAGAAAAATGAAACGCAAAAAACGATACTTATAACCGCCGCTCGAAGTGTCGGTGCCCGGGTTGGAACTATTAACAAAAATATAATTACAGCAATTATACAAACAGCTGCCCGCCATTTTTTCAAAAGTCCAGCCGTCTTGCACAACCACCACACTATCCCAACAAAAATACCAAGATGCATCCCGCTGAGACTTATAAAATGCAGTAGCCCGGTCCTGCGAAATGCCTCGTAAGTATCACTGTCGATATCCCCTCGATAACCCAACAGCAGCGCCTTAAGCAATCCCTCGCTTGTCTCTTCCAATGACCCGTCATTAACCAATGCCTGATGGGCCTTTTCTTGCAGGCTTTGTCTTAATTTCGCAAAAAAACCCTTGCCGCTATCTTTTAATACTTTGACAGCCTCTCTCGATTTAACCGATGCACCGACAAGAATATTTTTTCTCGCTAAGTATTTAGCTGTGTCAAACTGCCCCGGATTAGTCGCTCCCTTAAACCTGCCGAGCCAGCAGTCAATCTGCACATAATCACCAGTCTTTAAATCCATCACCGGCTCATCGACATATACCTTTACTGTGCCGCTGACTTTTCCCCACCCGTCAACAGACTTTGCCTCTTTTAGCTTAAGATAAAAACTGCTTGCTGGGTCGCCGAACTGGAACTTGCCAAATTTCCATCTATCTGTTTTTCTGACATAAGGCTCAGTAATTATTATTCCGCGAATAGTTGCTAATGTTCTCTCCTGCCCTGCAAGATTGGCTATATCATTCGACTTTAGGTTATAAAAGCCGGCCAGACGAACACCGCCTGCACACATAAAACAAATCAGCGCCAGATAAGCTGCCACATAAGTTGGGTTTACTTTTTTTTTCGAAATACGAGATGTGAGATACGAGATACGCAATTGTTGCAATTGCGCAAAACCCAAGCAAAACGAACCAAAACCATACTCCGAGATGCAAATTCTGCTGTAAAATAATACCCGCTATCAGACCGATAGCCAAAAACAGCAAGGGAGTGGTAGTTACAATTTTTTTATGAAAATCTCTGCCCCCGCCTAATTGTTCATCAATTAACTTTAATCTTCGCTGTATGTCATCCATTGCGAAACAGACTACAGATTCAAACCTAAAGACTCAAGTTTAATTTCACCACAGGGTCATTCCGTGCTTTCCTGTTTCTGCAATATGTTGGCGGGGGACACGGGAACCAAAAATATTTAGCACCACGAGCCTGCCCTGAACATAGTTGAAGGGTTCTACGTGGTGTCACTTTAAGTTTGCCTATGTGCTGACGAAGAATTTTTTATACGACATACTATATACAATTTACACAGCAGCTATCGTCTTGTTTTGCTGCTTTAGATGAAGAATATACTTAATTATGTCGCGTTTGCTGATAATACCGGCAAGTTTGCCGTTTGATAAAATTGGTACCCTGCGGAAATGGTTTGTGATAAAGCTGTCACATATTTCTATCAGGCTCTCATTCTCATCGAAGCTTACAATTTCTTTCGTCATGAATTTCTCGACGCTGCTGGGGTTGTCATCTACTCCATCATAGTATAAAAGCTTCATAACATCCTTTTCGGTTATAATTCCTGCCAGTGTCATATCTTCATTCACAACCGGCAACCCGGTGATATTATTCTCAATCAAAAGCTGTATCGCATCATATATCGGTGTATCTGTCCTGCAGCTTATCACTGCACTTATCATTATGTCTTTTGCTTTGGACATCTTTATTTCCTTTAAAACAAAGTCTCAATTTAGTCTTCCACTGTATACTTCTGTTCTATCGGCTAAAAAGCGGCCACGGAAAATTCTTATTTTCAAAAAATTTTCGTATGTCCCATATTTTTTGGCTCAAAAATGCACTTAAACGTTTACCTGGCCTTCAAAATAATTCTCTTTTTACCATTGAAATTCGGACTCAAATACTGTAAGAATGATTTGAATTGAGGGCATTAGCTATGGTACGAAATCGTGGCAGAAAATCTTTGTATGAGGTCTTCGGCAAAAACAAGCCTAAATCCGGCTATACTAAGCTTATAGAGCGGCTAAAACCCGCCGGCAGTACCGAAGAACCCCAGACTGCCGCTGAAACACCAATTCCGCACCGGATGCCCGCTGAAAGTATGCTCAAATGGCCCCGAAAACCAAGACTGTTTCAGTTCAATGCCGGCAGGGTCGAAATCTCAATTCCGTATCAGCTTGCTATCGCAATCGTACTTGCGATTGTGTTTATTGCACTGGTTTTCTACCGGTTAGGCCAGATAAGCTATAAAAACGTAATGGACGAATCGCCGAATCAGCCTCAAAAAGCATCTAATGCTGTAAATTCGCCGAAAATCAGGTCTAAAACGCCAGTTGCTGCCAAAAACTTATCGAAAATCCAAAGACCTGCTATACCTGCAAAATCGAAAGGCTCAAACCGTATTGTCATACAGACCTGGGCGGAAAAGGCTCAATTGGAACCGGTGAAATGGTATTTTGCTAAAAGTGGTATAAAAACCGAAATCCGCAAAATCGGCGGTGTTTATTACCTGCTGACAGCCGAAAAATACCAGAATCCCCAAACCCCCGGAACCGACGGCCATAAGGCCTTACAGCGGATAGTTAAGCTTGGGACAAATTACAAGCCGCCGTCCGGATACGCTACTTTCGGGAAAAAACCCTTCCACGATGCGTATGGAATGAAATTTGATGATTGATTTTTTATTTGCACTGTGGTAAAATCCCCTTTTTCGATTATAGCTAAAACTTTAGGAGTTGCGACAAATGTCAATTGATAGGTCATTAAAAATCAAAGGCGCTCTGGAAAGGCATAGAAACGTGCTGAGCAGGGCAGAACGTATAGATTTGCTAAAAGACGAGGAAAAATGGCATGAAGGTGATTCGTTGTTAGGATTGTCGAAAGTGGCACATAGGAAAAGCCATGCAGGTAGAAAAGCAGCTGAGGAAAAGGCAGCCGAAGCTGAAGGCGCCGAAGCTGCTATTGAGACAACCACAGAAACATCAGCAGAGGGTAAAAAAGAAGAATAAATTCAACGCAGATACCTATGGCACAAGTTTTGCGGATTTAGAGATAGAGAATCAAAGTCTGAAACGTTGGGGTAAATATATACGCGTCACCGTTCCGGCGACGGCTAAACGAAATGGACAAACCCCGTCATCCCTTCGATAAACTCAGGACAGGCAAGATGACTGGGCTAATCGGTAAGGGATAAAACCCACGCAATAAAATTGCGTGGATAAACATACAGAAATTGCCCCGGCCAAGATGAATTTTTAGAAATGCCCTTAAATCTTGACTATTCCAGTTAGGCTATTTGTTGAAAACTTTACTCTCCGTACCAGCTATTATTCTTTGTATATTTTCCCTGTGTCGTATTATGACCATTACGGGAATCGCAATTGCAGCGGTAAGTAAAGGCCAAAGTTCTGCAAAACTCCATTCTGCCTTCAGTGCGATTGCAATAATTAAAATTAGCGGGAAAGCTATCGAGGCTGCGATTGAACCGAGTGAAATATAGCGCCAAATCAATACGAAAAATACCCAGACCAGAATTGCAACACCGGCACAGATTGTATAGTAAGGCCAGAGCCCAAGGGCTACACCGAAACTGACAGCTACGCCTTTGCCGCCTTTGAACTTCAAATATAAAGGGAAAATATGTCCCAATACAGCAGCAATACCTACAAGAAGCCACATTAAAAGCCCTAAAACCTCCGGAGGTGACGACACGATTTTACCGCCTATAAGCATGGGCACAAGCCCTTTAAATACATCCAGGCAGAAACAAAAGTATCCCCATTTTTTTCCAAGCGCACGCGATAAGTTAGTTGCACCGATATTACCAGAGCCGATTTTTCGCAGGTTTTTACCGTGAGCCCTGGCTATGATAACACCAAAGGGAATCGAACCTAATAGATAAGCGAAAGTAATCAAAATTATAAAATTCATTCTTATCCCCGTTTTTCAAGTATCAGCTCGTAAAGAGCTTTGAGTTCTTTTACAACTCTTACTGTACTGACATGGGCCTTGAGGTTATCTTCGGCAATAGCCTGTGAGGCTTTTTGAATATTCTCTGTGTCTGCAAAATAAGCAATCGCATCTGCCAGCGCCTGGGTATTTTCCGGCGATTCAATGACAATGCCATGCCGGTTGTTTTCGAATAAATCCGTTGCACCGTTGAATTTGGTTGTGATGACCGGCTTTTCAACAGCTAACGCTTCGAGTATATATCTGCTTGACGGGTCATAAAAGGTTGGCAATACCGCAACATCGATTATCGAGAGCGCATTTTGAATATGTCTGACGGAGCCTAAAAAAATTATTTTGTTATTTACACTTAATTTTTTCGCTAAATGACGGTATTTATATGATTTGTCGCTGCCGGCAACAATTAAGTAAACAGGTTTTTGAGTGGAATAACTTTGCACCAATTGCATTGCCTTTATCAAACAGCATAGTCCTTTTAATCTAAAATTATTTGCAACAAAAAGCAAAAACACGGGCTCGTCTGCTTCTTTTAAACCTAATTGAATCATTATCTGCGAACGAAGTTTGTCCGCATCTGACCGGTCGATTTGTTTATTTGTATTTACGCCATTACGAATTATCACGATTTGTTCTTCGTTTACGCTATAATGCTTTTTGAATTGCCTGGCAACGTATTGCGACAGTGCGACAATGACAGGCCCATCCGGATTTTTGCATAGTTTTTTCTCGGCTTTTAAAAGTCTTGTCCTGCGAATATTGGCAAATGCCGTAAGTTTTTTGTAAGAGGCAACGATTTTGTTTTGATAACTTGCTGCGTTTTGAATTATAGCTTCAGCGTAACTGCCGCCCCGGGGCTGATAGATATCCGCAAAATCAAAAGGGACAAAGCTGTGGACTATATCATAATGGTTTTCTTTGAGATGATTTCTTAATGCCTTTTCGAAAATCGCAAAACTTACACGTTTACCGGCTGTATCCCGGCAGAGCAGGTGAATGTTCTTGCTGTCTGTTCGGCCTTTAGCTGCCAGTATATCCACTTTAAATCCTGCCCCGGCCAAAGACGTCGACAGCTCAAAAGCAGAGCGTTCCGCACCTCCAAGAATTATATTCGCCCGCTCGATTATAATTGCGACCTTTTTCTTCATCGTCATTTGCCTTCAAACTTAACAACCTGCAAAGGGTGCATTTCTGCCATGTTTAATATCATGCCTGGCCATTCGCCTTGCCCTGTTTTTTACCTTAGCGATAAAAGTCTTATCTTTAGCAGTGAGTCTATCACGACCTGTATATTCAAGATAAAAGCGTATACGAGCTGTTTTTGAAAAATATTGTTTTGGTGCCGAATAATGTAACTGGGTGATGTCTTTGACTCTATATCTTTGTGAAAATATTTTTGGTTTAAATGCCCGTGCCAAATCTATTAGGTAAAACTGACTGTTTCCTTCGTTATAAAATATATGACAAAGATACAAATCACGGTGTCGGTAGCCTGTTTCGTGAAATTTTCTGACAAATGCAGCTAATTGGCATATAAAATTTTTGCGTTTCTTCAGGTTTCCAGTTGTTTCCGGAGTGGTAAAACAATCCGGCAGTTTCCTTTCGAGAGATTCTGCATTGGGTATTTTCTCGGTGATTATAAAGCTTTTTTTCTCTAAAATTTTGCCCCATTGTTCACCGTATGAGATTGTTTTTGGTGTATTTATGTCAGCCTGAGATAAACTGGCTGCTGTTTCAAAATCTGCAGTTGCCAGACTTATTCTTTTGCGTCTGCTGAGCCAGTTTTTGATTTGAACCGGAAAGGGGGGATTATTGTACCGTTTTAGAAAAAGTGTTATTTCAGGCGATTTTATTTCAAATTGCACTCGCTGACGGTATTTTGCAAGATTTTTTTTCGTAAGGCTTATACCTGCATTAAAAGTAAAAATGCTGTCAATCGAGGAAAGTCCCAATTCTTCAAACGCTTTTTTAAATTCGGTATCAACAAGAAACGACTTTGAAACTTCCGCAAAGTCTTGTTTTGTATTTCGAGATGGGTTTCCAATTCTGTTGTCCAAAAACTTTTTAGCTGCCCGGCAGAGCTGTTCTACGGTTATTGCCTTCATGCACAGATGTTCGGGCTTTTTGCATACCGGCTTATCGCAGGGAGCGCATGGAGCATTGCCAATAATTTTAATTTCATTTTCATAGTTGGTCTCTGTCCACTCGTGGTTGTTCGGGCCAAACAAAGTAATAACCCTGCGTTTTAAAGCAATTGCGATATGACGCGGCCCGGTATCGTTGCTGATTACCAGATCGGCCATGGAGAAAAGTGCTTTTAACCTGCCAAGGCTTACTGGTTTTTCTGCCAGGTTGATAAGTTTGTTTTTGCTGAATTTGACAATTTCTTCTGCAATTTTTTTCTCAGCCTCGACAGGTGCTACTGAAATGATAACCGTGGCATTGTAATTATCAATCAGCCGGTCAGCTGTTTGAGCATACCTTTTACTCAGCCAGCATTTGCTCGGCCCGAATGCACCACCGGGGACAATAATAATAATTGGCCCTTCAGAATCAACAACTTCCGGAAGTATCTGTCTCAGGTTTTCCTCTTCCTGCGAATCGATGAGCAATTCAAGGTCTTGTCCGGTCGTATCAGCACCAATCCATGAAGCGACAGCCAGGTAATAATCAACCATCGAAACAGGTTTAAATTTACCTGACGGCAGTTTTGGCGGATAAAGCTTATCGGTCAGGAACAGGCTTCTTGCTTCGCGGGAATATCCGATACGTGTTGGTATCCCTGCTAAAAAGACCGCCAGGGCTGAAGCAAAGGAATTCTTAAAGAGAATCGCACATGAGAATTTATGTTTTTTTAATTGTTTCGCGATAGATAACGGGTTCTCACTTTGCTGCGGCAGCCACCGGTCGTTAAAGTTGTTTGGCGATAAAATTTCACGGACAGACGGCTTGGCAAAAAAATATATTTCCTCTGCCTTGAAATTCCCGCGTATCGCTCTCAAAGCTGGTGTGGAGAGTATAGCATCACCCATAGGAGAGGGAAGCCAGACTAAAATCTTTTCTTTTTGCATTTGTTTTGGAGATGTCACCGCCGGTTTTATTTTCGTCCCTGCATTATATAGAATGTCAACGCCATCAATTGCAGAACTGTAGCAAACCCGAGCGAGATAAATACAGGATTATATTTTTGGGCTGGACTCATTAGAAACCAGATGCTAATCAAAAGACAAAACAAGACAAAAATCTGTATGACTCCTGCCAGCAATCTCATTATTGAAAACTCACCGAACATATCCATACGTTGAGTCCTTTTTAAGTGGTCAAGAATGTGGCCAAGCAAATGTTCGGTTTTGTCGCCGGAGAGATTTTGCCCGGCAGTTTGCACTTGTGTGGTTGTATGCTCGAGGTGTTCCTGATTTCGATTATCAGCCGAATTTAGTTCAGTTTGACTTTCAGGTACTGATTGAACTGGGTTTTTTGTTTCATAATCGGCTCGGTCATATTTTTTTATGATATTTACAGCCTCTGTTATATTTACAGCTTTGTAATCCGGCTCCGGACTATCAGGCTCAGATATTTTCTTGTGTGCAGGGTTATCCAACAGGATAGTTTTGCATCCTGCCCGCAGGCCGGCATCAATGTCACGGCTGCTGTCACCGATCATCCATGACTGATTGAGGTTAATATCCATTTCATTTGCTGCTGTGACCAGCATACCGTGATTCGGTTTTCTTAAATCACTTTCCCTGCTGTACTGTTCAACGGTACCTTCCGGATGATACGGACAGTAGTAAATGCCGTCCAGAAAAGCACCTCTTTCTGCGAGAAGTTTTCTCAGCCGCTCGTGTATTTTGCCGAGAACCTCTTCAGTTAACAGCCCGCGAGCAACCGCTGACTGGTTCGAGACGACAACAAGTTTGTACCCCATAGTTTTAAGTTCAGTCAGTGCTTCGGTCACACCATCTAAAAGTCGAACCTGGTCTGGATTATTGATATAACCCGGATCGTATATCAAAGTGTCGTCTCTGTCTAAAAATACGGCTTTATTTGACATAATCTTTCTTTTCAGCAAATACTCTGTTCCACAAGGTCACAAATTATATGATAGGCTATCTGATGGAGTTGCTGGCTCTGGGCTGTTGAATCGGATGCTGCACAGAAACAGATATCCGCAAGTTCTTCAAGTTTACTGTCAGCCTGTCCTGTGAATGCAAGTATCTTTGTTCCTTTTTGCCTGGCTGACTTTGCGGCGGCTACAACGTTTGGTGAATTTCCGCTCGTTGAAATTGCCCACAGGATGTCGTCTTTTTTGACCAGAGCTTCGACCTGCCGCACGAAGATATTGTCAAAGCTGTAATCGTTGGCGATTGAAGTTATTACGGAAGTATCTGTAGAAAGTGCAATTGCCGGAAGTGCCTTGCGCTCTTTTTTGAATCTTCCTACTAATTCGCCGGCAATATGCTGAGCGTCAGCAGCTGAACCACCGTTGCCACAGATATAGACTACCCGGCCATGATTGAAACACTGTATTATCATGTCAGAAGCTGATATTAGCGTTTCGATACCGGTAGCTTCCAGTTCTGCTATCATCTTTTTATGAGTCTGGATTATAGCTTCGATTTGTTCTTTAACATTTTTGGCCATCAATGTTTTTTCCAAAGAGATTTCATTTTTTCAATTATCGAACTTGAACTTTTCCCTTCAACGAGTGGTGCCAATACAACTTTTCCGCCGTAAGACCGCACAAAATCGGCGCCGACCACTCCTTTATCTTCCCAGTCCTGACCTTTAATCAGTATATCTGGTTTCACTTTTTTAATCAGGCCCAAAGGCTCCGGCTCATCAAAAACAGTGATATAATCAACTGATTCCAGGGCAGCTAAAACTGCAGCTCTGTCGTTCTGGTTATTGATGGGACGCTCCGGCCCTTTAATCTGTTTTACAGAGTTGTCACTGTTTAAGCCAACGACAACAATATCTCCCTTTGATTTACAGAAATTCAGATATTCTATATGTCCCCTGTGAACGAGATCGAAACAGCCGTTAGTAAAAACTATAGTTTCATTCTGTATTCGATGCAGTTCAAGTTCGTTTACCAAATGGTCTATCTGCTGGATTTTGCCGCTTTTGCCGCGATTTTGACTGACAATTTCATTGATAACTTCTTCGATTGAAACCGGTGTTGCGCCGAACTTTTCCACTTCAATGCCGCCGGTAATATTGCATAACTGCACCGCTGTTTTATAGTCACAGTTGGCAGCCAGGCCGATAGCAAGAGTTGCCAGAACCATGTCCCCTGCGCCGCTTACGTCGTAAATATCACGAGCTCTGGTAGGAATCAGCTCCCCGGTATCTTCAGTTTTAAGATAAGCGCCTTCTTTATCGAGAGTTATTACAATTGCGTTCAACTGCAGTCTATCGATTAATTCTTCTGCAGCTTTTGCCGCATCTTCTTTTGTTTCTATCTCATACCCAACTACAAGAGATGTTTCCTGACGATTCGGGGTTATCAATGTAGCGCCGGAGTATTTCGAATAGTCACTTTCCGAAGACGGGTCGACGAGAACTCTTTTGCCCGCAGCTTTTGCCAATTCAATCATTTGACTGCACATCGAAGGACTTAGCAGAGCTTTGTTGTAATCCTGCAGACATACGATGTCCGCATTTTCCATCATCTCTTCGTATGTTTTAAGAATTTGTCCGTATTGTTCTTCTGATAACGGCTCAGTGGACTCATGGTCCATTCTGAATAACTGCTGTTGATGTCGATGCTGAGCAAGACCAATCAATCTTTGTTTGGTAATAGTAGGGCGGTTGTTGGTTACAATCAGCCCCGTAACATCGGCGCCTGATTTTTTGAGCATATCTGTCAGAATGCCGGCATTTTTATCATCGCCGATGGTACCAATGCACAGTGGAACTGCTCCCAGTCCTGCTATATCTGCAGCGACCGAACCTGCACCGCCACAACCGTATTCGGTTTTTCTAACTCTCAATATCGGTACCGGCGCCTCAGGGCTTATGCGCAGGGCGTCGCCATAGGTATAAACATCGAGCATAAAATCGCCCACAAGAAGAACTTTTGGCGAGCCTAAATTCGTAACTGTTTTTAATAATTCCCTGTACATTAAAACTCCAGCTTGTCAGTTTTCAGACAATTTGTCTTTAATTGCCCGACGTTTTCTCAGACATTTTATCAGCCAATACCTTTTCAATCAATTCTCTTATTTTTTCTTCTCCACGGACAAATTTTAGCTTAATTTCCAAATAAGCGAAAGGTATATCTTTTTTTATCGATTCTGATAAAGTTATTTTTGTCCAGTCCTTTTGCGTTGTTAGAATTAAATCCGCGTCGGCCTGTTGAGCCTGTTCATAAATCGCTTTTAAACAAGCCTCTTTATAATAATGGTGGTCGTTGAAAAGCCTTGAGCCAACAATGTTGCCCCCAAGTTTTTTGATGGTATTCAAAAAAGCTTTTGGATTTCCTATGCCGCAGAATGCAAATACGTTTTTATTCTTTAGCTCATCAAGACTTATTTCATTATCTTCTGCGGATTTGGCACATACCGGTGTATGCATCGACGTTGCAATTACCACATCGGGGTTTATCTGTTGCAGTTTTTCTTCGAGCTGTGCCAATTGTTCCATTGTGATTTGGTCGCATCTGGTAACAACTACAGCATCGGTTCGCTTCAGTGCAGAGAGAGGCTCGCGAAGCAAACCAGCTGGAAGAACCTTATCATAACCGAAAGGCTCTGTGGCATCGATTGTCACGATGTCCAGGTCTCTGCCTAACCTGCGATGCTGAAAACCATCGTCCAATACCAAAGCCTTTGCTCCGAAAAGATTGACAGCATCAACTGCTCCTTCGAGGCGGTTAGAATTTATTACTACCCTGGCGTCAGGACAATTTTCAGCCAGCAATGCCGGTTCATCCTCACATTTTCTAACCTTAAGCACTGAATCTTTGGTTGTTTTGTACCCGCGGGTAAGTATTGCGCAACTGATATTTTTTTCAGCCAGTAAATTGCAAAGCCAGATGACAAGAGGTGTTTTTCCCGTCCCGCCGGTAGTTATATTGCCGATACTTATGACAGGTTTTTCCATGTGGTTTGTTTTTAACCACCCTTTGCAATACATAAAATTTCTAAATCTGATAACAGATGCATAGAGTAAGGAAATAATTGCCAGCAGAAGACGCAACAACGCTGCTGCTGGTCCTTTGGTTTGGCCTGAAATTAATTTGCGAAAACGATACTCGTTCAATTGCAAGGCCCTTATTTTTGTTTTTAGCTTGCTTATCTCAAACGCTAACCGTCGATATTCAGCCTTTGACTTTCTCAATGATGGCATCTGCCATTTCGCTTGTTCCTACCGCTGTCGGGTCATTACGGTCGGCTTTCATATCGTAGGTTACGTCTTTGCCCTCAGCAATAACTGCTGCAACTGCGTTTTCGAGCTTATCTGCTTCTGATATTTTACCCAGATGCCTTAGCATCAGCGCCCCGCTGAGTATCAAGGCTGTGGGATTTACCTTGTTAAGGCCCTTGTATTTTGGAGCACTGCCGTGTGTGGCCTCGAATATAGCGCCTTTGTCACCGATGTTTGCACCCGGTGCAACGCCTAACCCGCCTACCAAGCCGGCGCATAAATCGCTGATGATGTCACCATATAGGTTAGGCAGCACAATTACATCGTAAAGTTCGGGCTTTTGAATCAGCTGCATACACATGTTGTCTACAATCCGGTCTTCGAATTCAATATCTGTGTAATTTTTGGCCACCTCTCTGCTTACATCAAGCCACAACCCGTCCGTGTATTTCATGATATTGGCCTTGTGGACGCTGGTGACTTTTTTTCGTCCCATTTTACGTGCATACTCGAATGCAAAACGTACAATTCTGCGTGTGCCCTCAACCGATATGGGTTTTATTGTTATACCCGAATCGGTTCTTATTTTTTTCTCTCGACGAGAATTTATCCAGTTAATCAATTCGGCTGTTTCATCTTTGCCTTTTTCAAACTCTATGCCGGCATAACAGTCTTCGGTATTCTCTCTTACGATAACAAGGTCGATATTTTCATATTTACTTCGAACTCCTTCATAGCTTTTACATGGCCTAAGACAGGCATACAAATCGAGTTCCTGCCGCAGATGGACGTTGATACTTCTAAACCCTGTACCTACCGGCGTAGTAATAGGGGCCTTCAGGGCGACGCCGTTTTTCTTTACAGATTCAATGGTTGCCTGCGGCAGGGGAGTTCCCTCACGCTTCATTACATCGCTGCCGGCTTCTGCTATCTCCCAGTTGATATCGGCGCCGGTAGCGTCAATACATCTGCGTGTTGCCTGAGCTAATTCAGGCCCGATTCCGTCACCGGTTATTAATGTTACATCAGTCATTCTGCAATACTCCTCATAGGTAGTTACAAAACCAGCATAATATCCCTTGTTGCCGGTTATGTCAACGGCGGTCTTTGCAGGTTTGACAAAGTGGATTTTAGATTGAATTTGCTTGCGAAAATTATTGCTGAAGAGTAAACTGCCGCTTTCTTGAAAAAAACAGGTTGTTTGTGAATTTGCTTTGATATATAATTAAGTTTTCAGGTATAATTTGGGAATGTTTTCGGGAGTGTAGCTCAGTTGGTAGAGCAACGGCTTTTTAAGCCGTAGGTCTTGGGTTCGAGCCCCAACACTCTCAGTTTTTTCTGCGTATGTTGTTGAGGCTGAAAAGAGTGAAAAAATTAAAAAAACCTTGTTATTTACGTAGACTTTGGTTATACTGACTACCGGTGGTGTTTTAATAAGGTAACGAATGGGGCATTATCCTAATATTTTAATGTTTAAAGGAGGTTTTTGTTATGAGTAAAAGAAAGGCTTTTACCCTTGTGGAGCTTTTAGTGGTCATATCCATTATTGCACTGCTGATGGCAATACTTATGCCGAGTCTGACTAAGGTCAGGGCAGCGGCGCAAAAGATAGTCTGTGCCAGCCATATGAAAGACCTGGCGCTCGGTAACGAGGTCTATGCAAATCAATGGGATGGATACTATCTTCCGTGTTTTGACGGCAGCAATGAGGGTCCCGAGGGTACTACTGTCACGCCGGGCGGTATCGGCGGACCGGGTATATGGATGTCGAACACGGATTTCAGGGAGATTATCGGCTACGAGGGAGCAAAAACCAAAACAGACGATGAAGGTGATACATATACCACTATTATGCCGGCTCAATTTTCCTGCCCGTCGAATCGCGTAGCCAGAAAAGGTGACGTTGGTTATACTAAGACATTAGCAAGTTATGGGTATAACATGACTGAATGGGACGGAGACCAACGCGAGGATTACTATAAAATGTCTGCTGCCGATATGACCGATCCGATTGTATCCCGTTATTATTATTGGGGTCATCAGATAGCAAAAATCAGAAGACCATCGCAGAAATTGTCCTTTGTAGATTCGGTTGAGTGGTTGTCGAAGTGGCCTTCAGCTAATTATTTTGATGGCTGGGATAAAGAAGGGCATAAAAATAATGATCACTATAATGATATAGGAAATGACAACCTTGGTGTTAGTAATCTTTACTTTGAAGGTCCGACTATTTATCGTCATGCTGAGGGGACGAATATCGCCTTCTATGACGGCCATGTAGCCTATATGAAGAAAGCAAAGGTTTGGATTAATAAATCTGATGAAGATACTCGGGAGAAGCAGGGATGGGCTGCCACCCCTAAATATTCCGACATGTGGGTCGCCGATGAAGATGTAATAGTTGACGACAATAAGTATCTGACAAAGCCGTAGGTTTTTAATAAAATAGTAAATCTATTCCGTAAGCGATTCAGAATTATAAGAGCGTCCGGTTAAAAGTTGGACGCTCTTTTTATTTGCAGACTGTTCTTGTTGGGTTGCTATGGTGGCTTACTCTTTTACTGCATCGCTTGAAAGACCGCTGATACCAATTGTGATTAATAATGGCGCTTTACATAACAGATGTGCTTTCAATAATTGTCATTACGCTGCAATCTAAATGTTTCGCAGGCTTTGAGATTGCTTCGCTACCAGGCTGTGTCGCAATTATAGTTCAAAGATGATTTTGTTTTTTTGTCGATA
>CBDVDM010000015.1:0-38914 GCA_965372745.1 uncultured bacterium
CATAACGGGCGAAAATCGCAACTTATGGAGGCAGGCGTAAATGCCGATAATATTGTACAAACAGCGAAGAATATGCTTGGTCTGAATAAGCGGGAATAGGTTCTATAGCGATGTTCAAAAAAAGATTACCAAGATTAGTGATTTTTGGCGACCCTCAAAAGGGGAATTTTGCCAAGGCGATAGAAGAATTCAGCAGTTTTGTCAAAGGTAAGGCTGATATTGTTGCCAGTTGCGGGATTGACGAATGTACGATAGATATTTTGAGAGAAGGTGATTTCGCAGTTGTCTTTGGTGGTGACGGTACAATTATATCTGCGGCAAGGCTGTTAAGTCAGATGAATATCCCGGTAATCGGAGTTAATCTTGGCAAGCTTGGGTACCTGGCGGAATTCAGTGTCGATGAATTAGAGAAATATTTCGACGATATTGTCGCCGGAAAAACCAGAACCGAAAAGCGAATGATGTTGAGCTGTAAAATTTTCGATGAAGAGAAAGAAAAATTCAGCTCATCAGCAATCAACGAAATCTTTATAACTGCAGGTGAACCTTTTGGAATGATAGAACTGAAGATATCTGTGGATGGTCAGTCTCTTGCGGGTTGTGCGAGTGACGGATTGATAGTTTCGACTCCCACAGGTTCAACGGCATATAATCTTTCAGCAGGCGGACCTATTCTTTCCGGCAATATGGAAGGTATGGTTATCACACCAATTTGTCCGCATTCACTTAGTTTTCGACCAATTGTAATTAACGCTGACAGTTTAGTAGAAATCGTTGGAGTTCGGATAAATAGAGGGACCACAGTATCAGTAGATGGCCAGGTTTCGATGGAGCTTTCCAAAGGTGATGTTGTGCGGGTTAGTAAGGATAAAGGTGAATTTCTTATAGTGAACAATCCGTTCCGAACGCAGTGGGACACCTTAGCAACCAAACTTAGTTGGGCGGAAAAGCCTAAATATAAGAATAAATGAGCGATTAAAATGAACCTTGCGGGAAACAAAAAGGTAGATAATGATATGAAAGGCAGGCTTTTTGTCGTCATTTTGATACTGTTTTTTGCAAGTCTTTACGGGGATTGCTTAGGCATTGATAATCCGCCTTTAGGTTCGGGCAGAGTTCCAGCCAGCAGCGGAACCAGCGGCTTGATACGCAGTCCCAACCCGATTGATACGAGCGGAAATCTTATAGTAACTGGTAATGTGAGCGGCGGTAAGCATTTTCGCGGCGTTGTGCCGTATCGTTCGACAACAGCTTTTGGGGCGCCGCTTAGTTCATCAACAATCATCGACCCGTTTTTGAGACGTTCGGTTAGTTCAGGCAATTACCTGAGAACTACCGGCAGGCCTGAGTCTTATTATTCGCTGTCGCAGACAGTGACAAGTACAATTCCAGGAAGCAGCGGTATTATCAGGCAGCCCACAATTAATATTAAGAGTGGTAAGGCTGGGAGATTTGTTTTACCTGTTTTGCCAGAGAAAAAGGTTTTATCTACTGCGAACGAGGACATATTAAACATTGGTTTAAGGCCGATGTCACGAACGAGGCGGCAGTTGGAGAATGTGCTTTTAAGTGATGTTGAGAAATACCTACACGAGAAAAGACTCAAAGCCGAACAACTTGAGCAAGAGCAAAAGCAATTCCAACGTGACATGGAAGGGCTGCAGGAAAAAACAACCGAGCCAAAGGAAGGTTTGATTGATGATGATAAGCCTTTGCAGAAGAGTGACGAACTCAAAGAGGGACCAGATTTTGAGGCAAATGCTGAGACATCGGGTCCATTGGGGCAAATTGATGTATATGATTTAATGCAGCAACAAGCCAAAGATTTACAGAAAGAGTTTGAACAGTTAAAGGTGAAGGAGAGTAAAGAAGGAGCGGATGAAAAGACAGAAGAAGTGAAGAGTTCAGCTTTAGACGACCTTTCAGAAGAGCAGATTTCAGTTAAGGCAAAGACGCTTTTAGGGGAACATAAAACATTTGCATCATATTCAACAAGCAAATTTAATCAATACATGCTGGCAGGTGAAGAGTATCTTAAACAGGGGAAATATTATTTGGCGGCGGATGCATATACAATGGCGTCGGTTTATAAGCCTTCAGACCCACTTGCGTATGCAGGTAAAAGCCATGCGCTATTTGCCGCAGGTGAGTATATGAGCAGTGCCCTTTTCCTTTCGAGAGCGTTAGAAATTTTTCCTGAATATGCGCATTTTAAGGTTGGTCTTGCGGCAATGATAAACAATCAGGATTTGCTCGAGAAAAGGATAGCGGATATTCGACAGTGGGCATCAAAAAGCGAAGCACCGGAATTAGAGTTTTTACTTGCTTATATTTTTTACCAGATGAATCAATCAGAATGGTCGAGACAAGCTATTAGTTCAGCTTATGAAAAGATGCCGGAATCAGCAGCAGTGGCAGTGCTTAAAAAAGCAATTGATGCCGAGACGAAGCAATAGAGCAATTTAAATTTTTGTTGTCCGCTAAATTTTGTTTGCAATAGTTCTGTTGTGATGTAAGAATTATCCGGCTGGGTAGTATCTGACTACCTGGCCGGTTTTTTTTAATAAAATGGTAAAGGCTGATACGGCTTTGGATATAAAGAGGACATTATCTGAGGGGGGAATTGTTGCCCGGGCGTTTTCAGGTTTTGAGCCTCGCCCTCAACAAGTACAAATGGCCTGTGAGGTCCAAAAGGCCCTGGAGGCAGGTCGGCGGTTAGTTGTAGAAGCCGGTACAGGGATTGGTAAAAGTTTTGCGTATCTTGTTCCGGCAATCGAGGCGGCAGCTAAGAGCAAAGGCAGGATTTTAATCAGCACCTTTACTATTACATTGCAGGAGCAGCTGATTAATAAGGACATCCCTTTCCTGGCAGAGTCTTTGCCGTTGAATTTTAATGCTGTTCTGGCAAAGGGCAGAGGCAATTATCTTTGCAGGCGTCGATTGGAATTTGCATTGCGCAGCCGAGAAAGAATCTTTAGTCAGTTCGGAGACGAATTAGTCGAGATAAGTAAATGGGCAGCCGAAACAAAAGATGGTTCACTTAGTGATATGCCTTTTGTTCCAGGTGGTCAGGTGTGGGATGCGGTTAGCAGTGAGCACGGCAGTTGTCCCAACAGAAGGTGTAAACATTTTGCAAACTGTTTTTACAGACGAGCAAGACGCAAGCTGGAAGGTGCGGATATTATAGTTACCAACCATGCCCTGATGTTTAGCGACATGGCTCTTAAAGAGCAGTCATTTTCAGTTCTACCGGAATATAAATATGTGATTATCGACGAGGCTCACAACATCGAACATGTGGCCGAGGAACAGTTTGGGATAGATGTAAGCAGCGGGAAAGTCAGGTTTTTACTTGACGGTCTTTATAATAACAGAACTCGCAGGGGACTGTTGACTTATAAAGAAGAAAGCCAAAAGGCCATAAGTATTGTTAACAGAATAAGAAAAGAAAGCCGAATCTTCTTCGAACACATTAAAGACTGGTATGAGGCCAATGTTAGAGAAAACCGGGGAAGATGCTGTAAAAATTTCGTTGATGACAATCTTACGGGACATCTGAACCAACTTCGAGCCGAGCTGAGTGTATTGGCTGACAAATGCGAGGATATTGATGAAAAGTTTGAGATTTTAAGATTTGTAAATCGAAATGCTGCTTTGGCTAAAGAGATTGAGGAGTTTCTTTGCCAGCAGAGAAGCGATTATGTTTACTGGGTTGAAATTGGGACAAAAAGAAGAGCGATGGTGCGATTGAAAAGTGCGGCATTGAATGTTGGGGAGGATGTAAAAAAGGTTTTGTTTGATAAGTATGAGTCGGTTGTTATGACCAGTGCTACTTTAAGCAGTGATGGTGAGGGAGAAAAAAGCAGCTTTGATTTTTTTGCCGGCCGAATTGGTCTCGATGATTTTGAGGAGCTGAAACTCGGTTCTCCTTTTGATTACGAAAAGCAGGTAACGCTCTATGTTGAACAGGATTTGCCTAATCCTAATGACAAAGATTTTATAACTTGTGCAGGTAAAGCAATGAAGAAGTACCTCTTAGAGACGAATGGCAGAGCTTTTGTTCTTTTTACCAGTTACGAGATGCTTGAAAAAATGGCTGATGAACTTGGCGGCTGGTTGAACGAAGAGGGGATTGAGTTATTTCAGCATGGCCGGTCAGTTGATAGAGGTCGTCTTTTAAAAAAGTTCAGGAAGTCTCCAAAGGGGGTATTGTTTGGCACCGATAGTTTCTGGCAGGGAGTGGATGTGCCGGGACAGGCTCTTAGTAATGTTATTATCGTTCGTCTCCCATTTGCGGTTCCGGATAAGCCGTTGACAGCAGGTCGATTAGAGCAGATAAAAAAACGGGGAGGCAATCCATTTATGGATTATCAATTACCTGCAGCAATTATCAAATTCAAACAGGGGTTCGGACGGTTAATTCGCAGCAGGAGTGATAAAGGGATAGTAGTAGTATTGGATTCTCGGATAATCAACAAACGTTATGGCTCACAGTTTTTATCTGCTATTCCTCGATGCAGGGTGGAAGTAATCACTTAATATTTATTCCGCCAATCATAGCCGTTGCTTCGATTTCGAAAAGAAGGTCGTCACGACAAACATCTGTAATGACTGTAAAATGCGGATAACTAAGGTGTGACCATTTACTGTGGAAAAGCTTTTCAATTTCAGCGGTTTTACAATAAGCTATCGCCTGAACAATATTATCATCGCTGCAGTTCGCTTCCTTTAAAGCGATTCGAATATTTTCAACTGTTGCCTCTATCTGCATATCGGCATCGCCGATATGTATCGTATTACCCTCATCGTCTATCGAAGCCGTCCCTGAAACAAACACAGTCTCTCCTGCAGCAGTAGTTGTTTTGGTTGCCCGTGAAAAGGCAGAACCATAATCATGGGCCGATTTTTGTGCATCTGTGACATCAAGATATTCTATAGAATTGCCCGGCCCAAAAACCGAAACAAGATCCATCGCACACATAACACCGCTGCTCGCCAGTACACCAATACCTGTGCTGGCGGGCATTTTTCTGGTTAAGCCTTCACCGATAAGGCCACGTTCGGCAAAAAATTGATTTCGTACACTATTGAATGGGTCATACCATGTAAGTATATCTTTCAACCACATCCATGTGCGAGCGACAGAGAACATGTCTGTGCCCGCTTGCTTTAAGATGGCTTCGGCTTTTTGAAGCATCTTGAGAGTTTGCTCAGTATTTTTTTCTGCTTGTTCAGAAGAGATACTATTTAACGTCAGGTATTTCCTTGACCCAGGCAGTTGAACGATACGCCCACAGGCTTTACCTTCGTAACGTAAAATCTCGATTGGGTAGTCACCGCTGAGAGCATGGACCTGAATACCGGCAATCTTACCGTTTATACCTTCCGGAGCCACCAACCAGGTTGGCCCGACACCATCGTTAAAAGAACTATAGGCCTTTTCTCTTATGGGACTAACGACATCGAATATTTCCTCTGTGCCGAAGACACGTTCCTGAATTATTTTGGCGCTTTTCGAGTCGAGAACATCAGCGATAGCAGAAAAGATCTCCTCTGCCTGCAGCTTGAGCGCTTTATCAACCGCTCCGAAAGCGGTAATATAGGTCTCAGATGCTCCTGTCTTATTCTCGATTGTCCGTATTTCTATATTCATGGCTGTCAATTACCAAAAAACTGTATTATAAACTATAGTCGTCATTTTTTCCACTTAAATGAAGATTTGTTATTAAGAATATCTAACGCAGTATTCAAAAAAACTTATGATTTGAGAAGTTGCGAAACATTTTGGTGTTTCATTATTCGCGGTTATATTCCTGCGTGTCCCCGCTAGCCTTGACAGTTGCGCCGGTAATAGGAAGAACCACCTCAATTTCGTTGGAAGAACGAACTGCCCTTGCAAATTCCCTTTCGCTGGCATCAATTGGGCCCGTGATAAATTCGGGCACACTATACGTTTTGACAAACGAGTCGTAGAAGTCAGGGTCTTTCTGTGGCATTATGAAAGGTTTACAAGCCTTTCCGGATTTGTCCACATAGCTGATATATGTTCTCGTGAAGAGTCCACCTCGCCGTTTGCTGCTAAAGCTTATCCAGCGGCTGTTGCTCGACCAGCTATGCCATGACTCAGCATAATCACTGTTAATATCAGGTTTGTTATATTCGCCCGTTTGCAAATCCATCATATAAAGGTCACTGTTCTGTTGATATATTGGGAAACTTCCATAATCACACATGCAGAACAATAAATACCGGCCATCCGGTGATAGTCGAGGCAATAAAATATTCCTTTGCATCTTATCTGCAGAAAGCACTGTTTCCAGATGCCCCCACTGGTCTTTATCGATGTCATAACTGATTCGCATAAGACTATACCTGATTTTTTCATAGCCTTCAGGAAGAATTTCACTTAGGCCAGTCCATGTTATTGGGGCGCTGCAAAAATAAAGGTATCTGCCGTCAGGCGACCATGTTGGATATGTCTCCAGATAGTCCTTGTCAGATATCGCATGGTTCGTGCCGACAACATTATCATCAATCATGTAATACAGTAAAGCCGAATCAAGGTCAATCACATCGCGAACCTCCATACCCGAGGCATGAAAAAACTGCATGATTTTATTTGTCGAATATACGACCAGACGCCCACTGGGATGCCAGGCGCTATAGGTAAATTTCGTCCCAATCTTATTAACTTTTTTGTTGGCTTTCAAAATCGTTTTAGCGCCATACTTAGTACTGCGAATGCCAAAAAGCATTTTGTCAGGACTGTTGTTTAAAAAAGTGTGACAATTGACACATCCGCGATTAAAAGATTCGCCATGAACTATAACTGATTCGTCATAGTTTGTGAGATTACGCTGATAGAGACCTACGCTATGCCAACAATTGAATATTGGTTTGATAAGACGATATGCTATGTATGGGTCAATTTGTTCTTCTGCAATTTGATTAGCGATAGTCTGGTATTTGTTCCAGCCGCCTTGTTCGTCTTTTATATAGACGTCAAAAAACAGCTGACCGCCGCGATTGATATCTAAAAGACGACGCCATTTTTTAAGTGGTATTATTATACTTCCCTTCTTGCTGACAATCTTAATCTCATTACCTTTCTCAGCGTATATCCTGACAAAGAACTTCTTACCTGTTTCCTTAATTGAAAAATTCAAAGGTGCGATATTAGGAGGAATAGTTATGTCGGTATAATCAGGGTCAATCGAGACAGGTTGTGAGACAATGTTAAAGTTTTCTATCTTTAATGAACCAAAACCTGCTCGGCTATAGAAAACAGCACCCCCTGAAATTGTAAGAATAACCAACAGCAAAATATAGTACTTGTTTTTCATTTTCCTACACCCGATACACCAAAGGCATTATAAAAAAGGTAACTCCTGCCAAAATTTTCCACCAAAGCACTGTAAGCTGCTTCTTTGTCGGGCTGGAAACGATTGAGCGTGTCGATAAATTCTATAAAGCGATTGAACGAAAAAGAACTTATTTTGCGGCCATGCAAGTCAACTTTTTTGCCGGTAAAATCTGAATAAAATAATATTGCCTCCTCATAATGGCGAGGAATCTTCTGATAATTGAAATCGTCTAACCGCCAGAGATTTTCTACGAATTTATCCAGTTGATTGGCCAGCAGATAGTCGGCCATAAGGTATTCAAAGGCCATCTTATTGTACCGGTTTCTCTTTAAAAGATTAAGTAATAAGATTTCTCTTGTTTCCTCTTTTTGTTGTGGAGGAAAGATTAAGCCTTCAGTCAGCATAATTGAACGTAAGTACCGGATTTTCTTATTAATTATCAGTTGAGGGTCTACATCGAGACGATGCAAAATCTCTTTTGCCCGTTTGCCATAAATCAAATCTTTTGCTAATACATTCAGAAATACACGTGCTGTTTGTCTTTGGCCTTTGACAAGATTTATTAAGATAAGACGCTGCAAAAGAAAGGGATTTTCCCCCATATCTTCCAGTGATTCATAAACTCTTTTTTCTGCATAATTAATATGGCCCAGATCAATAAGAACACTACTTCCAACTCGGCTATAAATACCGATAATAATATTTGCAAGGGAAAATAAAGAATCAGATCCCTGTGGATAAGAAAACATATCTTCAGCAAGTCGGCCGGTGTGATACAACGCACGGTTAGCGCACCGGGTATTAATAAGATGGTGATGCTTCCGTGGTAAATTTTTGATGTGTGCCAGCAGCTCAGACCACATCTTGTGCTCTGCTAGATATATTGTTTGGCGCGAGGCCTTTGCATTGCCGTTGAATGATAAATAAACTGTCGCCAAAGAAGTGATAACAAGAACTGCTGTTGATACTACCACTCTCGACCTGCTGTATGAACCAACGTTGTTATTGGGCACAGATTTTTTTTGCCTGAAAAAGCTATGCCATAACATTACAGACAGCAATGCAACTGGAAAGAAAAGATACAAACATATATTGATGATTTTAGCAGGATTTTTTGCCAGCGGGATATACGTCATTTTATAAAAAGGAGTAAGGTATAGACAGGACTGCGCTATTTCCAGCTGAAAGTAGTAATAACCAATGAACCAAACAGCAATAAGGACAGTTACCAAAAATAACATACTTGAAATCAGGCGTCGTCGGATGAATAATTCATAAGCTATAGTTATAATCACAAAAAGCGAAGCAACTCCAGCAGCAACGTAATACAGGATGATAAATTCGAGCACAAACAGGACTAAATGAAGTGAATCAATTCGTCTTGAAATTTTTACGTGTACAACCGAAAATAACAGGGCTGTCAATATCGCCAGATAAGTGGTTAGAGAATGGTAGTAATTATTATAGCTTATCAACATCATGAAGACAGGTATGTAACATACAAAATTTAAACTTCTCCCGCCGCCGGCAAAATTGATAAGTTTTTTTGTGCAAAGGTAAAGGGCCACTGCTACCAGAGTAATAATCAACGCTCCAAGATAGGAATGGTAATATAATTGCGAGAGCATTGCTGAGATATAATCGATAATTCCACCTGGATACTGTAAAAAACCTGTGAAAAAAGACATGCCCTTAGAGAAAGCAGGGGTTTTACAGAACATCCCAAAGCTATGGTAGATAAGCTTAGATTCGACAACTAACCTGAGATAAAAATAAACACAGACAAAGAAGACAATAGGAGTTAAGAAGCGTTTATCTTTTGGCTGGTCTATTTTTTTTTGTAAATTCTGCCGCATATATCAATCGAACTATTCTTTTCTATTTATACGGTTCAATCATAAAATCTTGGTGCAAATTCAATCTGCCTTTAGAGGACTTTAATATCCTGCTATTGATAATACCAATGTTAATAATTAGGCTCTACCGCCAAACCTATCAGGCTGGTAGCCTACTAAAATTCAGGAACAAATGCAATAATTTTAACCTTTTCCCAACTCAAATACTCATGCATGTTGTATCCCTTACCGGTTAGCACCAGCATCGCCTGCTGTTATTGCCTGCAACGATGTACTTCTGTTTGGATATACTTGCGGTCTTTTTCCAAAATCAAAGTTATAGCCAATTCCGTTGCTCATTGTTATAATCAGGCTGTTTTGGAGGGGTGTCCGAGTGGCTTAAGGAGCCGGTTTCGAAAACCGGTGTGCCCTTTTCGGGTACCGCGGGTTCGAATCCCGCCCTCTCCGTTTTTCGGCGGGATGAGAACCTGCCTCACTGCGCAGCAGGGAGTACGCGGGAAGCGACAAAAGCGCAGCGTTGCCTCGAAGAGCCGAAGGCTCTGAGAGAATCCCGCCCTCTCCGGTCTAAAATAAAGCTTTCAGTGGGAGTATATCTAAGATGCGTATCGCTCTGGGACAATTCGATGCACATGTCGGAGACCTGTCAGGCAATGTGGGAAAAATGCGCAGCATCTATGACCAGGCTGTAAAATCAAATGTCGACTTGCTAGTTTTTCCTGAACTTGCTGTCTGCGGTTATCCGCCGGAAGATCTGCTGATAAAAAGGCATTTTATCGAGGACAATCAATCAGCCGTCGAAAAACTCGCAAAAACCTGCCCAGATACCACTATTATCGTCGGATTTCCAGGCCTTCTGAGTGGTGACATTTACAACTGTGCCGCTGTTCTGCAAAAAGGAAAAATTTCGAAAGTTTACAGAAAAGGACTTTTACCGAATCACGGTGTCTTCGACGAGCAAAGATACTTTAAAGCCGGCAGCGAACCTGTCATTATAAACATCAAAGGAATAAACATCGCCCTTACTATCTGCCGTGACATCTGGGACATTAATTGGTTAAAAAAAGTCCTTGCTGACATTCAACCAATTCATATGGTAGTCAACATTTCCGCTTCACCTTTCCATGTCGGTAAAATCGAAAAAAGGCAAAAGGCAATTGCTGACTGCGCCCAGGCATTCAATTGCGCTGTAAGCTATTGCAATCACATCGGAGGCCAGGACGAGCTTATCTTCGATGGAAGAAGCGTCATAGCAGATTACAACGGCAAACTCATCTGTATCGCTACCGCCTTTAAAGAGGAACTGCTGATTGCTGATTTAACTTTTTCTGACAAACAGACTCTCGATATAAAACAGATTAGCCCGGTTTCTCACCAGCCTGCTGACTCGATTGAAGAAATCTACCGTGCACTTGTACTTGGCACAAGCGACTATACAAAAAAGAACGGATTTAAAAAAGTACTTCTCGGCCTTAGCGGCGGTATTGATTCGGCGCTTGTTGCCGCCATTGCTGCTGCTGCCTTAGGACCTGAAAATGTCATTGGAATCACCATGCCGACGCGTTTTAACGTCCCCGAAACAATCGCCGATGCCGCTAAGATTGCAAAGAATCTCGGTATCGAATTTTACAATATCCCAATCGAAAAAACTGTCCGGCAGTTCCACGCTGTCCTGGAGACAATTCCAGGCTGGAACGACAAAGGTGTTGCATATGAAAACCTCCAGGCAAGAATAAGAGGTACACTACTTATGTCATTTAGTAATCAGTTTGGTGCACTTGTTTTAACAAGCGGCAACAAAAGTGAAACTGCTGTCGGATATACTACTCTATACGGTGACACTGCCGGCGGATTCGCTGTAATAAAGGATATACCTAAAACGCTTGTCTATAAATTGGCTGAATATATTAACAAAATAAATAAAAAACCTGTTATCCCGCAAAGTGTTTTAACAAGACCGCCAAGTGCCGAGCTGAAAGCGGGACAGAAAGATATCGATTCGCTTCCAAGTTATGACCTGCTCGACGAAATCCTTAAAGGTTATGTAGAGAAAGATAAATCCGCTAAACAGCTCATCGATTCAGGCCTGCCGGAAAAGCTTGTCGGCAGAGTTATCACCTTGGTCGACAGAAATGAATACAAAAGAAGGCAGTCTCCGCCGGGCATCAAAATCACACCAAAAGCATTTGGTAAAGACAGGCGGCTGCCTATTACTAACCGGTACTGCTCCTTTGATGACAAACCTGATGCCTCTGGAAATTGCAAATGACAACATCGCTTAGTAGAAAAAAAACAACAATAATTGCTTTAACTCTCTACTGGGTTGCACTATTTATCATTTCACACATTCCAATACCGCAGATTGTTTACCGTGCCCGTGTTTCAGATAAAACTATTCACTTTGTAGCCTATTTAATACTTACCTTTTTACTCTGGTTCGCTGCAGGACCTGGCCGGAAAATAAATTGGCGCAAAGCCGCCGTCTGGTGGGTTCTATTTGTCACATTTATATATGCAGCTTTAGATGAATGGATTCAGGGACTTGTAGGAAGAAGCTGTGATTTGCTGGATATTATAGCGGATATGGCGGGTGTGTTTGCTGGATTGATATTATTTTCATTTCTTAGCTTTTGGCCCGCTTTTCTTTGTGTAACTGCTGTTACTATATTCTGTATTACAAATGTTGCTCGCGCGAACATCTCCGAACTTATGCCGTTGATAAACCTCAGCTTTCATTTGCTTGCTTATGCCATATTTACTTTTGTTTGGCTGCAATACCTGAAACTTTTCTCGTCACTAAAACAAAAACACATAAAGGCGTTAATAACTCAATTTGCTTTGCCTTTGGCACTTTTAGCTGTTGTCAAATCTTATTCTGTAATCTCCGGAAGGTTCTTTGCATTACTTGATATTATTCTTGCTGTTGCTGCAATTGTTATCGCAGTTGCTGTTAATTTTCTAATTGCCCGCTTTCGCCCACGTTTGTAGGTAAACACTTTTCACCGCTTTTAATTTTAAAGGGATTGTATAACGGGTCTCCTATCAGCACTAATTGCCATGAATTAAAAGGCTTACTCCGATAGTACGCCTCTACTAAACAGCAGCCGTTAAGCAGCTCTACAAAGAAATCTTTCGGTTTTGGGAAAGCATGAAGATAAGGCTCGGAAACTGCTCCGAGAGTTGCAGTTACACCGTCTCTGAGCATTGCAGGGCACCATTGATTACTGTTTGGGTCGCGTAAATCGACGGCTTCCCAACTGGCTATATGGTAGCCAATTGCGCCGTCTATGAAATCAAACGCATCGATATAATTTTTCAAGCTATACCAGCCGCAATAAAGAAAAGCTGAAGGGCATTGGTTGACATCAAAAAGTTTTTCAGTATTTTCTTCAACTACCGGTATCAGGTGTTCTGTCCTGATGACGTCTGCCAATTGCTGCAGTGACTTATCGAATTCAGCAAATAAAGCCTTGTCTTTGTTTTTCAGTGAATGTCCAGAATCGATATAAGCTATTCCCCTTAGGCCTTTCTTTTCTGCTTTAATTGATTTATCAACCAAGCCTCGTGCAATTTTCACGCCCGGGCCATCAAGGCGGGAGACCATTAATGTATTGTAGTACATATAAGGCCAACGATTTCTTAACTCGTTCATTTGCCAGCGGTATAGTTCGTATTTATCAAAAAGAACCATCGACAATTCACTGTCAACTGATGCGTGGGTTTCCTTGCCGTTTATAAGAGCAACTGTTGACTTTAGCTTCGATAGTTTATATTCAATTTTTTTCTTTTCCTTATCTAAATTTCTGCTCCCGGGCTTTACCTGCTCTGGCAACTTGCTTAGCTCATCTTGCCCTTCTTCAATTAGTTTCTTCAGTTTTTCAAGTTTTTCCTTCTGTTTCTCCAATTGCCCCCTGCCCTCAGCTTTGAAAGGAACTCCGTATGTTGTCAGTAAGCATTTAATCTTTCCAAAAAGTTCAGGGCTGTTTAACTTCTTTCTGACAGGCCCGGCAATTTTCTCATTGTATTCACTTCTGCCGATTGTATCTTTAAGCTCTGAGCCTAATCGCAAAATCACGATGTTTTCTTCTGGTACTTTACGCCTTGAGCAATAATACTTTGCTAATTTCACGGAGTCCTTTATGTCGCCGTTAGCTATGACCAGAATTTCTTCCGGTTCAAGGGCAAGAGTGACATTGGCTAAAATGAAAACCGAAAATGTAATGACAGCTAATCGAGTCCGCATTTGTTAAAAATCCTGATAACTAAAAATTAAGCCCCATATACGCTCTTGACCATAATAGTTATGTTTACGATGAGAATTATTACCCAGATTGTTAAAAGCACAATGGGTACTAATCTCAGCATCAATAGCGTTGGAGATTTTCTCAGGAAACTTGTCACCCCAGGGCTGGGTGAGACAATACATTTTCCACCGTGTCGAATTAGTGCTTTTTCAATATCGACAACTCGAAGTTTTCGGTTTTGCATATAGATTGTTCCTAACCAAAGAGCAGTTCCCAAAGCCAAGGATACTATGATACCAGTTAAGCTAACCATTCCCATAAAAAGCTGAGGAGTGCATAGCATAAATGTGTTATCGTCATCTATTTTGAAACCCAACCCCATAACCGCCCATAGGCCGCCATTAATATAAAATAAGTGGTTCAACTTTGTCCAGTTGAGATTGTCCTCATGCACGTATAGCTCGACAGCAGTTTTGTACTGTTCTATAAGTATTTTTGTTTCCTCATGATTATCTTCTTTAATCATATTCGTTAGGTCTCCTGCAAATTTATATAGACTTCACATCCAAATGCCTCATAGAAAATCCATGGGCTGACATAGTATGAAACGCCTTTTTAAAACGACCCATTTTTTACTTTTCATTTTCCCCTCGAGTATACTCATTTTCGGAATACTTTTTCTCATATATATTTTTGCGGATAAACATTTGGCAAACAGTTTCAATTATTATCTTAAAGTCAAGCCATAAACTCATCTTTTCCACATATTGAACATCAAACTCAAGTTTTTCTTCCCGCGTCAGACCTCCGCGACCAGATACCTGTGCAAGTCCTGTAATTCCGGGCTTTACTTCTAAGCGTTTTTTCTGGCGTTCGTTCCACTCGGCTATTTGCGAGATATATAACGGCCTTGGGCCTACAAGGCTCATATCCGCCTTTAGTACATTAAATAATTGAGGTAGTTCATCGAGTGAATACTCTCTCAGAAACTTGCCGACCTTTGTAAGCCTGGTGTCATCCGAAGATTTTGGACTTGCTCCAAACGGCTCAGCATCAGTTTTCATTGTGCGGAACTTATAAAAGACAAATGGCTTACTACCTTTCCCCGCCCGCTGTTGCTTAAAAATTGCTGGCCCTTTACTGGATAACTTTATAACTATAGATAGAATAGCAAAAACCGGTAAGAGCAAAACCACCACCGGAAATGTAAACAATATATCAAAAATTCTTTTAATTATCGTTTAGCCTCTCTTTATATTTTTTAGTTTCAGCTACATAAATGTTACTTAGGATGCCGTGATTGTCAATCTGACCTGCAAGTTCAAATCCGCATTTTAAGTATAATTTATTGGCGGGTTCATTTTCAGCGTCAACAAGTACTTTGACTTTATCTATCACTCTTTTTTCGCACTCCTGTAAACCTGCTCGCACTAATTGCGTAGCCACTCTTTTTCCTTGTCCCTGCTGAGTAACAACTATGGAAAGCAATTCAGCGGAAGGAAGATTCATTTTTTTTATTCTACCGGGATAAAACAATGTTTCGAGTACTTTTTTAATCCGCTCCAACGAAAACATTTTGCCAGCTAAAAGAAATGCGAAATGTAACCATCTTTTAAGTACAATTGATTTATAAAGCTTGCTAAGATTTGTAGTAAACGCAACAAAGCCAAGAACTTTATTGTTCTCAATAGCGACAAAACCAAAACTATTTTCATCTTCTGCTATAGCTTCATAGAGAGTGGTTACAAAACTAATGCCAAGTGAACTTATAAAACCTGTCGATATGCCCTGAATATGCAGATTAGCTGTTTGTGATGAATGTGATTTTGATAAAGGTTTAATCATTTAGTTTGTTTTAACAACACTTGTGATACAACACAGAACCTTTTCCGCCAGAATATCTCTATTGAATTGGCTTTTTGCCAATTGGCGAGCATTTTCGCCCATTCGTTTTATTGTATTTTTATTATTTGACAAAAAATTAACCTTTTCTACAAATTCATCTAAAACATATAGTGTGCAGCCAAAACCAGCATTTGCGTTTTCAAGAACATCTCTTTGCCAGCCGGAATAATTTAAAAGCACAGGCTTGCCAGCTGCCAAAGAATCAAAAAACTTATTTGCTGAATTATGTTCTAAAATATTATAGTCTGCGAATATAACCGTGGAAACATTGCAGGCGGCAACATATTGAGGTAATAGATTTTTAGAAATAGAGCCTAAAAATTCAATATTATTTAAATTCAGACTGTTTTTTCTTTTAACTAATCTATCTTTTTCTGAACCATCGCCGATAATAACAAAGTGTATATCTTCCTGCTCTTTAAGCATTGAAGCTGTATCTATTAGAAAATCTAAACCATTAGCTTTCCCCATAGCTCCAAAGTGCAATAGAATAAATTTATTTTCCCATCCATATTTTTTTCTTATTAAATTACCGTCAACCTTTGAATGAAATCTATCGGTATCAGAACAGTTTGGAACAATTTCTACTTTTTTATTTATGTTCTTTAATGATTCTTTTACCCCATCTGCCATTCCTGGCGAAAGTGCGACAATTGCGGCACTTTGTTTATATATAGTTTTTTCTAACCACAGCAGAATTTTTATTAAAATCTTATTTCTAATAATACCCATACCTATAGGAACTGCGGGCCATTGGTCACGAACCTCGAAAACAAAAGGTATGCGCTTTAACCATTTTAATGCTATAGCAGGGATACCAACTGTTAAAGGCGTACTTGTTGCATATATTACATCTACATTTTTCACCTTCAATCCCGCATAGATACTGAAAAGAATAAAACATAAAAAAGATGCTATTCTATGAATGAAGGAATGTTTGTTGCTATACTTAATTCCTGCAATGATTACATCTATCCCTTCTATAGTCTGTTTCTGTATTACGCCTTTGCCGATTTCCAGCCCGCTTATATCACAATTAGCTGTTATTAAAGTAACCTTATAACCAGCTTTTACCCAACGTCGTGCAAACTCATACGAACGAGTTCCTGTGCTCCCCTTTGGTGTAGCAAAATATTGGTGAATGTATAGAATATGCATAGACGTTCCTTTTTCTGGTGATAAACTTAATTATTTTCTTCTTTGCGTGTTTTGTGAATCAGCTCTTCATAAATTTTCTCTAAGAGTTTCATATTTGTTTGAGTATCTGCAAATTCTACCACTTTCTTGCGGTTGCGTTGAGCCACATCTGTAGTTATTTGTCGGTTAGTGTGAAATTTGAGTATGCAGTTCGCAAGTGACCCAGCATCACCGACTTTATGTAAAAAACCATTAACACCATCTTCAATCCAATCTGAATTAACAGATATATTTGAAGCGATTGGAAATAATCCTGTCGACATCGCTTCAAGCAGTGCTACGCTAATACCGTCCCATAAAGGAGTTGACAGGAAAACATCATTCTTGTGTAGAATATCAACAATTTCATCTTCCTTAACACCTCCAAGAAAACTTATACAGCCAACTAATCCTTCTTGTACCACGTGTTCCTTAATGTTTTCCAAGAGGGATCCAGAGGCAGCGAAAGTCATGTGAAATTTAATACCTTTTGATCGTAAAATGGCTAAAGCTTTTATTGTTGTAAAATGATCATAGACTGTTTCTAACCGTCGCGTACTAACTAGTTTCAGTTCTCTATCTTGTGTGAATTTGGGTCTATTCATAAATGAATACTTGTTTGTGTCAACCCCTAAAGTCAAAACCATAATCTTTTTAGTAGGAATTCCTAAACTTATAACCTGTCTTTTTTGTGCTTCATTGCATGTATTAATGCAATCCACATAATTGAATATGACTTTTAGCAATGGCTTCCAAATTCTTGATTTTATACCAGTTGCCAAATCGCTACCGTGCACTGTCGTAATGACAGGATGGAAACCACATATTAAAGCCGCTAATCCTCCGCTGGTTACATAATGTGTGTGGAGTATATCAGGCTTTAGTTTTCTTATCAAATGGCGTGCTCTTAAAAAACTTATCGGGTATTTCCACTTGCCCTTGGTTCGTGAATAGGTCTTCCCAAATCCTAAATTGTAAGTTGGGACACCATAATCTGGAGATGGTGAGAGAGAAATAAAACGTACATCATGTCCAGAAGCCTTAAAATAATGGATATATGGAACAATATGAGTAAAACCACCATGGCAAATATAACAAATACGCATTTTTAAGGTCCTACTTGCTGAAAGTTGGTTGTGGCGGCTCTTTAAGTTTTTGTATTCCTTTTAGCACAACAGCACGGCTTTGATTAAAAAACTTGCTTCGGTAATTACGCCACCTTGCGTGGCATTGCTTAAAAACCGGTTCATCGCTTATCATACACAAAGCCTCAAGCTGGTTTATATGAAGAGTATGATACATCGGACTAGCCAGATGCTTTTGACAATCATAGTACGTCCAGTAACCACTATCAAATACTTCTATATTCAGCGCTAGCGTTGCAACCGTTTTGTTGAACATTTCTCTGGCCCGGTCATTGTCAAAGGCAAGCAAATAATCGTATAAACCGAAAATCGCAAATATCCAGCCATTCAAGACAGTATTGCGGGGTTGACACGGATACTCCTCAAGAAATATCCCGTCTTCCTCAAAATACGTTACCCCTCCCTCTTGAACCGGCAACTCAAAAAGTTCAAAAGCGCGAGCAGCTCCCTCCGCATAAAGCTGATTACCTGTTAATTTAAAGGCCCGCGATAAGACACTTAATGCTTCACCCTGTGCCATAGCTGAATACCTATAGAATGATTCATTTTTTATAACACTCCATGTATCCAGACCGCCCTTCTCGTCCTGATTCGAAACCACCCATTCACACAAAGACAAAAAACGTTCTTTGTCATTCTCATCCTGATTTAAGAGCCAGCAATCCCAATAACCCAAAGCCATATGTGTTATCATTATCGGGAAATACAGTTTTCTTCCATCGTAAAAAACATTGAATGGCACCCCCGAATCATCAACATCCCCTTGCCACTGAGTCTTGGCGGTAAGATCGCTGAAATACCCCTTTAGTTTGTTTGGCTCAAAAGCTTTACCAATCTCTTGAATCTGATGATAATAGCTTTTACCCATGAACATTGCTGCCCAGCGTGTCATTCTCCTGGTATTAAAAATTAAGAACTCACCTAATGTACAACCCATTTGAACCTCTTAATCACTGTTATCAGAAATAATTCCTGTTTCGGGCTCAATAATGAAAGCAGCTACTCCGTAGGGTTCAAGTTCCTCTCTGATAATACCATCATCGATAGAAACCACACGACCACTTATAAACTCTGTAGCCTTATTCGGCATATTATCAAGCGACAGCCGCAGAAACGTGCGAGTCTTTTCTGCTGTGTTATTCACTACAATCGCTAAATATTTACCATCGTCACGCTGCCTGAGACATCCGCTTACATGCGAAACCGCTAACTTTTTTAAAACAGGGTTGTCGCTTTCAGAAGGCTCGCATTGAAATTTTTCATTCAGCCATTTCCCCAGAAAAAAACTACTCAATTGATTGAGTTCACGAGTTACGGGATACACGACTTGCTCCGTATAAGGCGTTTTGCAACGGTAACCAGCCCAGTATATTATACCCATTGCGCCCTGTGTAATCGGCGCAAACACCGAATAACGAAACTCTCTTATCGTAGGATAACGATACTTGGTTTCGAGACCCATATTTATCGCAAATGGGGTATAACAAAATCTTCGCCCATTGGCTTTAAAGGCAGCCTTTGCCGCCAGATGTGCGTCATAAACAAGAATCGCGTGTTCACCTTCAAATTCTGATTTGGTATCGACGGTTGGGTAATGGTTCGCGAGGTTTATGTCACACAGATTTTGCAACTGCTCATAATGCGTCCACCACCCTATGCACATAAAAATATAATGTTCAGGATTGTTGTCGACCTGCCTTATCAGCTTGGATGCCCATCCTATTTTCTCAATAATAAACTCACCAAACTGTTTGTTGTTCGCCTTTCCAGTCCGCTTGCACAAACTTTTATATTCAGGATCATTGTAATAAGTATTTTCCGGCTCATCAAAGATATAATAACCAAGAATTGCATCATTATCTTTGACATCAAGAAGAATACGAAGCAGCGATTGCTTGTTTTGAGCTTTTACTTCTTTATTGACTGCAACAATAACCTTTATTCCTGCAGCCTTGGCATTTGATAGATATTTAGAGGCACTTTGCTTATCAGTATAACGATACCAGATAACCGTATTCCATCCGTTTTTGCTTACCTCTTTAAGGTCAACGTAGCCAACACCGTCAGCAGTTCTCGGTTCGCTGTATGCACCTATAGGAAAAAAAGACTGGCCTTTATATGTCAATGGATTCAGATGCAAACCAACTGTTGTTAAACCTTCACTTTGATTAGAAGCTATGGCAACCGTTTCCGCCGGGAAGATATAAAATTGCATTAAGACTGCCAGTAAAAGCAGGGTTCGCTGTATTAGCATATTAGGTATTCTTAGAAAAAACAAAATTAATATACCACTAATTATGGAGCATTCACAAGCCAATAAGGTCTTCTGCTCGAAGGGGTCAACCTTCTGATAATACCTGCTATAATGTGGAAAAAATCACCCTGATAAGTGTACCATACCCCTCTGTAAAAATGCATCGCCAATTTAACCATCCAGTACGGAAAGCCACGGCAAACTTCTTGCAGGTACAGCAGCTCAACTTCTTTGTGCTCCTTCTTTAAAACATCTTCTGTGTTGGAACTTTTAGTGTTCTTGTGGCTGCGGTATTTAGCAAAAAATTCTCTTACATGCCGAGCATTCAATCCACGTCCAATCCTACAGAAAAACTCGTAATCCATACAGAATTGCCTATTCTCATCAAGATATCCATATTTTGTGAACAATTCACGTTTCCAGAAACACGCAGGCTGAGAAAATATAAAACCTAAAACTATCAGCGCTGTAAAGCAGTACTTTGTATGACGGTCTTTACGTAATACCTTACCATACTCATTAATGGTAAGACGGTCGCCAAAGACAAAATCCAATTTCTTATCAGACATAAATGTACGTCCCACTGTCTCAAGTGAACCTGCACAATATTCATCATCACTGTTCAGCCACGCTGCAATCTCACCAGTTGCCCGTTTAAAACCTTTATTGATAGCGTTTGTCTGTCCGCTATCCTTTTCACTAACCCAGTATGCCAACTTATCGGCATATTTTTTTATTATTTCGACAGAACCATCCGTGCTGCCTCCATCTATAATAATATACTCAAGATTCGGATAAGACTGGTCGATAACGGAACGAATAGTTCTCTCCAGAAATTCAGCTTGATTATACGATGGAGTTATAATACTAATTTTGGGCCACTCTGCCATAAACTCGTTCTCGATTCTAATAAACTTCTTCTAATGCTACCTGTTCATAATCCTGTTCCCATGAATATTCTTCATGATTATTTCCACTATAATCATTATACCCGTCTTCCATTAAAAGTCGAAGATTTTCATTGCGAACCCCCTCCTGCAAAGCTATTGCTGAACACACTGGCAAAATAAATGTCGTGCTAAGCAAAGCATGAGACAGAAAAGCCGAAAACACATAAGCCCCCAACAGAGCTGATGACAAATTTGCCATATCTTTCAATTCTTCGGTCACACATCGCCGCATCAACAGCAACCCTCGTATCGGAAGCCACAAGAACAACAGCGTCATCAATAATCCAAATAGAATCCCATGCTCAATCGCCCATTGCAGAAAACTATGATGATATTCGCTACCCGTTGTCGATGCTGCCTTCAAAAATGAAGTACCGGTACCCCAGCCAATCATGGGTTTTTGCTTTATCTCGTCTATTGCTCTGGCCCATAACACAGCACGACCGGAACTTCTCCTGGAAAAAAGCTTATTTCGTACCGCTTCGAAACCTGGAAATGAGGTTACTATGCGTAAACCCATCGGCAATACAATCAAACCCACAAAAAGCATCACTATCACGTTGCGCTTCAATTTACGTATCAGTATTATCAAAATGCCCAATGATGCACCCCCTAACGCTGTACGGCCGCCTGTCAGGAGCATTGAAACAAAGGTCAACAAAGCGAAAATTACAAAAAACAAAAACCATGGACTCCATATTCGCTTTGCCATACCCCTCCAGACAAGAAATATCACGCCAGGCATACCGACTATCATAAAACCAACTGTTGTTTCAAATGCGCCGTGGAAAAGGCCGGTGTCACTCGTCATAAACGGTATCTGAACGCAAGTCATGATTATCGAAAACCAGATTACCGAAAGAACATATGCTCTTCTGCCCCGTTCATCGGCAAGAATTTTTTGACCGCCGATAATCAACCCGATAAAAAACATCAAAAATGTTAAGCCTTGCATAAATGCGTCAGTCGAATATTGCACACGCGCCGAATCTATTATCATCACAATCGGCAAAATAAGAAGAACCCCAAAAGTTTTGGAAAATCTTACACGGTTACGCCCATAGAAAATTGCATACATAACCAGAATAAAGACTACAATAAATCTTAATAACATCGAGGCAAAGTTTAATGTCATAGATTTAGTTATCAAAAGGCCGGAAAATATAAACGACAACGCAACTATAATTCCAGGGCCTAATCGCCATATTGCAAGGAGAAAAATAAACAGACCTAAAAATCCATAAAGAAGCAGAAGTGTCATATTAGCACCTTGCAACTGCTCCTGAATTTTCTCAAAAAGCATCTGAATTTTCATAAGAAAACCTCGCCAAATTTTAACAGATTGGCTTGTAAACTATACACTTATTCATCGAGTTTCATTAATATTATTAAAGACCGTAACATTATCACCTATTTCTATTTTAGCTCCTGATGCAATACTGCAATATGGAAAGAAGCGGGTTTTTAACCTCGAACTATATTCGGCATCATGAAGCTGCAGATAGATTTTTGCATGTGCCGTTGCAAATAATCTGAATGGTTTCAGTATGATTCTGGCAATATTTTTATATACATATTCACAACTTAATTATCCATTTCACCAATAGATAGCTTCACACTCCTTTTTTTGCCATGTTACTTGATTGCCTCAATATTTAAGCTAACAGGATACTTTTTTCCATTTCTTTCTAGATGCCGTGAAGCCCAATCTTCAAAATTGTGATATTGAACCTCCTTTGGATTCCAACGGCGAACTTTTGTAAATGAAAGATCGCATAATACATCAGAAAGATATGAATAATTAAAAACCGAAAGGTGCATATTATACCCTTCGTAGCGACCCATAAGAGGGCCGTCAATACTCTTTATATCTTTCGAACATGCATTGTATACATCAATAATTTTGTCAAAGTCTGGCACCGAAAGGCGAAGTACACCGTTAGGTCTAATAACCCTTTTCCATTCCCACAAGACTTTTTTTACATCTGATTGACATACGTGCTCAAGAATATGACACGCGTAGATCATATCTGCATAGTTATCAGGAAAAATTGACAAATCTCTTGCATCGCATACATAATGAATATGTGAGGCAGGCCGACAATCGACATTAATAAATTCAGGACTGTTGATCGCACCACATCCCAGATGAATCAAAATTTTCCCATCAGGATTATAAGGAAGGGCAGGTTTGACTATCAAACGCTTACCTATTGAAAGCTTGCTCTTGACCATGCGATGAATTACATAAAAGAACCATTTGAAATACCCATAGACTTCTCTTGGATGTAGCATAATTCAACCTCTTGATTTTGAATAATTTGGATTTAAAGGTGTAGCTGGTATTAACTCACTGGACAGAATATTTCTAAATAGCATTTTCTGTTTTGTCATCAAATACAGCGTGGCACCTCCCATTCCAGCCATCACTGCGACACAAACCGTATTTGTCCCCACAGAAAGGCCGGTTGCAATAAATGATAAAATAATCACAACATTAACACTCGACTGTATTATATTGCAAAATAATATATCGCGTCCTTTCCCAAGTCCCATTAAAGTATAAAAAGCTGGTACACCAATAAGGCTAAGGTATGTCCCTATCAGCATAATTCTAAATGAGATACCAACAGAAATGTTATATTTGTCACCAAGCCATAGTTGCAATAGCCAAGGTGAGGCAAACATAATCAATGCGTAAGCAGGTAATCCAAATACTAAAATAAGCTTAATACTTTTACGGCTTATTGATTTTATCCTATCGAGTCCATTTTTCGTCATACCTGCGCTTGCACGGCTTATTTCAGGCATTGTTGCCCGCAGGCCAGCCTCTATGAGACCTCGAATCTGCATACTGCCATTAAAGGCTATCTCAAAAATCGGCACGCTGGCGACCCCAATATATCGCGATATGATTAGTTTATTAAAAGGTACCAAAAGCATGGCAACTAACGAACTGCCAAACAAATGACTGCCAAAAGTCAGGATTTTCTTGCCATATACCATACAAATATTTGACATTCTAACAAACCGTAAACTGGTTGTCCGTTTGATGCAGACCAAGCTCATCAGGTGAATAAAGATATATGAAAGACTGTTACCAATAAGAATACTTTCAATTCCATTGCCCCTATACAACATCAGTGTTGCGATACTAACGGCTACGATTCGCCCTAAAGCCTGAGCAAAATTAGCCAGGTCCATACGTCCAAGGCCCGAAAGTGTGGCGTTCATTGCCTGAACGACAAATACATAAATACTGAGAACTCCAATATATGGCAGCAACCATAAAGCGATTCTGGCATTTTCATCAGAAAGATTAAATAAACCTATGATATGGCTCTTAAAAACAAGTATGGCAGCCAGAGCAATACTTCCACTAATCAGCAAAATTAATATTGCGGTCACTACATATTTTTGAATGCCTTCGATATTCTTACGGCCATGTTCTTCGGCAACCAGTTTTATTACTGCTTGGCCAATTCCGAGATTGCCTAATTGGGCAAAACTCAAAACAGTTGCCAACACCAACCAGACACCATATTTTTCATAGCCGAGAAAATGTAAATAAACAGGATATGCTACCATCATAGCCACGGCATTTATACCAGAACAAAATACGCCAGAGACCATATTACGTCGAAGCTGCGACCCAAATCCCTGCCGAAACAAGTTTGATAGTAAATATTTAGCTTTCATAAGATAGTTGTCAGAGGTCAGATATTAGATTTCAGGAATCAGATGTAAGATAGTCAGAGGTCAGATTATAGATTGTAGATTACAGATGTCAGATTGTAGATTACAGAGAATAGAAAGCTCCATAGCCGACGGCTAACTTTGCTTGCGAAACCATTCTACAAATTTCGCCAAACCTTCCGAAATTTCTGTTTTAGGGTCATAACCGAGTTTTTCTTTGGCTTTGGATACGTCCGCATAAGTCTGGTTTACATCCCCAGGTGGAATTGGTAAACGATTGATGGTTGCTTTTTTACCAAGCGCCTTTTCTATCTCAAGTATCAATTCATCAAGCCTTATCGGTCTTGACTCGCCAAGATTGTATATCTCATAGCCTTCACCGTTTTTTACCGCTCCCATCACGCCGTCGATAATATCGTCTATATACGTAAAATCGCGACGCATCGAACCGTCACCGAAAACCGGTATTGGCTGAGCGGCTTCTATCAATTTTGCAAACTTATATATCGCAAGGTCAGGCCTCTGTCTCGGGCCATAAACGGTAAAGAATCTCAAGCATGTCATATTAATATTATAAAGATGACTATACGTATGACATATTAACTCACATGCTTTTTTTGTCGCTGCATAGGGCGAAATCGGAAAATCTACATTGTCACTTTCACAAAACGGCACCTTCTTGTTATTGCCGTAAACACTTGAACTGGATGCGAAGATAAACTTTTTTATATCGAATTTTTTGGCAGCTTCAAGCATTACCAGCGTGCCGTTTATATTCACGTCAGCATAACCAATCGGGTCCTTTATCGATGGCCTTACTCCAGCTTTGGCAGCTAAATGGATAATAATATCAAATTTCTGCCAGCTGCATAAATCATCAATGCACTTAGAATCCCGTATGTCACCTTCTGTAAACTCGAAGTTTTTATCTGATAAACAATTCGATATGTTGGACTCTTTTGTCTGTCTACTGTAAAATTCATCGAAGTTGTCAAGGCCGGTGACATGCCAGTCTTGCCCCAAAAGACGCTCGCATAAATGCGAGCCGATGAAACCAGCTGCTCCCGTAACTAATACTTTTCTTACTTTTTTCGTCATCAAGTTCCTCAAATTAGATATCAGATTATAGATTGTAGAGTACAGACTATTTCGTGCATGCTATCCTTTTGATATAGCTTGCTAACATCTTTCGTATTTCAGTAATTTCATTAGCCAAACTATTATAATCCTTCATTGAAATATACCCTAAGTCTTTAGAGAGCAGCAACTGATATTCCGCTTCATTTGCAGAACCCATTGCTATGCTCATAAATTGTTTCAATTCACGATTTCCAAATCTTCCGCAACCTTCGGAAATATTTGATGGTATCGAAATTGCGGCACGTCTGATTTGGCTCACAAGTGAATAAGTTTCTTCACGAGGAAAAGAAGATGTCGCTTTATATATCTTCAAAGCAAATTCGTGAGCCTTTTGCCAAACCTTAAGTTTTCTATAATCCTGCATATTCTATAATCTGTAATCTGAAATCTGAAATCTGAAATCTATAATCTGACTTCTCCTATCAACGGCCTATACTGTGGTACTCAATGCCCTGCTTGCTTACATATTGTGGTTCATAAAGATTCCTGCCGTCGAATATTACAGCTTTTTTTAGCTTACGCTTAATCAATTCAAAATCGGGATTACGAAATTCCTGCCAGTCTGTTAAAATAATAAGGCCGTCACAATTATCTAATACTTTATAACTATCTTTGCTCGTCTCAATTTTGTCTCCCAACAACTGCTTGGCCGCTTCCATCGCCTCAGGGTCATACGCCTTTACCTTTATGCCTGCTTCTATGAATTTCTCGATGCAGAAAATTGCAGGCGACTCGCGAATATCATCAGTCTTTGCCTTAAAGGACAATCCCCATACCGCTAACGTTGTTTCTTTAAGTTTATCACTGTAATAATCTATTACTTTCTCGACGAATCGTTCCTGCTGATTGATATTGGCCTTCTGCACTGATTCGACTATTGTCATCTCGCAGCTATTCTGCTTGCCCGTATGTATCAGTGCCCGAACATCTTTTGGAAAACAACTGCCGCCGAAACCGACACCGGGAAATAAAAATGCGTTACCTATTCTGCTGTCACTGCCTATCCCCATGCGCAGCTGTTCTATGTCAGCACCAACTTTCTCACATAGACCGCTAAGCTCATTCATAAAAGATATTCTGGTCGCAAGCATACAGTTTGCGGCATATTTTGTCATTTCGGCACTGGCAGCATCCATGAAAATTATTCGACTTTTCTTACGCATAAACGGTGCATACAACTGCCTGAATACATCTTTCACATCAGGATTGCTCGTACCAATTATGATCCGGTCCGGTTTGGTAAAGTCATCAACGGCGGAGCCTTCTTTGAGAAATTCAGGATTACTGACATAGTCAAAAGGCTGACTTGTCCGGGAGGATATTATCTCAGTTACTTTCTTATGCGTTCCAACCGGAACCGTACTTTTAGTTACTATTATTTTATAACCATCCATTAAATCTGCTATCTGGCCGCAAACCTCAAGCACTGCGGATATATCTGCAGAACCGTCTGAAGAACTCGGTGTCCCTACTGCAAGAAAGATGATTGTCGAGTTTTCCACCCCATCTTTCAAATCTGTTGTAAAATGAAGTCTGCCTGATGCCTCGTTGTGCTTGATTATCTCAGTAAGGCCAGGCTCATAAATAGGAATGATACCTTTTTTAAGATTGCCAATTTTTTTCTTATCGTTATCAACACAAATTACGTAATTGCCGCCGTCAGCTAAACATGCTGCTGCCACTAATCCCACATATCCTATGCCAACCACTGATATTCGCATTTAGTCAAGCCCTTTCGGTTAGAAAAATTTTTGATGGTTATTTAGCTGTAAGCTGTAAATATGATACTCGGAAATAGTCAATTCAAACAGACTCCGTCCCCTTGAGGCGCAAAAAGCCTCTGTTTTTTTAATTATTTTCGGACAATTTTGCCCGGCTTAAATTATCATAACCTAAAAATATAGCTTTAGTTACGATATATTTCGGCATATTGTTCCGATGTGTTTGGTGTTTTTTATAGAGATTTTGTTATCAAAGGAATGAAAGTACCGTTTCAGCAACATAATCCTGCATTTCGTCCGATAATTCAGGGTATATCGGTAGTGCTAATACCTGCCTTGATGCCTTCTCGGACTCCGGAAAAGCTCCCTCGTTATACCCTAAATACTCAAAGCACCCCTGTAGATGAAGACAAACGGGATAATACACTGCACAGCCTATTTCCTTGTCCTTTAAATGTTTCACCAATTTGTCACGGTGCGGGACTCGAATTACATATTGATTATAAATGCTTACGCAATCCGGACTTATATAAGGGACTCCAACTGCCGTACCGGTGAATTTCCTGTTGTAATATGCCGCATTTTTCCTTCGTCCCTGCGACCACTCATCCAGGTGTGGCAGTTTAACCAATAATGCCGCCGCCTGAATTGCATCAAGCCGGAAATTGCCGCCAATGTATTTATTGTAATATTTGTCCTGACCGCCATGATTTCTCATCACGAAAAGCTGTTCATACAGACTCTTATCATCGGTTACAACCATCCCTCCGTCGCCGATTGCCCCTAAGTTCTTGCTGGGAAAGAAGCTAAAACACCCCGCAGTTCCTATGCTGCCGGCTTTTCTGCCCTTATATGTACTGCTTATAGACTGTGCAGCATCTTCTATCACAGCAATACCGTGTTTATTGGCAATATCCATGATAGGGTCCATATCCGCCATCTGGCCAAATAAATGGACAGGCATTATTGCCCTGGTCTTTTCGGTAATCGCATTCTCTATCAGCTCAGGGTTAATATTGTAGGTTTTCGGGTCAATATCCACAAATACCGCTTTTGCTCCAACACGGGCTATACAGCCTACCGTTGCGAAAAAAGTAAATGGCGTGGTTATTACCTCATCACCTCTGCCGATACCCAAACTCATCAAGCTATTCAGTATTGCATCGGTTCCGCTTGATACACCGACTGCGTATTTACAATCGCTGAGCTCTGCGATTTTCTTCTCCAACTCTGCAACCTTGGGACCATTCACACAAATCTGCGAATCTAATACTTCTGTCACTGCTGCTAACATCTCATCCTTAATTGTCGCATACTGTGCTTTTAAATCCAGCAATGGTACCTGCATCTAAATTTCTCCTGAATTGTCTACCTTGTTTTTACAACCTTGTACAAAATTTTTGTTTTAATAAAGTCATAACGCTGAAGCAAAAAGTCCGGGCAATAGCCTTTTATAGGGAACACTACATACACAGGCCTTTCTGCAATAATTTTATCGATTACATCCTTGCCATATTCACTCAGGTTATTAACTGTCCCGTGACCGCTGACAATAGTTACATCCTCGCGTCTGTTTTCTATTTCCTGAACAAGCAGAAGTGCATAAACTGTTGTACCATCTGCATATATTACAGCGTCTTTTTCCACTAAATCCAGCGCTTCTCTGCCAAACTTCTCAGCTCCATGATATCCAGTTTTCCATGGCTGAAGAAAAAAGCTGTAATCCTGCCGATAAGGGATTGTACGTCTTATTCCAAGATTAATTTTCCTTGCCTCCGCCGCTGACGGTAAAATTGAATATGCGAACAATGGAAATAAAGAAAAAAGCAGAATTAAGTATGCCGTACTCTTTTTATTAATTCGTGACTGCAAAAAATAAGCTCCGTATCCTGTAAAGAGCGATACCATACAGTAGAAAGGGATAAAAAACGCATACCTGTCAGGTATTGTATATCGAAATGCGAAGCCGAAGAACAATAATGTTAGAGCCGCCAGAATACGCCTGACTGATTTGTCCTCTGAAAATTTAAATAGAACCGGAAAACCGACAAAAAACAGCAAGATGTTAGGCGTAGGAAAATTCAATAATATAAATAAAATGTTTTCTTTTACTATTCTAAACGATAATGACGTATTAAGAACCGCCCCCTGCCAACTGCCGCCAAATAATGCCGATTTTAGTACACCGAAACAATCACCGGTTTCTATTATGTTTTTAATTATTAAAAACTCGTAAGGCAAAGCCCCTAAAATCCATACCAGCACGATTATCGAAAAATGCTTAACAAGCATTTTCTTTTTAATCAGCAGGTAAACAAAAAATACTCCATAACACAAAAGGGCCAGTGTCCCTAACATATGCACTGAAATTGATAGACCATTCACAAAACCAAGCCAGTACAGATACTTAACTCGATTGCTTCTTACATATTGTAAAAGCAGTATCAACTCTGCTGTAAACAGCATCATGTAAAGCGTATAACTCTCAATTATCGAACTATGTCGCCAGAATGTATGCGACAATGCAAAAGTTATCGCACCGATTATCGCTGGAAAACTTGCGCCAAGCCATAATCGTAAAAATAGAAACAGGTTCGCTACTGCAAATGCAGACGATATCGCTGACACCAGATTGATTCGATATAAAATCTCACTAAGTGGTATGTATTTAGCTGCAATGGCAATGATATAAAACAGTGGATGAGATAAGGCCAGACCCAACCCTCCTTCGATGTCATTGTGCCACACCCTGTACTGTACCATCCCGCTGTCCTGCCACAACGCACCTGGCGCACAACTGATTGTATAAAGCAAAAGTGCAAAACCAAGAACACCAAAATACATAAGGGTCAGCCTTGCACATGTACACTGTTTTGTTGTTCTCTCGAGCTCTGTCAACTGTTTTCCTGCCGCTATTATATATTCAACTTAGCACGGTTCTCGCGATACCATTCTACCGTTGCCTTGAGTCCATCATCGAAACCTGTCTTTGCCTCAAAACCGAAAAGTTCTTTCGCTCTCGATATATCAAGACATCGGCGAGGCTGACCGTCAGGCTTGCCGGCGTCCCAGCGAATATCGCCTTCAAAGCCCGTTAACTTCGCAATCTTTTCCACCAAATCCTTAATCTTTATCTCAAACCCTGCACCAATATTTACAGGCTCAGTTCCATTATACAGCTCGGTTGCTAATAACATTCCTTCCGACGCATCCGAAACGTAAATAAACTCCCGTGACACATTACCTGTTCCCCAGCACTCAATGTAGTCCTTACCATTTTCTATAGCGTCGACACATTTTTTTATCAATGCCGGTATCACATGGCTGCTTTCGGGGTTGAAATTGTCACCAGGACCGTAAAGATTCACTGGCAGCAGGAATATCGAATTAAAACCATACTCCTGTCTATACGCTTGTGATTGTACCAGCAGCATTTTCTTGGCTAATCCGTAAGGAGCGTTTGTCTCTTCAGGATAACCGTTCCATAAATCATCCTCTTTAAAAGGTACCGGCGTAAATTTCGGATATGCACAAATCGTACCTATCGCCACGAACTTCTCGATATTTCTCAATCGTCCCTGCTCTATCAGCTGCACTCCCATCATCAGATTCTTATAGAAAAATTCACCCGGATGTTCCAGGTTTGCACCTATCCCCCCTACCACCGCAGCCAGGTGTATCACAACATCAGGCTTCATTTCATCGTACATCCGGTTGATGTCCTTCATCTCTACAAGGTCATAGTCTTCTATCTTCGGTACCAGAATATTCTCACAACCTCGCTTTTTTAGTCCTTCAGTGATATAGCTGCCGAGAAATCCCGCACCGCCTGTTACTACTATCCGCTTGTTTTCAAAAAAATCACTCATTTCTATTCCTTACCGTGGTCTTTTAATATCTTCTCCTGCTCTGCAAGCTTCATATCAGCCTTTACCATCAATTCCGCTAATTCCTTGAATGTCACCTTCGGGCTCCACCCAAGTTCATCCTTCGCTTTAGCCGGATCGCCCTGCAGAATATCAACTTCCGAAGGCCTGAAATATCTCTTGTCTATCTCTACATATTTTTCCCAGTCAAGCTCAAGACAGCCGAACACTTCTGACAGAAATTCTCGAACCGAATATGTCTGACCGGTTGCTATAACATAATCGTCCGGTTTGTCCTGCTGCATCATAAGCCACATCGCCTCTACATAATCACCGGCATAACCCCAGTCACGTTTGGCATCCAGGTTACCAAGATAAAGCTTGTCCTGCAGACCCAGCTTTATACGCGTGGCTGCCCGTGTTATCTTGCGAGTAACAAAAGTCTCGCCGCGTCTGGGCGATTCATGATTGAACAAAATACCATTACAGGCAAACAGGCCGTAAGCTTCTCTGTAATTCACCGTCTGCCAGTAGCTGTATACCTTCGCACACGCATAGGGACTTCGAGGATAAAAAGGTGTTTTCTCCGTCTGCGGTATCTCAGCCACCTTGCCGTACATTTCACTGCTCGATGCCTGATAAAATTTAGGCGGTTTTTTCATCTGCCGAATCGCCTCTAACAGCCTTAACGTTCCAAGTCCGTCCGTGTCAGCCGTATAAATCGGCGTGTCAAAACTCACCCTGACGTGACTTTGAGCACCAAGGTTGTAAACCTCATCCGGCTGAACGTCGTTTATTATCGTTGACAGATTATTCCCGTCCGTCAAATCACCGTATACCAGCCGAAGAGCCGGCTTATTATGCGGGTCTTTATACAAATGGTCTATTCTGCCGGTATGAAATGACGAGCTTCTTCGAATGATACCCCATACATGGTAGCCCTTTTTAAGTAACAGCTCTGTCAAATACGAACCGTCCTGCCCCGTTATTCCGGTTACCAATGCCTTTTTCATAAAAATCACCTTTTAAATTCTTCGGCGGAACTTCTTTAGACACAGATTAACACTGATTTACACGGATTTATATTTTTATATCTCTGAGTTCTCTGTGACCTCTGTGGCTAATACAAATTCCTATACCATTAAATTATTTTCTGAAACTTTCTATAATTATCTCAAGCGACTTATCAAGACTTGTTTCTGGTTGCCAACCTGTCGTTTCCTTTATTCTGCCAATATCCGGCACCCGCTGCATCATGTCCTCTATCGCCCTGCCGTATGCCTGCTCATAAGACAAAAATTCCTTTTTACTTGAACGGCCCGTCAGCGAAATTATTTTGTCCGCCAGCGCTTCTATACTTATCTCTTCAGTCGAGCCTATATTATAAACCTTTCCGCAGGCCTGGCTGCAACTCATCAAACCCGTTATCGCTGCAATTACATCCTCGACATAACAGAAACATCTTCTCTGTCTTCCGCTGCCGTATATCTGTACCGGCTCATTCTTCAGCGCCCGTTCAACAAAACGAGGTACCACCATTCCATATTGACCGCTCTGTCTCGGCCCTATTGTATTAAAAAATCTCCCGATTACCACTTCCAAACCGTATTGCTGATAAAATGCCAATCCTAAAAATTCATCTATCGCCTTGCTGCATGCATAAGACCAGCGTGAATATCGCGTGCTCCCGAGAACTATATCATCATCTTCGCTGAAAGGAACCGACTCGTTCTTGCCGTAAATTTCGCTTGTTGATGCTATGAAAATTTTCTTACCGAATTTATTACACGCTTCAAGCACCACTTCTGTGCCGGCGATATTGGTCTCTATTGTATGAACAGGGTCATCTGCTATAAGTTTAACACCTACCGCCGCTGCCAGATGATAAACAACATCACTGTCTCTGACAGCCTTCTCTACAAGTTCTTCGTCGAGAATATCACCTTCTATAAACTTAAAATTTGAATCTCTTTTGAAGCGTGCTATATTTTCCAGCCGGCCCGTACTTAAATTATCTATTACTACCACCTTCTCTGCATCCTGTAAAAGACGCCCGGCAAGATGTGAACCTATAAAACCTGCTCCGCCTGTAATTAATATCTTCATATATTTCCCGGCTTCATCCAATAATATTATACGGTGTCTCTACTTTTAACTGTCACCCGTAATATGTACAATAAGTTTTATCTGTCTCTCGGACTGTAACACTGTGAAGTTTGACATCTGCAAACTTCTTCGCCAGGTTACTCCATGCAAAAACAGTTATGTTTTCCACGGTCGGATTATTTTTGCTGAAATATTCCACATCAGCATTCAAATTCTTATGGTCGACAAGTTTTACAAAATTCTCTTCAATCACTTTTTCGAATTCGCTTATCCTGAAATCCGTCTCCGCCGGCATTTTCACTGTCACTTCAATGGAATAATTATGTCCGTGTCCTGTTGGATTTGCACATTTGCCGAACAGCTCGAAGTTACGCTTTTCGGTAAACTTCTCGTTCCAAAGCTTGTGCATCGATGCAAATTCAAATTTTTCACTGAAGTAAATCATTTTCAAATCCTCGCAGTCGACCGCAAGTTTGCGAAAGGGATTTAGTTTCAAACTAAGCTCCCCTAACAGTACATTACCGAATTTACCTTCCAGACGTTTCCTTGTTTCTTTCAGTAACCCATACAGCTGCGAAAATCCGACATGCCTGCCGTTTCGATAATAATCACGAATCCTGTCACCGAAAAACCCGACTACATTTCTGCGCACCTGTTTATCGATATCAACTACATTAACAACGAAACCGGTATCTTTACCTATTTGGCCAATCAAACCAACGCCTAACTCGAAAAAAATTGCCAGCCCTTCTCCGGACGGTTTCGAGGCATAAGAATTAAATCCCTCACTGTCCTCTGCCAAAAAAGGGTTAATAGAAAATCTTACCTGCCTGACAAGTTTATGCATTTGCCATTACTCCCTATTTGGCACTGCCGTTTCGCATTAGACCGAGAACTTCGGCTCGGCTTCGAGGGTCACGTATAAAGATTCCCCGCAAAGCGCTTGTCACCATCATCGAGCCGGGCTTTTTTATCCCGCGAATGGTCATGCAGCTATGCGATGCCTCGAGCACTATAGCAACACCTTTGGGTTTTAAACTGTCCATTATAAACCCTGCTATCTGGTCGGTCAGACGCTCCTGTACCTGAAGCCTTCTGGCGAAACAATCCACAATACGTGCAAGCTTGCTGACACCCAATACCTTGCCGTCAGGCAGATATGCCACATGTGCTGAGCCTATAAACGGCATCATATGGTGCTCGCAGATACTGTAAAAGGGGATGTCACGAAGTAAAACTATCTCGTTATAATCCTCGGTAAATACACTTTTGATATGTTCCTTAGGGTCTTGCTCCATGCCTGCAGTCAGTTCGGCATACATCCTGCCAACCCGTGCCGGCGTTCCTTTTATACCCTCACGGTTCGGGTCTTCACCAATGGCCTCTAATATTTCTCTGACAGCCTTTTCAATCCGCTGCGTATCTATATTTTTTCTGCTCATATTTACGTACTCACTTAGCTTTCTACTTTTTATTTATGTTCTGCAGAAATCCTGTTAGCAGGCGAACGCCAAAACCCCGCGAGCCGACACCGCCGGCTTTATTGCCGCCTTCGAACATATCCACGCCGGCCATATCAATATGCGCCCATTTTGTCTCGCCGACAAACTCACCTAAAAATGCCGATGCCGTACATGCTCCGCCCCACCTGCTTCCGGTGTTCTTCAGGTCTGCGATTTTACTCTTCATCTCCTCAAGGTACTCCGGCCCGGTGGGCAGATGCCATAGCCTCTCGCCGCTGTCTTTCGATGCCTTTTTGAGTTGTTTTATCAAATTGTCATCGTTGCCCATCAGCCCCGCCATATATTTGCCCAGCGCCACTACACATGCACCTGTCAGCGTAGCGATATCAACAATTACATCGCAGTTTTGTTTTACTGCATAATGAAGGGCATCGCATAATATCATTCTGCCCTCGGCGTCGGTATTCTGCACCTCGACCGTCTTGCCGCTGAATGTACTCACAATATCTCCCGGCCGGTAGCTCGAACCGCCCGGCATATTCTCGGCTGCCGGGATAATGCCGTAAACATTTACCTTCAATCCCATCTCCGCTACCGCCTTCATCGTTGCCAATACCGCAATTCCGCCGGATTTATCAAACTTCATCTGGTCCATGTTTGCAGCCGGCTTGATACTGATTCCGCCCGAATCAAATGTTATCGCCTTGCCGACTAAACCTATAACAGGACTTTTAGCCGCCCCGCCTTTCGGCGTGTATCTCAAAACTATCAGTCTCGGCTTATTCTTCGAGCCGCTGCCCACAGCTAAAATGCCTCCCATCCCTTTTTGCTGAAGCTGTTTTTCATCGAAGACGGTACAGCTAAGCTCTTTTACGCCCTTTGTTATTTTTTTCGCCTCTTCGGCAAGCGACTGCGGTGTTATCACATTGCCGGGCCGATTCGCTATCGTCCGCGCATAGCTCTGGGCCTTGCCGATAATCGCACCGCTCGAAAGGCCTTTATTTAATTTTCGAAGTTTAGCCGAATCGGTATCAATCAATTCCGCCTTCAAACAGTCCAGCCGACCGTCATCATCTTTTGTTATATATTCGTCATAGCGGTAACTGCCTATATACAGCCCCTCGGCAATTACCTGGCCAACTGTCACCATATCGAATTTTCCGCTCAGCGCGCTCTGCAGCGTGATACTCAATTGCCCCGCCTTTAACTCAACAGCCTTGTTCGAAATGTTAGCTGCTGCATCTCTTACTGAATCCAATGTCACCTTCTTCTTCTCACCGAGACCTGCCAGGATGATTCTGCTGGCAGCGATTTCTTTATTAGTATACAGCATTGCGGTCTGGCCGGTTTTACCTTTGAAGTCGCCTAAATTTATCAGCTGGCTTATCGCTCCGTCTAATTGCTTATCAAGCTCTTTGCAGGTTTTGTCTAATCCCTTCGCATCAGAGAACATCCCAACGCAAAGCAAATCCGTTTTACATTTACCTGTTTCAATTTTTCGTGTCTTCAAATCAACCTTGATTATCTCTTTCATTGCTATTCCCTTTTTAAATTTTACCTGTTACTCAATTTTGCCCTTTGACGAAGATAGCTTTCGATAAATCCCTCGATATCTCCATCCAATACCGCTGCGACGTTTCCAGTCTGAAAATCCGTTCTGTGATCTTTTACCATCTGGTAAGGCTGCATTACATAACTGCGTATCTGGCTGCCCCATGCAATCTCGCCCTTTTCACCGTACAGCTTGGCTATATGGTCATCTCGTTTCTGCTGTTCGAGCATATAAAGACGGCTCTTCAGTACCTTCATCGCCTGCGCCTTGTTTTTATGCTGACTGCGGTCGCTCTGACACTGCACCACAATCCCTGTCGGCGAGTGCGTTATCCTGACCGCTGAACTGACCTTATTGACATGCTGACCCCCTGCTCCGCTTGCCCGATAAAAGTCAATCCGCAAATCCTCATCCTTTATTTCAATATCGATATCATCCTCGAATTCAGGGATACAATCGACTGCTGCAAAACTCGTATGCCGTTTTTTATTCGAATCGAACGGGCTTATGCGTACCAACCGATGCACACCTGTTTCGCAGCTCATCTTGCCGAATGCAAAGGCCCCGCTGACCCTTAGTGTTATCGACCTTATTCCAGCCTCTTCTCCCGGTGTTATTTCGAGTTCTTTAAACTGATATTTGTTGCGTTCGAAATATCGCGTATACATCCTGAGCAGCATATTCGCCCAGTCACAGCTTTCGGTTCCCCCTGCCCCTGCGTGGATACTGAAAAAACAGTTTTTCATATCTTCAGGCCTGCTAAGCAAGCCTGTCAGTTCCATCTGGTCGCATTTTTTTTCAAGTTTTTGCAAGTCCTTCTCTATCGCTGCCAGCGTCTGGGCTTCTGATTCCTCAGCTGCCATTTCGAACAACTCATCAAGTTCGCCGACACCGCGTATCAATTGTGAGGCTGGCTCTACTATGGACTTTAATGCGCTCAACTGAGCGACTACTCTTTGAGCCGATTCGGGATTGTCCCAGAAATCCGGCTGAGCTACCAACTGTTCGAGTTTGGCTAATTCGCTTTGTTTGGTAGATAAGTCAAAGCCAGTCCCGAATATTTGATATCCGGGCCGACAGGTTGTGTATTGCAGTTTTTAATTCAGCTGTTTCCATTTCTATACCTGTAAGTGATTTAAAGCATTGCTTATACCAGAATTTTTATTAGTCCGCAACCACCCTTTTAACCGGTTTAACCCACATTTTTATAATGGGGGTTAGTGTCATTTTATCGTTTAGCCCCCAACTTTACGGTGGAGGTTTCCTTGTATGCGCAATACGCAAACATTTTCCGGCTGTCTGTTTTTATTCCTGGCCGGCTGATTTTGCTTTTTTCACTTTTCCAGCTAACAAATTATACAGCCAGGCGAATATCAATCCGCCAATCAGCCCATCTGCGAACGCCCATGCCAGCCCAATCAGGCTGCCTATCGGTGTAATTGAGTATCCCCGATACAACCGCCCAATAAAAGTAACATCTCCCGTCGTTCCCTCAAACGCAATTATCCACCACGTCAGAAAGAACAGGCCGAGTCCCCACACCAGCCCGCAAGCCAGTCCAAACGCCTTAATGTTTAGTTTCATTTTCAACCCCTTTCACCTTTTACTACTCACGCGATAATTTCGTTATACTCGCCAGTTTACTTTACCACACCGTAAGATCTTTGTCGTTAGGTTTAGCCCCGTCCTCTGGGCGGGGTTATTTTAACGCACTACCGGGGGCAATTCTTTTAACCCTTTTTTAATGCCCCTGTACATAATCTATCATTTGCTTAAGCACCTTCTCATCAAAGCAGTATCTCTTATCAAATCCTTTTGTCCAAATACGTCCATTGTATCCACAGGAATTAAGTGCCACTCGCGCCGAGTTCTTATATCTCCCTACTTTTTTCTCTATCCCACCGCCAATATAATCTACAACCATATGCACATGCTTTGAACAAACCGCCAACGCAAATATTTTCTGCTTTATTCTTTCTGCTTCTTTCTCAATCGCTTCACGCACAATTTTTCTTTGCTCTGAATTTAATACGACCATCCCCTCTGCCTGACTTTCCTGATTAGATTTTTCCAATCTTTCATTACATCCAAGAACATCCCCATCTTTGACATATCCCCTCTTATCACCTTGAAGCCACGTCCCATACATCGTCCACGTCACCATATAACCAATCGTCTTCGCCAAACCAAATTCCCACCTATACCGTCAGGTTTTTGTCTTTAGGTTTTTGTCGTTAGGTTTAGCCCCGTCCTCTGGGCGGGGTTACTGTTTTACCAATACCCACCGGTTTACTCCTACCACACCGTCAGGTTTTTGCCGTTAAGTTTTTGTCTTTAGGTTTTTATCGTTAAGTTTTTGTCGTTAGGTTTTTGCTGTTAGGTTTAGCCCCGTCCTCTGGGCGGGGTTGCTGTTTTACCCATACCCACCGGTTTACTCTACCACACCGTCAGGTTTTTATCGTTAAGTTTTTGTTGTTAG
>CBDVDM010000016.1:0-37277 GCA_965372745.1 uncultured bacterium
CGGAGTTATTATCGGCTATATCGGATAAGACTATTTAATTTTTACAGAGCACTAGGTTAATAGAGGGCGAGAAATATGAACCCAAAAAAACTTTGTTTGGCATTAGCTCAATCTGAATCCGAAAAGGAAGTTTCCGCAATAATAAAAAAACATCCTATCTTATCCAACAAAAATAACTGGAAGCACTATGGTAATGCGGCTAATAATATAGGCACTGTTACCGGCCAAGCCCCAGAATCAGTACCTTCTCTTATAGAAAAAATAACTAACTCAATTGATGCTCTTCTTATTAAAGCGTGCAAAGTTAAAGGAGATGATCCAAAATCACCGTCTTCTCCACAGACTATGGAAGGGGCCCTGGAAAAATACTTTGGGCTTGATGATGCTAAATATGTTGATTTGAAAAATTCCAAAAGAAGGGAGTTAGCTTCAAACATTCAAGTTATCGCCGAAGGAACTCCTAAAAACCCAAATATTATCATTGCTGACGAAGGCGAAGGGCAGGCCCCGCAGGATTTTCCAGATACTTTTGTATCACTAAGTGGAGAAAACAAGAGAGATATTTTCTTTGTACAGGGCAAGTATAATATGGGAGGTACAGCAGTAATTCCATTTTGTGGGAAAAATCGATATCAGTTTATCCTTTCACGAAAAAGTTGGCCACCTAACGATAACAATAAATATGGGTTCACTTTGGTAAGACGAAATAGAGGTTCCGGAGAACATGTAAAATGTTCTTGGTATGAATATTGCGTCGATGAAAACGGAAAGATTTTTGAGTTTAACAGCAAACCTCTGGAATTAGGATTATTTGGCAAAAAATTTGAATCTGGTACATATATTAAACTTTATAACTACGATTTGAGAAACCCATCAGATATAACGCTTGATTTATGGCGAGAACTTAACAGGTATCTTTATAAGCCAGCCCTTCCAATTTTGCTATATGAAAAAAGATATAAAAAAGGGCGATATGAGAGGGGCAGAACCCCTACCAAGGTTATGCATGGCAACAGAATGCGTTGCTTTCTCGATGATCGAGAAAGCGTTGAGAATAAATTTTCCATAACAATAGAATCAGATGGTGTAAAGTATCCGCTCGAGGTAGTAGTATTTAAGCGAGATGTTTCAAGTAGAGAATTTATACGAGGCATGGCATTGGCTTTCTCTGTAAATGGGCAGGTACAACATCAAATAGACAATAGATTTGTAAGTCAACAGTTGAAAAAAGCGTATTTGAAAGGTCATTTATTAATAAATGTTGATTGCTCTGGCATACCGATGGATCTTCACGAAGATATGTTCCACTCTTCACGATCACAAATGTTCGACATAGTCGAATATAGGAATCTGGTTGATAATATTGTTAAAGAACTTAAAGATAATGAATACCTTACAACTCTTGATGAAGAGTGGCGAAAGGAACAAATATTTAAGAATCCGAAAGATGAAACGTTTTTGAAAAACATAGTTAGCAAGTTACTAAGGGATGATAAGGAAATAGAAAAGCTTTTAGGATTTAATGGCGGAGTTATTAGTAAAGAATTGACCAAAGTAAAAAAGCATATTGAGGGTGAGCGAGAAAAGTTTAATGGTAAAAGATATCCTACAATCTTTAGGTTTACAAATCTGAAAGATGGCAAGTACAAAATGCTCCCACAGAACGGCGAATGTAAGATAAACATCGAAACTGATGTAGAGAACGAATATTTAATGCGTCCCCACGATAAAGGAGAATTGAAAATAAAAGTATTAAGCCCCCTTTTTAATCCCGGGCCAAAACCGCCAGGACCGGGACCAGTACCTAATTATGAAGATAGTATAGATGTCAATGTCGTGGGGCCAAACGAAGGTTCTGTAAAGTTGAGAGTAAAACCGAAAAAGCCGTTGCCTGTTGGAACTCGAGTACCCATTGATATTGAGATGAGTTCTCCTGATGGGCCACATCATTTAATTGCTGACGTGGTTATTGATAAACCACATAACAACTCAACTCAAAAGGACGTGAAAAAGAAAAAAGAATACTCACTACCAGTAATAGAAGAAGTATACAGAGAGAAAAAGCCGGGCTGTGGTTGCTGGACAGAATATGGCTGGAATGAGTTAGATATTTGCCGTCTCCAAGAATCAAGCAAAGAGGGTACATTAATAGATTCTGTAGCAATCAATATGGAATCGCAAGAACTCGACAAGTTCATTAGAACAAAAAAGCTTGACGGCAAAAAGATAGAGGTCGCTCAGCGAACATATAAAATATCAGTGTACTTGATATCATTAGTACTTTTTTACGAATTGTACCAGAGACTAAAAAAGACTCAAGAAACCAAAGAATATAATTATACTGATGAGAAGTTATACTACGATCCCCCTGAAATAACATCCTTCGTAATGAAGGGCTTAGCTAAGATTCTTTTGCATGTAATGGCCAACGAAACCATACTTAAAGAAATTGAAGACATATAATAATAATTAGTAATGCTACTTAATTGATTTGTTGTCATCCTCGGTTTTATCTGCCATGGAATAACCGTTGTTCTGCCGGCTGTGATTAACTTCGAGTTTTTGCTGGTATAGACGAACAACATCTTCGGCATCAAGGCCAAGACACTGAGCAAGGCTAATCCAGAAAAAGAGCATGTCCGTGACCTCAACCCTGGCGTTTTGCAGGTCGTGCAGGCAGAATCTTTTTCCCTGCTTCGCCTCTTTGCACCAGTGTTTCCAGAAGGTGCAGTTGCGCAGCTCTTCGAGTTCGTTGGCCATAGCGGCGATGTAGTTGTTCAGCCAGATACCGGCAGTTTGAGGGTCGAAATTTTCTCTCAGGGCATCCGGGTCAAAGCCTGTTCTTTTGTTCAATTCCGCCTGTTTTTCAAATAATTCTTTTAACATTTTAGATGCCTTCAATCCTCTTGTTTGTGACTATTGGGTATGATGAAATGCTCGGGGACAGGGAACTGTGAACACAGCATCAGCACTTCTTTTCCCACTTCATCGATGACGGTATCATTGTCGATGTTTTCAGCGACTTTATTTATCAAATCAGCGATTATTTCCGCCTGTGGCTCTTTCATTCCGCGTGTAGTTATAGCCGGCGTACCAATTCGCAGGCCGCTCGGGTTGGCCGGCGGAGCAGGGTCAAATGGTACAGTATTATAGTTTGTAACAATTCTTGCCCTGTCCAGTGCCATCGCAAGTTTTTTGCCGGTGATATTTTTATTTCGCAAATCAATTAACATTAAATGATTGTCGGTGCCGCCGGTCATAAGTTTAAAGCCGTATTCCTGCAGTTTTTCGGATAGCGCTTTTGCGTTTTTTACGATTTGTTTTGCGTAGACGACGAATTCCGGCGTGTCAGCTTCAGCCAGCGCAACGGCTATAGCTGTCATGGTCTGCATGTGCGGCCCCCCCTGCAGCCCCGGAAAGACGGATTTATCGACATTTTTGGCATGTTCAGCTTTACAAAGCAGCATTCCGCCTCGTGGGCCTCTGAGGGTTTTGTGAGTTGTAGTAGATACAATATCAGCATACGGGACGGGACTTTTGTGCAGGCCTGCAACAACGAGTCCGGCGATATGAGCGATATCACTCACATGATATGCGCCGACATCTTTTGCGATTTGTCCGAAAATTTCGAAGTCAATCTCTCTCGGATAGGCAGTTGCGCCGGAGATAATGATTTTTGGTTTATTCTTTTTCGCCAGCTCGGCAATCCGGTCGTAATCCAACCTTCCGGTTTTTTCGTCTACGGGATATTGAACGGAGTTGAAGATTTTACCTGAGATACTGACTTTCCAGCCGTGAGTGAGGTGACCGCCGTGAGTCAGTGAAAGTCCCATGATGGTATCACCAGGATTGGCGAGAGCAAGGTAAGCAGCAAGATTAGCAACCGAGCCGGAATACGGCTGAACGTTTGCGTGGTCAGCACCGAAGAGTTTTTTTGCCCGCTGCCTGGCGAGTTTCTCGATAAGGTCGGTAACCTGCTGGCCCTGGTAGTATCGTTTTTCAGGGTATCCTTCAGAATACTTGTTTGCCAGGCAACTGCCGGTGGCGAGCATGACGGCCTTTGAGACGTAGTTTTCGGAAGCGATAAGGCGTATAGAGCCGCTTTGGCGGGTAGCTTCCTGTTTTGTAAGTTCGTAAATCTGCGGGTCATAAAGCTCAAGGGCATTTTTCATGTCAATTTTCCCCTAAAATAAAAGGCTATAAATTAAGAGGTATTTTATAACAGGTTGGGATTTGTTATACAAGCATTTATTTGTTGACAAATTCCGTCAAAAGTTTAGTATGACGGGTTCGAATGTGTTCATGTAAGTTTGGAATCTAATTGAAGTTATGCAGGAAAACACGGCAAATTTAAATTTGGAAAAGGCAAAAGCCTTTTTCGCCAAGGGCAGGAAAGTAGCTCAGGGCAATAATTTCGATTATGCAATCGATATGTACATGGAGGGTCTTCACTGTGCGCCTGATGCACTCGAAGGCGGTCACAAGGCACTTCGCGAACTTGCATTGCTGCGTCAGAGCAAAAAGGGCAAAAAACCCTCAATGGTGGAAAAAATGAAACTGCTGCACAGCAAACGTGAGCCTTTGGAGCAGATGCTTACGGCGGAATATCTTCTTGCAAAAGACCCTGACCATTTGCCGTATGCAGAGTCGATGTTAAAAGCAGCAACGGCAGGAGATTATAAAAAAACAGCAAGGTGGATAGCAGACCTGATATTCCAGGCCAATAACGGCTCCAGGAAGCCTTCGCTGCATACCTACATTCTGCTAAAGAACAGCTATAAAACGATAGGCTCGTATGACCGTGCAATAATCGCGTGTGAACATGCGATGAGGCTAAAGCCGGAAGAGGCTGAGCTGGCAGATGAGTTTAAATGGCTTAATGCGGAAATGGCAGTCGTCAAAGGCAAATATGACCAGGATGGCGATTTCAGAAACTCGATTAAAGACCGTGAGTCGCAGGAAAAAATGCACGCTCAGGCCGGAATCGTAAAGACAATAGATTATCGCCTGATAGCTGTCGAAGATGCAAGGAAGGCGTTAGCAAACAACCCGCTTGAACCGAAAAATATATTCAGGCTCGCTAACGTTCTGTCGGACTTGCAAACAGATGATGCAGAAAATGAGGCGATGGAGCTTCTGGAGGATTCATATGAGAGAAGGAGTGATTTCAGCTATAAACAGCGGGCAGGCGAGATACAAAACAAAAAAATCAAACGTAAGATAAGAGAAGCAAAATCGGCACTTGAGAAGGACCCTCAGGATGAGGATGCAAGAGCGAGGCTAATCCAGTCGGGCACAGAGCTAAATAAAGCAGAAACAGAGCATTACCGCTTGTGCGTAGCAAATTACCCGACAGACCCGCATTTAAAATATGAATACGGGATTTGCCTCGTCAGGAACAAGAAATATGATGAAGCAATCCCGTTGTTTCAGGATGCCCAAAAGGACCTGAAACGCAGGATATCGGCAATGTCTAAGATAGGTCTCTGCTTTTTCATGAAGGGCTGGCATTCCGATGCGATAGATATATTCAGCCAAGCCATAAATGCACACAAAATAAAAGATGATGCAATTGCGAAAGAATTACGTTATAATCTTGCGAGAGCTTATGAAGAGCATGGAGATGATGAAAAGGCGCTTGAGCTGTATCGTAAGATAGCTCAGCTTGATTTCGGATACAGGGACGTTCGTGAGAGGGTAGATAAATTGAGAGATAAGGGAACTGAACCGACATCTCAACAGGGTTAGGAATTAAAGATGGCAGATATTAAAACAAGAGAAAGTCCATTCTCGCCGGGCAGGCCGGTTCAGCCTGAATATTTCGTTGCCAGAATCAAAGAAATACAGAGGTTAGAGAGATCTGTTAAGCAAACGGTTCTGGGTAAAAACGAAAATGTCTTTATCACAGGACAGCGGGGAATCGGAAAAAGTTCGTTGGCCACGTTTATTCAATACCTTGCAGAGAAAGAACACGGCTTGATTGGAAGTCACTGCTACTTAGGTGGGGTGCGAAGCTTGGAGGGTATGGTGGGGGTGGTTTTCCAGAAACTTTTGCAGGACTGCACAGATAGACCCGTGTTTGACAAATTAAAGGAAATTTTTGGTGGTTATATAACAGGGCTGACACTTTTTGGTGTTGGAGTTGAATTTACGAAGGACAAAGGCAAGCTGTTGACATTAGTGGACAATTTTCTGCCAATGCTGCGAAAGATATATGACCAAATCCAGTCAGATGATAAGAAAGGATTAATCCTTATATTGGATGATTTGAACGGCATCACTGATGTGCCGCAGTTTTCCCAGTTTTTAAAGAGCTTCGTTGATGGGCTGGCAACCTCGGGCAAGCCTTTGCCGATTTTCCTGGTCCTTGTCGGCCTGCCGGAAAGAAGGGATGACCTGATAAAACATCAGCCATCAGTTGCAAGAATTTTCGATATAGTTGATTTACCAACAATGACCAAAAGTGAAGCTGAAGATTTTTTTACGGATATGTTTGATAAACAGGGCATCGCCATTGACACTAATGCTTTGTCTCTAATGGCGGAATTGTCAGGTGGATTTCCAATGCTCATGCATGAAATTGGTGATTCGGTTTTTTGGCAAAACTCGGATGGCCGTATTGACGAAGCTGATGTTTTTATCGGCATAACAGAAGCGGCAAGAATTACCGGCAAGAAGTACATAGACCCACAAATATCCCAAGTGTTGAAAAACAAGACATATACTTCCATTCTACGTAAAATTAGCGAAATGCCACCAGGATTTGGGGCGACATTTGACCGTCAGCAGGTTTTACAGGAAATTCCTGAGCAAGAGCAAAAGAACTTAGATAATTTCTTACAAAGAAGTAGAAAATTGGGCATTATAGAGACTTCGGAAGTTCGTGGTGAGTACAAATTCGTTAATCCACTCTACCACTTATATGTGTGGAGTGAATTCCAAAGTAAAAGGAAGTAGCTAATTTTTTCATAGGTAACCATGTAAATTAAAAAAATAATGTCGTAGAAGTTTATAGGAGATTAAAGTGGCACATTCGTTATCAGCAAAGAAAAGAGTGAGACAGGACGACAAAAAAAGGGCGACAAGCAGGGCACGGAAAAGCCAGGTAAAGACACAGATTAAACATTTTGATGATGCGATCGCTAAAGGTGATGTTGAAGCAGCAGGCCAGAAGTATCGCAACATCGTTCAAAAGTTAGATAAAACAGCGTCGACAAGTACAATGCATAAACGCACCGCAGCACGGAAGAAATCACGTCTTGCCAAAAAACTTAACGGCTTAAAAGCTAAAAAGGGCTAATGGTTAATTAAGTTCAGGACAATTGGGCGCACGCTGTAATATAATGGGTGCGCCCATTATCTTTAATTAGCACACAACAAAACGCAAATAACACCCAAGGGGATTGGATGCTTGAAGTTTTTAAAAAAAACATAATTAGATTACTCAGACACTCCGAATACAGGCCTGTAAAACCCGGCCAAATGGCAAAGACACTGGGTGTAAATAGCGAGGATTATCCGCAATTCAAACAGGCTGTCGAGGAGCTTCGACGAGCAGGTCATGTCGTGATAGGTTCAAAAGCTCTGGTGAGCCTTCCGCCGTTATCGGGGCGAATTGTTGGGATCTTTCGAGCTAACTCGAAAGGTTTCGGATTTATAATACCACTTCAACCAAATTCTAACGGAGACCTATTCGTGCCTGGTAAGGATACGGCAGGGGCAATGAACGGTGATACAGTAGCAGCAACGGTCATCCAAAAAGGTAAACGCGGTACGGCAATGCGGTATTCGGGGAAGGTGGTTGAGATATTAGAGCGAGCGGAAAACAAGTTTGTTGGAACGCTTTTAAAAAATAAAGAGGGATGGTTCATTAAGCCTGACGGCAGCAGTTTCACAGGAACTATTTGTGTGGATGATGTAGGGGCAAAAGAGGCAAGAGAGAAAGATAAGGTGGTTGTTGAGATACTTACGTATCCGACCGAGAGATATCCGGCACGCGGTGTCATTATCGAGGTTCTTGGAAAGGCAGGAAAATACGAGAGTGAAACAAAATCGATAATACGACAATATCATCTGCCTGGCGAGTTTGACGAAAGCTGTCTTAAGCAAACACGAAGAGCAACTTCTGAATTTGAGCCGGAAGAAAGCGAGGACAGGGAGGATATTACAGAGAAGGTAATTATTACGATAGACCCTGCGACGGCGAAGGATTTCGATGACGCTATAAGCCTTGAGAAAAACAGTGATAACAACTGGGTGCTTGGAGTTCACATTGCTGATGTCAGTTATTTTATTACAGCAGGTTCCGCATTGGATATTGAAACGAGAGAACGAGGTAACAGCGTATATCTGCCACAAAAAACAATACCGATGCTGCCGGAGATTTTGAGTAACGGTATATGCAGTCTGCAGCCCGGACAAAAACGGTTTTGCAAGAGTGTTTATATTACCTACGACAAGTCCGGCAATGTTTTGTCGAGCCGGTTCGCAAATTCGGTGATGCAGTCAAAAGAGCGTCTAACTTATCTGGAAGCTGATAAGATATTACAGGGTAAGATAAAAGATACCAGGCCTGAAGTTGTTGAACTGCTTGGGAATATGGATTCGCTCAGCAGGTTGATAGAAAAAAGGCGAAGAGACAATGGCATGATTCATCTTGATTTGCCGGAGATAGAGCTTGAGTTTGATAAATCCGGCTGTGTTATTGACGCATATCCGGCAGATACGAGTTATCCGCATACGATAATCGAGATGTTTATGGTAGAGGCGAATGATGCGGCAGCGGTGATGCTTGACAGGCTTAATGTAAGTTTTATGCGACGGATACACCCCGAGCCTAACGGACTTAGTATGAAGAATCTTGCCAGGCTTATACGCACATTCGGCTACGCCCTGCCGCGGGAGCCTGACAGGACATCGATACAGGCATTGCTCAAGGCAGTGAGTGGAACCGATAAGCAATTGGCGGTGAACCTGGCAGTATTGCGGAGTTTTGAGAAGGCTGAATACGCACCGGCACATATCGGTCACTGGGCACTTGCATCAACGCATTATTGTCACTTTACCAGTCCGATACGGCGGTATGCGGATTTGCTTGTTCATCGGATTTTGCAATGCTATATAGACAGGCGTCTGGATACAGCCGGCGAAAAAGAGATTTTAAGCGAAGCTGAACTAATAGAGATTGGAAAACATATTACTTTCACCGAGCAACGGGCTGAGAAAGCAGAGCGGGAGTTGAAAGAGGTTCTGATTTTGCAGATGTTAAGTAAACATATCGGCGATGAGCTTGACGGGGTGGTGACAGGTTTGACAGGATTCGGCATTTTTGTTCAATCGAAGAAATTCGGTATCGAAGGACTGATACCGATAGAGAACTTAGGTGCCGATAAATGGGAATACAATCAAAAGGCCCAGTGCGTTACGGGAATTAACAGCGGATATACAATCCGTCTTGGACAAGGAATAAAAATTCAGATAATTTCGGTGAATATACCGGCAAGACAGTTGAATATTGTGCCGGCAAAGCCTTTGGTCGATGAAAAGAAATCCAGGCAGGTAACTCAACGAACAAATAAAAGAAAAATGAGAAGAAGGAAACATAAGTAAATTGAAAACAGCTTGTTTTACGGTTTTAGTTTCACTTCTTGACAATGAGATGCGTTTTTGGGATACTGCTGCGATAGATTATTTATCATTGATTATTTATTTCTAATTTTTGGAGTAGTATATGCGAGCATCGGAAATGAAAAAGGGTCAGACCATCAAGATAGATGGTAAGCTGTATTCGGTGGTAGATTATCAGCACGTCAAATTAGGCAAAGGAGGAGCGGTATACCAGACGAAAATCAAACGCCTCGAAGACGGTTCAATTCAAAATGTTCGGCTCAGGGCAGAAGAGGTTGTTGAAGAGGCTTATCTTGATAAAAGGAAATACGAATATCTGTATTCGACGGGCAGTGAGCATGTCCTGATGGATATTGCAACATTTGACCAGATTGAACTTGATGATGACGCCTTCGGAGATGGTTCAAAATATCTCAAGCCTAACACACAATTGCAGGTAAGTATGTATGAGGGCAAGCCTGTTGTGGTGGAGCTGCCTAACACAGTTGACCTGAAAGTTACTGATACGGCACCGGAAATTAAGGGAGCCACGGCAACAAATCAAAACAAACCGGCAACATTAGAGACCGGTCTTATTGTGCAGGTTCCGCCTTTTATCAAGGTCGGTGAGATTTTGCGTATAGATACTCGAACCGGTGAGTATTTGACAAGAGCGAAATGATTTTAGCGTATAGCGTGTAGTGCTCTGTTACACTTGATTTGGGTAGTTGTCATTCCGCACTTGATGCGGAATCCATTCGTCAGAATCTGGATTCCTGCTTTCGCAGGAATGACAATTCATCAATATAACCTGTAACAAAGCAGTAGTGTATAGTGTTTAGTTTTAAGACAGAGAAAACAAGATAGTCATGCCATTAGACAAAATAGGTAAACTGCTTTTAAAAACCTTTGGTTCCCGCAATGAAAGATTGGTTAAGGGATATTCTGTCATTGTGTCCGAAAGCGCGAAGTTCGAGGAGCAGGTGCGGGAACTTAGCGATGAGCAGCTAAAAAACAAGACGGCTGAATTTAAGGTGAGCCTGCAGACAGGAACCAAAGCAGAGGATATTCTGGCTGAGGCATTTGCGGTAGTACGTGAGGCGGCAAGTCGAAATGTCGGGATGCGTCACTTTGACGTTCAGCTTATCGGGGGTAATGTTCTTTACGAGGGTAAAATCGCTGAGATGGCCACAGGTGAGGGTAAGACATTAGTGGCGACATTAGCAGCGTATCTTGTTCACCTGACTGGTCGAAAAATACATATTATCACGGTCAATGATTATTTAGCCAAGCGGGATGCTGAATGGATGCGACCCGTATATGAGTCGCTCGGGTTGACGGTTGGCGCTATACAGGCGGAGATGGATTCAAGCGGCGAAGAAAGAAAAGGGCAATACGGCTGTGACATCACATACGGCACTAATAATGAGTTCGGATTCGATTATCTTCGTGACAATATGAAGGCGTCGCTGGAACAAATGGTTCAGGGACATCTGGAATATGCGATAATCGATGAGGTCGACTCGATTTTGATTGATGAGGCGAGGACGCCATTGATTATATCAGGGCCGGCATTCGATGATGTGAGTCGATATAAAAAGGCAGACCAGGTTTCGAGGAAATTAATAGGCCTGCAAGGCAATTATGACCGCATCAAACGACAAATCGATTCTGCTCAGCGGGCAATTGCCAATGCCCAGGGAGAATTATCAGAGGCCAAAAGAGATAAGAATAACAATAGAATTGAAGCCGCTCAAAAAGTCCTCGAGAAAACAGAAAAAGAGTTGGCCTCCGCCAATTCGGCCCTGGCAAGAGAATTGGAGGGAACTGAGGACCAGATAGAAGAAAGCACCCTATATTACAACGTCAACTACGAGAGAAAATCCGTAACATTGATGGAGATGGGAGATAAAGCCGCCGAAAAACTTCTGGGCCTAAATCTTCACGCCTATCAAAATGACCAATGGCGACACCGAATGGAGCAGGCCCTGCGGGCGCACCTAGCATTCGAAAAGGAAAAAAGCTATGTCGTCATGGACGGCAAAGTCGTTATCGTTGACGAATTTACGGGCAGGCTGATGGAGGGCAGGCAATGGTCTGACGGGCTGCATCAGGCGGTTGAGGCCAAAGAAGGTGTGGCTGTAAAAGAAGAAAGCCAGACACTTGCAACGATAACCCTGCAGAATTTCTTCAAGCTCTATGAGCAGATAGCTGGTATGACCGGAACGGCGACGACAGAGGCTGAAGAGTTTATGAATATTTACAAGCTTGAAGTTGTAACCATCCCAACAAACAAGCCTTGCATCCGTGACGACATGCATGATGTGATATATAAGAGTATACGTGAAAAATTCAATGCGATAGCCGAAAACATACACGAGATTAGTTCTTCGGGTCGGCCCATACTTATAGGAACTATCAGTATCGAAAAAAGTGAGGCGATATCCGAGGCCTTGACAAAGCGATTTGGCCTGGAACACGAAGTTTTGAATGCCAAACAGCATACCCGTGAGGCAGTAATAGTTGCCAAGGCCGGCCATCAAAACAAGAGCCGCGACGGGAAAATGTGGGGTAATGTTACTATCGCAACGAATATGGCAGGTCGAGGGACGGATATTAAACTTGGTGAAGGTGTAGCGGATATCGGCGGGCTTCATATACTTGGCACGGAACGTCACGAGGCAAGGCGCATCGACAATCAGCTTAGAGGCCGCTGCGGCAGACAGGGTGATGCCGGTTCGAGTCAGTTTTTCCTTAGTTTTGATGATGATTTGATGAGTATTTTCGCACCGGACTGGACTGTCAAGGCGCTATCCTGGATTGGATGGGAAGAAGGTCAGCCGATTGTTCACGGCAGGATAAGCAAGGGGATAGAAAAGGCTCAGAAAAAAGTTGAGGAGCGGAACTTCGAGATTCGTAAGAGCCTGCTTGAATATGATGAGGTGATGGATTATCAGCGGAAGATTTTTTATTCGCGGCGGAAGGGGATATTAAAGGGCAAGGGCCTTAAGAATATCATTTCAGAGATGATTGATAATGCGATAGGCAAAAACTGTGATGTGATTCTCGATGCCAATTATCCATACAACTCTATTGTCGAGTGGGCGAAGACTACTTTCAGTGTTGATCTGAGGGTATCAGGTATAGCCGGTGCGACGATAAGTGAGATTGAGGAGCAGATAAAAAATGCGACGAAGGACAATGTTTCCAATGAGATATCGCTGTCGATAGGTGAATACCTGGAAGATTATGAGGACAGGCAAAGCTGGGATATCACAGGATTGTGTAAATGGGCGATGAGTGCGTTTAAGGTGAGTTTGAGTCCCGGTAAGGTTAAACATCTGTCACCGGAAGAGATTGAAGAGCTCTTAGTTGAAGCAGCAAGCGAGCAGGTTGATAAAAAGGATTGTTCGCAATTAGTTGAATTTTTGAAAGAGGATTTCGCGAACAGTAGTTTTGCGGAATGGGCGAGGGCGAAATTTGATATAAAGCTGGATGTGTCAAAATTAAAAGATTTGAACAGGAACGAGATATACGAGCTTGTTCATGAGCAAACAGCAGCTAAATATCGTCAGAGAGAAATAGAGTACCCGGTAGAGTTTGCGATGAACATGGTTTATGGGCCTGAAGGAGCAAACGTATATGGTTTCGAGACACTTGCTGAGTGGGTAAAAACTAAATACCGAGAGGAGCTTTCGGTAGAACAGATACGAGATATCAAACCTCGCACATTACATCAGCAGCTGCTTGAACTCAGCAGGGAATTTAACGACGGCCGATTAGAGCAGGAAATAGAAAAGCAAACAGGCAAGTTAGATGCAAATGAATTATGCGACTGGGCCAATGAAAGATTCGACGCGAATCTGACAGCAGAGCAGCTTGGCGATAAAGACGGTTGCAGAGACAATCTTCTTAACATCGGCAGAGAGTTTTTGCGTTCGGAACTAAGCGACCTTGAAAAGTATGTTTTGATTCAGGTTTATGACAGCACATGGAAAGACCATCTTTTTACAATGGACCATCTTAAAGGGAGTATTCATTTTCGGGCATTTGCAGAGAAAGACCCGAAGGTAGAGTACAAACGTGAGGGGTTTCGGCTTTTCAACGAGATGCTTGAGACGATTGAGGAGCGGGTAACAGATGTTATTTTCAAGGTTCACCTGGAAGCCGGCGCTAAGGCAAGAAGCGTATGGCATGTGAGCCAGACGGCACATGATGAGGTTGGTCAGTTTGCTATGGCCGAACAACAGCGGGCGGCAGCTCAAGCACCACAGGGAGAGCGAATGGTAAAACAAATTAAATTAGACCAGCCGAAAGTTGGGCGAAATGAGTCTTGCCCGTGCGGCAGCGGTAAAAAATATAAAAAATGCTGCGGCGCAAACGCATAAGGTTTTTATGCCTTTTTAATCCATCTTCCCCTAAAGATGTCCCGTATTTTTTCCGTGAATCTAAGGCCTAACTTTTGGGTACTGGTTTTGAAATCTTTTTCCTGCAGGTCCTGCGGTGTCGGTTTGGGCGGTGATTTGGGCAAGAGAGCAATAAGATTAGCAGCCAACAAACTCAAAAGGGATTTTTTCATTTTATCTCTGGACAGCTAATTTCAGATTAGCCAATAATTCTGTACCTGTTCTGTTCTGCAATTCTGATTTAGAAAATAGCTGATGGCGAGCGAGGATTTGAGGTTTGCTGTCGTAGTATCTTTGAACAGCTTCGATGCCGCCTTCGGCAGAAGCGGAAGTTTTATAATCTATATCCAGCAGCCATTTACTGATTTCGTCATTGTATTCGGCTGGAAAGATGATTGCAGTGACAAATTTATCGTCGGAGTATTTTGCGAGGTGGAGTTTTGCACGGCAAGGCGGTACGTTTTGAATCGCTAAGTTGACAAGGTTTTTGAAATCAGACTTGGCGGATTGTTCTTTATTTTCATAGAAGAACATACCAATTTCAAGCTGAAAGATTTCAGCGGGTATACCTTTCAATTCGATTCGGCCATCAGGATAGGCGTTGTGTATTTTGTACACTTTGCAGTGAGAGAATTTTTCACTTTCAAGGATTTCCGCAACTTCCTGTGCAGTGAAACCGACGCTGGAATAATCACCGAAGTCGACTACATACAGTCCGACATATCTATCAGAGTTTTTAAGTTCCGTCAATTTCATTTATTTACCTTACTTTCAGCCTGGCGAATTTACGTTTTCCGACCTGTATAATCATACCGGTTACAGGAGTAATCAGTTCATTCGGGTCGGCGATTTTTATGCCGTCGATGCTGACAGCGGATTGTTTAATCATTCTTTTGCCTTCGCCACCGCTCGATACGAGCTTGCAGCTTAGTAAAAGCCTGCTGGCCATGACAGGTTCGGAAGCTATTTTGATTTCGTCTATTTCGTCCGGAAGTTGGCCTTTAGCGAAAATATCTTCGAATTTTGCGGCGGCAATCCGGGCAGCCTCTTCATCGTAGAATTGCGTGACAATCATTTTCCCAAGCAAAACTTTGGCATCTTTCGGGTGAGTTTTATTCGGGTCAGTTAATTCCGCAATCTTTTCTTTCGGTATGTCTGTAAGAAGTGTGAAATAATTTTCCATCATCTCATCGGAAATACTCATTGTCTTGCCGAACATATCATCAGGCTCATCAGTTACGCCGATATAGTTGTCCTTGGATTTGCTCATTTTCTCTTTGCCGTCGAGGCCGACAAGTATAGGCATAGTAATAACAATCTGGGGCTGCTGGTCATATGCCCGCTGGATGTCACGGCCGATAAGATTATTAAACGTCTGGTCGGTACCACCCAGTTCGACATCACTTTTGACAACAACCGAATCATAGCCCTGTATAAGAGGATACAGAAATTCGTGCGTATAAACATCTTCGTCATTTTTGAGACGGTTTTTGAAGCTGTCCCGCTGGAGCATCTGGGCAACAGTTTTTTTTGCAGCAAGCCGAATCAATTCGATTAAACTCATTTTTTCCAGCCACTCGCTGTTATACTGAACTTCAAGTTTGTCATCGGAGGTATCAAGTATTTTACCGGCCTGTACGAAATACGTTTTTGCGTTTTGTTCAATCTGCTGCGGTGAAAGTACGGGCCTTGCAGTGTTCTGCCCTGAAGGGTCGCCGATTCTTGCGGTGTAGTCACCAATAATAAGAACTGCTTTGTGGCCAAGATCCTGAAACTGCCGCATTTTTCGAAGGACAACGGTATGGCCGAGATGAATGTCAGGACTCGTTGGGTCGAGGCCAAGCTTTATTCTCAAAGGTTTGTCCATTTTTGCAGATTTTGTGAGTTTTTCGGCAAGCTCTTCTTCACTGAAAATCTCAACAGTTCCTCTTTTCAGGGCATTAAGTTTTTCAAGAATCTTTTTTTTCATGGCATTTCCAAATATTATCAAGGTGCCGGATTATAACGGATGGCAGGTCATTAAGCAAGGTCAAGCAGGGAAATTACGAGGTTTGATTCTCAATATTCGGTTTGCTGCGTGTCGTCGGCTTTTTTCTTTTTGGTGTAGGTGCGAAGGATGGAGGCATAGATTAACAAGGTCCCTACCAAAAACACAATACAGGCGATTTTGACATTGTCCTGGGTTAAACGAACTTTTCCTAATCTCCATAGTGGATTTTTAGCATACGGCCAGAACGGCTGGACATCATAGTGGTAAATAGCGTCAACGAAAACGTGCACCCATACTCCCAGGATTCCGGAGATGAGCATTTTTTTGAGGTCAGTATGATAAGGCATATGAAATATTCGCATGATTTTTTTAAACGCCTTTCGCAATAAAAATGCAGATAGGCCCCAAACGATACCAACAGCAGTGCCTACTAATAAGCTGTGCCAGTGCCAGTACCTGTGAGGAAACCCGCCCTTAGCGAAAAGTACTTCAAGGTCAACGATGACATTTGCAAGGACAAAGACAGGTATGTCGAGCCGCTTTCGAAAAACAAAAGCCAAAAATCCACTCGGACCGAAATGATAAGGTGTATATGGCATAAAGTAACTTTAATCAAGCTCCCGTCAGGTACGCTCCTGCTCGCAGGTAATTGCGGACATAATCTTTGACTGCATTTTCGAGAGAAGTGATTTCTTTTTTGTAGCCTGCTTTCCGGATTTTTGAAATATCAGCCTGTGTGAAATACTGATACTGGTTTTTAACTGAGTCTGGCATATCGACGTATTCGATTTTGGGGTCCGTATTCATCGCGGCGAAAACGGCATTTACAAGGTCAAGCCAGGTCCTGGCATTTCCTGTACCGATATTGAAAATGCCATTGACCTCGTGGTTGTCCAAAAAGAACAGGGTCATATCGACGGCATCTTTGATATAGATAAAGTCCCGTAGCTGCTGACCATCATGGTATTGTGGCTTATATGATTTAAAGAGCTTGACCTTTCCGGCAGCACTTATTTGTTCAAATGCCTTCAATACAAAACTTCGCATATCAGCTTTATGATATTCATTCGGACCGAAGACATTGAAGTATTTGAGTCCGACAATTTTTTTCAGGTAGCCATTGTCACGAGCCCAAAGGTCGAAGTCCTGCTTTGACCGGCCGTAAGGGTTTAGGGGTTTCAGCCGGTCCATTTCTTCTTCGCTGTCATTAAATCCCAAAGAGCCGTCGCCATAGGTGGCGGCGCTGGATGCATATATAAAACGGATTCCGGCACCGGCAGCCCAGACGGCAAGGTGCCTGGAATATTCAAAGTTGTTTTTTGTCAGATAAGAGATATCGGTTACAGTAGTGCTTGAGCAGGCGCCCATGTGGAAGACAGCGTTGACGGAAAAATCAATTTTGTTTTCCATGACAAGTTTCAGGAAAACATCCTTCGATAGAAAATCTGCAAATGAGAGGTTTTTCAGATTTTTGCTGTCGTTCTCGCAACTCTGTTCATCAACAACAAGTATTTCTTTTATCTTTCTTTTATTTAATGCAGCAATGACAGCTGAGCCGATGAAGCCCGCGCCGCCGGTAACAATTACCATTTATAAACCCTCAATATGAATGAAATACTGATATAAACTTAACTTAAAAAAATTATTGTATCAAGTTTGCGTGAGTTTTGCGCATAAAAAAACGCGCCTAAAAAAACGCGGTCAAAACATCATCTCCTGCTCTTGCTGGATTTCAGCATAACGCTATATAGCTTGCAACAGCAAGAAAGAGAATTCTCTTTTTGTTAAAAGTGAATGGAATCCAAGTTTCGTAATAAAATCTCTTCAACACTTTCTATAAATCCTTCTTAAACAAACCACGATTAACACAATCTCATTATAATCAAAAAAGTCGACAAAGGCCAGAAAAAAGGGCTTTCCTGGACGCAAGTACTTCTTTTACAAGCAGTTACGCAACAGAAACACCCGATTTTTTCAACTCCCTTAACAGATTAAAAAAGGCCATCTGCCAATAACGTCAGTTTTAATAAGGTCTTAGCAATTGACATGGCAGATTAGAAAGCGGTACAATACCCTTTAGGGTAATAAAATTCGCGTCTAACGGTTGTAACTAATTTTTGTAAAACAAGTTACCGCGGGATTAAGTCGCAATTTTTAAGTGGAATTGGTAGAATATGTAAAAACTAATCGGGAGATAAAAAATGGTCGAAGGTCTACATGAAATATTGTCGTTTGGTGGAATTCCCGGCGGCTGGGAGTGGATAGTCATCCTTATTATTGCCTTGTTGATATTCGGCAAAAAACTGCCGGATATAGCTCGGGCAGCGGGGAAAAGCCTTAATGCATTCAAGAAAGGTGTGCATGAGGCAGAGCAGGCAAAAGATGATGTTGTAGAGCAAGTCAACAAGGTAAAGAATGAGGTGGTGCAGGATATTAAAGATGCTGCAGGTTTAGACGAAGATGAGAAAAAAGACTAAGTGTCTTTTTTGAAAATTTCATTCCCGCCATATCAATCGACATGGGTAAAAGCAAAAATAAAGATAAGTCCATCAATCTCACCATGAGTCTGGGCGACCATCTCGAGGAACTTCGCTTCAGGCTAATTTTTGCATTGTCTGGTTTGGCGATCGGCACAATAATCTGCCTTTTTTTCGGCACAAAGATAATCGCCTTTATACAAAAGCCATATAATGATTTGCTGCCTGGCTATCCTCTGGTCGCGTTGGCGCCGGCAGATGCCTTTATAGGTTATATGAAGGTGTCACTAATAGCCGGTCTGATTATATCATCGCCGTTGGTATTTTATCAGTTGTGGATGTTTATATCCGCGGGGTTATACAAAAAAGAGAGACGGTATGTAAAAATGGCGATTCCTTTTTCGGCTGCCCTGTTTATAGGCGGTGCTTTATTTTTCCTTTTTGTCGTAGCACCAATTTCACTTATGTTCTTCATTAAGTTTGGCAAACTGATTAACGTATCACCAAACTGGACGTTTCAAAATTATATATCGTTTATAACAGTTTTGATGCTGGTATTCGGGATCGGATTTCAGACTCCGATAGCAATATTCTTTTTGAACAAGACTGAACTGGTTTCCTTGGAGGCTTTGCGCAAATCAAGAAAATACGCTCTGCTGGGCGTATTTGTTTTAGCTGCAGTAGCGACACCTCCTGACGTTATAAGCCAGGTGACATTAGCGATACCCCTTTATTTGTTATTCGAATCAGGCATTATTCTAAGTTACTTTGGCAATCGCAGGAAGAGTGCAAAAAACAGTAATGCTTGAGATAGGCCAAATCAAATTAGATGTACCATTTCTGCAGGCGCCATTAAGCGGTTACAGTGATTATGCGATGCGCAAATTAGCTCGTGACTTTGGTGCACCGCTTACTTTTGCAGGTGTGATGCTGGCGAAGAGCGCAGCTAACCCAAAAGTTCTGAAGAAACCGGTATTTGTTCCCGGCGATGATGAACACCCGATAGGCGCACAGATTTTAGGCCGGGAACCTGAGATTATGGCAACAGCAGCCAGTGGACTGGAACAGGCCGGTTATGATTTGATTGACTTAAACTTTGCGTGTCCGGCACCGAAGGTGCTTGCCCGAGGTCGCGGGGGCTGTTTAATCAACGAACCAGAAAAGGCAATCGAGATTTATAAAAGGGTCAGGCAGGCAGTAAGCTGTCCTGTAACAGTAAAGATTCGTGCAGGTTATGACAACAGCGAGCAGTCCATGGACAATTTTTGGCGAATAATTACAGCGTTATCAGAAGAAAGGGTCGATGCGATAATAGTTCATGGAAGAAGTGTGCTTCAACGGTTCAGTGGGGCAAGTGACTGGGAAATTTTAGGGCAGATAAAACGGGAGTTTGCCTCAACAACAATAATCGGCAGCGGGGATTTATTAAATGCGGAAGCAGCAGCTAACATTTTAAAGACCGGTAAGATTGATGGAGTGTTAATTGCACGAGGTGCGATTGGCAACCCATGGATATTCAGCCGGTTACGAGCACTTTTGGAGGGTAAAGAGCCCCCTGCCGCAATTAGTATAAAAGCACAAGGCCAGGTAATACGTCAGCACCTCGAACTGGTTTGCCAATTATACGAAAAGAAAAAAGCGGTCAGGTATATGCGGAAATTTCTGGTCAATTACTGTCGGCTTCACACGCATCGTAAAAAAGTGCAGACAAATCTTTTAGAAGCAAACAGTAAGGACGAGCTTTTAGCGGTGATAAGGCAGTGGTACGAATTGGATTAGAACTATTTTTACATGATTTAATCAAGGATAACCTCGTCGCCATAAGCAGGTACCAATACATCCCATCCGGTTTGCTGCCTGATATAGTCACCGAATGCGGTCGCACTTTTGCTCTCGCCATGGACAACGAAGACTTTTCTGGGCGGAGTGTCAAGTTCCTTTAGCCAGTTTAGAAGTTCCTGTTTGTCGGCATGTGCAGAAAAACCATGTATTCGTGTTATCTTTGCCATGACCTCGTATTGCTCGCCGAGAATTCTGATTTTTTTTGCGCCGTCGACAATTCGTCTTCCAAGAGTTCCAACGGCCTGGTAGCCTACAAACATAATCGTATTTTGCGGTTTGGTGATATTATTTATAAGGTGATATTTGATTCTTCCGCCGGTACACATTCCGGAACCGGCTATAATGATTATTGGTTCGGTTATATGGTTTATGGCTTTTGACTGCCTGGCAGTGCCGGCCATTTGAAGAGCAGCAAGTTTAAAAGGCGATTCATGGTTGTTGACAAACTCAGTCATCTCAGCGTCAAACAACTCAGGGTGTTTTTTGAATACCGCTGTAATCTTTGATGCCATCGGGCTGTCAAGAAAAACCTTCAGTTGCGGTATTTCGTTATCAAGCAGTAACTCGTTTATGTAATACAAAACCTCCTGTGAACGTTCGAGAGCAAAGCTCGGGATAATAATATTTCCGCCGGAATTTATGGTTTCATTTATGGCCTGACCGATAAGCTCTTTCACATCTTCGGTATTGTGGTGGATTCTGTCGCCGTAGGTCGATTCGATAAGAACATAATCAGCGGAATCAAAAACGGCGGGGTCGCAAACGATAGGTCTGTCAGGTCTGCCGATGTCGCCGGAGAAGATGATTATTCTTTCCTGGTCTTTATCTCTGACCTTTACCCTTATTATTGACGAGCCGAGAACATGGCCGGCATCATAAAACGTAGCCTCAACTCCATCGCCAAGATTTACGGCTTTTCTGTATTCAACAGGAGTAAATAAAGGTAAGCAGGCCTGTGCATCTTCGGTTGTGTAAAGAGGTTTGTCTCCACGATATCCTGTACGGCCTTGTCTTTTGTGCCTTTTGCGTTTATGCTCAGCGTCTTCTTCCTGGATATGAGCGGCATCCAATAAAATAATCCGAGCGATTTCAGCGGTAGCGTCGGTACAGTAGATTTTTCCTTTGAAACCGTCTTTGACGAGTTTTGGCAGCAGGCCGCAATGGTCAAGATGGGCGTGTGTTAAAAGAACAGCATCTATCTGGGCGGGATTCATTGGAAAAGGGTCCCAGTTTCTGTCTTTGAACTGCCGTTCCTGATACATGCCGCAATCAATGAGAATGGAAGTGTTATTTGCCTGAAGCAAATGCCTTGAGCCGGTGACATTCTGAGCGGCACCAAGAAAGCTTAATTTCATTTTCATATTCTACCTTATAACAAGAACAACTTATCCGGAGACGTAAATTTTACTATTAGTGTAACGTAGCGTCAAGTAAAGACGGTATGCAAACAATCGGTTTTAAAGAGGCTCGGCTTGCAGATTTTTACAAAGGAACAGTCCTATAAGGATTTTGGCAAAGTGACACTCGAAATCAGACGATATTGTAAAATCGGAATACTGGTTTTTATAAGGAATCCGCAAAGGGATATTTTGCTAACTGCTTACTGTACAAGACATTAGGGAATAATATCTGGATTTTTGGTTTTTTTATGATATAATGGTAAATTATTGGTGCTTAGAAGTAAAGTCGCCGGAGGTGTGTTAGTGATGAGAAGGTTTTTGATAATCCTGATGCTTTTTTTATGGTGCGGCCAAGCGCAATCGGATACTTTGCCGGTACCCGGCGTTTACCCGACCATCCAGTCTGCGATAAATAATTCCAATGATGGTGATGTAATCATCGTCGAGCCTAATACATATCGCGAAAACATCAATTTTCTCGGCAAAGCAATCATTGTACGTTCTACAGACCCGAATGACACCAATATAGTGTCATCTACAATCATTGACGGCAACGAGCCGGATGATCCAAATTATGGCAGCGCAGTAATATTTAACAGCGGTGAAGATTCAAATTCGGTATTAAGCGGTTTTACTATAACAGGGGGCAGCGGTTCATGGGCGCAGATTTACTGGGAATTTAAAGGGTACTTGTGGAATCGCTGCGGAGGCGGGGTGTTGTGCTTGAACGGTTCATCACCCAGGATAACCAAAAATGTTTTTGTTGATAACATAGCCGGCCAGGGAGGCGGAATATACTTTTATAATTACAGCGACCCGATTGTCACAAATAATACGTTTATTAATAATTCCGCAAAGAAATATCATGGTTATAACAATCCCGACCCTAATGATTCAAATAACCATGACCACGGAGACGGCGGAGCGATTGTAGGATTTCACTACTGCGATGCGACTATAACTAATAATTTGATACAAAACAATCACGCTGACTATTACGGAGGAGGTATTCACTTTAGACAGTGGAGCAATGGTCTGATTGAAGGCAATCATATAGCAGATAATAATTCCATGCTCGGTGCGGGACTTCACATCACATATACTTCCAGTCCAACCATAAGAGGCAATGTTATCGAAAGAAACATCGCAGGAGCTTTTGGCGGAGGAGGTATATATGTGTACTTTCAATCTGAGCCTTTGGTTGAACAAAATGTAATCACAAAAAATACAAGTGTCAATGGCGCAGGGATGGCGGTTTATTATGACAGTAATCCGGTTATCCGCAACAATCTCATTTACAAAAATAAAAATGGGGCAGGGATAAGAGTAAGAGGAGGCTCAAATCCCCTGATTATTCATAATACGATTGCAGGTAATACAGCTTCAAGTACAAAAGGAGGTGTTGACTGCACGGAAAATGCAGGTCCTACTATCGAAAATAACATTATCTGCAATAATGGTGATGGCTATGGAATATATGTTGACGGTACGAGCTCGCCGATAATCAGATACAATGATGTGTGGGCCAATGGGGCTGGAAAATATGGTCCATCAATATCAGATCAAACCGGTATTAACGGCAATATCTCACTGCCTCCTAATTTTGTTAATTCAGACAGCAATGATTATCATCTAAACTACAACAGTGGATGTATCAATACAGGTGCTCGGGATTTTAATACGCCTGATATAAATGATTTCGATTTTAATCCACGCAAGAACGGTGAATTTGTTGATATAGGGGCCTACGAGGTTTGGCCGATATGGAACACAACCTCCGGCGATAAGTATTCACAAATACAAACTGCAATTGATGACTCGAATGATGGCGACAATGTTATTGTTACTGCGGGCAGATATTACGAAAATATCAACTTCAAAGGCAAAAATATCATTCTTCAATCCGTAAATCCGGAAGATTGGAATGTTGTTGAGAAGACTATTATTGACGCCAATGACAGCAACACCGTAGTATTTTTTAAAACAGGTGAAGATTCCAATTGTGTGCTGGCAGGTTTTACTATTACCGGCGGTCGTGCACCTGGTGATTACGGTGGCGGGGTTCGAACGAGTTTTTATTTTGACCCTAATGTTGTGCCGGCAGGGCCAATTATCCGAAACAACATTGTTACAAACAATACCGCCAGAAAAGGTGCCGGCATATGCCTGTATCATTCAACCGCTCGAGTTCTGAATAATATTATATACGGAAACAAGGACACCGAAACCGGTCAGGGTGGCGGCATTATGATAATAGACTGTCTGGAAGAGCCTAACGTGATGATAGCTGATAATATTATTGTTGGAAACAAAGCAACATTTGGTGGCGGAATAAGAGTGCAGAAATCGCCATTGGCAGACATAACCAACAATGTAATAGCGTATAACAGGGCAACCTGGAAAGGAATAGGTATTTATGGAGAAAGCGGGACGAATATTGAGAACTGTATAGTGTGGGGACATGGAGGCGGGGCAGAAGATGATTTATATGTATGCGATTCGCGTTATAGTTGTATAGAAAGTGCAGCAGCAGGTGAAGGTAATATATCCTCTGAGCCAAATTTTGTGGATTCCGGCTATTGGGACGATGCCAACACAGCCGGTGATTTGAGTGATGACTTTTTTGTTCCGGGCAATTACCATTTACTGCCTGGGTCGTTATGTATTGATGCGGGCGATACCAATTCAGTCCCTTCGATTTTAAGTGGAGATATTGACGGCGAGACAAGGGTATTTAACAATATCGTTGATATTGGAGCGGATGAGGTTGTTACGACTCCATTTGATTTGGATAATGATGGCATTGTAGATTATTACGAGGTATTTGCTTTAGGTAATGAATGGTTACAAAACGGTGTTGCACTGGAAACGGACTTTTATGAAGACGGTTTTATAGACTTTGCCGATTTTGCTGTATTGGCTAACGAATGGCTATGGCAAGGTGGCTGGTATGAGTAAGTTGGAATACGGTCTTGAACTTCCCTAAACTAAACATACTTTAGTTTAATGAATAAATATCCTCAGTTACTTTTTCAAACATAATCCGTTTAGGTTCATCAAATTCATCTTTGCCGCTACCAAAAATCTCGCTTTGGTTCATCCAGTCAGCTTTCCAAACCTGGCCGTCTTCGGAGATATATCCACCAAGATAATCGCAGAAAGTTCCTTCCATAGAGCCATTTGGAAATGTAATCTCATAATGTTTAATTATTATGGTTACGGCAAGGTGTCTTGTTTTAGAATCATATTCGGCAGTACATGGCCCAAGGTTATAAACCGCTTTTCCTCCGCCTCGCCATGGTTCAGCAAATGTACCGTCTGCCACGGTGAAATCCATCCCTGCGAAATGTCTGAATTTCGATATTGTTCCGTCTGACTCAAAGGTGAATATCCATCTTGTTTTATCGCCTTCCACGACTTTCCATGTTCCGACAACAAAATCGGGGAAATTGTTATCCACAATACTGATGTTACCGTTTTTGGTTTCAGTAAAGATTTGTTGATTATCCCGACATCCAAAGAGTGACAGAAGCATGAAACTTAGGGCAAATATTACAATTATCTTTTTCATTTTATATATCCTAAAGAACGAAGAATTTCCAGGCTTTCTGTGTCCTGACTTTTCATCAGCGAAATATCCTTAGCAGAAGGAATCTGATTCGCCCAGCTTTTAAGTAAATTACTTAATTTGGTTTTAACCTCAACTTCCCTGCCTGCCAAATTATGCGTTTCGCCGGGGTCTGCGTTTAAATCAAACAGTTCTGTGCCTTTATTGACAGTCCAGATAAGTTTGTAAGGATTTGTTCTGATAGCACGCAATCGATAATCAATGGCCGTAGTATCGAATTCCGGATACCTTTCTTTCATCAGTCCTATACCGTTAAGCGGCCTTTCATTAGCGGCAACGATAAATGCCCTTCTCTTTCTGTCATTTCTCGCCAGACTTGTTTGTATTGGTTTTATTTTCTCTATTGCCTCAGTTTGTCGGCACAAATCAAGAATCGTCGGAGCAATATCCACTATGCTAACAAAATCGTCGACCCTGGTTGCCGGTTTGAATGCAGGTGGATATCGCATCATCAATGGAATATGTAAAGTTGTTTCGTGCAAACTTAAATTGTGGTCTATCCGTCCGTGCTCGCCAAGATTTTCGCCGTGGTCACTAGTTACAATTAGTAACGTATCATCAAGAATACCGGAAGTTTTCAGTTGGTGGACAATTTGTCCCACGCATCGGTCAGCCAGTCCTACTTCTCCGTCATAGAGGTCACTTAGTATTCTGTAATCTCTTTTGCTTAATTTGAGTTTTCCTGCCAGTTGCTGCCACCATGATTTTATAGCAGCAACACGATTAACTTCTTCATTGTTGTAGCCTTTGTTTCCGACAAAGCGAGATAAAAAAGGCTCGGGCGGCAGATAAGGCAGGTGTATGCAATTTAAATTAATAAACATAAAAAACGGTTTATGCTGTTTTTTTCTTTTTTCGAGCCATTGTATGGCCCATTGTGTAGCAGTAACTTCGATAGGACCTTTGCTTTGTGTTATGTCAGGTCTATTTTGCTCTCTCCACATCTCGTTGTATTTTTCAAAACCTTTTGCAAATCCCCGCTCTAAAGATAGCCATCCATTACAATTAAAACCGATGGTATCATATCCTGCATCTTTCAAACACTCGGCAAGTGTAGTATTAAAAGAAGGTAACTGCAGTGTTTCTGAAGTTGCACCGGCTTGTATGGGATATAGTCCTGTGAAAAGTGAGGCATGTGAAGGCAGTGTCCAGCAAGCTGTGGAATAAGCATTATCGTAAATGACCCCTTCGGAAAAGATACTATCGATGTTTGGTGAGGTATTTCTTTCGTAGCCCATGCATGAGAACCGGTCAACTCTTGCGGTATCGAGAACAATGAGGAGTACATTTGGTCTTTTTGATTTTTTAAGTCCTGCACATCCACTAACCCATAAAGCCGGCGCTATAGCAGCAATGCCGCCATAAAGGCCATACTTTAAAACTTCTCTTCGGCTAACAGCACCTGTAACTCTCTGTTTATTCGACATGCTTCATTAAGTCCTGCTTTTCAAAACAAATCTAATCACGATAAGGCTTATTTTGTTTATACAAATCCAAATGCTGCTGAATTTCTTTAACCAGTTCCTGATTTCCGAGGTCAATAGCCTGCTTTTTAGCTTTTTCCGCAGTTTTGACTGCATCGGAGAATCTGCCATCAGCAGCGTATGCTACACCGAGCGTATCAAGCATATCAGGCTTTTCATGCTCTGTCAGTTCACACGCACGTTCGGCAAATTTTATGGCATTTTGGGGATTGCGAATATTTTTGTCTTCAATTGTGGCTAACAAATATGCAAGATTATTGTAGACTTCCGGCCAATCCGGTTTTATTTCAATAACTTTTGTCCAGTGTTTGACGGCAAGCTGGAAATTCTGTTTTTTGTGATACAAACCTGCCAGTATGTTATGTGCGTTAATAGAATCAGGTTCAATCCTGACTACCTGTTCAAAATGTTCAACAGCTTTATCAACTTCGCCTTTTTGGTAGAACAATTTTGCCAGTTTATCATGTGTGTCGGCATCATCAGGATTTTGTTTAACCATTTCAAGGTACTGAATAACAGTTGCCTCTTGCTGTTTTTGTTTCAAGAGTTTATCGAGATTTTGTCGAACTTCAATCCAGTCAGGTTTAAGCTCAAGGGCTTTGGTCCAGTAATTGATGGCTTTATCGTTATTACCCTTTTTAAAGAATGCCGCTCCCAAACTATAGAGTACGTCCGGCCAATTGGCTTTGATTTGCAGCGCTTTTGACCAATAATTAACGGCTAAATCTAACTTTTCCAGGTCGTAAGCAGCTTGTGCCACAAGGTTATGAGCCATTGCAAGGTCCTTGGAAGGGTTTATACCTGTAGCTTCGAGAGAAAGGTCAACCTCATCTTTAATCATATCAATATATTCTGTACCATGCTTGATGGTCTGGTCTAATTTTCCCTGTGAATAAGCCAGTTGAGTCAAGATAAAGTGAGTATTTGGCATTTGCGGCCATTCCTTCAGCATCTCATAGCACAGAGCTTCTGCCTGGGTAAAAAGAGCTTTATATTTAAGACGTGTCACTTTCTGTGCCTTGTCGTAGTAACCAATAATATCCTTGGGGTCTCTTTTAGACCGGTCAAATTCGAATGCGTCAGTTGCAGTATCACCCCCAATATAACCAAGGCTTTCGAGGCGTTTTCTACTTTCTTCATCCAACTCGAACTTTCCCTGAATGGCATTTGTACTTACAATTTTTGTGGCAAGTTCCTGTAAGTGCCCTTCCATTAAACGAGCTCGATTGTTTTCTTTTTCCAGAAAATTGTTTTTCTCAAGACCATCTTTATTGATGTCATACAATTCAGGTCTTGTTGTTTTAATATATTTGTACCGGTTGTCTACAAGCCCGAGCAGAGGATTGCACCCGTACTTTGTTGGAATCAGTGATTCAGTGTAGACATAGCGTTTTTTGTTTACAGATGATTCGTTTTTTTGATAAACAGATAAATCTTTTCCCTGAATATAGTCAGGTATGTTGATTTTTAAATAACTTAAAACAGTAGGCACGATATCAACAAGGCTGGCGACATCTTTTATTCTTTTAGGCCGACATCGTCCATGCGGCCGAATAATAAAAGGAATTTTAACAGTGCTTTGGTAAATAAAGTAGCCATGCTCGGTTTCGCCGTGCTCTCCGAGGCTTTCGCCATGGTCGCCGACAATAATAATTAGTGTGGAATCATATAAATCCAGTTTTTTTAATTTTTCAACAAGCTGCTGAACACAATAATCGGTAAAGGCGATTTCGCCGCTGTAAGGGTCATCAGGATATTGCGATGCAAACGGCTCGGGAGGGTCATAGTCTGTGTGAGGGTCGTAGAAATGAGCAAAAAGGAAAAAAGGTCTGTCTTTATTTTTTTCAATAAATTCGCAGCAAAACTGTGCTGTTTCGTCTCCCCTCCGCTCAGTGTCTCTGTTTTCCCCTGCCACGATTGGGTTTACGAACTGGCTGTTATAATAATCAAATCCCTGGTCAGTACCAAATTGCGGGTATAAAACATAGGCACTTATGACAGCACCGCTAACAAAACCATGTTGCTTCAATATCTCAGGAAGAGTTATATTGGATTCTCCCAGTTTGAAGTTTATATTGTCATGTACCTTATGATATGGAGGATAAGTTCCTGTGAGCATAGAGCTGTGGGCAGGCAGTGTCAGCGGGACAGGCGTGATAGCATTTTCAAAAAGAATACCTTCGGCGGCAACGGCGTCGATATTAGGTGTTGTTTTTCGTTTAAATCCGTAACAGCTTAGATGGTCGGCCCTGACAGTATCAAGGCTGATAAGCAGGACATTTCGAATTGGGTTACGAGAGAATATAACAAAGTAAACTGCGCCGGCTACAATTAGTAAAAGAATCGGTATTAAAATAAATGCTATTATCTTAGAGGATGATTTATGCGAAGCTGTTTTAGGTTCGGCGTAAATTTTGCTTTTCATGATATAAACTTTCTCATTTGAAACTCTTTTAAGCACCCTATTTTGGGTCTAACTTTACTTTTTACCTTTTAAAGGACGATTCCTTTGCTGAGCTAATGCCTTGTTCAGGTTGTCCTTTGTTCCAGGCGAATCCGTGTCTATCTGTAACGCCTTATTATAATGTTCAATTGCCTGTTGAAGTTTGCCCTGCAGATGGAAAGTAACAGCCATGTCATTATGGAGCGGGGCATGGTCCGGTTCAAGTTTTATAGCTTTTAAATAATATATTTCGGCATCGGTAAAAGATTGATTCTGCCTGTACAAATCACCAAGAGTATAATATGCAACAGCTTTATCATTCAAGGTATCAACTTTTTCCTTGATGGCATTTATTTGTACAAAGCGACACTTGCGTTTGATTCGCTCATTCGGCAAAATAGAATAATCTATTTTATTTTTAGCACAGTAATCGACAACAATATTAGAAAACCTTTCGTTTTGCTCAGGAGATGCGATTTTAAGATTAACCATATTTTTTCGAGGGCTGTTTAAAGAAAACAGCATGGCAGCAAAATCGATTTGTGCATCGATGTCAGTTTTAACTTCTTTTAAGATTGAAGCAGTTTTTCTGGTAAACTTTCTATTTGTATTGATTCTTCTGGAAATCTCCGGGTCGTCAATAAACATGGCTTTTGGCGCTAAAAACTCCAGATGAGGCCAGATGTCTGTATTAACAGGCCCTTCACCGCATAATTCACCAAGGTCCTCAGTAACAACAAGGTTATACAATACTTTTGGCGACGGCAGTGTCATGTTCTTTGAATTACGGGCGAACTCAAAATTCCGGATTATATTGCCAAGCTGTAGTCCGGTTTGGTTTTTGAATCCGACCATAAGATAATCGCCAGGACGAGTACTTACCAATATACTGTTGGGAAAAACTGCAGCAAAAGTCCTTCCAACAATAGCAAACGTAGGCCAATCCATCTGATAAGAATGAATAAACTGAGCGAATATACCATCGGAATTTAACTTTGCTTCGGCTAATTCAAAGAAGTCTTTAGTAAACAACGTAGCCAGGCCTGCCATCCAGGGATTGGAGGGTTCAGATATTATGACGTCGTATCTTCGGTTAGTCAGTTGCAGATGGGCCCTGCCGTCCTGAATAATAAGATCGGTTTTCGGATTTTCCAATACGTTGCCATTCCAGGGGTCAAAAAACCTGCTTGCCAAAATAACTTCCCTGCTGATTTCCAATGTATCTAATCTTTCGATTGGATAACATAGTGACTCGCCGGATGTAACGCCGCTGGCATGGCCGAGGACCATAACGGTTTTCGGGTCAGGGTGAAACATAATCGGAATATGGGCACTTAAAGTCTGGGTAGGCATATCGCCACCAGTACCGGCATCTGGTTTGCCGCTTATTATCATCGAGTAATTAGTATTACCAAAAACATCTTCCGTCTTTACTATTGTCGTAAAACCAGCAATACCATCGCCATAATAGACAACGTCACCTGTTTTCAATTGCGCTAATATATCAGAGCCTTTGTACAGGGCTTTTACCCAGCCGGTTTTTTTTATTTCTTTTGTTATCTCCTTAAAACGGTGATAACGGCCCAGGGAAAGAGCTTTTCTGTTCCAGTTTGGAAAATAAAAACACAGTGTCAGCCCAAGCAGTGCCGGCAGTACAACAGTCGACCATTTCAATGTCTTTTGTTTGTTTATCACAAGAATCCAGCATGAGATAACCAAGGCAGCAAAAATCTGGATGCTAAAGACCAGCCTTAATCCGTTTTCCTTGCCTATAAACGGGATAAGGATAAAACCTGCACAGAAAGAGCCAAGTACAGCACCTATTGTGTTAATGGCATAGGCAAAACCAATAGACCTGCCAACTTTTTGAAGTGATTGGGTGCAGATTTTACCTACCAACGGGAACGTGGCACCAAGACAGACTGTAGGCGGTAACATGAATATAAACAGAATGACAGCTTTTGAAATATTCAAAAGTGCGAAATTGTCCTGGTAATGATAGATAAGCTTGGAAAAAAAGAACTGGCTGTTACCAAGAACCTGGCTGGTTAGTAGTGCCAATAACGCCGCTCCCATCTGGGTATAAAGCAGCAGCCATACAGGCTTTTTGACTTTATCACCGAGCCAGCCGAAAAACATACTGCCTAAAGCAAGACACGTAATAAAGGTAACAAGCACTATAGTAAATGAATATGTGGTAGGCCCGATGATAAGGCCTAAAAGCTTTGCCCAGATTACTTCGTAGGCCATGGCGCAAAAACCTGAAACAGCAAATATTACAAGAGCAGCTATCGCCTCGGAGCTAAAGCCTGCTGAAATATCAGCAGCAGGAGACTCGGATTTAGCTTTCCCTGACGTTTTAGTAACAACCGGCGATGTCATCCTGTAGCTGGCAATTATAGTAACCAGGCCAATGATTGCGTTGGCCACGACAGCAAGAATCAATGTTCCTGTCATACCCAAATGATTTATCAGCCAAAAACCACATAAAAGCGACCCGAAAGCAGCACCTATGGTATTCAGGCCGTATAGCCTGCCCACATGGGAGGCCAGGCGAGAGAGCCTTGTTACATAAAATCGGCATAGAATAGGAAGTGTAGCTCCCATGCAGATAACGGGAATGATTAGTAATATGCCGCAGCCTACAAAGGTCAGTAAATTGTAAAGCATAAAGTGTTCAAATAAACGATTATAGGCAAGGGCATAAAGAGGTTCAAAAGCCCTTAAAAGCAGCGGCAATAAAAGACAATATGCCCCGATAGCAATTTCCAGTACACCATAAAGTCTTACGAGCTTGAGGTGGTCTTTAATTTTGTCAATATTTTTGCCGGCAATGTAACTGCCCAGGCCTAAACCTGCCATGAAGACAGTTAAAATAATACTTACAGCAAAGGGAGCTCCGCCAATAACTTTGACAATCATCCTGGTCCATAAAATTTGGTAGATAAGGCCTGTCATACCGGAAAAAAAGAAACAGACCAGGATAAGTCCCATTATGGGGGCAGAATCAGTTTTTTTGTCAGCTAAAACATTCTTAGTCATAATTCTTTCTTCTTTATCAATGCTTTAAGTTATGTAGTCCGTGGATGAACCGTGCTGAACCATCCACATCGACCAGATGATGGTGTAATTCTACTTTATTACCATCTGCACAGCAATAAAAAAAGCGTTCCGAGATGGAACGCCTTTTTAATGATTTAATAAGACATGTGATACTATTTTCGTAGTCTCAGAAATAATCCACCAAGACCGAGCAGAGCTAAGGTCATCGGCTCAGGTATCTGATGAATAACCAAGTCACCAAGGTCGCCCTCAACCATAGCAGTCCATTCCGGATATGGTCCACCACCAGGAGTCTGATATTCTGCATATTCACTCAGACCATTGAGAGTCAGATCAAGAGTGACAATACCCTCGCCATCACAGTGCAACAGCAGGTCCCACATCAGGTCAACGGCTCCTTGATTAGCTGAAACACCAGCAAGTGAAACAGCTGTAATCTGGTCAAGACCATTGCCAATCTCAAACCAAGGATTGTTATCATTGACAACAAAAGGACTCAGCAAAGGATTGTACTGCCAAACAGGATTCTCATGAGTCTTGTCCCATGTGCCAGCATCCATAGAGCCAGGACCAGCAACATGCAGGTCCAAGTCCATACTCGACAGCAGGTAACCATCATAGCTTGGGTAACCCGAACCCGGATACGGATTATGGTTCAGGACCAGCTTGATACCAATTACATCACTTGGCTGCAGCGGATTCTCTACAGTACCGGTTCTGCCTGCGCTCTGGCCGACATCAACTGCTACAAGATCAATGACAGTAGCACTGGCCATCGAGGCCAAACCAAGAACCAACATTAATACTAATACTTTCTTCATCATAATTTACCCCCTAAAAAATTGACATTCACATTTCAATTCAAACAAACCAACAATAGTTTCGTTTTTTTAGCTGCCTGTAGACCCCCATACAAAAATAATATTACAGTTTGTAATTTGGTAAAAGGTTCATGTGGTTACTAACTAATATCAACCCCCATTAGTAGAGATATTGTAGCAGAATGATTTATCTGATACAAGAAAAAACAGGCTGGTGAGTATGAAAATTGAATGAATCATCTTAAACGGACACTTTACGCATGAAATAAGAGTTTTTATAGGATGGTAGGGGTAAATTTTTTGGTTATTGGCAGATTTTTAGCCACGAAGTTTTTTTTAACACAGATTACGCTGATTACACTGATTTTACAGAGAATTACTGAAAAAACATCAGGCATTTAAAAACAAAATGTAACGACGAAATATTAAGGCAACCTCTAAAAATTAACTCACCACGAAAGGCACGAAGAGAAAAGGTAAAAGAACTTTGTCCAACACAAAAAAAGAGGCACCCTGATAAATCGGGACGCCTCTTTCGTTACGAATTAAACTACATGTTCTTGTCTACGTCTTATTTACGACGACGCAGGAACAGACCACCAAGACCGAGCAGAGCTAAGGTAATCGGCTCAGGAACCTGATAGATAGTCAGGTCGCCGAGGTCTTCCTCAACCATAGCAATCCATTCCGGATATGGTCCACCACCAGGAGTCTGATATTCTGCATATTCACTCAGACCGTTGAGGGTCAGGTCGATAAGAACATTACCATCGCCCTCACAATGTACGAGCAAATCCCACATCAGGTCAACGGCTCCTAAATTAGCTGAAACACCAGCAAGTGAAACTGCTGTAATCTGGTCAAGACCATTGCCAATCTCAGACCAAGGATTGTTATCATTGACAACAAACGGACTCAGACCAGAATTGTACTGCCAAATAGGATTCGTGTGAGTCTTGTCCCATGTGCCGGCATCCATAGAGGCTGCACCAACAACGTGCAGGTCAAGGTCCATACTCGACAGCAGGTAACCATCATAGCTTGGGTAAGCCGAACCCGGATACGGATTATGGTTCAGGACCAGCTTGATACCAATTACATCACTTGCGAGCAACTTATCTTCTTCGCTACTACCAAGACGACCTTCGCTCAGGCCGACATCAACCGCTACCACGTCAATGACGGTAGCGCCGGCTATCGAGGCCAGGCCAAGAACCAACAATAAAGCTAAAACTTTCTTCATTACAATTTCCTCCTTCTAAACAACTGCCTTCTCATTCCTCCTCCACACGAGGATTACATGGTCAAAGCAGTAAAACTCATAAAATAAACTTTTAAAAAGTCTTCAAATCTCAATCGGAATTACCCGATTTATTACGGACAATCCGCTGGCGGATTGGTACCAAAGTTGTCACGGAACTCAGGCCAGTCAACAGTATCGATATCACCGTCATGGTCGTAGTCAGCACAGATATTAGCCAAGTAGTCAGGATCAGGGTCGGACTTACCGAAGCCATCTCTAAAGTCAGGCCAATCAACAGTATCGACGTCTCCGTCACCATCTGCATCACCATGACACTGTGTTGGATAGCCCCAGCAAGCTGGGCCACAGGTGATAGCGACACCGGTAATGGTAACGTTCGGGCTTTCGTCCGGATTTTCCATTACGATACCAGCACGGGCTGCATTCTCTGCGATAGAGAGAGTACAGCCGCCACTTACAGTAACAGTAAGCAATTGACCGCTTGCACCTGGCTGCATACCGTAGCCATAGTTGGGGTCACCATTATAGTTGACGTCATCTGTGTAGAGAGAAGCCAACTCAACGGTAACCGCTGCACTGCCCAGAGTACCCGGAGCATAAGGCGTGTTGTAATCGGTAACATTGCCATCGACAATCACAATCTGACCGGGATAAATCCTGTAATTAGGATCTTCAACGGCTATAGAGTCGATGGTCTGTCCACTGTCAACGGTGAGATCCAGACCAAATCCGCGAATGAGATTTGGGTCAGTGGTAAATGATATTGTCGCTGTACAATCGCCGTTGTTGCTGGTTGTTATAGCAACATTAGAAGCAGCCATAGCAGGGACAGTTACCAAAACCACTAAAAGAATCAAAACCTTCTTCATATTAAGATCCTTTCTTAATGTCTTTTCTTCCTCGCAGAGTTACGCACTCTGCAATATTTCTGGTTTCATCCGTAATCATCACGTCGCTCCTACCGGAGAAACCAATTTGTTATACAACAACACAATAAATCAAACACTTTTTATGTTTACGAAGTGTTACGACTGGTAGGAATAGTCGTTATTAAACAACTTAATTTCCCCGATGCCTCCTTTCTCACCCGATGGATGATACGTGCGTGCATACAAAAAGACTATATACACTTGTTACTATTAGGCGAAAGTTCAATCTAAAAGTACCACAAAAGGCGGCTTAAATCAAGAAAAATTTGCAAAAAACATAGGAAAATACATAAAATACACAAAACAGTATAAACGCATCACATTTTAGGGGACATGCCATTATTTTTATTACAACTGCTTATACTCCATGGTCTTATAATAACAAGGCCGGGGAAAAAAAGATTTCTAATAATTATACCATACCCACCAACTTTACCTATCTTGCCATGCCGAAGGGAAATTTCTCTTAGCAAAACTGTTTGCAAAAAACCTTTAACCGGGATTAATGGATGGTAATTTTGCGTCTTTATGGTTTCATTAACGGCCAAAGAAATTTTTCCGAATAACAATAATGTTTCTCAAAATATGTTGTATCAAGCAACCTATTTGTTAGAATCCGACGAACTAATGTGAAAAAAACATTAAGAGGACAGAAATAAAAATGTACGTGATACCAGCAATCGATTTACGTCACGGTAAATGCGTAAGGCTTATCCAGGGTGAGTACCATCGTCAAATCACCTATGAGGACAATCCCGTCAAGCAGGCTCAAGCCTTTATAAAAACCGGCGCCCAGTGGGTTCATATTATTGACCTTGGAGGAGCAAAAATCGGAAGGTTGGCTAATCTTGATTCGATATCAGCGATTGCGGATTTGGGTCAGCTTAAGCTTGAAGTTGGCGGCGGAATAAGAGATGAAGAGACTGTCACACAGCTTATGGGCTTGGGAGTAGAGCGTGTAATTGTCGGCACAAAAGCGGTAAGTGACTTCGAGTGGCTTAAAAAAATGTCTGAAAAATTCAAGGGTAAGGTTGTTCTCAGTCTGGATACTCGAGGCTCAAAGGTTGCTACGCACGGCTGGACGAAAGACAGTTCGAAGGAACTTATAGAAGTTGCCATTGAGGCAGCTAAATTGCCGCTGGCGGCAATAATATATACAGATATTACAAGGGATGGAATGCTGTCAGGGCCGAACCTGGAAAGAACAAAATCGCTGGTAGAGGCAGTGGATATACCGGTCATAGCAGCAGGCGGTATTCGAGAGGTAGATGATATCAAGAAGCTCAAGGATATAGGTGTAGAGGCGGCGATAATAGGCCGGGCTTTATACGAAGGAACAATAAATCTTACCGAGGCCATAAAAGCTGCCGAGTAATTTCTCTGTCGCTATCATTTCATATATCAAGCACAACAGTAAAAAAGACGTTTCTACAGGTGCAATGATTGCCCAGGTAACAAAGGGCCATATCAGTAACCCCTTATATATAGAGTTGCTAAGCCGGCTGTTGACTTTTGGGCATACAATATTGTAAAATAATGTGTAGTGAAGCTGATTTTTTGAAAAGTTAATATGGGGGCGAATGGTATCGACCGGATAGTAGAAATTCAGGTTGCATGTCCAGGATGTCGGTTGGCCTGGTAAATCATCCGACAAATTTTTTAATTGGCAACACACAGTTGCAAATGGCTGCTTAAATTAGCAGCTCGTCCTGTAAGACTTTGTCTGTGAGTTTTATAAGGGCGTCACATAGCAGGCTGGCCGGCTTGGATGTTCGAACCAAGTTGGTAAGAAACTATCGGACTAGCTGATTTGACAGCTTGTTGCTTAGCGGTTAATGACGCGAAATTTAAAAAAGTAACTAAACATGTAGACGCCTGCTTTGAAATATCACGGGACGGGGGTTCGAATCCCCCCGCCTCCATT
>CBDVDM010000017.1:0-37261 GCA_965372745.1 uncultured bacterium
TTTTGCAACACCTTACGACGATATGCGAGAAGATGCTAATCAAGACATTTTATGTCTTATACCCCCAAGGGGACTCGAACCCCTGTCACATGGATGAGAACCATGTATCCTAGGCCGCTAGACGATGGGGGCGGTTTAGTTATTAGTGAATAGTCATTAGTATTTAGTATCTAGTTTTTGGCATTTAGCTTTTTTATCAAGCTCATCGTCATTTTGCTGATTTGTTCGATTTCATCAAGCAAAATGTCACTTTTATCATTTTTTACATAGCCCAACCTCTTGGCAATTATCAATTGAGTAGATAATTCGGCACAGCTTCCCAGTGATATAAACAAAAACTGTTTATATTCGTTATTATGAAATCTTCCAAAACCTTCTGCTATATTCGAAGGTATCGAAACAGCCGCTCGCCGAATCTGACTAATCAAACCGTAAGTCTCTTCTTTGGGAAAATTTTTAGTGATATTATAAACTTCTTCGACCAGAGAGATACTTCTTTGCCATATCTCCAAATCTTTAAAGCTTTTGATTTTTACCATTTACTATTCACTAATTACTGTTCACTATTCACTAAATAATAGCGGCGGATGGATTCGAACCATCGACCCTGGGCTTATGAATCCCATGCTCTAACCAACTGAGCTACGCCGCCATATACAAAACAACAGTATAAACTAACAATTTAGTACATGGATTGTCAACTCTTTTGGGGTTCAAAACTTCAAAAAAAGAAAAACATCCGGCTTAAAGATTAGTTCTTGAAATATTTGTTTTTTCAGACTAAAGTATGTGGGAGTTCAGGATACATCTTCGGGCGATTAGCTCAGTTGGTAGAGCAGCTGACTCTTAATCAGCGGGTCACAGGTTCGAGCCCTGTATCGCCCATTCGCTCTCTTTAATTCAAGGGGGGCAGTCTCGATTATATTGAATCCTCGCCAGCCAATGATTAAACATTATAATTATAATGACTTAAGGTGCGCTCCAGAGATAGAGCAGTTCCGGTGTATTAAATTCGTATAACGTGCTTCTGTCAATTTTAAATACACTATTGGCACGTGCATCCAGAAAACTCGCAAGGGAAAATGGCTTGTGATACTCAACTACATAAGCCTCCTTGATTCCTGCAAGTGATTTAATCTCTTCTATCGCTTCATCGAGATAACCTATCTTGTCTATTAGTTTCTCTTCAAGTGCCTCCGATGCACCGTAAATACTTCCGTCTGCCAAACGCCTTACTTCATCAAGACCAAGCTCTTCTCGCCCGTCTGCAACTATCTGAACAAACCGTTCATAAGCTGGAGTAATAAGTTTGTCCTGGAAATACTTTAACTGCTCTTCGTCTGGTTTTGTAAAGGAACTCGGCCAGTCCTTTCTGAGGCCTGACTTCACAACTACAGGCTGGATACCTAACTTCTCCTCAAGCAGCTCCTGCAATACAAAGTAATTCATTATTACTCCGATTGAACCTGTAATTGCTGTTGGCTCTGACACGATTTTATTACATGCTACCGATGCGTAATACCCGCCTGACGCTGCCACACCCTGCATAAACGCCACTACAGGCCTGCCTGTTTGCTCACGGTATTTTCGGATTTCATTATGAATCTGGTCACTTCCTGAAATTGTTCCTCCCGGTGATGCCACTCGGAGTATCAAACCCTTGATTCGCTTGTCTTTTTCTGCAGTTTTAAGTTGTTTATATATATCTTGCGCCTTCTCGCTGTTAATCACACCCTGAATATTTATTATTGCTATCTTGTTTGCTCGCAGGCCTTCCTGAATTACATCTTCAACAAATTTGCCTTTCTCTCCGGCTGCAAAAAATGCGACCAACCCTAACAGCAGCATAAATAATACAGCGTTACCAAGTACTACCAAGCCTATGAATATTCCCCAGAAGATTTTCCAGCCGCTCCTGCTCTTCGGAGTCTTTGTGCTCACGCCACTATTAACTGACGCAGGAGGTAATTCCGGTATGTTTTCATTATGTTCAAAGTCCATGATTAACCTCTTTCAAAAAATAATGAATCTTTTTAGCATTGTGTCCTGACTGTTTCAGGCTCTTTCAATTCTTTTTTGGGACGATGTTTCCATCTTCGATGAAGCCACCAGTATTGACTTGGGTCTTCGCGAACAAACTTTTCAATTGCCCTGGTATATTCCTGTGTTATCCACCTCAGCGGGTCATCCTTATCTGCCCACTCTTGTGGTAGTATTACTCTGTCTATTGCTATTTCAAAATGAAACCTGTTACCAACTCGCCTGCTGTAGGCTATGCCTATCGGGAGGTTATAAGTCAGTGCTAATAAGCCGATGCTTTTATATGTACTGGCTTTACGGCCGAAGAAATCCACGAATATACCCTTTCTGCCGGCATCCTGGTCAGCGATAAAGCACAGCGTTGCTCCCGATGAGCCTATTTGTTGCATCAAATCCGATGCGCCTTTCTTATCGATTATTTTTTGTCCTGCACGCTTACGGACTTCGTATAAGTAATTGCTGAGAAATTTATTATCTAAGGGCCGGGCGATACTGTAGGCATTAAACCCGAAAAGTCCGAGCATATACCCCATTATCTCGAAGTTAGAATAATGGGCAGCTATCATCAAAAAACCATTACCCTCCTTCATCAGCCACTTGGCGTATTCACCGTGCTTGAAATCACAATAGTCGCGCCAGTTGCATTTTTTTACAAGTCTTGGTGTAAACAAAATATCAACAGCTAACATCGCAATTTGCTCAAAGCTTCTCCGTCCGGTTTTCCATATCCATTCCTCGCTTTTATCTGGGAAACCTGCCCGAAGATTATTTAATGCACGTTTTCTACCGCGATGATAATATTTCCACAGGCAACGGCCGAGAAAACAGGCGAACCGAAGATTGGTTTCAATATCGAACAAATACAGAACCAGAACTAAAATCCGTACCCCTGTGTAGCTGAGCCAATCCTTGAGCAGATTGCGTTTTTTCTTTTTCTTCTTTTGTTTCTGTGGTTGACCCATAGACCGTGATTTTAGACCAAAAATCAGCTTTGTCAAGCATAAGAAAAACACAGATTTAGACTATTACCGTTGAAGATACACGCAGAATGACGATATTGTACAAACAAAGTAGGCTGAATGCTTAAATGCTGTTATTTTTTATTGTAGTCAAGAACCATATTCACAGCTTCCAACTCGCTGGGCTTAAACGGAAGCGACTCATAAAAGTTTAACTCTACTCGACGCAGAAACTTATCAAGTATGTCAATACGCCCGATTCGTCCAATTCTCGTTACCCTGCGAAGCGAGTCTGGTAACTTCGTGTTGGGAATATAAAAGTAAGTAATCAGTTCTTGACCTTCATGAGGAAAACTTTGTGTGGCATGACACGAAAAAGATATGGCTTTGCTTGACAGATCATGTATCACTCCGTGACAGGGACTTTGATTAAGGTCCCTGCTAAACCAGACGACCCAATCACAATGCAGTCTTTTCTCTTTACGTCGTTCAGTACCTGTATACATCTTTTACACTCTCCGATTTAATCCCTTATTAATTTATAAGTAATATTTGGAGAATCGCCAAATTTAAACCTCAAAACCGATAATACTGATTTTTAAATTGTTATATTGCCCGAAAATATTTAATTATTGATTTTAAAGTTGAGAGTTGAATGAAAAAATGCCCGTGCTTTCGTCTTAGGTTTTTTGTTTAATCACCACTTCTCCAAAAGTTACTCTCTATAACCTTTATATATCTGTTTGGTAAACAATCAAGAAAAGCTGCATTTTTTCTCGGCTGTTACTTTAGAAATGTTTTTACACTAATTTGAAAGAAAGCAAACCTCCCAATTTCAAATACGCCTGAGAGGGCTCGAACCCCTAACCTTCGGTTCCGTAGACCGATGCTCTATCCAATTGAGCTACAGGCGCAAATCGTTACATACGACCATCACGCAGTTTAGTCTTTCGTTCCCTTTATGTCTATTAAAATCCCATAAGCTCATGCCAGTAAAAACATGGAATTTAAATGCTTAGGAGATGTTTTCCTTAGGTTATAAGTTATAAAATGTAGTAGCCACTACTTAATCTGACAAACAGGTCTTTTTTGCCTGTAGTGTATTGTTTAATATTTTTACTCTGTGCCATTTGTGATTAGCCAAACGATTCAATCAATTTAGACCTTCCAGTCGGAAGATGTCTTGATGAATTTGTTTTGTATTAACATTCCAACAGCTGTTGGAATGATTATCACAAGCGGTAAGAACCAGTTGCTGTTAAAAACAAGCTCCTGCACATTAGTTGTCGGCGGGTCCTGGAGATTTTCGTAATGATAGAAAAGCGATAACATCCCTGTTACGATTAAAATACCGCCGCCAAGACTGGAGAACAGCATTATGGCAACCCTGAATATAATAAAAGAAACCATACCGCCGGCAACAATACCTATAATCGCTCCTGCTAATATATATTTTTCCGGTAGTTCAAACGCATACCACACACCGCCTGTTATTATACCGCCTGCAACTGCTCCCAGCGCACTTACCGACCATCTCATCAATGGGATTGATACCGCAGCCAAAATAAATAACCCAATCACACCGCTCCAGAGTTCGCTGCCGAAGCGGCCTCCAAATTTGGTACCAAGAAACAATCCTATTAGTCCAAAACAAATAACCACCAGTACCTTAAATATTCGCCAGCCATACATGAGATAAACTGCGCCAAACGAAAGCGCAATTAAAGCCTGAAGCCAGGACAAACTTGTTATCTGTTCCCAGATATAATCAATTGGAACGACTTGTGCTTCTTCAGCAGCCGTACCCGATACTGCCTGTGCCAATATTACTAATTGGTCCATTGTTATACACTCCTTTAAATTTCCTTGTGAGAGGAATAATTGTTTATTTATTTGTATTTATCGTCCTTTCAATACAGATTTCATTAGCTGACAATATGGAAGTCAAAATGAAGAAAAAACAGTAGGAAGATTAAAAATGCGGATGAGAGGAGTCGAACCTCCACGAGCCTAAGCCCACAGGCACCTGAAGCCTGCGCGTCTGCCAATTCCGCCACATCCGCAATAAATGATGATATTAGAGGTTTTTACCGTTTCGTCAAGAGTTTTAACGACAATCCTTATTAATCTTGCTATTTTGCCTGGCTCAAGTCTATATTTGATAGTTGCAAAAATCTTGCCATTTATGCCATAATTTCTTCGAAAAAGCTTGACACTATACAGAATTTATGGTACGGGACAATCAGGAGAAGAGAACCATGTTTATTATTCCATGGGCAATCTTGCAAGAGGGGACATATGCTGGGGAGGGCGGCGTAAATTTATCTTCCTGGCGGGCAAATCCGCTAAGCCAGAGAATTACTACACTGCAAATGTGGTGGTTTCACAATAGTAATAATCCCGTAGACTCGACAGGCATAAGGTCTGTCAAGATAACCATAAATTGTAATGAACTATAGATTTTGAAAGGAGGATAGAATTATGAAAAAGATTCTTTTTGTAAGTTTGTGTCTGCTGTTTGTCGCCGGCACGGCTGTGGCACACTGGGTTCCAGGCGATGGTCACAAAATGCACTATCCACAACTGCCTGATCCTGATGGGTGGGATGTGCTGGCTACTCAGCCCAAAATCCTCGCTGACGACTGGCAGTGTAGCTCCAGCGGTTTCGTCACGGACATTCATTTTTGGGGTTCATGGAAGGAAGACCAGATGGGTACAATTATAAGCGCCCACCTGAGTATTCATGCTGACGACCGTACCGGTGCCTACAGTAAGCCCGGTGACCTACTCTGGTCATGGGATGTTGAGCCCACCTTGATTGGTGATGAGCCCATATCGTGGCAGGGCTGGTTTAATCCTAATACAGGTGAATACGTCGAAAACGACCACCAACTCTGGTTCATATACAACATCGTGAATATTCCAGAGCCCTTCTGGCAGGAGAAGGACACGATTTACTGGCTGGATATTTCCGTTACCACTGTGGATGGCCTATGGGGCTGGAAGACGTCCGAATCGCCCCAGTTCGAAGATGACGCCGTGTATTCGGATGATGGTGTGAATTGGTATGAGCTGGTAGACCCGATTACCTATGAGTCGCTTGACCTGGCTTTTGTGATTACGCCTGAGCCGGCAACGATAATACTGCTGGGAATGGGTGGCATGCTGTTTCGCAGACGCAAACACTGATTAGCTTTCAGCCGTGAACTGTTAGCTTTCAGAAAATGAGAAAAGAGGCAAGTCCTTAGGGCTTACCTCTTTTTTATTAACCATTTAGGCTCTTAATTTTTCTTCATATAAAGCGTCTGACTTGGAAATGCAAATTCGATTCCCTCTACCTCGAATCGCTTCATCATCTCCAGGTTAACTCGTTCATTGACTTCATGAAACAGCCAATAGTCAGCAGGCTTAACCCAGTAGCTCATGTAAATATTCAGCGACCAGTCGTTAAAGTCACTGAAATATACTCTCGGAGGTTTTCCCGGTACATTATTGACTTGCGATACTTCGGATAAAATCTTTTTAATAATCTCAACTGCCTTTTTAGCCTTCTCATGTCCTGAATCGTAGGTGATTGTGATATTTGATGTCCGGCGGATAAAAGGGCGTTTGCTGACATTTTCAACCACCGAATTTGCTATAACACTGTTTGGTACAGTGACAAGATGACCGTTTATCGTACGAATCTTGGTGCTTCTGAATCCCACCTCCTCGACCGGCCCGTAATGTCCCTCAATCTTGACAAGTTCATCAATCTGAAATGGCCGGTCAGCAAAAATTGTTATCGAACCGAAGAAATTGGCTATCGTATCCTTCGCAGCCAGCGCTATCGCAATGCCACCGACGCCTGCACCAAGCAGGATCGATTTGACATCCTGATCGAGAATGTTGTCTATAATATAAATCGCTGAAATAATAAATATCGTGACGCGAAGTGATTTGCGGACCACAGGCACAAGCATATCGTCAAGTTTTGTCTCGGTTTGAGTTGTCCAGCGAATTAAATAATATTCGATAATATCAACAAGCCGATAAATTGCATAAGCGACAGAGATGGCTACGATGGCATTGGCTATTCGTGCCCAGCTTTTTTCAACGGTTAGGCTGATACCTTTTTCACCAAAGACAAGGAACAGCTTGCATATTGTCAGGGCTAACCCGAAAATTGCAACAGATACCGGTTTGACCAGACAGTTCAAAAATATCGTAAAAACATTAGCACCAATCCTTTTCTCTCTTCGCTTGGTAAAACCGCTGATAAAATACTGCACAATTCGACCTGCCGCCATAGCCACAACTATCACGAGCAAAACAAGCCCGAATCGCCAAAACGCATTGCCATTAACGATTTCGTAATTTATGACTTCGTCGAGCCAGCCGTTTGTGCCTGTCATTTTTGCTATTATTGACTCTGTCATATTTAATCTCCGTTTCTAATTTTCAATATTTTAGAACTGATTATCGGTTGTAAACGGCAAATAGTCAATAATCAACATTTTAGCTGCTGTGCAAAAATACAAAATTCTGTAACTTTTACTTTACGCAAGCTATGCCCTGTGGGACAATAGCTGTACCTGTATAACGACGAAAGTGAAGGGGACATGAAATGAACCGTCAAATAACTGTTTCTTCAATAATTTGTATTGTAATCTGTTCAATTGTCTTTGCAGAGTCTACTCAATCGTTGCAAAAGGGTACTGCACTGACAATTTATAATGACAATTTTGCCGTTGTCAAAGAGTCCCGCGAGATTAATTTTGACCAGGGCGTCAATAAAATCGAATTTACCGATGTCGCATCAGCTATTGACCCGACCAGCGTTAATTTCAAATGCTTAGCTGCTCCCGGCGACATTTCTATCCTTGAGCAAAATTACGAATACGACCTTGTCAATACACAGGGCCTGCTGAAACGGTATATTGATAAGGATATTACTATCCTGCTGAAAGGTTCAGGTGCTGACAGCGGGACAGAACTTACTGGAAAACTTTTGGCCTCGATGGGAAATGACCTGATTTTAAAAAGTCAGACTCAGGGTATTGACATCGTTAATAAAGATACCATCGAAAAAATCTCTTTAACAACACAACTGCCTGATGACCTTGTGACAAAACCAACGCTTATATGGCTTGCAAATGCAAAACAAAAAGGTACTCAGCTTTGTCGAGTAACGTATACTACCGGTAAGATAGGCTGGAAAGCGGATTATTCCGCCCAGTTAAGCGACGATGAAACAAAACTTGATTTCTCAGGATGGGTCACTGTCGATAACAAAAGCGGTGCTACTTACAAAGATTCAAAGATGAAACTGATTGCAGGAGATGTCAGGAGAATTGTGCCAGCCAGACGGCTTAGGCAACCTGAGGCATTCGGCTATGCCGCCGCTGAAGCGGTCAAAGGTTTTGAAGAAAAGGCCTTTGGTGAATATCACATGTATACTCTCGCCAGAAAAAGTACTATCAACAATAATCAGGTCAAACAAATCGAATTTATTACTCCCGTTTTGGATGTCCCTGTGAAAAAACTCTATGTATACGACCGAACTCAGCAATCTGATAAAATCCAGGTGAAAATTGAGTTTGAAAATAAAAAAGAATTCGGTCTTGGAATAGCGTTGCCGATGGGAAAAGTTCGTGTTTTCAAAAAAGACCCTGCTGATGACACCCTTGAATTTCTTGGTGAAGACAAGATTGCCCACACACCGGATAATGAAAAACTTAAACTCTACATCGGAAATGCTTTTGATATTGTTCCTGAATACACCCTTGTCGATAGTCAGGTTGCAAGACGAAGAAAAACCGAAACTCACAAAATTGAATTGAGAAACAGAAAGTCATCATCGGTTACAATCAACGTCGATGAAAAATTCTCTCCTCGGGTCAACTGGACAATTAGCAATGCAACTCATAAATTCAAGAAACATGACGCTGGTACTGCCAGATTTAAAATAAAAGTAAGAGCCGGCTCGGTTGCCACGCTGCAATATACTGTAGTGCAGACATGGTGATTATTTTTCCAATTGCATGTTTGTTATAACTGTTAAATTGAAAATATATGAAACGCAGCACTTTAAATTTTATTACTGATTTGGTAAGTCTTATTATTCTACTGACTCTGATGATTAGCGGCTTTATCATCAAATACATTTTGCCTCCGGGTTCAGGCGGCAGGGGGCGCGTGCAGCATGATGGCAGGGGACAGGAGCATATAAAAACATTATGGTCGATGGGTCGACATAACTGGGGCGATATCCACTTTTATTTAGCTGTTCTTTTTGTTGCCCTTATGGCTGTGCACATCTTTCTGCACTGGAGAGGGATAAAAAATTATTTAAGAACGCTTTTCAGTTTTTCGCAAAATGAATGTTGAATAAACAAAAAGTCAGCTAAAGGTATTATCTCAGCTCGACAGACCAGTAGGCGTTATCAAGGAATTGCTTCCAGCTGTGATAGCGTTGATGACCAAGATGAATATGAATAAGAGGATTGTGCTTAGGCCTGGCTGGCTTTTGGATTAGGGTTATACCCGCCTGTTTAGGCGTTCTGCCGCCTTTTCGTGCATTACATCTTGTACAGGCACAGACTATATTATTCCAGACAGCCTTGCCTCCCATGCTTTTAGGAATAACGTGGTCAAGTGACAGCTCACTCGTTGGATACTTCTCCCCGCAGTATTGACAGTGATTCTTGTCACGTGCAAAAATATTTCGGCGATTAAACTTTACCTTATTTCTCGGTAGACGGTCATAAAATAAGAGACGAACTATGCGAGGAACAGCAATGTGGAAATTTACTGTCGAGACCCAGTCATGGGCATTCGGCTCGAAATTGCGTCTGAATAGACTTACATCACACCAGCTTTGAAAGTCATAAGCAGAATACCTGCCCTCCTCAAAGGTTATTACCTCCGCAAGTTCACGAAACAGCAGCGAAAATGCACGCCTGGCATGCACTATGCGAATCGCCATATAGTTCTTGTTTAATACAAGAACATTGCAATCCAAACCGGACTGGAGTTCTGGTGCAATCATAATTATTTTGCATTAGGTAAATCGTCAAAATTCCGCAAATCTTAAATATCTTGCTAACATAAAAACACATGATTTACAAGCAAAATCCATGGTATTAGATGTGACCAAAAAACAACCAGCTTTACAACTACCCCTTGGTCAAAACAAAAACAGCCCTGCAAATTTTATTCTTTACTCAAATTTTACAGCTCTTCTGTTGCTGTTTTGCTTGATTGGGCTGGTTTAAGAACGACATTTTCCGCTCTTAGTCCTTTTTCACCTTCAACGGCATCGAAAGTAACAACATCACCTTCGGAAAGAGTTTTATAACCTTCGCCTGAAATGCTGGCATAGTGGACAAATATATCCTGCCCATCTTCTGTAGCGATGAACCCATAACCTTTCCTGGGGTTGAACCATTTAACTGTTCCTTCTGACATAGAGCACTCCTTTTAAACAGTTTTATAAACTTTAATCCTTTATTATTAGGGGAATTATTTCGTTTCAGCCGATTCTGTTGCGGGAACGCTAAGATTTTCACGCATTAACCTGCCCATTTTGAACTTAACCGTTCGTTTTGCGGGGACTTCCACACGCTCAAGTGTTTTTGGATTCTGCGCAACTCTGGCTGCTCGTGTTCGTGTTTCAAATACACCGAAATCCCGAAACTCCAGGCGGTTGCCTTTGCATAGCTCTGAGGTTATCTCATCGAGAAAAGCCTGAATTATGCACTTGACTAAAACTCTTTTGGCCTGCGTCTTCTCAGCTATCTGGTCGATAAGCTCTTTCTTTGTAATTGTTGACATAAGCTACCTCATTTTAAGGAAGACATACTGTGAAAATGGATGATACATATTCAGAAAAGCTGATGTTAGAAAAACTGAGTTTTTGACTATACGACAGTTCATAATAAACTCTCACAAGGTTTCAACTCACCTGTACTCTATCAGTCTACCGATAACCGGCATTAAACTAACATTAGCTTTCCTTATGGCCGACGCGACCAAACAGAAAATACTATAAGAATCTTCGAGTACCGCAAGTTACTATACAATAAAGACTTCTAAACATCAAGTAATTTTATTTTTTTTTACTTCTCCAAAACATGGGAAATACCCCCTGAAGCAAACAGTTTAAAAAGCCCGTTATTTGGCTAAAAATTAGCGATTGGGATTTCAAGAGCTGTTAGCCGGTTTTATTTTTTGTTAAAAACATGCTCTGCAATACTCATTATAAATATTACAAAATATTCATATAACCAAATAGTTTGTTGACCTGGTGCTCATATATCGGCATAATTGTTAGTCTTAAATGTTGGCTTAGCCGATTTGAAAGGTACTGTGAATAAACAAATAATAATTTTGCCTACAGGGAAATTAAACATCTATGTTCTCAGATAGCAGCGAAAACCACTATGGTAAAAAAACCATACGAAAAAGCAAAATCGCCGAAATTGCAAATACTTTAGAGTGGTTAATAACCGCCTTTATTTTAGCTTTTGTCTTCCGTGCGTTTGTCATGGAAGCGTTTCGAATTCCGACCGGAAGTATGGCTGATACTTTAATGGGGGCGCATTTCGGCTTACGGTGTGTCCAGTGTGGATATAAATACGATTATGGGTTTGCTCCTGAAAGATACAGGATGAAAAGCGATACCATACCACATAGCAACGTTAAGCCTTCACACTCACGCTGTCCAAATTGTGGACTTTACCAGTCTGCAAATCGTGCAATGCCTGTCTCAAACGGCGATAGAATATTAGTTCTAAAGTGCCTCTACCAGTTCTTCGAACCTAAGCGATGGGATGTGATTGTATTTAAAAATCCACTTGAGCCGGAGATAAATTATATTAAGCGACTCGCGGCAAAACCCGGCGAAACTGTGGAAATAATTGATGGCGATATATATATCAATGGCCAAATTGCCCGAAAACCTCCCAAGGTACAAAATGAAATGTGGATGCCAATATATGATAACGATTATCAGCCTGCAAGACCTTCGGAAGGTTCTTTTAACGGACATATCTGGCATCAGCCTTTTGATATTGAAAATTCACAATGGGACGTTGAGCCACTGAATAAAACTATGTTTCGTTTAGACGGTGACACCGAAACAGTTTACTCTTTAACTTACGATGCGAATATTGGAAATGACTTCAGGGCCACATACGCATATAACGATGTTGCCGGCTACACATACAGACCGTATTGCAGTGATTTGAAAATACGTTTTTATGCACGTCCTCAAAGCGCGGAGGGACTTGTCGGTATAGCCTTAAGTAAATACGAAACTACTTACAAAGCATGGCTTGATTTTGAAGGCAATATGGTTATAGAGGCAGTTTCCAGTGGTAAAGAACCGATAGAATTAGCTCATGATTCAGTCAAACCGGTTGTTACTGGAGAGCCGCTGTTGGTCGAATTTACAAATGTCGACCACCAGTTGATTTTCAAGGCTGGTAATAAAAAGCTGGTTTATGACTTGGGAAAAAATCCGGATGATGCCGGCACCAGAAAAACGGATATTCAACCCAAAGCACAAATTTTAGGCTCCGGCAAATTAACTCTGTCGCATGTTTCGCTCTTTAGAGATACCCACTATACCTCTGCAAATTCAACCGGTCAGAGAAAACCAGGCAGGGCATCAGAAGGGAACCCGTTTATACTTGGGCCGGACGAATTCTTCGCTCTTGGTGATAACAGCCCTAATAGTGCTGACTGCAGACTCTGGACACAAAGAGGGAAAGGTAATAACAAATCATTCTTTAGAGCAGGTGTCGTTCCGCGCGAATACCTGGTAGGTAAAGCTCTTTTCGTTTATTGGCCAAGTGGATTCAAACCTTTTATCAGGTCCCGGTTTGCCCTAATTCCTAATATCGGGCGAATGAGGTTTGTTCACGGCGGCACAAAGGACTTTAAATAGTACTATTGAAATTTGTCAGCAGGGTTTGAATTAAAGTACATCATAATATATTTTATTGACTTAAAACAACATTTTAACCCCTATGATTCTTGACTTTTCTCACAATTGCGGATACTCTGTTTGCTGTCATTATCGCCTGTTTTTTTACTGAGTATAGCGGATTATTTTATGGAAGAAGTCAAAGAACCACAAGAGCAGTTTGAGGATATGCGTATTCTCGATGAGCTCAAGAATTCGTATCTGAATTATGCTATGAGCGTCATTGTCTCACGTGCCTTGCCTGATGTTCGTGACGGTCTAAAGCCTTCTCAAAGAAGAATACTCGTGGCAATGAATGACCTTAATCTTGGTCCGCGAACCAAGCACAGAAAATGCGCCAAAATCGTCGGTGATACCGGCGGCAACTACCATCCTCACGGCGACCAGGCTACGTACGGAACTCTTGTCAGACTCGGACAGCATTGGAATATGCGATATAGGCTTGTTGACCCGCAGGGTAATTTCGGCAGCGTCGATGCCGATCCTCCTGCAGCGATGAGATACACCGAAGCAAGAATGACAGCTCCTGCCATGGAAATGCTCGAAGACCTCAAATATGATACAGTGGATTTCATACCCAATTACGATGAGACCCGCCATGAGCCGACCGTTCTGCCGTCAAAATTTCCGAGTCTGCTTGTAAACGGCTCTACGGGTATTGCCGTTGGGATGGCTACTAATCTTGCACCGCATAATGTAACTGAAGTTTGTCAGGCCATTCTGCTTGTCATCGATGACCCCAATTGTGGTTTCAAAGATATTATGAAAGTTCTGCCGGGCCCTGACTTTCCTACCGGTGGTATCATTTGCGGTTACAAAGGTATTGTTGATGCTTACACAACAGGCAAGGGCCATTTAACCGTCAGAGGCAAGCTGAATACCGAGACCTCAAAAAAAGGAAGAACCAGAATTGTTGTCACTGAAATACCTTATATGGTCGTCAAGACCACTATTGTTACGAAAATTGCGGATTGTGTTCAAAGTGGTATTATTTCCGAAATAGCTGATATCCGTGACGAATCCGACCGTCGCGGCATGCGCATCGTTATCGAACTCAAAAGAGATGCTGACGAACAAATCGTCCTGAACAAACTATATCGATACACTTCGTTGCAAAACACATTTGCTGTCTCCAATATCGCACTGGTCAACAAACGACCTGAAACTTTGAATATCAAGCAGATGATGGAACAATTCATCAATCACCGAAAAATTGTCATTCGAAGACGTTCCAGATTCCTTTTGAAACGCTGCAGAAACAGAGCCCATATTCTCGAAGGTCTTATTTTGGCTGTAAGTGACATCGATGATATAATTGACCTTATCAAAAAGTCATCTGATACGCCGACTGCAAAACTTAACCTGATGAAAAAGCCATTGAAGTTTGCTGAAACTGCCACGCTAAGGGAAATTCTGCCTGAATCTTTTGTTAAGGAAAAAACAAAACAGGAGCAGTTCCTTACAGGTTCACAGGCCGATGCCATCCTGACTATGCAGTTGCAGCGCCTTACCGGTCTGGAAATTGAAAAACTCGCTAAGGAATATGTCGGCCTCACGGACCAAATCGAAGGTTATGAAGCACTCCTTGCAAGCGAACAAATCCTGCTGGATGTTATACGTGAAGATATTTACGAAATAAAAGAAAAGTACGGCGATAAAAGACGAACGCAAATTACAGCACAAATCGAGCAGCTTGATGTTGAAGATTTAATTCCTGAAGAAGAAGTTATAGTGACTGTAAGCCATGCAGGTTATGTCAAAAGAACGTCAATTGATACATACCGAAAGCAGGCCAGAGGCGGCAAAGGTGTCATCGGCTCTGATACCAAAGAAGGCGATTTTATCGAACATCTTTTTACCGCATCTACGCATGACTATCTGCTTGTTTTTACTAATAAAGGAAAGTGCTACTGGCTCAAAGTCTATAATATTCCGGGCATGTCGCGCCAAAGCAGGGGGCGAAATATTGTTAATTTACTAAAACTCGGAAGTCAGGAAATCGCCTCTGTTATTAATGTTAGAAGCTTTGATGAAGAGACTGAAGTTGGTGAATCTTTTCAACTGGTTATGGCTACTAAAAATGGCGTCGTTAAAAAAACCGCTCTTTCTGCTTACAGTAATCCGAGGTCAACTGGTGTCAATGCGATTAAACTTGATTCCGAGGATGCATTAATTGGTGTTAAGCTTACCACAGGCAATAACCATATTATACTTGGTACTTATGATGGAATGGCTATACGTTTTGATGAAAAACAGGTTCGTTCGATGGGACGTGTATCCAGAGGTGTCCGAGGTATCAAGCTTAGAAAATCTGACCATGTTGTAGGTATGGTGATTGCTGAGGAAGCAGCCTCATTACTTACAGTCTGTGAAAATGGCTATGGCAAACGGACTACGCTGGAAGATTATAGGCAGCAAAAGAGGGGTGGTATAGGCCTGATAAATATAAAAACTACCGACCGAAACGGCAAGGTGGTTGCCCTAAAAGCTATTCAGAGTATGGATGAACTGATGATGATTACTGCCAATGGTATCATCATTCGCACTGGACTTGAACAGGTTCGTGAGATAGGAAGAAACACTCAGGGCGTTCGCCTGATAAAACTAAAACAGGGTGACAAGCTCGTCGCTGCAGAAAAAATTGTCGTTGAAGATATTGTCGGCCCTGAACAGGAACAGCAAAATTCTGACTCCGAATAAAAGATGGTTGCTACTAAATCAAAGACAAAAAAACAGCGGTATCCGATTTATGTAATAGCTGGAAAAGAAACATCTCTCATTAACTCTGAATGCGATAAGCTGCTTGACCAGATTATCGCACCGCAGCAGAGACAAACCTGTCTGTTCAGCCCGGAGCCTGCCCAGGTTCCTATCTCACAGGTGCTTGACGAATTAAGGACACTGCCTTTTCTTGCCGATAAAAGGGTTGTCCTGATAAGAAATGCTGACAAGTTCATCTCAGAAAACCGCACAATCCTCGAAAATTATTTCGATAACCCATGTGCTACCGGAATTCTTGTTCTAACTGCAAACAGCTTTCCTTCCAATACCAGACTCGCCAAAAAACTTGCAAAGGTCGGCAGGCTTATCAGTATTACCCAGCCCAAAGGCCGGCAGCTTCCCGATAGTATCATTAAGTATGCCCATGATGCCCATGACAAAAACCTAAATAATGCTAATGCAGAGTTCCTTATCGAATTGACCGGCGATAACTTAGCAAAACTCTATGCCGAAATCGACAAGCTCGCCTTGTTCGTTCATCCTGATAAGACTATAACCACAGACAACATCGAATCGCTCATCGGCCACAATCGACTCTTCAATGTCTTTAATGTAATTGACGCATGTCTGGATGGAAATGTCACTCAAGCTGTTGAGAGGCTGAGGAAAATGTTCGAAGCGGATAAAAACGCTGAGTACACATTTCTCGGGGCTTTCGCATTTCATTTTAGAAGAATGTTCAACGCAAAAGTTCTTCTGAATAAAGGCCTGAGTCAATACCAAATTGCAGGTCAGCTTAAAATCTGGGGCAATAAAGAGGCATTCTTCAGGCAATTGAAAAAGGTGTCGTTAAAACAAATCGGCGGGCAGATAAAACATTTAGCACAAATCGATCACGCAATTAAGACAGGCCAGGCAAAACCAAAAACTGCCGCCGAACAGTTGGTTTATAAACTGGTAGCTAATTAGTATTGGGTTGTTCAACAATAGGGGCCTTCGGCCAACAGAAAGGGCGGGATTCGCTTTGCGGCTCGCTTTCGGCATGCCGCACTCGTGCGCTCCCTGCTACGTAGTGAGGCGTGTTATCATCCCGCTGAAAAACGGAGAGGCGGGGATTCGAACCCCGGGTACAGGCATTACCCATACGACGGTTTAGCAAACCGTTACCTTAAGCCACTCGGTCACCTCTCCAGGCAACAAAAAGGCAGTCTACAGATTTGAAATATCAATTGCAAGAAAATTAAATCTTTACGGATTTAAACGTAGTTCAAGACAGTATTTTCCTAATATTTTTTTCTCTTTCGGCGTCTTGACATTAAATAAACATTTTTTTGAATCTTATTGATTAGCTTGTCCTTGCTGATTTCATATCCGTTTTCAATATAAGAGTTTATAAATAAGTTTGTGATATTATCGTCAAAATATTTAGTAGACATGCTCCAGAACAATCGGCTTATATTTTTTATTTTATCATTTGTGCTTGTAACATTTCGCCGCATTCGATGAAGGTCTATAATGCTTAACCGGCAATTTTCTTCAATGCTGTCTTCATCAATAAAAATATGCCATACATATAAATCAGTCATAGAGATATTAAGGTTGTGTATTCGGCGGATGAGTTTTGCTATCTCAATTATTATTTGCTCTTGTAGATTTCTTTCGAGTCCCAGCCATTTTTGAGAAACGAATTCTTTAAAGTCGGTTAATTCCAGTTTTTCTGTAATTACAAATGATTTGCTCTCAACACCAAGTGTCGTACGCTCACCAAAACATACAGGCAGATATGTCCCGATATTATGACTTAGAAGAAATTGTATATTTTCCCACTCAACCGAACCCTGTGACATCGGTCGACCGAAATTACGGCAGCTGCTTATAATGTCATTGATTTGTGGATGATGAAACCGTTTTATAAAAAAAGCCCTTTTATCTTGACCTTCACCGAAGAATATCTTGTGAACATCCCTGTTGCTGGTTGGGCTTAATTTTTTTCTGCCCGGGTAATAAAAAAAATCTTCGAAGGATTTTAAGCTGAGTTTATTAAAGAATTTCTGCCAGTCCTTTGAGAAAATGACTTTTTCCAATTTAACTTCCAAAATCAAACCATTTTTTTATATTGTTGTTTTTAAACATTGAATATTGAGTTAAGATAATACCAGTCCAGCTCATTCAATTCCACTATATTTTAGAACTCCTTGAAACATTCTCATTACTCAGGATATTATCGTTTACTCTGTGAACCTTTGTGTCCGACAATATTTCAAACGACCGGCACCTCTGGAATAATAAAAAATAATCACTTTTTTACTGTAAAACGACTTTTTCATTAAAATTAGATAGTAATGCCCATACGTCTAACTTTAACTCAAAATTCTTTGCACTTGACCGGAAAAGCCACCTGTGTTATTGTCTTGACTTAAATTTTATACAACAGGAAAAAATTAAGTGAAAGCATTCATGCGGATATTTAAGTATGTAAAGCCGCAGTGGCCAAAAGTCATTGTCGTCGTTTTTACTGCATTTGTGATAGCGGTCTTCTTTTCGCTGAGTTTTATGACAGTCGTACCTTTATTAAGAGTCATAATGGGCAGTGAAGGTCTCCACGGACTCGTAGACAGAAAAGTCTGTGACATTCGATACCAGATTAATTTCTATATCCCCGACACTACGGATTTTACTGATGGTGATACCGAGGTCTCAGCAGGATTTCTGCGGGTAACTTATGTTGCCCTTGAGGGCTCTGCCCATGTTGCCGGGTTCAAACTCGATGACCAAATTTTCAGTGTCGGCCGGTTTGAATCTAATCAGCAAATTCAGGAATTGTCCAGAGCCAGGTTACTCCAAATGCTTGCAACCGCCGAATATGACAGCCATGTAACCATACACTTCAAGCGTTTCAACGACGAGAATGGCCGGTTGGAATACAGGCAGGCTCAACTCTACACAGGCTCAGGCAATGATATGAAGAAAAGGTCTGCGGACATTCTTCAATGGACGGTCAGCTCTTTACCAAGAGGACAAACAAAAAATAACAAGCAAAAGGCAGTTGTGCTGATTATTATTTTAATGGCTATTTTTACGTTTATTCGATGCATCGCTACTTTCTGGCAAAAATATCTGACTCAAAAAATTGTACAGGTCTCTGTCGCCGGATTAAGAGAAGATGCGTTTGCGCATGTTATGACAATTCCAGTCGGTTTCTTTTCCAGCGAAGGAACAAGCGATACTATCAGCAGGTTGATAGGTGATATCTCCGGTACTGGTGCCGGTGTTCAGGTTCTGCTGGGAAAGGCCCTTCGCGAACCACTTAAAGCTGTTTTCTGTCTCGCCGGTGCAATGTATTTTAGCTGGAAGCTTACAGTTATATTTCTATGTTGCGCTCCATTTACTGTCGGTGTAGGTGTTCTGCTGGGACGAAAAATGAAAAAGTATACTAAACGCTCACTTATCAGCAGCGCACTTATGCTTGGAAGGCTTGAAGGGGCCATTAACGCATTACCTGTTGTAAAAGTCTATAACCGGCAGGGACATGAACATGATAATTACCAGCAGATTAATCGCAAGTACTTAAAACAAATGCTTCGTATCGCAAAAGTCGACGCTTCTGCAGGGCCATTCATGGAAGTTCTTGGTGTTATCGCAGGCTCTGCCGCATTGCTCGTTGGAATTCATTGGATAACAAAAGGGTACCTGGACCCTGCATCGTTTTTCGGCCTGCTCATTTTACTTGGCACCGCTGCCGAATCAATGCGAAAAGCAAGCGATGTCTGGAACAAAGTACAACGCTCAAATGCTGCCAGCGAAAGGGTTTTTGCTGTCATTGACCAGCCGCCTGAATTCGAAAAAGCCGGTGCTGTCGAACTTCCATCGTTGAAAGAAAAAATCGAGTTTCGTAATATTGTCTTTACCTATCCGGGAACAGATAAGCCGGCATTGAAAGGTATTAATTTGACCGTTGAGTCCGGTCATAATATTGCAGTTGTCGGCCCGAACGGTTCCGGCAAAACCACTCTCGTCAACCTCATACCGAGATTCTACAATGCCGATTCCGGCGTGATTCTTATTGACGGGCATGATATCATAGAGTGCACTTTAAAAAGCCTCAGAGACCAGATTAGTTTGGTTACCCAGGCTGTAGTTACATTTAATGATACAATTGCTGCTAATATCGGCTATGGAAAGAAAAACGCTACTCTTGAAGAAATTATCACTGCTGCAAAACGCTCTTATGCTCATGAATTTATTGAACCATTACCAGAAGGATACGCAACCGTAATAGGTGAACACGGTTCTGGTTTTAGTGGTGGCCAACTCCAGCGTATTATTATTGCAAGAGCTATTTTGAAAAATCCACAGATTCTGATTTTTGATGAAGCTATGAGCCAGGTTGACGCCGACAGCGAATCTAAGATTCATAAGGCACTGGCTGAACTTATGCGTGACAGAACCTGCTTTATTATTGCTCATCGATTCAGCACTATTATTTCAGCAGATATTATTGTCGTTATGGATGATGGAAAAATTGTTGCACAGGGACAGCATGATGAGCTTATAAAAAATTGCCCGCTTTATCAGAGTTTATATGAAACACAGTTGATAACCTCTGAATAGGATACGTGTTCGTTAATTATTTATCACCTGTGGCATTTAGTTTTAATAGATGCTTAAACTTAAAGTGGCGACTATATGCATGAATTGCCATTCCAGCTTTTAATCAACTCTGTCTCTTTAGTTTCTGGAGAACAGTCCATTACCTGTACGGAACTCTTACGTCACATTCCGGACAAACGCATGGTTTACGACGCTTTGTGGAATGACCGTGAAGTAATCGTAAAAGTGTTCTCTCACAAAATATATGCTAAAAGACATTTCAAAAGGGAATGGCGTGGACTGACCCTTTTGAATAAAAGGCAGTTATCAGCACCAAAACCTTTATTTTATGGTAAAACCGAAGATGGCAGCTGGGCGATTGTGATGGAAAAAATATCTAATTCAGCTTCTGTTTTTGACATTTTCCAGCAAGCAACTGATATGCAAAAAAAACTTAACCTGATGATACTCGTTTGTAAAGAGTTGGCGAAGCAACACAGTAAAGCAGTGATGCAGGCGGATTTACATTTGGGTAATTTCCTCATCAGGGATGGTATAGTTTTTGCTATTGACTCTGCCCAGATGCATTTTTATTTTAAAGAACCTGGAAAAAACAAATCTCTTTCCCAGTTGGCTCTACTTACTCTTTATTTCTCTGATAGTGATATTGAATCGGTCGAAACGCTTCTAAAAGAATATGCTGATGTTCGTCAGTGGGATATTACCAAAGCTGAGGAGTCTTACTTTAAGCAGCAACGGGTAGTACAAAGAAAAAAAACAATACGTAAAGGCCTGAAAAAATCCCTGCGAACGAGTAAAAGAAATTTAAAGGTCAAAAGCAAAAATTACTCTGCAGTATTTGACAGACAATTCTGTCGAAGTACTGATACTGCCGATTTTTTCGAGCAGATAGATTTCCTGATGGATAAGGGGAAAGTTCTAAAAGATGGAAACACATGCTTTGTCTCGAAAATAAAATGGGAAGAAAAAGATATAGTTATTAAAAGATATAATTACAAAGGCTTTTTTCATTCCTTACGCCATACAAAAAAAAAATCTCGTGCCAGGAGGAGCTGGCTGAATGCACAAAGACTTGAAATGCTCAGCATAAATACGCCAACACCTCTTGCCTTCATAGAAAAACGTAAAGGGTGGCTTGTTCTTTGCTCGTATTTTATAGCTGAATTCACAAATGCACCAAGCCTTTATACTTTATTAAAAAGCAGTGATACCACAGAAAATCAGCGTACCGAAGTTATTAATAAAGTTGAAAAATTAATCGACAGGCTGGGGAAGTATAAAATCACTCATGGAGACTTAAAACATACGAATATTTTTGTTTCCAAGGACAGTCTTTTACTGATGGATCTTGATGCGATGAAGGTTCATAAATTTAATTATACTTATAAACGAAGACGGGCAAGCGATATCGACCATTTCAAAAAATATGGCAAACGTTATTTAGCAGCTGCGACAACCATTTTTTAAGAGGTAAGATTTTTCACAGCATCCTGAAATAAGTTAAATTGTTGAATGAGTTTGGCTTTTACACAGAGAGTTAATGATTTGAGATTTGGATATTGCTTAAATGACTGGAAAAGAAGTTGACATGCCTGGTCGTACAATCCTTCTCTAAGGGCGCAACGACCTGCCCGGCGGTTTTCTTTGCTAAATACCTTTCTTGCAATTTTCGCAGGAATTATTTCTTTACCGCCTTTTTCATAATAGAATTGTTCAAGTACCTTAAATTCAGTAAAACAATTCTCAAAAGTAGCACCTGAAAGGTTATTTGCATGACGTCTCCTTTTGAAAGTCGGCTCGTCAATCGCTATGAATCGGCATTTCAAGGATAGACGAAGCCAAAGATCATAATCCGAACAAACCTTTAAAGATGTGTCGAAACGAGGTGAGTTGCTCAATAGTTTCTTCGGAAACATCGAACCGCACGAATGAACCAGAATCGTTTGGAATAGTTCTGTTGCAATATTGCCGCTGTACAATTTTCTCTTACATTTACCGAATACTTTGCCATCCTCATCTATTCTAAGATACGACCCGTAGACTATTGCTTCTTCATCTTCTGATTCAATTACTTTGACCATTCTTTCAATGGCGTCCGGCATCAGCAGATCATCTGAGTCTATAAACGATATGTATTTGCCTTTGGCAAGCTCTACCAGTTTATTACGGGCCGCTGCATCACCGCTATTTTCCTGCCTGTAATATGTGATTGGAATATCAAGTTCCTTTAACATTTGCTCAGTGCCGTCGGTTGAACCGTCATCTACTATGACAATTTCGTAATCCTTATAGGTTTGCGATAAAATGCTGTCGAGTGTTTCTTTTAGATACTCTTTTCTATTATACGTGGGTATACAAACACTGATATTGGGATTAGCTGGGTTTATCTGGGTAGTTCTTTTGATTCTAAGAGTCTCAATGCTTTTAACGGCTCGGTCTTCAAAGCATTCTGTAATTAAACTAAATAATTGTTCACCTATTACAGAACTGTCCAGATTCTCAACTTCTTTTCGGCCTGCGGCACCCATCTTTTGTCTTAAGTTACTGTTTTCAATCAAATCGCTGATTCGTTTAATCCATTCCTCGTGTTCCAAAGCGAGATAACCGGTTACACCGTGAATCGTATATTCTGAGTTTACCCCTACCGGTGATGCCACCACAGGAAGAGCTGCTGCTTCATACTGCAAAATCTTAAAACCGCATTTTCCCCGGGTAAATCTGTTATCCGGCAATGGTGCCAGGCCTATATCGCTCGAAATCAAATCAAAGTACTGGCTTTCAAGGGACCACCGGCATTTCTCAACCTTCATCTTCTCAAGGTCTAAAAACCTGTCGCATATAATGCGAAGGACAACATTATCGAAACGGCTGCCTATTTCTTCCAGAGCGGGCTTTATCATTTCAAGATACCGCAAAGTGCTCTTACTGCCAATCCATACTAAACGTATTTTGCCATCGCTTTCAGGCCTGGCTGTGATTTCATAATCTTTGGTATTCAGCCCTGTGGGCAAAATCTTCACGTTGCTATTGAATCTTTGTGCATGTTCAGCTAAGTAAGCATTGCCTGCTATTACCATATCTGCTAATCTCGAGGCTCTGCGAAACAGACCGAAATGTGATGTGCGGTTGCTTTCAGGTATTTTGGGGCTGTACATCATCGCATCATCGAAATCGTAGATGATTCTTTTACTGTACCTGCGCAAACCGTAAGCTTCGAAAAAAGTCAGACATTTTTTTTGCACAAAAATAACATCAGCTTTCGAGACTTTTTCTTTAAACATTTTAAGACGCCTGATGGTACCGCGAGGCAGCTTTACAACTTCACAATCTATACCCTTCTCACGGAGTGTATCCAGATAGATTGCAATCCTTTGTCGAAAGCTCGGCCGAGAAGGGTTATTTGTTAAAACAAGAAATCTCATTGTTTTTTCCTTTTAGTCTTTTGATTAGAGTGGTATTATACAGACACTTAATTTGATTAGCAATATAGCTCCTATTGTTTCTTGATGGTTCTTGTATATTTATAAGAAATCAAAATAGAGAATGTAAGTGTGTCTATACCTGATACCAACCTAACCTTTGAGGGGAGACTGTGTACAATTTAGAGGATATGCTATGTCTACCAGGCATTTTCGATTTTTTTAATGTGAGTCTTGACATATTTTTTCCTTTGGATAAAGTTAAAATCTCTCGTTGTTTTATTGTTTGTAAATGTTAAAGACAAGCAATTAGCTTGTGAAGGCGGAGAAGAATATTTATGGAAAATTATGGTTATAGCAAGCGTATTCTTGTTACTGGAGGGTCAGGGTTTCTTGGGTCCCATCTGTGCGAAAAACTTCTTGATCTTGGACACGAAGTGCTTTGTGTAGACAATTTTTATACAGGTCGACGAAGTAATATTGCACATCTTGTTTCTAAGCCCTTATTTGAAATACTTCGTCATGATATTTGCTTTCCTCTCTATGTAGAGGTAGATGAGATTTATAATTTCGCTTGTCCAGCCTCGCCTATTCACTACCAGTTCGATCCGGTTCAGACGACTAAAACAAGTGTACACGGTGCGATTAATATGCTTGGGCTTGCAAAGCGAATAAAAGCCAAGATCCTTCAAGCTTCAACATCAGAAGTTTATGGCGACCCAGAGGTTCATCCTCAAAACGAAGCTTACTGGGGTAACGTAAATCCCATTGGTTCTCGATCCTGTTATGACGAAGGTAAAAGATGTGCCGAGACGCTTTTTTTTGATTACTATCGCCAGAATAAAGTTAGGATAAAAGTAGCCAGAATATTCAATACTTACGGTCCACGAATGCATCCTAATGATGGTCGAGTAGTGAGTAACTTTATCGTCCAGGCGATGAAGAATGAAGATATTACTATTTACGGTGATGGATCTCAAACCAGGAGTTTCTGTTATGTTGATGATCTTATTGATGGGTTGATAAAACTTATGAACTCTGATGATGAAATTACTGGTCCTGTCAATTTAGGAAATACCCAAGAATTTACAATTTTTGAACTAGCCACTAAAACGATAGAATTATTACACTCCAAATCTAAAATAGTTTACAAGTCTTTGCCTGACGACGACCCTTGCCAAAGACAACCGCTTATAGAATTAGCAAAAAAACAATTGAATTGGGAACCAAAGATTCGATTAGATGAAGGGCTGAAAAAAACGATAGATTACTTTAAGGAAATAATATGAAACTTAGTATTATTTTGCCCTGTTTCAACGAAGTTAATACAGTTGAAAGCATTATCGAGGCTATTAAAAACTGTCCGTATGACAAGAAGGAAATAATTGTTGTTGATGATTGTTCAACTGATGGTACCAGAGAAAAACTTCAAAACGGACTTGATGCATCTGTGGACAAGGTAATCTATCATGATTTCAACCAAGGTAAAGGAGCGGCATTGCGAACGGGCATACAAGCAGCCTCAGGAGATATTGTGATAGTCCAGGATGCCGACCTTGAATACGATCCGAATGAAATCCCACACGTTATCCAGCCTATCCTTGATGGTAAGGCAGATGTGGTTTACGGTTCACGATTTGCCGGTAGCGGGCCACATAGGGTGTTATTTTTTTGGCATATGATAGGCAACTCGTTTTTGACCACGCTCTCAAATATGCTCACAAACCTGAATCTGACGGATATGGAGACTTGTTACAAGGCCTTCCGCGCTGAAATCATAAAACCAATTAAGATCAAAGAAAACAGATTTGGATTTGAGCCGGAAATTACCGCAAAAATAGCCAAAACAAAGTGCAGAATATACGAAGTTGGGATATCCTATTACGGAAGAACTTACGACGAAGGCAAAAAAATAAACTGGAAAGACGGCCTTTCCGCAATCAGATGCATAATAAAATATAATCTATTTGGCTGGAATCGTAATTATTGAAAAAGAACAAACAAAAAAACTTGCCTGGCCAAAAAATCCTTGGTACTGAGATTTTTCACTTACAAGAGCATTGTGAAAACTTTCAATAAGCTGACTTTTGAGATTTTAGAAGTAATGATACATCCCACATCCGGCCTCACTTTGATTATTGAATATGCTTTTGCTAAATGCTCTTGCTGATGTGAGACGTAAACATTTTACTGTTATTGCCAGGACTAAATCAATAATATGAAACTTTCAATTATTATAGTCAGCTGGAATGTAAAAAGTGTTTTGAGCGATTGCATAGAATCGATCGAAGAAAATCCTGCTTCTGAGCCATTTGAAGTGGTACTTGTTGATAATGCCAGTAGTGATAAGACCGTTGAATTTGTCAGAAATAAGTTTCCCTACGTAGTTGTAATGGCTAACAGCCGGAATCTGGGTTTTGCGGCAGCAAATAATCAGGGTATTGAACGGTCGCAAGGCGAATGCATCCTTTTATTGAATCCTGATACAATAGTACATTCAGGTTCATTGGATATTCTAATTGAATTCATGGACGAAAATGAAGATGTTGGCATTTGTGGACCCCAACTTTTAAATCAGGATGGAACAATTCAATCTTCGGTTAGGTGTTTTCCCACATTTCGCGGGGCATTATACCGCCACACTGCGATAAAGTATTTGGGGCTTTTCAAAAATGAATACAAAAAATGGTTGATGAAAAGTTTTGACCATAAAACCAAGATGGATGTAGATCAGGTTATGGGTGCGGCTTTGCTGATTAGGCGATCGATAATTGAGGATATTGGTACCATGGATGAACAGTTCTTTATGTACTATGAGGAAGTTGATTTGTGCTACAGGCTGAAACAGGCAGGGTGGCGTGTGGTGTTTTTGCCCGAGGCGACAATCACGCATCTTGGTGGGCGTTCCTCAGAACAAATACCTGCAGAAAAGCAGCTAATGGCCATGGCAAGCCTGTTGAAGTTTTTTAGGAAGCATCGTAGTAAACCTGCAACCATGATTTTTGGGTTTACTTTTAAAACAGCAATGATTATTGGGAATATCATAACTATTGTAGTTAATGCAATTATTTATCTGTTTGCCTTATTAACTGTTAATGGCCGTCGTAAATTCAAGTCAGCAAAAAAAATTAAAAATTCAACAATGTTACTTTACAGATGTTTAATGTTGTAACCACGGTGCTGAGTAAGTACCTTTTTCTATAAGCTCGAGAATATATCCTGCGATCTTTGTGCTGTTAAAGTTTTGATGAATATGGTTCATCCCGGCATCTGCGATTTTCTTTCTTTCTTCTTCGTGGGAAAGATAGTAATCAGCAAGTTCAAAAAATTCTTCAATTGTATCAAAATACCGCAGGTGCACATTATCTTTGTATAGCAGATCGCAGCCTTCAAATCTTTTTGCCATTACAAATGTACCACAGGCAAGATACTGTGTGAGCCTATCAGAGTGACAGAATCTTACCGGCCCGTATGCATTTACATTGATACCTATTTTGGCGCCGCTTATAGCATAAAGGTAATTTTGGCCTCCAATTTGCGGCCTGCCAAAGCAGCCGTAAAGAGTACAATTTTCCAGTTTAGAAAGCTTTTTGACGAGTTTCTTCCTGAAGTCCTCACTTGTATCTGCATGATGCTTTGCACCGCCGGTCCATAAAATATCAGTTTGCCATTCAGGGCCAACTTCATAGCGATGGTCGATATCGGGATCGCACATATTCGGCATAAATACACATAAAGGCACGCCGGCATCTTTGTAGTCCTGTAAGAATTGGCCGTCGTTTGTTGCCATTAATATGTCAAGCTTTTTAGCGGTATCAATCCTGTTTTTCTTTAGTTTAGGCCAGGGGTCGCCATCTCCGCCTATGAAGACTGCCTTCGGGGCGGCATTTCTCATAGTTGTGATTGTTTCGGCGTTGAGAACACGAGCAAAACTGACATACACAATATCAGGTTTGTAGTTTTTAATTTGCTCCGCTAAAAGATTATCTACTTTAGATTTATAAAATCGGCTGGTAATGGTTTTGCTTCTAAAAGGACTAAGTTGTCGAAGCGCATCGCAATAGCTGAAAATTTTGGTATCGTGACCTAGCCTAATCAAGCCTTTGGCCAATTTCGGCATCTGGTTCAAAAACAATTTGATACTTTTGGAGCTTATATCTGCTATAATGAAAATACGCTTCGATTTTTTCATATTTAACTGCTTAATTTATACTTGTTTTTCACATTTTTTTAGCTTACCGGGTTAGATTATATTTCAAAATGCTGGTAAGTCTATAGGGCCATCCAATATAAAACCGCTTTGTATGTCTCCTTCCCGCCTGAGTCTTAGATTTTTCCGGGGATATGGAGTGCAAGGCAGTTTCATGTCCCAGCACCCGACTCCTTCTACGGGAACATACAAATCCAATCCCGATTCGGTAGTAAAGATTTTTGCAACAACCTTCGGAGTTGCATACAAGCCTCCATCTGGTGGAGGCAGGATAAAAAACTTTTTGATATTGACTACAGAGAACACTAAACAAACTATCAATACTATACTGCGCAATTTCTTGTTTTCTACAGGAGCATATCGGTGAAACAGCATAGCCAGAAAGGAGCTGGCAAGTATCCAAAACAGAAAATATCCGAACCGTCGCCCAGGGGCCGTCAGAAACCAAATAGCTATTCCCATCAGTGCAGAAAGAGAGAGCAACCAACCCATTAGCGAGGTTCCAGGGCGAGGTTGGCGCCTTTTCGACATCAGCCACAACAGTACCGCTGCTGCCAGAACGGTAATAATTACAGGCAAAACAATGTCACGTTCAAGATCCCTTAACCAAGGCCCGAACCACTGCCAGCCAGTGATATCATGACTGCGGTAAGCCCACGTTTGAATCTGTTCAACATGCCATTTTGTAAGATTTTCCGGCACTCGCCAGGGAACCGGCATCGCAGCAAATGAACTGGGAAAAACAGGATAGCCACTAAGAATAATTCCACGCATGGCCCATGGAACGAGCAGAAAACCTGTCATCATGATTGCCTTGACGAAAGTTTTAATGGCGAGACTTCGCTGATTCCATGCCCTGTAGAACCAAAAAACTATTGTCGTTAAGCCCGCAAAAGTGAAAAAGAAAATCAGGCTCACCTTGAAGCAGACTCCTGTTGCCAGAACGGCAAGAATAAAAATGACTTCGTACGACTGATCCAAAAGAGCTGTCTTATCCTTCAATAGAAGGTTAAACATTGCTATTGAGCCTACAAAGGCAAGTACTCCTGTTGGCAAATCCGTAGTGTAGCTTGATGTCCAACTATGAACGGCAGTAAGTACAAGCGGGGTCAACAACATTAGGGTGAACAGGGATACAGCAACTTTTCTGCAATTAGGTTGGGCTAAGCGATAGCCCGAAAGGATGCATTGAGCACCTAAAACTGCAAGCAATAATCCGTTTGCTAAATGACTTGCCCTGCCATACCACGGTCCAATTTCCAGCAATGCGTCATAAAGAAAACTAGCATTGTTAAAGGCTAATCGACCATGCAAGTTGCCAAGTCCGGGCACAATCGGATGGGTTGTTATCCAACGAACACCGCTTAGATGGTAAAGCCCACTGTCGTCGGCTTTACATGGGCCGGCTGATCGGTTGGCTAGCCAGACCGTTAGGACCAACATTGCTATCAAAGGCAATCGTTTGCCTGAAAGGTTGGATCTCAACCAGTGGAAGATATCTCGATTGTTCCAAATCAGGCCAATTAATCCGACAACAGAGACCGTAAAGAAAGCTAAAACACCAACCGGCATTTTAAAGTGCCATAGCTGTAGAAAAAGAATGATCCCTGCTAATCCCATCCAAAAGCCCATCAGGCAATGGTCGGCATCGAATTTACGCAAGCCCAGCAGACGTTGGATAATTAACCCTATCCCCACAAACATTGCAAACAAAAGGGCCCAGGTAAAGATAATGGCAATTATAGCAAGAAAAAAAACGATAGTACTCAGTTTTAAGCCCCTTTATCTTCAATATTAATTTCGTTATCGCAAATTATGCCTAAAGCAAAATAGCATCTTCAAAATCAGGCTACTGTCAAACTATTGTTTTTATAATCTGCCTTTTATATTCAGGGTCATCCGGATTAGAAGCATGTTTCATATTACTACTACGGCCCACACTTTTTAGTTCTAAGGGCGTCTCTTTTCTTAAGAAGCTTTCATACTCCATGTTAAGGTCTCCGATATCGACGACTTGGTATCCTCTTTTGCATAAATCGTAAGTCAAAACAGTTGCTGTTGGGCCTAAAGCGACCAGTATTAGCACATCCGAATTGATTCCATCAAATGCCGATAAAATTTCATCATATTTATTAAATGCATTTTTGACGGGACAGAAGAGAATGCGGGATATTGATTTGGCCCCATCTAATATATCATTAGCTACACCGAGTCGTGCTTCCTGGCTCTCAAATAATATTACGTCTCTGTTTTTCCATATCTCCTTTAATTTCCTAAAATATTTGCGGCATGCCTGGTGGTGTTCATCTGTTTTTTCGTAATTTAAATAGTATCTGTTAAAAAACGCGTTATAATAAACGCGATTCATATCAAGAGAAGAATATACCATCTGTCTTTTTTTTGACATCCATTTTCGCCAAAAATCAATGGTTGACGGCACAAAATTGTCCAAAGAACCAAAACAAGGCGGCAAACCAATTAGTAAGTTCGGATTCTCTGAGTCAAGCACCTCTTTTAGTCGTTGTGCGATTTTATGGCAGCGGTCATGATAACAAATGCGGCTGCCGAACATGACACCAAATTCTCCATCGCCAAAACGGGACAAAGAACATTTGTCATTTGTGATCTTGTCCAGCGTTTCTTCTATACTTTTTATCTTTGGCACTTGAAGATGGAAACCGCCCTTTTTAATTTTATCATAAAGTTCGTAAGGCACATTGTTCAACTTGTGTTGACTTTCTTCAAGCTGTTTATGAGTTTTGCTTGAATAGAACAGTTTTTTCCTGAAACGCTCTAGTTCTTTTTTGATTTTTTTAAGTATCATAGCTCGGCCTTAAAATTAGGAGGCGATTTCATCTCCGGTTTCAATTTTTTTTATCCAACACTGAAAATTGACCTAAAGCCTATGAAGCATAACAATCCCAGGCCTTAACCTTTCACACCTGTTAAACTTAGGTAATTTACCAGTCATAATGATCTTCTGCAAGTTTGATTATTCAGCTTTCACTGAAAAAATAGAAAATCTTCGAAACAGCAAATTGAACCTTGCGAAAGAACGTATTCAAGGCTATACTTTGCCCGTCAATTTGAGGTTTCTCAAGACAAGGAGAATAAGTGTGGAATACTCTCATAACTACTGGTACTAAAACCAGGTAGTGGCATTGTATATCTTTGGGAAAAGCTGACATCTAACAATAAGGCAATTAGGGGATAAAGGGCAATTTAAAATGTTTACATGGGATGGGAAGAAAGTTTTGGTAACAGGCGCTGGGGGGTTCATTGGGTCTCATCTGACAGAGCGCCTATTTGAACTCGGAGCTAATGTCCGGGCTTTTGTGCGATATACCTCAAGATCTGACGAGGGCTTTATTAAGTATTTCTCTGACGATCTTAGAAAACATATGGATATCGTTTATGGTGACATTCGAGAATTGGAAACCGTAGTTAAAGCGGTGGATGGTGTAGATGTCATTTTTAATCTAGCCGCATTAGTGGGGATTCCCTACTCCTACATACATCCCCAGGAAGTAATTGAAGCAAATACCATTGGGACATTGAATCTTTTAATGGCGGCACGAGACGTAGGTATAGAGAAACTGGTCCAAACTTCCACGAGCGAAGTCTATGGTACGGCAAGATATGTTCCGATAAACGAAGAACATCCCAAACAGCCTCAATCTCCGTATTCTGCAAGTAAAATCGCTGCTGATGCCATTGCTTTGAGCTTCTATCATTCCTTTGATTTGCCGGTTGCTGTGATAAGGCCATTTAACACTTATGGGCCACGTCAATCCGACAGAGCTGTCATCCCTTCTATTATTTCACAGGCTTTAACAAAAGATAGGCTCACATTGGGTAGTACAACTCCTACAAGAGATTTCACATTTGTGACAGACACAGCAGAAGGCTTTATTAAAGTAGCGGAATCGGAAAAATCAGTTGGTATGGAGATTAATATTGGCTCCGGGCAGGAGATTTCAATTGAAGATTTAATAAGGAAAATAATATCACTCGTCGGACGAGATATAGTTATAGAGCACGATAAAGAAAGGGTTCGTCCAGCGAGTAGCGAAGTGGAAAGATTGTGTGCGGATAATACAAGTGCAAGAAAACTATTGGGATGGTCACCAAAAGTCTCATTGACTCATGGTCTTGAAAAAACAATTAATTTTATTAAAAATAATCTCGGTTTTTACGCTCCTGATAAATATAGAGTGTGAGGTACATAAATGAAAGCAGTAGTTTTAGCTGGTGGTAAAGGTACCAGGTTGCGTCCTTTAACGTTTTCAATCCCAAAGACTTTATTGCCAATTGCGGAGAAGCCAATTCTTGAGATTATTCTAAAGAATTTCAAAAAGTTTGGAATAACAGAAGTTATTATATCAGTTGGCTATCAGGGTGAACTGATAAAGGTTTTTTGCGATGATGGTGCAAAATTCGGCCTTTCTGTTAAGTATGTTGATGAAGATAAACCTTTAGGAACAGCAGGGCCTTTGTCTTTAATGAGGGATTATTTTAGCGAAGGAGAAAAATTCGTTTTGATGAACGGTGATATTTTCACTCAACTAAATTTTTCAAGGATGATTAATTATCATAAGAAGGGCAAATATTGCATGACTATTGGATATAGAACGTACGAGCATAAGTTGCCCTTTGGAGTTTTAGAGCTTGAAGATGGCAAGCTTTGTGGCATTGTTGAAAAACCAAGTACGGCATTTAATGTGAGTACGGGAATTTACGTATTAGATGCGTCTGTTATTGACTTCGTACCGGATAATACATTTTTTACAATGCCTGACCTTGCGAATAAGCTATTAGAGAAAAAACGCCATATTGGCGCATATCGTATCGAAGAATATTGGCTTGGAATAGAGAACATCGGTCATTTCAACGAGGCCATTGAAGAGTTGAACAAACTTGAATCTCTCGTAAAAAAATGAAGTATTTGCGATTAGTTGGATACCTGAATGCCGGTAAAACTTTTTATTTTTTCGACTACGTATTCTATTTGTTCGGCGGTTAGTTCTGGGAACATGGGCAGTGACAGTAGTTGGCTTGCACATTTTTCGGCGATTGGGAAATCGCCTTCTTTGTAGCCAAGGGAACTATAGGCAGCTTGAAAGTGGAGCGGCACGGGGTAGTGGATACCACAGGATATTTCTTCCTTTGCCAACGCATCCATTAGTTGCTGTCTATTATCAATCAGTATTGCATAAATATGATATACATGCCTGGCATAATCAGCCTCAACTGGGGTCACTATTGGCGACAAATCAGCTAAGAGCTTATCATAAAGCGACGCGTTTTTTCGACGGCTTTGGTTCCATTGATCCAGGTATTTTAATTTAACACTTAGTACCGCGCCCTGAAAACCATCCATTCGCCCGTTCCAACCGAAGATTGAATGATGATATTTTTTTATTTGGCCATGGTCTCGAAACATTTTTATTGTTTCTACAAGCTGCTGGTTATCTGTAACAATGGCACCAGCTTCGCCGTATGCTCCAAGATTTTTGCCGGGATAAAAACTAAAACATCCAATGTCACCGATTGTTCCTGCGTGTCGGCCTTTATATTTTGCTCCATGGGCCTGGCACGCGTCTTCTATAACAAACAGACCATGTTTTTTGGCTATTTCCATTATCGGGTCCATATCTGCAGGCTGACCGTAAAGGTGAACAGGAATTATAGCTTTGGTTCGTTTGGTAATTGCCGATTCGATTAAGGCAGGGTCTATATTATATGTCACATCATCGATATCGACGAATACGATTTTGGCACCGCTTAAAAGGATAGCTTCTGTTGTTGCTATAAATGTATGAGGCGTTGTTATAACCTCATCGCCTTGACCTATCCCCAGTGCTGTGAGTGACGCCCATAATGCATCTGTGCCGTTTCCCAGCCCCAACGCGAATTTGCTTTGACAAAATGACGCGAACTCTTTTTCGAATTTCTCGACGAAAGGTCCGCCCGCAAATGCTGTATTATCAAGCACCAGCTGCAAACATTCTGATATCTCGTCTCGCAGCGACTCGTATTGAACTTTTAAATCAAGATAAGGAACTTTCATCTCTGTAGCTTTCATTTATCTATCTTTCTTAATATTTTAGCAGGATTTCCGGCAACGATCGTCTCAGCCGGCACGTCCTTCGTGACAACACTTCCTGCCCCGACGACTGCGTTGCGACCTACTGTTATTCCGCATAAAAGGGTGACACTCGAACCGATTGATGCGCCTTTTTTTATACATGTAGGCACACACGTCCAGTTGTCATCTGTCTGCATCTTACCGTCTTCACTTGTCGAGCGGGGATAAAGGTCATTAATGAAAGTGACATTGTGCCCGACAAAAACATCATCTTCGATTGTCACGCCCTCACATATAAAAGTATGGCTTGAAATCTTACAGTTTTTGCCTACCTTAGCGCCTTTTTGGATCTCGACAAACGCTCCTATCTTAGTGTTGTCATCGATTTCACAGCCGTACAAATTTACAAAAGCGTAAATCTCGACGTCTTTTCCTAGTTTTACGTCAGGAGCAATATTTTGAAAATCCCTGTTCTTAGCTGCCATAATAAACCTTCTTTACTAAGAAATCTTAATCTGTGCTCCGCCTTTTGCCAATGATTTTGAAGATGCCTCCAATATTTTGACTACTGCCAGCCCATCTTCTCCACCAGAAAGGCATTTTGTCCCGTTATTAATACAGTCGAGAAAATGTTCACACTCAACTTTCAACGGCTCGGTCATCTTAAGATAGGGTGAGCACATGTCACCATAATGATAAGAATACTGGAACTCGCCGAAAGTATCGTAGTGGGGCGGTACCTCAACGTGTTTATCATAAATCTTAATCTTCTCAATTGGTTCAACGTCATTGTAAATCAGCATCTTCTTACCGCCGACAAATGTCATCTCGCGAATCTTATTGGGGTCAAGCCAGCTGCTCTGTATTGTCACAAACGCACCGTTCGCAAAATCCATTGCGATACTGGTGACATCTTCAATATTCGGATTTACATGGGCTTTTCCCTGACAATTCACAGATACAGGCATCTCATTTAATATGTAGAGTACAATAGAGATATCATGAGGCGCAAGGTCCCACGCGACATTAATATCTTTCTGGAAGAGTCCAAGATTAAGCCTTCTTGAACTAACATATTGAAGCTGACCCAAATCGCCGGACTCAACAATTTCTTTTATTCTCCGAATAGGTGTCGAATAAACAAAGGTATGCCCGGTCATAAGTACAAGACGTTTTTTTTCTGCCATCGTTATCAGCTTTCTGCATTCGGAAGCAGAAGCTGCCATCGGTTTTTCGATGAAAGTATGTTTTCCGGCTTCTAAGCTTTTTTTTGCCATCTCAAAATGAAAGCAAACCGGGGTAGCTATTACTACTGCATCTACTGTGTCATCTTTAATAATCCGGCCAAAATCTCCCGTTGTCTCTACCAAGGGATATAAAGTTTTTAAATGTTCAAGCCGGCTGGTGTCTGAATCACAGATGGTTTTCACTCGACATGAAGGCAGGGCGTTAAAATTCCGTATAAGATTGGGACCCCAATAACCGCATCCAATTACTGCTATATTAAGCATTTATCCCGTTCCTTCTTATATGGCAATTTAGCCCGTAATTCTAACACTCTCCCCGGCAAAAAACAACATATATGGAGAGTTTTTTTGAATGGCTAAATCTGTTCTATTTATCAAGAGAATCATCTTCCAGAATACTCTTGACCGTCTCTGATGACATAATCTCATCGACTAACCTGTTGCATTTTCGTATCGTTCTTTTTCGCAAACTAAACTCATTGGGATTAACGACCTGAGTAGCGTGAGCAAGATGTATTACGTATTTACTCATCAGCGATGGCTTAAGTTCAACTGTCCTGTAGCCTCGGTCAACCAGTTCAAAATACAATCCCTTGCCGGAGGTTAGCCCTTTTTCACTGTCAGGTAAAAACGAAAGTCCCTCTTTAATCAATACTTTCGTTCGATACAGACAACATATAGTCCTGTTGTAATAACGATATTTGCCATCTGGGTCAGGCTCACACAATAATTTACGTCTGAATGTTCGAAAGTCAGTCGCCTTTTTCAGCCATGTCCGCCATTTTTGCGTCAGTTCAATCTTTCCTGAACCTACACACGCAACCTGCTCATCATTTCCAAAGTAACTTATCAGTTCCGTCAGCCATCCGGCTTTTTGCACAAATGTATCCGAATGCATCGAGGCAAAAAATTCCGTATCGCAATTTTGTCTACCAAGTTCCAGCCCGGCTCCGTGCGAATATCCGCCGCTTAAATCTCCTGTTGTGTCACGCTCGATTAAACGAATCCATTTTAATGATTTAAGGTATTCCAGAGATTCGTCCTGTGAATTATTATCAACGACAATAACTTCATAGGGGTATCTGGTGAATTTGCGGATACTGCGCAGGCAAAGCTTTATAAAATCGGGCGTTTTATAATTAACAATGCAAATCGTAGCTTTACCTTTTATCAGGTCCGCCATTAACAACGTACTCCTTTACTCATTAGCGGCCTGAATACATGGAATCATAATATTTTTCATATTCTCCTGAAACCACGTTGCTGAGCCACTTGTCATTTTTCAGATACCAGTCGATTGTCTTTTCAATTCCTTCTTCAAAGCTTACCGATGGTTGCCACTTTAAATCCGTCATTATTTTTGTTGCATCAATGGCATATCTTCTGTCATGTCCAGGCCTGTCCTTAACATGTTTGATAAGTGACCTGGGTTTTTCCAATCTATCAAGGATTCTTTCTATCACTTCAAGGTTCGTTTTTTCATTACATCCGCCGATATTATATATCTCTCCTGCTTTTGCTTCGGTCAGTATCTTCCAGATAGCACTGCAATGGTCATAAACATACAGCCAGTCACGAACATATAACCCGTCCCCGTATACCGGAAGCTCTTTATCATTCAGCGCATTGTTAATCATCAGCGGTATCATTTTTTCCGGAAACTGATACTGCCCATAATTATTTGAACACCGTGTAATATTATATTTAACTCCCCACGTATGACCAAAAGCACTAACCAGATGGTCTGCAGCTGCCTTGCTTGCCGAATACGGTGAATTCGGACTAAGGGGCGTCTGTTCTGTAAATTCCCCTTCAGTTCCAAGCGAACCATAAGCCTCATCAGTCGAAACCTGGATAAAACGCTCTAACTTTTTATCGCGAGCAATCTCCAGAAGTGATAATGTACCGGTGACATTCGTATCAATAAAAACTTTTGGCTCTTCTATTGAACGGTCAACGTGACTTTCCGCTGCAAAATTTATTATCGAATCAATCT